>NZ_CAJHAT010000001.1:0-875927 GCF_904846465.1 Psychrobacter pulmonis
TTTGCTGACGACAATAGCATGATGGCACCACCTGATCCCTTCCCGAACTCAGAAGTGAAACATCATCGCGCCAATGGTAGTGTGGCCCCGGCCATGTGAGAGTAGGTCATCGTCAGCTCTCTATTCCGATTACCCCCTTACGTGAATGCGTAAGGGGGTTTTCTTTGTTTGGGTTTTTTAAAAACCATCAATTGTAATAATGATGGCTCTGTCTACTATCTTTAGACTATCATCATGAATTCTAGTTTCTATAAACATAGGTTTAGCTTGCCCTATAATAATGATACAGTTACCTATATGATAGATACTTACCTTTATTGAGTATTCATATTTAACTGTAATTAAGCTAAACACTAATGGAGTTCGAATTATGAGTAAAAAGAGCAAAGCAACTGTGACCGTTCTAATGCTTTTATTATCAATTAATGCTTTTGCTGGAGTACTTATGCAGCAGTGGACTTCAAATACTGATAGGTACTGCAAATATAGTGATGGTAAGGTAGTAAAAATGAACTTCGGTTCTGTTTGCTCAGTCACAAATTAAAATATAATTTAATCGAATCACTTTCTATCTCTTAATATTGATGAGTTGCTTTTTTCAATATCAATACAGCATTAAGATTAATAACTATGAAAAATATTATTTTACTCTTCCTTTTACTATCTATTTCTTCAATTAGTATAGCTGCTGAAAGACAAGAAGCATGTGTTAAATATCGAAAAGATTTTGGTTGGTCAAAGGGGTATTCTGTCGTTGCGACGGTTATCAGTGGTTCGGATTTAAATTCGGCAGTAGGTAGCTTTTCTCGATTTGAGGCATTTGCGACTTATGGTGTTGTATTTTGGGACAAAGATCAATCTAGTATTTATAAACTTCCTCCTCTATCAATGGGTAGTTTTCCCATATTTGAACAAGAGGTAGAGGATCAGGAAGGCAGAAAATGGAAGGTTAAACAGGGTCATAATTTCTGCTATTAAATGCTTATTAGATAGATTAACTAAGCGCCCACAATCTTGGATATAAAAAGCTGTCCTAGTTATCAAGCTTTTATTATCACCAATTAAAATGAAGTTAGTTTGGATTTTAGAAATAGAGCTTTAGAAGTAGCCAATTACAAAAGAAATTGTTGTCGCGATGTTTGCTGAGCAAGAATCAAGGGTATTAGCTAATACTAATAAAGAGCGTTGGTTTGGTTTTGGTTTAGGGGTTTTGGCATCAATTGTTGCATCATTTTTAATGGGCTATTGGTAACTATGCTATAAGGTCAAGACGTAAGAAACCATAACAAGTAATCAGAATAGTACTAAAAATATTTAGTTTTCTCATTCTTCACTGATTTTAACCAATTATTTTTGCACTACTAATAACACAGTGTAGACAAACTTTTTTCTGAAAATTTATCACTCTAAAACTAATTTTTTTGACTAATTGTTCTAAAGCACATATTCTCAGTAACTGCACTCTTTAAAAGTTTTACATAGCATCTATCCAATAACGATAACTATCAGAGGGAACTATATGACAACCTCAAAAGTAACCTATCAAGGTAACCTACGTACTACCGCCATCCATCTGCAGTCGAACAATGAAATCATCACTGATGCGCCAGTTGATAATCAGGGCAAAGGCGAAGCTTTTTCACCGACTGACTTATTGGCGACCAGCTTAGCCAGTTGCATGTTGACGATTATCGGTATCAAAGCGCGTGATATGGAAATCGACATTGCAGGTACCACAGCTGAGGTGACTAAAATAATGGCTGCTGAGCCAAGACGTGTCAGTGAAATACATGTCGAGATCACTTTTAATCAAGAGTTAGATGACAAGACGCAAAAGATATTTTATAACACTGCGCTTACTTGTCCGGTTGCGAAAAGCATTCATCCTGATATCATTCAAAGAGTGACTATTAATACCAAAAACTAGTAACCTCTATAAAGGTGATTGAAATGGCTAGCAAAACCTTACTTATTGTCGCGCATGCGCCATCACCGAATACCAAAAAACTAGCGCAAGCAGCCTACGATGGTGCCAATCACACCGATATAGATATCAACGTCATACTTAAATATCCTCAAAATACGCAACCTGAAGATGTGTTGGCAGCCGATGCATTATTATTAGGCACGACTGAGAACTTGGCATATATGGCGGGGCTGACCAAAGACTTTTTTGATCGCTGTTATTATCCGGTGTTAGAGAAGAAGCAGGGCATGCCGTTTGCGCTGTATGTTCGCGCAGGTCATGTTGGTACGGGTACCAAACTTGCCATAAAGACCATTACCACTGGGTTGCGCTGGGAATGGATTCAAGAAGCGCTGATTTTACAAGGTGATTGGCAAGAGGTATTTACTGAGCAAGTCGAAGAGTTGGCGATGACACTGGCAGCTGGGGTAGAAGCGGGCATTTATTAATAAGGTATTTTTATGGTTAAGGATAACTTAGGTAATATAATTTCTAATCTACCATTTTCTCAAGCTTGCGAAAATAATCAGCAGCCAATACTAGAAGTCTTACAGCAAGAGTTAAAAAATTCGCATCATGTCTTAGAAGTGGGTTCAGGAACGGGGCAGCATAGTGTCTATTTTGCGCCACGTTTGACGCATTTACACTGGCAGACCAGTGATGTGTACGCCAATCACGCCATTATCAATGCTTGGCATGCTGCGTATCCTGCCCCGAACTTATATGCGCCGCTAAGCTTTGACGTAGCATCTGATTCAATACCGATAAATAAGACTATCAATGCGCCTTACGATGCGGTATTTACCGCCAATACTCTGCATATTATGTCTTGGTCGCTGGTTACTCGATTATTTGAAACGGTTGGTGATATGCTACCTTTAGAGGGTAAGCTCATTATTTATGGGCCCTTTAACGAAAATGGCCGTTATAGCAGTGAAAGTAATCGTCAATTTGACTACAGTCTTCGGCAGCGTGATAGCAACAGCGGCATTCGTGCTTTAGAAGACATCACAGCAGTGGCAGAAAAACAGCATTTATTGCTAATAAATCGCTATAAAATGCCCGCCAATAATGAGATATTGGTTTTTCAGAAGAGCGCTGACATGCCGTAATATTTTAAAAGTATATTTTAAAAACTCACTCCTATCTTCTAAGTCATTCTAATCATATTTATCCGCCAAAACCTTAAAGTCCTTTTTATAGCGTTTAGTCACCCTTCATACATAGCTGCTCATCAGCTTTTTCTGTCTTTATCCTCATCATCATTTCACTATAAAAACGTGTCTGCAAACAGACGTGATTTGGCTGATGCGTAACCAAAAATCAACACGCTTAACGATATATGTGACATACCGACGGCAGATTTTGAGTAATATAATTGATGAGCATTATTAATGCTGTCATGACTTAATGTTTAACAGCTTTCTCATCTATTAAGAAACAATCGCGCTGAACACAGACAATTAAACGACATCTGAAGTCAAAGCTATCTCTAAGGATATAAAACTGTGTTGGTGCTTATTTGGTAGGCTACCTGTAGTCCATTTTACTCATTAGCTAGGATATTTTATGAAGAAGAATATTGATCATACCGACCCCGCTAAAAATATGAATACCGAACGTGGTAATGGCGGTGAAACGCATCAGCGTACCGATGGTGATACAAGAGCGATGACCACTCAGCAAGGTGTTGTCATTTCTGACAATCAAAACTCGCTTAGAGCCAATACTCGTGGCCCCACGTTATTAGAAGATTTTGTTTTACGCGAAAAAATTACGCATTTTGACCATGAGCGTATTCCTGAGCGTGTGGTGCATGCGCGTGGTAGTGCCGCCCATGGTTATTTTGAGCTGACCGAATCATTAGAAGAGTATACGACAGCGAAAATTCTTACCGAAACGGGTAAGCAGACGCCTTTGTTTACCCGTTTTTCTACCGTAGCGGGTAATAAGGGCTCAAAAGATACGCCGCGTGATGTGCGCGGTTTTGCGGTGAAGATTTATACCGAAGAGGGTAACTGGGATATCGTCGGTAATAATATGCCGATTTTCTTTATTCAAGATGCGATGAAATTCCCTGATTTGGTACACGCGGTGAAACCAGAACCAGATCGCGGCTTTCCGCAGGCAGCCTCTGCTCATGATACCTTTTGGGATTTTGTCTCGCTTAGCCCTGAAACCATGCACAATGTCATTTGGCTGATGAGTGACCGCGCGCTACCGCGTAGCTTTGGTATGATGGAAGGCTTTGGTATTCACAGTTATCGTTTTATTAATAAAGATGGCAAGAGCACCTTTGTACGTTTCCATTGGAAACCAGTCCTTGGGGTACAATCGCTGATTTGGGATGAAGCAGTCAAAATCTCGGGCGCCGATCCTGATTATAATCGCCGTGATTTATTTGAAGCGATTAATAATGGCGATTATCCAGAGTGGGAGTTCGGTGTTCAGTTATTTACTGAAGAAGAAGCCAATGAGTTCCCATTTGATCACTTAGACGCGACCAAACTGATTCCAGAAGAATTGGTACCCGTGCGCATCGTAGGTAAAATGGTACTCAATCGCTATCCAGATAACTTCTTCTCTGAGACTGAGCAAGTGGCTTTCTGCCCATCGCATTTGCCACCGGGCATCGACTTTAGTAACGACCCATTATTGCAAGGCCGCTTATTTAGCTATCTAGATACGCAGCTGTCGCGTTTGGGATCACCAAACTTTGCGCAGATTCCGATTAATGCGCCAAAATGTCCGTTTGCAAACAATCAGCAAGACGGTCATATGCAAATGCAAATACCGAAAACTCGTACTCTGTATGATCCACAAAGTTTAGATCCTGAGCGCCCACGTGAAAGCGTAAAAAAAGGCTTTGAGTCGTTCCATGAGCAGTTGGATGATGGCCTTAAAGGTCGCGTACGCGCTGAAAGCTTTGCGGACCATTATAGTCAACCGCGTATGTTTTACCGTAGCCAGACGCCAGCTGAGCAAGCTCATATCGCTTCTGCTTATGCGTTTGAGCTTGGCAAAGTAGATACCCCGCATGTACGAACACGAATGCTTGGTCATTTAGTGAACATTGACGAAGACTTGGCAAATCGTGTGGCAACGGCATTAGGAATGAAACTACCAGAAGCAATAGAACCAGCAGCGCCAGTACAAGATTTGCCAACCTCTGAGCTATTACAAACCATTGGTCGTACGCCAAAGAGTTTAAAGGCACGAATGATTGGGATTTTAGTCGCAGAAGGCTCAAAGCATAGTGAGATTAAGAAATTTGAAGAGGCGGCTATGGCAGAGGGCGCTCGCGTTAAGATTGTGGCACCAAATAAAGAAGTCACTTTAGATGATGGCACTATCATACAAGCCGATGAGCGTGTCGCTGGTGGTCCGTCAGTCATGTTTGATGCGGTGGTGAGTATCATCATGCCTGACCAAGCGAAGAAGCTGGCTAAAGACAGCGCAACGTTGGATTGGTTCAATGATGCTTATGTGCACTGTAAAGCGATTGCTTATTGCGGTGCGACCGATGAGTTTATCTTAAGTAAACTACCCGTTGAAAAAGATGCGTTTGTGACGCCACTCGCTGAGCTTGATAGCTTTATTGAAAATGCCAAATCACGCTTGTGGGAGCGTGAGCCAAAGGTACGCGACTTGGCTTAATTGACATTTAGCTTATTAACTCCCTCTTGTAATAATAAAAAACTCAGCCGCTGCGCTGGGTTTTTTATTGGGTAACGTTTTAAATATCCTATCAATGCGTTATCAGCGATTTATCTCTAGTCACAAGCGTTCACTCAAAGACATTTATTTTAGGATAGCGAGCGTTATACTAAAGGACAGGTTTTTATCGTATTAGCAATAAAATTAATAAATCATTTGTGAATAAATCATAGGAATGACAAGAAAAGCGGTCAAGGAAGATAAATGAGTTTATGTCAAATTGTACGTTTGGATGGCTATATTCAAAGTAGCTATCTGGCGGTTTATCCAGATAAGTTAATGCTATTGGACGGCGGTTGTCGCCCTGATGTGGTGCTAGTGTTGGGTTATATTAAAGATACGCTAAAGCGTCCTATTACTGATTTAAAAGTAGTGGTCGTTACTCATATGCATCCAGATCATGCCGGCGGCGCGCATAAGCTTAGAAAAGCCACTGGTTGCTTGATTGTCTCGGCTGCTAGAGACACGCAGTGGTATAGCGGCATCGGTGGGCAAGTCATGCATTTGATAGATTTGGGCCTGGCTCACTATGTGGCCAAGCGTCAAGGACGTCCTTTTAAAAGGCTCTGGTATCCTGCGCATTTGCAGCCTGATTTGACCGTTAGTGATGGCGATACCGTGCCGCATTTTGATGATTGGCAGGTGTTTGAAACGCCAGGGCATACAGATCGTGATTTGTCTTTATTCCATCTGCCAAGTCGACAAGTTTATACCGCCGATTTAATCATCAAGCTGCGCCATAAGTTTGTCGCGCCATTTCCTATTTATGATCCCAAAGTTTATATCCAGTCGCTACAAAAGGTAAAAGACTTACAACCGTCTAATGTCATGATGGCGCATGGCTATGAGTTGGGTATCGATGCTGCAACTTTTGATCGGCTGATTGCACAAGCGCCTAAGCGTCGGCGCACCATCAAAGATACCATTAAACATAAATTGCTTTGGCGCCAAGATGATGGCTTTAGCCTCCGTAAGCGTAAACGTTGAAAGCTAAAAACGTTTACGCTATAAACTAAAGCTTCACCAAAATAAAAAGAGCATAAAAAAAAGCCCAATCATTAAATGATTGGGCTTTCTTAAATATGGTGGGCCGACCGCGACTCGAACGCGGGACCAATTGATTAAAAGTCAACTGCTCTACCAACTGAGCTATCGGCCCTGAGAAGCGTTAAAAAATTGCATGACAATTTTAGCTTCGCAAGATAAATTTCCTTAAAGGAAAATTTATTAAAACTAGACATCAAAAACAATGTCTTTAAACTTATTACGTTACTACCGGATAGGGTAGCATACATGATAAGCATCATACTAAATATGGTGGGCCGACCGCGACTCGAACGCGGGACCAATTGATTAAAAGTCAACTGCTCTACCAACTGAGCTATCGGCCCTGAAGAGTGTATAAAAAAAGCATTGCTTTTTTAGCTCTACAAGAGAGTTTTAATTATTAATTAAAACTCTTAAAGCTTAATTTCTTTCATATTAAAGAATCAATATCAAAAGAGGCAATAAGCTTGTTTACCCGTTTAGATTATTTGTATCTCTAAACGTGAGAGCACATTATATATATAATTATGACAATTACAACCCCGAATGCTAAAAAAAGTGCAAATCGGTGTAAATTAATCCTATTTTCTTAAGTTTAAGCGTTAACTGTCTTTTAGACACCTTAGAATTTTATAAAAATTACGTTTCGAGCACTATTTTTGCCCTTAATTTTTAATATTGATCTTTAATAATTGGTCATAAAATTATTCTAATCTCTAGATAGTGCTTCTACGGGATCTAATTTGGCAGCGTTACGAGCGGGCAAAAAGCCGAAAACAACCCCAATCAGCGTCGAGCAAATAAAGGCGGCAATAATAGATGTTGGTGAATAAATGACTTGGAAGCTGTCACCACCAACACGATTGATGATTTCACCGATGGCAAACGCCAGCCCAATCCCCAATAGTCCGCCTAAAATACAGACCAAAACGGCTTCAATGAGAAACTGCTGCATGATATCGCTTTGACGCGCTCCAACGGCCATACGTACGCCAATCTCATTGGTGCGTTCGGTCACTGATACCAGCATGATGTTCATGACGCCAATACCGCCGACGATTAGCGAGATAATAGCGATAGAAGATATCAGCAAGGTCATTGTTGCGGTGGTCGCTTCAATGGTTTGGCGAATCGAGTCTGAGTTACGGATGCGAAAATCATCGGTGCCATGCCGACCTATCATAAGCTCAGAGATAGCAGCTTCAGCGGCGGCAGAGGAGATATTGTTATCAATCAGCGCGACAAAGCTTTCAATATAAGCGCTGCCTATCAGCCGCGACATCATGGTAGTGTAGGGCATATAGAGCGTAGGCGAATCAACGCTACGACGAAAGCCGCCATCGTTTGGCTCTAAGACGCCAATAACGCGCCCAGGAACGCTGCCTATGAGTAAGACTTCGCCAATCGGATTGGCATTGTCGGGGAAAAAGGTTTTATTGGCATTATCATCGATAATGATATCTTGGGTACGGCGTAGGATACTTTGTTCATCAAAACCTTGACCTAGAGCTAGTTTTTCACCGCTGACATCAAGATAGTCTTTACCAACGCCGCTGATACTGGCGGCTTCTTGGATATTACGATAGCGGACGTTCATATTGCTATTGAGCTGCGGGCTGACACTGACCACATACGGCTGGTCAGCGACCGCTTGGGCATCTTGCGGGGTTAGATTGTCATCGTTGTACTGCCGCCTAGGGTCGCCGTAGGGGTAGCCATCGGTGACGGTGATGGTATTGGTACCTAAAGAGCTGATATTGGACAATATCTGCTCTTGTGAGCCTTTACCGAGACCGACGACTGATACCACCGATGCAATACCAATAATAATCCCTAACATCGTCAATAAGGTGCGCATTTTATGGGCGCGCATGGCAAGCAAGGACATTTTAAACGCTTCAAATAAGCGGTCGATAAAGCTGCTAAAGACGCTTTTACGGTGCTTATCTATGACAGCCGCTGGCTGTGGTTCTGCATGTTGATAATCGTCATTTTTATAATCAGCGATGATATAACCGTCTTTGATTTCGATAACACGCTCAGCTTGGGCGGCAAGGCTAGGGTCGTGGGTGACCATGATGATGGTATGACCTTGGGCGTTTAAATCTTTGAGGATTTGGACGACATCTTCGCCCGATTTACTATCAAGCGCACCCGTTGGCTCATCGGCTAAGATGATATCGCCGCCATTCATTAGTGCCCTTGCGATAGAGACACGCTGCTGCTGCCCACCTGAAAGCTGACTTGGACGATTATTTACCTTGTCGCCCAGTCCTAAGTCTGACAATAGCTTTTCGGCACGCTCGCTGCGTGCTTGCCCATCCATCCCCGCATAGACTGCTGGTACAGAAACGTTGTCGCGGGCGTTGATGTCACCCAATAAATGATAGCGCTGAAAAATAAAACCAAAGTGCTCACGGCGTAGTTTTGCCAGCTCATCGGCATCTAGGCGACTGACCGATTGACCAAATATTTTATAGTCGCCCGCCGTCGCTTGATCTAAGCATCCCAAGATATTCATCAAGGTGGATTTGCCTGAGCCCGATTGACCAATGATAGCGACCATCTCACCTTGGTTGATGGTCAAATTGATATCATGTAAGACGCGAATGGTCTGCTCACCAGCTGGAAACTCTCTAATCAAGCCTTTGACTTCCATCAAAGGCTTGCCAGTGGCATTAAGCGTCAGGTCTTGATTACTCATTTGCTATCCTGCTTATCTCAAATCTTAAGTCATTATCAAAGCCAAAGTTGATGTACTGCTGGCGTCGATTTATTTAAATATTCTTAGCAAACTTTAAATACTAGAAGGGTCGACCGCCTCTGCCACCTTTACTGCCTTTGCCTTTATCAGCACCTTCCTCGCTTAATATAACTTCATCACCTTCTTTTAGACCGCTTAATATTTCCGCATTAACTCGGTTATTGATACCGACTTTGACCGTTTGTTCAACGACTTCACCATCGGCTTTAAGGACACGTACCATCGCCATGGTTGCACCAGAGTCATTATCTGGGCGAGAGTTATTATCACCACTTGCGGCAGTATTAGCAGTAGCTGCGCCCTTTTTAGCATTGCCAGACTTGCGAGATTTACCGGCAGGCTGCAGGGCAGCAGAAGGAATAAGTAGCGCGTCTTTTGCTTGGTTGATGACGATATAAACTTGCGCGGTCATATCGATACGAAAGCGGCGTTCGGTATTAGGGACTTCAATATAACCGACATAGTAGATAGCGGCATCGGTCGAGCTGGTGTCGCTGATTTTCTCAGGAGCGGGTTCGATTGCTTTGAGGGTCGCGTCGTATTTTTGGTCGGGATTGCCGATGATATTAAAATAAACGGGCAAGCCTGCTTTGACGTTAATAACGTCGGCTTCAGAGATTTGCGCATTGATACGCACGGTGGATAAATCCGCTAAGGTAACGATGGTTGGCGCAGTCTGATTGGCGTTGACCGTCGTCCCTTGCTCAGTGGTCACCGATACCACTGTTCCTGACATCGGCGCACGGATGGTGGTATAGCTTAAATCTTCCTGCGCAGTGCTAACGTTGGTTTGAGATTTACGTAATGCTGCCTGTTGGCTGTTGATATTGGCCTCAGTTGTTGCAATCGCTGCTTTTGCGGTATCGATAGCAGCGCGGGCATTGGCGACTGATGCTTGTGCGGTGGCAACTTTGGTCGCTTGCGTATCGTAATCTTGCTGTGATATGGCATCGATAGCCAGTAAACCTTGCAAGCGTGAGAAATCTGCTTGTGCTTGCTTTAATTCAGCTTGACGGCTGGCAAGATCCGCCTGTGCGCTTTTTAGACTCGCTTGACGGCTTAGCGACTCGGCACGCGCGCTTTGTAACGCCGCTTCACTTTGCTCGAGGCTCGCTTGCTCATTACTTAAATTATTCTTTTGCGTCACCTGATCAATCTGCGCAATTAAATCGCCTTTTTTGACTTCATCGCCGACGTCGACAAACAGCCGCGTCACTTCACCAGATACCTGCGCACCCACATCGACGGTATTTAACGCCTTTACTTTACCCGATGCCATGACGTTATTTTCGATATCGCCAATCTCAGCGGTCGCCGTTAGATAGTTGGGTGTGGTGTCTTTTGGTTTAAAGGTTTTGTAGGCTAAAGCCCCTAAAGCTACGATGACAAGGGCAATGACGCCCCATTTAATAGCAGACTTTTTGCTCATTTTGCGCATGACAACAATCCAATCACAGTTAAATCAAGTGTAGCTATAGTAGAGGCTTGGCGACCAAAAGGGAATGGCAATTAGTTTGCGAAACGTTAAGAGGAAGAATTGTAGCGGTAATAATTATTAAATTTTAAACAAAAAAATAACCCTATACAGAGGGTTAAATAAGAAAAAGTGATGAGTTGTTTAATAATAAATGCTTTAGATTATGACGCGGGACAGGAAGACGTTTTTTTTGCTTGCTGTGCCTACGCCGACAGAGGCTGCAAAAAACTCATTCCTATCCCGCTATCTGCTTTTTTATTGAAATCTGTATATGCTTGCCTGATCATTTAATGTGCTTTAAACAGACGTTGCCCTGATAGCTCAAGCGCTGCTTGTAATAATAATTCCCACGCTGGTTGGCGCACCAAACCCTTAATCGCTTGGTCACATTTATAAAGCAATGCTGGCCAAGTGGCCGTTTGAGCTTTTGAGTGGCGGCGGCACGCTTGCTGATATAGGCCTTGTTTGCTACGCCAAATGCCAAGTGCTTGCGGGTCTTGGCCGTCTATTAGCTGCATAATCTGGCGCATGTCTTTACTAATCGCCCATAAAACCAAAGTGGTTGGTTCATCGGTGGCTTTAAGTTGAAAGATAATTTTGGCAACTTGGGCGCTATTGCCAGCAAGCATGGCATCGGATAAATCGAACACGCTAAACTGCGCATCACTGACCAATGCCGCTTGTAAATCATTAATATCTAATGCCACGTTTGTCAGAGGCTGGCTAGAAGGGTTTTCATGACTAGTATTTTTACTATCAACCTCTGCCATCAATTGCGGCGCAAATAAATACGATAGCCGCCACAAGGTTTGATAGGCACTAAGCAGATGATGTTCGGTATGTGACATCAAGAGTTGCCAAGCTTCTTGCGATAAGGTTAAGCCAAACTGCTGGGCTTGTATCTGCAATAACTGCTGACGTTGTTGCTCGTTATACAAATTGCAGTCAATAACGTGACCATATTGCGCAAATGGCGCAAACCATTTGCTGGTTTGAGCGCGTTTATCCTGCTTTGGCGTGAGCCATAACAAGCTATGACTATGCGCTCCTGTTTGTGCATCGACGGCAAAACGTTCTAGCTCGGCAATAACGGCTTTATCAGGTTTATGGTTACCCGTGACAATCAACGCACTAGCATCATCGAATAAAGACTGACTGCCAAGCTCTGACAATACTTCCTGCCAGCTCTTTACTGACACCAGCTCAATACGTTTAATGGCGTAATTCTGCGCGCGCCAATGCGGACGCAGCGCATCGATAAGCCATTGACTGAGTAAGGGCTCATCACCGTGTGCCAGCCACAAGCCTGCTACTGCAACGGAAGGTTGTAGCAGTTTTGGATAAGCTTGTATAAAAGTATCTTGCATAGAGAGAATGACACAAGGTTATGAATAGGGGAGTAACGCTGCCATTATTTAAAAAAGTACTTTAAAAAAAGAGCACTTTAAATAAAGGCAGCGTTAGTAAGGTTATGTTTTAACAATGATATTGTTAAAACATGAATGTTTAAAAATGAAAAAATAGCAACCTTAAGATTGCGGTACGATAACAGCAGTAGATGCTGAACCTTTACCATTTTGCATAGCTGGTTTGCCACTGTTAGGGGCAATCTTAGGCAGCGCAATCGCCACATATTGATCGGTAATTCGGCGCGCTAAACTGTCGTAAAGCCAATCACGAATTTGCTCGCCCTGCTGATCATCGGTACTCACCGATGCCTCATTATATTGATAGCTGCGCTCAACTTGGATAGGGTTGGTCAGTGTCACAGGTTTGCCATTCTCTACGCTTTGATAGCTGACATCAGCTGACATCACCAAGCGAATCTCTGTCAAGACACCAACCAGCTCATAACGCTTAAAACGGACATTATTAACTGTAATTGCTGCAATGGTTTCTGCGCCCGCTTTTTGGTTATTGCTGGCCACATCAGCCAAGGTCATATTATCAATAACCTCAACACCCAATGATTGTAGACGCCGTGTTAGGGGACGTTTCAATGGAAACGAGGTGCGATTATCTTCGATAATTACCGCTGTCTTAGCAACATCAAATAGCATGGGTGCATCATAGCCGCGTAGCTGAAAACCGCAACCACTGAGACTGGCACCTGCACCCAATACCGCAAATATTGGCAAAGCTGTCAGTAGCGCTGTTAGCAGTTTTTGGGTGCCTGATTTACGAATCATGCTGCTTTTTCCGTCTGATTTTGCTTGATGTGCCTGCAAAGCTCGGTGCTTATACGACATAATCGCTATCCTTATTTTGATAAGAAGACCTAAGAAAGAGAGTTTGAAAACGCCATGATTGAAGTCACAGCGTTTAAAAGCCCAATCCTTAAAAGATCTAGCCTGCAACCACAATATTAACCAGTTTGTTCGGTACGACGATTTCTTTTTTAATCTCGCCTGTAAGGAATTTTGCCACGCCTTCAAGCGCTTTTGCTTGCGCTTTCAGCTGCTCAGGATCGCTATTAGGCGCGACATCCATTTTACCGCGCATTTTACCGTTAACCTGCACCACCATCGTAATCATATCTTGCACTAGAGCGCTTGCATCGACTTCTGGATAGTTTAGGGTGACGGTATCCATTCCTAACTGCTCAAGCAAATGCTCACCGATGTGTGGCGCGTATACCGATAGGATAATCAATAAATCAATCAGTGCTTCATGCTGGACTTGCAGGTCTTGCTCACTGTTTGCTTTAAAGTTACTCAGCTCGTTAGCAAGCTCCATTAGGCTAGAAACTGGCGTATTGAGTGCTAGGCGTTTGCCCAAATCACTATCAATCTTACCAATCGTTTCATGGGTTTTACGGCGTAGGGCTTTTGCTTCTTTGCTTAAGTTATCCGTATTGAGTGCTTCATTATTTAGCGTATCAAGATTTAAATTTGCGTCGGCAAGTGCTTGCATATGCTCGGTCGCAATACGCCAAACTTTTTTCACAAAGTTATAAGGACCTTTTAATGCATCGTCTGACCATTCTAGCGTTTGGTCGGCAGGCGCAGTAAATAGGGTATAAAGGCGCACGGTATCCGCGCCATATTTATCAATGGTAATCTGAGGATCGACACCGTTGTTTTTTGACTTCGACATCTTTTCGATTTTACCAATCGTCACTGGCTGACCGTCTGATTTTAAAATGGCTTTAATCGGCTGACCACGCTCGTTAAAGTCAATATCGATGTCTTCGGTAAAGTAATAAGTGGTACTGCCATCGCTATTCACGCGGTAGAACGTGCCGGCAAGTACCATACCTTGGGTCATTAGATTGGCAAATGGCTCATCACCTGAGACCAAGTTTTCATCGCGCATCAGTTTATGGAAGAAGCGTGCATAAAGTAGATGCATAACCGCATGCTCGACACCGCCGATATATTGGTCAACCGGCAACCATTTATTGGCAGCAGATTTGTTGACCATATTGGTCGTATCGTGTGGGCTGGCAAAGCGCGCATAGTACCAGCTTGATTCAACAAAGGTATCAAAGGTATCGGTTTCACGCTCAGCAGGATTGCCGCATTTAGGACAAGTGGTATTGACAAATTCTGGGATGTTTTTTAGTGGATTACCACGACCGTCAGGGACGACGTCAGTTGGCAAGACCACTGGCAAATCTTGCTCTTCAACCGGCACCGTACCGCAATGCTCACAGTTGACCATTGGGATAGGGCAGCCCCAATAGCGCTGGCGAGAAACACCCCAGTCACGTAGACGGTATTGGATTTTTTTCTTCGCCAGTGCTTGTGGCTCAAGTTTAGCTAGCATCGCTTCAAACGCTTGCTCAAAATCTAGACCATCAAATTCGCCTGAATTGACTAAGGTATTGCGTTCGGTGTAAGCACGATTGCTCTCAGTATCATTCGCTTTGGCGTCTTCTTCTACCTTATCAAAATAGCCAGCAGGAATGTCAATCACTTGCTTAATTGGCAAATTATATTTGGTGGCAAACTCGTAATCGCGCTCATCATGAGCAGGAACCGCCATCACCGCACCTGAGCCATAGCTCATCAGTACATAGTTGGCAACCCATACAGGCACTTCTTCGCCAGTCAATGGATGAGTGACGGTAAGACCCGTATCCATACCGATTTTTTCGGCTTTAGCCAAATCAGCTTCAGCAACCGAGCCTTTTTTGCAAAGGGCACAGAATTGGGCAATCGCTTCATCTTGTTCAGATGCGTATTGTGCCAACGGATGCTCGGCCGCGACTGCGACATAAGTCACACCCATCAAAGTATCAGGACGAGTCGTGAACACATCTAAGGTATTGGTTTCGCCAGCCAGCTCATAAGGGAAATGGACTTCCATACCGGCACTACGGCCAATCCAGTTACGCTGCATGGTTAGCACTTCAGATGGCCAGTGACCTTCTAACTGGTCTAAATCATCAAGCAGCTCATCAGCATAATCGGTGATGTTAAAGTAATACATTGGGATATCGCGCTTTTCGACTGCTGCGCCACTACGCCAGCCTTTACCATCGATGACTTGCTCATTGGCTAACACGGTATTGTCGACCGGATCCCAGTTGACGGTGGCAAGCTTTTTATAAACCAAGCCTTTTTTGTATAACTGCAAAAACAACCACTGCTCCCACTGATAATACTCAGGGCTACAAGTGGCAAATTCGCGTGACCAATCAATAGACAAGCCAAGCAATTTAAGCTGCGCGCGCATACTGTCAATATTGGCAAACGTCCATTCGGCAGGCGGTGTTTGATTGGCAATCGCGGCGTTTTCTGCTGGCAGACCAAAACCATCCCAACCCATTGGCTGCATGACTTCATAGCCTTTTAGGCGATAATAACGGCTCAGTACATCAGAGATCGTATAGTTACGCACGTGACCCATATGCAGCTTACCGCTTGGGTAAGGGAACATCGACAGCATATAGCGACTTGGTTTGTCGCTTGGCTCATTACTGACTTCAAAACGCTTGTCAGTTGCCCATTTGGCTTGCTGCGCCGCTTCAATCAGTTGTGGCTGATACTGGGCGTTATTGATAGAAGTATTATTGGTATGGGTAGTATTAGCAGTTTCTGCTGTCACGGCGTTGCTCATAGTTGGCTCGGAATAGGTTATTACAGATAAATTGGGTAAAATTTTACAATGCCATAGCATAGCGTAATTTGGCAAAAATTGCGACGATATGATAGAGCGTTTACTCACCGTAAAGGCGATAAACCTGCAAAGTAAATACGCTTATGATTGTTTTCGTCTTCATAAACCAAATGCTCATCACTGTTAGGTATAATAAACAAAATAATGATCATTGATTTGGAGTTTCTATGACCCTCACCATTTACGGTATCAAATCTTGTAGCACCATGAAAAAAGCCTTTACCAAACTTGATGAGCTAGGCGTTAGCTACGATTTTCATGACTATAAAAAACAAGGCATTGATAAGGAAAGCGTACAGCGTTGGGTAAACGAGCTTGGTATCGATAAAGTTCTAAATAAACGCGGCACCACTTGGCGTAAGCTCACCGATGAGCAAAAACAAGCGGCCGATAGCGATGTGGATAACGCCATTGATTTGCTGATAGAAAATACCAGTATGATTAAGCGTCCGATCGTTGAAGGTCAACTGGCAGATAAAATTCAGCCGATACTGTTATGCGGTTTTGATGAAGATGAGTTTGATAAAATTTTTTCGTAAAGGAAGCTTTTTACCAAGT
This sequence comes from Psychrobacter pulmonis, assembly GCF_904846465.1. Classification (NCBI taxonomy): domain Bacteria; kingdom Pseudomonadati; phylum Pseudomonadota; class Gammaproteobacteria; order Moraxellales; family Moraxellaceae; genus Psychrobacter; species Psychrobacter pulmonis. Next base: position 16,654 of record NZ_CAJHAT010000001.1, read on the forward strand.
GCAAAAGCCCGAACTTAAATGTTAAGCTCGGGCTTTTGTATACTAAAAATTACCACAGCTCACTAGCTCATTGATGAATCTAAATCACGGCTAATCAAGGTGCCGACGCCTTCGTTGGTAAAAATCTCGAGCAGCGTGGCATGTGGCACACGACCATCAACAATAACCGCGCTTTTTACGCCGCTACGTACCGCGTCAAGCGCGCATTGAATCTTAGGAATCATACCACCTGAGATAATACCATCTTCAATAAGACCATCGACTTTCTTTGGGGTGAGTCCAGTGACCACTTCACCGTCACGGCCCAACACGCCTTTAATGTTGGTTAGGAGCATCAGCTTTTCTGCTTGCAAAAATTCTGCGACTTTACCGGCGACCAGATCGGCGTTGATATTATAAGTGTTGCCCTCAGAATCAACCCCAAGCGGCGCGATAACAGGTATAAAATCAGAGGCAATCAGCATATTGATCACATCTTTATTAACGCTGACCACATCACCGACAAAGCCTAAATCAACAGGAACTGCCACACCATCTGCGCCGATTTTTTCCATCATAAGTTTTTTAGCTAAGATTAAATTGGCGTCTTTACCCGTCAGACCAATCGCGCGCCCACCGTGCTTATTGATTAAGCTAACAATCGATTTATTGACGCTACCGCCGAGCACCATCTCAACAATATCCATCGTGCTTTTGTCGGTCACGCGCATGCCGTCGATGCGATCAGATTGACGGCCGAGCTCTTTTAACAAATTATCGACTTGTGGACCGCCGCCGTGCACGACCACAGGATGCATGCCAACCGTTTTTAATAACACGATATCACGGGCAAACGAGCTTTCAAGCGCAGGATCGGTCATGGCATTGCCGCCGTATTTGACGACGATGAGCTTATCAACAAAGCGTTGAATATAAGGCAGCGCCGTGGTTAATACTTCTGCGGTAATTTTGGCATCATCCAAATTAAGCGTCATGACAAGCTCCTAAAAGACAGGGTTAAGCGGTGAATTGATTGAGAGTTTTTGTTTCTCTTTGGCGTTCTCTAATAAAATAAATGGTAAAAAATCAGTTAAATAATACCTATTCAGCAACAATAGCCAAGATTTGCATCGCTAGCGTCTTGTTAAAGGGGAGGCATAAGGCGGCAAATCTCGTTTGAACGTCGATAAGGTCGTCGATGCTATCACCAGCAAAGCGCACGGTCAGATTTTGACTGGTATTTGATTGGCGCAATACGCCAAACCCGCGCGCAAAATCTAAGCGCACGCCATCGATACAGCTAAGCTTGGTGCCCACTGGCAATAGCGTTTGCGCCTGCTCTAAAGTAGTAGATTGGCTTTGCTGCGCGCACGTACAAAGTGACGGCGCACAGGCGACCACAGCTTGCGGGTCTAGTTGGTGTATAGACGCAGCTGATGTCGCGTGAACCAATTGCTGTAAATACTGACAAAATCTTGCCAGTTGCTGCACGATAGAGCAGTCGTTAGCTATGGTTTTTGGTAGCGGTAAATAATGGTCAGCGGTACTGACGATAACCGGTAAACCTTTAATAATATCGGCTAGGCTTTTTGTACGAGTTGACTGAGTACCTTGAGATTTTGCCAACCAATGGAGCAGTCGTAGTGCTGCATACATGGCGTCATCGTAAAGTATAAAGCGGCTATCATTAAAAATAAAATGCCCAGATAACTCACCGGCAAAGATAATTTGACCGTCAGAATCTTGCATTTGCTGGCGCATGAGGCTGCTGCCAGTTTTACTAAGCACAGGTGTTGCGCCAATTTCACTGATAAGCTTTGGCAGATGATGACAGCATTTAATATCAAACAGCACTTGCGCGCTTGTTAGCAAAGTCTTTAAGGTTTGTGGGCGCTCAATGACCGCTATTTTTGCTAATAGATAAAGCAGATGGTCAGGAGTGACGACTTTGCCCCGATTATCGACCACCATTAACCGATCGCCATCACCATCAAAGGCGATACCGATATCTGCTTGATGAAGCAGTACGCTTTGCTGTAACTGTTTAAGACGCTGCGGCTCAGTCGGGTCCGGATTGCCAGTAGGAAAATTACCGTCTGGCGTATCATTCATCATGATGATATTTTGGCAAAAATGGTCAAATAAAGGCTTGGCAATATTGCTGGTGGCGCCATGCATACAATCAATCACCACCACTAAATCAAGTTTAGAGGAGGGTAGTTGACTATCTTCTGCTTTATGGCTATTTGTCTGATTGTCATGCTGATAGATTTGCTTAAAAACTTGAGTAATAGCGTCGCTATAAGCGCTTGTGACTTGATTAGCAGGTAACTGCTGTTGTTTATAACGCACAGGCTGGTCATTGGTTTTTACAGACGAATTTTGCGAATTATAACTAGCTAGTTGTTGATATAACGTTTGAATATCGGCGCTACTAGGCGAGATATGATTGACGAGCCATTTCACTCCTAAAATATCTTTAGCAGAATGGCTGGCAGTGACAATAATGCCATGCCCCTGATATTGCTCCGCCCAAAAAATCATCATTGGCGTGGTAACAAGTCCTAGTTGGATGACTTGTAGACCATGCTGAGACAAGATATCAGCAAGTATTTGCGCCATGCTACCGCTACCGTCACGCACATCATGACCAACAACGACAATGGTTTTTTCGTTAGTGCTTTGGCTACTACTTTCGTCAATGTTTTCGCTATGAATACTTGGCTGAGCTTGATAAAGATACGCAAAAGCATTTCCCAAGGCATGAATAAAATCATCGGTAAAATGCTGGCGCGACCCACGAATATCATAAGCACGAAATAAGGAGTGCTGCGCAGCAAAAGACGGCATCGCTTACTCTCCTTATAGTCGTGATAAATGGGCTAGTGGTGAATGAAAAATCGCTGATTATTTTTATTGCTGCGCTTGATGCTAAATGAAAATCCAATGATGCTTAATGTTTAATGCTTATATTCAATGCTACTGACGACCAGAATGGCCAAAACCGCCCGCACCGCGAGCGCTAGTATCGCTAAATTCTGCCACCACTTCAAACTCCGGACGGGCGACTGGTACAACCACATATTGCGCCATACGTTCGGCAGGATTTAGCACAAAATCTTCATTGCTGCGATTCCAAATACTAACCATCAGCTCACCTTGATAATCGGCATCAATCAAGCCGACCAAATTACCCAAGACGATACCATGCTTATGACCGAGACCTGAGCGCGGTAAAATCATACCCGCAAAATTAGGGTCTTGGATATAAACGGCGAGGCCAGTGCCAATCAAATGCGTCGCCCCAGCTTTAATGGTCAACGGTTCGTCAATGCAAGCACGCAAGTCGATACCTGCGCTGCCATCGGTAGCGCGCGTCGGTAGCGAGAACGCTTTATCTTCAATGACTTTAGGGTTTAAAACTTTAACTTGTACAGCTTGCATAACGCACTCACTTAACGATGTAATGGTTGTATAAACAGAATGAATCGCATTTCTAACGGTTAGATTTTAAATGCTTAACAGCAACTATTATTATGATAAATAGCTGCTGATTGTTAACTTTTAGTTTCCAGATTTTCATGGGCGGTTGACTAAAGAATCAACACGCTCGCCAAGCCCAAAAACGACATAAAGCCGACAATATCAGTCACGGTGGTTAAGATAACCGAGGCGGACAGCGCAGGGTCGATATTCATACGTTTGAGCATCAGCGGAATACTAATGCCCGAAACGTTGGCGGCGGTCATGTTAATCGCAATGGCAAGCCCGATGACGGCGCTGATTTTAACATCATGAAACCACAATTGCGCAATAATCGCCATGATTATCGCCCATATGATACCGTTTATCGCCCCAACCCACAGCTCTTTATTTAATAACCATAGGCGATTCGACCCACCGATTTGACCCATTGCCATCCCGCGAATGACCACCGTTAGCGTTTGCGAGCCTGCAATTCCGCCCATACTGGCAACCACCGGCATCAATATCGCCAGTGCCACAACCTTTGCTAATACCGCTTCAAACTGCCCAATCACAGCGGCCGCCAATAGCGCGGTACATAAATTAATACCGAGCCAAATACTACGGCTTTTGGCACTGGTTAAAATAGGCGCAAACAGCTCTTCATCTTGGCTAACACCAGCAAGGTTTTTCATGGTGCTATCGACATCATCTTGGATAATCTCCATGATATCTTCGCCGTTTAACTGTCCGACCAGCTCGCCGTGGCTGTTAATCACTGGCGCAAAGCGGATGTCCTCTGAGCGGAAAATCGACGCCGCATCTTGAATATCTAAGCGATCATTGACAGTGATGGCACTATGAATCAAGTCGGCGACTAAGGTGCTTTGCTGGTGTTTAATCAGATCCGCCAGACTTAACAGGCCAAGCAGCTGCTGGCTTTGGTCGACGACTAATAGCTCTTGGCTTTCATCATCGAGCAAATCAGCATTCTCTCGCAGCCAGCTTTGCACTTCTGCAAGGGTGATGTCGTCCCTGACTTGAATGAGGTCAGGATCCATATAACTGCCGACTTCCCAGTCTTCATAAGTATCGAGTTTATTGACCTGCACTCGGATGTCTTCATCCAAGGTTGCCATCACCGAGGTGCGCACACTTTCGGTAACGGTGTCTAAAATCTCGGAGATATCTTGCGCATCAAGGTCTTGGGTAAACAGCGATATCTCTTTTGAAGAAACATTCTCCAACAGCGGCTGGCGGGTATCAAACTCCAGCTCAGCCAGTACTTCACCTTTGATATTTTCTGGTACTTGCGCCCAAATCAGTAAGCGATTTTGGCTCGGGAAAGACTCTAATAGGCTGGCAATCTCATATTCTGATTGCTTTTCTAAAAACTCAGTAATCGCCGCATACGCTTTTTCTGCTACCAATTCTTGCAAATATAATAACTTATATTCACCGCTTGCTTCTGCCGGATTATAGTCAGCCTGTCGGGTCAATGGTCGTTCAGGATTCGTCGTCGAGGTCGGCATAAAGGTTCCAAATTTTTAAAAGATATTCGTATAAAAATTGAGTTTACCGCTCATGTAAAGAGCGGTAAACAGGGTATCGCTTAAGTTTTAAACTTAACGATTACCTAGTAAAGCACGAATATTGGCCAAGTATTCATCAGCGACTTTTTCAGGGTCTTTGCTGGCTTTTTTCTTTTTCGCTTTGGCCGGCCAGTCGATATGATCTTCTGGCAATTCATCCAAAAAACGCGATTCAGAGGTGACGCGCATTTGCCCGCCTGCACGGCGCTGGGTCGCAAGCGTCAACGTCAGCTCACGGCGAGCGCGGGTAATACCCACGTACATTAAACGCCTTTCTTCCTCAATGGTTTCACTGAGGATAGAGTTGCGATGCGGTAGCATTTCTTCCTCAAGCCCCATGATATAGACAAAATCAAACTCCAAGCCTTTTGCCGCATGTAAGGTCATGAGGTTCACTTTATTGGTATTCTCTTCTTCTTGCTGTTGCTCGAGCATATCAAGGAGCACCAATTTGCGAATAATAGTATCAATGGTACGGTCTTCATCTTCTTCGGCGCGATTAATCAATGACTGGATACTGGTATAAAGCATGTCGATATTATCGATGCGGTTTTTTTCTTGTTGCGGCGTTTTGGCGTCGCTACGGACAAAGTCGATATAGCCGGTTTCGTCAATCATTTGACGGACGATAGGCACGGGGTCGGGGTGCTGATCGAGCTCACGGGTATAATGCTCGATAAAATCGCCAAACTCCTTCAACGTTCCATAGGCTTTTGACGGCAACACATGAGCAAGTCCAGCGTGGGTACAAGAGGCAAGTAGCGAAATGCTATGCTCTTGCGAAAATAGACCAAGCTTTTCGAGAGTTGCCGGTCCCATGCCGCGCTTGGGCGTATTGATAATACGTAAAAACGCGCTGTCGTCTTCGGGGTTTAAAATCAGACGCAGATAGCCCATGATATCTTTGATTTCGCTACGGGCAAAAAACGACTGACCGCCCGATAATTTATACGGCACTTGCAGCTGACGCAATTGCGCCTCGAGCATGCGCGCTTGAAAGTTACTACGGTAAAGAACGGCGTATTGCTCCCATTCATTACCAAAGCGCAGTTTATGGGTGACGATTTCTTTTGCCACCCGCTCTGATTCATCATCGTCATTACGGCAATTAATGATGCGGATTTTTTCGCCCTGACCTTTATCTGACCACAGTTTCTTTTCAAATAAATGCTCGTTATTGGTAATAACAGCGTTAGCAGAGGTCAAAATACGCGTGGTCGAGCGGTAATTTTGCTCAAGCATGACGATTTTTAATTTCGGGAAATCTTCTTTGAGCAATGCCATATTTTCAGGCTTGGCGCCGCGCCAGGCATAGATAGATTGGTCGTCGTCGCCCACGACGGTAAAGCGCCCTTGTGGTCCGACTAGATACTTAATCATCTCGTACTGAGCGGTATTGGTGTCTTGATATTCATCGACCAATAAATAACGAATACGGTTTTGCCATTTATCACGCAGCTCAGCGTTTTCACGTAATATTTTGGTTGGCAATACAATCAAATCATCAAAATCTACGGCATTATAAGCGCGCAAGTTACGCTCGTATAAAGCATAAAGCGTCGCAAAAATCATATCTTCTGGATCGTCCAAGGTTTCCATCGCCTTATCCGGCTCAATCAAATCATTTTTCCAATCAGAAATCATTTTTATCGCTTTGCCGACCAGCTCGCGACTTTCGGCGCCGCTTAAATTGTCACGCATCATCAGCTCCATCAGCAGACGTTTACTGTCGTCGCTGTCCATGATGGAAAAGTTGCCTTTCAATGGCGTATGAATCAGCTCGTAACGCAAAAACTGCAAGCCAAATTGGTGAAAGGTCGATACCGTCAGACCGCGAGTTTTTTCACTTGGCAGCAATTTACTGACCCGCGCTTTCATCTCACGCGCCGCTTTGTTGGTAAAGGTCACCGCGGTGATACGCTCGGCTGGCATGTTGCATTCTTCGATGAGATAAGCGATTTTACGGGTAATCACCGAGGTTTTACCGGAGCCTGCCCCAGCCAATACCAATAAAGGTCCTGAGACATAAAGCATGGCTTCTTGTTGTTTGGGATTAAGTTGACTCATAAGATGACCTGTAAGACAAAAGCAAAAAAGAAGATAAAACGAATAACGGATAGTAGCATCGTTGACGAAAGTCGTTGTTAAGCAAAATATGATAAAAGGCTGCGATGCTTGGGATACAACGATGATTTTAATCAAACGCTGATTTTATTAAGATGATAATAATAAAAATCATAACGTCAATAAGGATGGTATTTTTAATAAAGACGATATTTTCGGTAAAGTACACCCAATAATAAAGGGTAACAAAATGTGTGTTCAAATAACGCCAAAGCGTCAAAATGAGGTGGGCTATTATAAAGCAAAAATCCTGTCTTTGGGCGAGGAGTTGGCAGCGGGTTTTGAGTTAAAAAAGTGTTTGCTTTGCGCAGCTTACACTATATATAGCAGCGTCCACATAAAAATTCAGATTCGCACGTAATATAAGGTAACGTCTATAACATAGTTTATGGTAAAAAAAACATATTTTTTTTGCAGATAAAATGACCATTCAATGCAGTTAAAAACTAGCTTTTGATTGCCGATATGCGTATAGTACGTAAATAATTTATGCCAGTTGTCACGTCATTGTTGACCACGTGTATGAGCTATTAAATCAATTAAGTACGCCAATAAATACGATATTGATTTAATACGTTGATCTTACGTTGTTAAAAGATGCGTTGGGCGACCAGCCTTTTATCCGCGTGCATGCCGGAATATCTATAGTTGGTCATGTCTGACATCGTCGTCAATAAGCTTGATAATTGGTTATTACCAGCACAGTAGCTATAATAGTCATGGGTTTATCACAGTCCTTGAGTTGTTTAAATATATTTGCTCAAAAATGAGTCAATGACAGCTACTTTGTGTTTTCGTCTGCGTTATGCTTATCGCCATTACCACCATCATTTGTGAGTATTCGCGGTGCGCTTGACACTCGATTGGGTGAGGAGCACGTATTATCATGTCTGCTTTTAATTGGTCAGCAATTGCTTTTATTTTAGCCGCCATTGGGCTAGTTGTCTTTATGCTGGTCGTTCCGCGCTTGCTTGGCGGTCGCTCTCAGGGCACACAAAAAGAAGAGATATTTGAAGCGGGTGTTGTCGGAGCTGGCAATGCCCGCATTCGTTTGTCTGCAAAATTCTATTTGGTGGCGATTTTCTTTGTGATTTTCGATTTAGAAGCGCTTTATCTTTATGCGTATGCCGTTTCAGTGCGCGAAGCCGGCTGGTTAGGGTTTGCTGCCGCCGCCATCTTTATCACAATCTTAATCATCGGTCTGATATATGAGCTGAGTCTGGGCGCGATGAACTGGGCACCAGCGGATAAACGCCGTAAACAAGCGCGTCTATATGCGGCGCCAGCCGGTTTTAATTTGGCCGACATCACCAAGTTTGATGGCGTTGATGAGCTGATGGTTGACCCAACAGGCAAGATACCGGCGCAGTCTTCAGGGCAAATTAATGTCTCAAACAATATCGAGACCAATCGTCGCCATTTACAAAATATCGATCATATTAATACCACGGGTAATGTGACGTCAGTGGATTTTGCCACTGCTGCACAACAAGACTAGCTTTAAGTTCATTGCTTATAGCAGTCTTGTTTATACCTAAATGGTCATTTATTAATAATAGAAGTTATGGTGCTAGTGATGATAAATACTTGTCACGCCGCGCTTAAAATAAAGGTTGTATGTTATGAAATACACATTAACAAAAGCCAACCCTGATGCAGATATCTATCCTGCACAGACCAGTCAAACGGTCAATGACCCTATCGAAGAAGAAGTCAATAAAAACGTCTTTATGGGTCGTCTTGAAGACCTTGTCCATTCAACAGCAAACTGGGGGCGCAAGCACTCACTATGGCCATTTAACTTTGGTACCTCTTGCTGTTATGTCGAATATGCCACCACCTTAACCGCCGTACACGATTTGTCACGTTTTGGTGCCGAAGTCATTCGCGCCTCGCCCCGTCAGGCAGACGTAATGATTGTTGCTGGTACTTGCTTTGTGAAAATGGCACCGGTTATTCAGCGCCTTTATGAGCAAATGCTTGAGCCAAAATGGGTCATCTCGATGGGCGCGTGTGCCAACTCGGGCGGTATGTATGATATCTACTCAGTGGTGCAAGGCGTCGATAAAATCATTCCTGTCGATGTTTATGTGCCCGGTTGCCCACCGCGTCCAGAAGCTTTGATTCAAGGTTTGATGCTGCTGCAAGAGTCGATTACCAAAGAGCGTCGTCCGCTGGGTATTCATGTTAATGAGCAGGGCATTTATCAGCCGCAAATGACGCCTGAGCGTGACCGTAAGCAAGCGGACCGTATTGCGGTGAAAAACTTGCGTAGCCCAGACAGTATCTAGTTTATTAGCTCAATTGTTCATAATTCTTAGAAGTGCGCGTACGCTTATCACAGCTCGGTTATGATTGACATAGCTGGGTTATGATTAATGAAGGAAGACATCATTCATGGTCACGGTAGTTGAAAACATAGATCCTAATAACATGGATCCTAATAACATGGATCCTAACAACAGGGATAAGATCAAACCTGTCCCAGCAGTTATCAAAGAGCTGGAAGAAAAATATGCTGGTAAGTTTGTCGTACAGCACACGGTGGATGAGATTCCAACGGTGTGGGTGGCGCGTGCCGACTTATTAGACGTCTTATTATACCTGCGTAAATTGCCAAAACCTTACGTTATGCTCTTTGACTTATCCGCGATAGATGAGCGCTTGCGTCAGCATCGTCAAGGTTTGCCAGACAGTGATTTTACAGTGTTTTACCACTTGATGTCGCTTGAGCGTAATAGCGATGTGCGTATCAAAGTCGCCCTAAGCGAGGACGATCTCAACGTACCAAGCGCGACTAAAATTTGGCCAAATGCTAACTGGTATGAGCGTGAAGTCTGGGACATGTTCGGCATTGTCTTCAGTGGCCATCCGCATTTAACGCGTATCTTATTGCCTAAATATTGGGAAGGTCATCCACTGCGTAAAGAATATCATGCGCGCGCGACGGAATTTACCCCGTATTTCTTAAATAATGCCAAGCAACAATACGAGCAAGAAAACCTGCGTTTTGTCCCTGAAGAATGGGGCATGAAACGCTCGGGCCGTGATGAAGACTTTATGTTCTTGAACATTGGTCCTAACCATCCCTCTGCTCATGGTGCATTCCGTTTAGTGCTACAGCTTGACGGTGAAGAAGTTGTCGACTGTATTCCTGATATCGGCTATCACCATCGCGGCGCCGAAAAAATGGCTGAGCGTCAAACGTGGCATTCTTATATTCCTTATACCGACCGTATTGATTACCTCGGCGGCGTCATGAACGAGCTACCGTATATCATGTCGGTTGAAAAGCTTGCTGGGATTACGGTGCCGCCGCGCGCTGAAACCATCCGTGTGATGATGAGTGAGTTTTTCCGTATTACCAATAACTTGCTGTTTGTCGGTACCTTTATTCAGGATGCTGGCGGTATGACGCCGGTATTTTATATGTTTACCGATCGCCAAAAAGCTTATGACGTCATCGAAGCGGTGACTGGCTACCGTATGCATCCTGCTTGGTTCCGTATCGGCGGTACAGCACACGACTTACCGCGTGGTTGGCAGCGTTTGGTTCGTGAGTTCCTAGATTGGATGCCAAAACGTTTAGATGAATACGTAAAAGCAGCATTGCAAAATAGTGTGTTAAAAGGTCGTACCCAAGGCGTTGCCCAGTACAATACCAAGCAAGCATTGGCGTGGGGCGTCACTGGCGCAGGTTTGCGAGCCACAGGTTTGGATTTTGATTTACGTAAAGCGCGTCCGTATATGGGCTACGAGAACTACGATTTTGAGATTCCAGTTGGTTATAACGGCGATGCTTATGATCGCTGTATGGTAAAAATCGAAGAGATGCGCCAGTCGCTACGTATCATCCGTCAATGTATGGATAATATGCCGCAAGGTCCTTATAAGGCAGATCATCCATTGGCCGTGCCACCGCCGAAAGACCGTACCTTAAATGATATTGAGACTTTGATTAATCACTTTATCTCCGTTTCTTGGGGTCCTGTAATGCCAGCGGGTGAGTGTACGACCATCGTTGAAGCAACCAAAGGTCTAAACAGTTATTACATCACCTCAGATAAAGCGACGATGAGCTATCGTACTCGTATCCGTACGCCGACATTTGCGCATTTGCAGCAAATGCCATCGGTGATTAATGGCTCGTTGGTCTCTGATGCCATTATGTATTTGGCCTCGATTGATATTGTCATGGCCGATTGTGACCGTTAACGGTTTGGGCTGCTGCATTTATCATTAATTTTCATAAATGTTAAATGGTAGATGTTAAATATTAAAAGTACGCCAAGTTTTATTAATATGTTATCGCCAGACTGGCACACCAAAACGCTGTTGCTGCGCCAAGCGCTATATACACAGTGGGCTGAGTGAGGAAAGAAAAAGATTATGAGAATTGTTTCCGATAAAATGCCAAAAGTAGATGTGGCAAGTATCTTAACCGCAGAAGAGATTGCGGCTATCCATGAGTTTATGCATCATTATCCCCATCCGCGAGCAGCGTCTTTAGATGCCCTAAAAATCGTACAAAAGCGTAACGGCTGGGTCGATGATGCGCAAGTTAATGCCATCGCTAATATTTTAAATATCCCTGTGACCGACATGGATGGGGTGGCAACTTTTTTTAACCGTATCTATCGTCAGCCGGTCGGTCGCAATGTCATCCTTATTTGCGATTCGGTCGCTTGTTATTTAACGGGCTACGAAGCGCTGGCGGCTGAATTAAAAGCGCAGCTGGGCATCGACTATGGTCAAACCACCGCTGACAACCGCTTTACGCTATTGCCGATTTGCTGTTTGGGCAACTGTGACAAAGGTCCTTCTGTGTTAATCAATGAAGACACCTATGGTCCTGTGCAGCCCACTGAAGTCGCCCAATTGTTGGAGCTATACGCATGAGTTTAACCATTTCAGAGCAGATTGCTCGTCGCGGTCAAGGCAAAGCGCCAAGCCAATTAAATGACCAGCGCATTCCTGTTTATGGCGACAAAGCAACCGCAACTAGTGAAACCAAACCGCTTACATGGCGCCTCGCCCATCACGATGCGGTATTGGACTTAGCCACTTATGAATCGCTACGCGGTTTTGAAGCCTTAAAAATGGCTTTAAACCAATCGCCAGCCGACACTTTAAATACCATTAAAGAAGCCGTAGTCAAAGGTCGTGGCGGTGCAGGTTTCCCAGCCGGTATTAAATGGTCGCTCATGGCACCACCCGATGGTGGTCCACGCTACTTAGTCTGTAATGCCGATGAGATGGAGCCGGGCACTTTTAAAGACCGTCTCTTGATGGAGCGTCTGCCGCTACAGCTTATCGAAGGTATGCTGATTTCTGCCTACGCGATTGGTGCAACGGCCGGTTATATCTTTATTCGCGGTGAATATATCTTAGCAGCAGAGCGTCTAACGGCGGCGCTTGAAGAATTGCGTGCCAATAACTTGGTTGGCGATAATATCTTAGGCTCAGACTTTAGCTTTGATTTGCACGTTCATACCGGCGCTGGTCGTTATATTTGCGGCGAAGAAACCGCTTTGATTAACTGCCTAGAAGGTCGCCGTGCCAATCCACGTACTAAGCCGCCGTTTCCACAAGTGGCAGGTGCATGGGGACGTCCGACCGTCGTTAATAATGTTGAAACTTTGCATAACGTTTCAGCGATTATTTTGCACGGCAGTAAATGGTATCAAGACTTACCAAAAGCCAAAGGCGTGGTCGAAACCCCAGGCACCAAGCTATTTGGTTGTTCAGGTTTGGTCAATGATCCTGGTCTATGGGAGCTACCATTTGGTTATACAGCACGTGAGATTATCGAAGATTTCGCTGGCGGTATGCAAGAAGGTAAAAAGCTCAAGGCTTGGCTACCAGGCGGCGCATCAACCGACTTTTTAACCGCTGATCATTTAGATACCGTTGTCGATTTTGACACCATTCAAAAAGCTGGTAGCCGTATGGGTACGGGGCTAATTATGGTCGTCGATGAAGAACAAGACATGGTGTCATTATTGCGTAACCTTGAGATTTTCTTCCAGCGTGAGTCGTGCGGTTGGTGTACACCATGCCGTGATGGTCTACCGTGGGGCGTTAAATTGCTCACCGCTATTAACGATGGTCAAGGTCAAATTGGTGACGTTGAGAAATTAGAAGGCTTAACCCGTGACTTGTGGATCGGTAAAACCTTCTGCGCCCATGCGCCGGGTGCGATGGAGCCACTGATGAGTGCAATTAAATATTTCCGTCCTGAGTTTGATCAGAAAATTGCGCAGGCGGTTGGCGAAGATGTCATTGAGGCTGCAGCTCATCAACAGCCAGAAGTGAAATAAGGAGAGCGGCATGGCAGTCATACATATTGATGGAACCACTGTCGAAGTAGATAGCAGCGACAACTTGCTCCAAGCATGCTTGTCACTCGGCATTGATGTGCCGTATTTTTGTTATCACCCCGCCTTAGGTTCAGTCGGCTCTTGCCGTCAGTGCGCGGTCAAGCAATACCAAAATAAAGAAGATATGGAAGCAGGTCGCGGGCGCTTGGTGATGTCCTGTATGGTCGCCCCAAGCGATGATATGTACATCTCAGTGACCGACGATGAAGCCAAAGCCTTTCGTAAGTCGATGGTTGAGCTATTGATGGTCAACCACCCGCACGACTGTCCAACCTGTGAAGAGGGCGGACATTGTCATCTGCAAGACATGACTTATATGTCAGGTCATAGCCGTCGTCGCTATCGCTTTACCAAACGTACGCATCACAATCAAGAGCTTGGACCATTTATCGCTCATGAAATGAACCGCTGTATCGCTTGTTATCGCTGTGTGCGTTTTTATAAAGACTACGCGGGCGGCGAAGATTTGGGCGTCTATGGCTCAAACGAGCGCGTTTATTTTGGTCGTGATAAAGATGGTCAGTTCGAAAGCGAGTTTTCAGGTAACTTAACCGAAGTCTGCCCAACCGGTGTATTTACCGATAAAACCCACTCTGAGCGCTATAACCGTAAATGGGACATGCAATACGCGCCAAGCATTTGTCATGGCTGCTCAGCGGGCTGTAACATCTCAGCGGGCGAGCGTTATGGCGAATTGCGCCGTATCGAGAACCGTTATAACGGTGAAGTAAACCGTTACTTCTTATGTGACCGTGGTCGCTTTGGTTACGGTTATGTCAATCGCGCAGACCGCCCAACGCAGGCGCTTGAGCGTATCAATGACAAGCATGTCAAAATCAATATCGATTATGCGCTTGATGAAACCATCAAACGTATCAAAGACAAAAAAGTTATCGGTATTGGCTCACCACGTGCCAGTCTTGAGACCAACTTTGCGCTAAAAAATATGGTTGGCTTTGATAGCTTTTCAACCGGTCTAAACCATCAGCAGCAAGCACTGGTCAATAAATGTATTGAAGTATTAAGCACTGAAGGCATTTATAACCCCGGTATGGCTGATATTGAAAGTCATGATGCGGTATTGGTATTGGGTGAAGATATTACCCAAACCTCATCACGTGTGGCGCTATCGATTCGTCAAGCGGCAAAAAACGAAGCCATTAAAATGGCTGCTGCGACCAAAACCCAATCTTGGCTAGCTGAGCCCGTCAAACGTATTGGACAAGGCGTGCAAAGCCCGGTCTATATCATCGATGTTATCCAAACCAAACTAGAAGATATCAGTAAAGTTAGCGTCGTTGCGACACCAGAAGATATTACCAAACTTGGTTTTAAAGTCGCCGATGCGATTGCCAATCTTGTAGATGATTTAGCCCAGATAGCAGACGCGCAACGTGCCCAACAAGATGCTGATGAAGCGTCTGATCCAATGAAAGCGCTAGCCCAGCAAATCGCGTATGACTTAATTCAAGCTGATAAGCCGTTGGTGGTCTCGGGAACTAGTTTATCATCGATTGCTTTGATAGAAGCAGCGGCGCAAATCACCCAAGCGCTGACCCAAAAGCGTGCGGCGATTAAAGCCGCTGAGCAGCAGCAGGTCGAAGCGCATAACGCTAAGGTCGAAGCTGCTGAAGCACAAGCAGCAACGGCGCAGCAAAGCGAAGACAAAGACTTATCTGCTAAACCAAATAAACCAGAGACTGGCGTTGATACCGAAGCGCAAGACGATATCGAGCGCGAGCCGGCAACCAAGCTTGAGCTCAAAGAGGTCAATAAAAATTATCACGCGCAAGCCGGTATTTATTTAGCGGTTCCTGATGCCAATAGTATTGGCGTTTGTATGCTTGGTGGTCAATCGGTTGAAGAATTATTGGCGACCGATTTTGATGTGGTTATCGTGGCTGAAAACCAGTTAACTGATGCCATTGATGCGCATAAGCTAACTCAGTTGTTGGCGGATAAAACCGTCATCGCCCTTGACCATCAATTGCTTGATTGGCATAAAGATGTTGATATCGTTCTGCCAGCTGCAAGCTTCGCAGAAGCAGATGGTACGCTTATCTCTGCTGAAGGTCGTGCGCAGCGCTTCTTCCAAGTTTATGATAACGAATATTATCATCCAATGAGCAGTATCAAAGAAGGCTGGCGTTGGTTGCATGCCGTGCATAGCAGCTTAGAAGGTCGCGATGCCGATTGGACGCTGCTTGATGATGTCATCAATGCTCTAATCGCTACCCATCCTAAGCTTGCAGGTATTAAAGACGCCGCTCCTGACGCCGATTACCGCATGACTGGTCTAAAAATTGCCCGTCAGCCGCGCCGCTACTCAGGTCGTACCTCGATGCGTGCGCCCGTATCTGTGCATGAGCCGATGCAACCAAAAGATTTGGATACCGGCTTAACCTTCTCAATGGAAGGTTATAGCGGTAAGCAGACGCCAAGCTCGATGATTCCTTTTGCCAGTGCGGCCGGTTGGAACTCACCGCAAGCGTGGAATAAATACCAAGATAAAGTTGGTGGTAGCCTGAGAAATGGCGATCCGGGCGTCCGTTTATTTGATCGCTTAGAGCGCCTTGCTACGCGTCAATATGTCGCGCCAGAAGCTACCTCGGCAACGACGACAGATATGCAGCAAGGACAAGCCAAACTGGTGCCGGTTTATAACCTGTATGCCAGCTCGATGATGGCCTCGCGTAGCCACGTGGTTGCTGAGCAATTGCCGCTCGCTACATGGCGCGTCGGTATCGATGATGCCAAAGAATGGGGTCTTGCAGCAGGTGATTATCTGGCGATTGAGATTGATAAACAGCAAATTACCTTACCCGTTGAACTGGTTGGTTACTTAGCAGAAGGTTGTATCGGCTATCCGGTTGGGCAGGTGAGTATTATCCATCCGTCCATGCCAGCGTCAGTACGCAAAGTCGATGCGCCAGTGACGATGATGGGCAGTATGGCCACTGATAACGCTGTTACACCCAATAACAATAACCGCGCCACGCCAATAAACAGTGCGCCGACCACCACACAGGAGGTGTAATTTGCAAGTTACCCGTATTATCCCTGATGTGCCAAGCTTTTTGGCTGGTATGATGACTTTTGATACCTGGTCGATACTTTTTATGGTCGTGCAGGCGCTGGTTATCTTTTTAGTGGTCGTTATCGTGGCGGCGTTGATGATTGTTTATGAGCGCCGCATGCTAGCGCTTTGGCAAGACCGTTATGGTCCGAACCGTGTCGGTCCGTTTGGCTCGCTACAGCTGGTCGCCGATATGCTCAAAATCTTCTTTAAAGAAGATTGGACGCCAAACTTTACTGATAAGTTTATGTTTACTTTGGCGCCAGCGGTTGCCATGTTTACCGCCTTGGCATCCTTTGCCATTATTCCTGTTTCGCCAACCCTCGGGGTAGCTGATTGGGATATCGGTATTTTGTTTTTCTTTGCCATGGCAGGTATCGCAGTTTATGCGGTGATGTTCGGTGGTTGGGCGTCTGCCAATAAGTTCTCACTACTCGGTGGTTTACGTTCAGCGGCGCAAACCATCAGTTATGAAGTTTTCTTAGGCTTATCATTGATGGGTGTGGTTGCCCTAACGGGCTCATTTAACCTGCGTGAAATCGTTGAATCGCAAATTGACGGTTGGTATATCATTCCGCAGTTTTTTGGCTTTTTAACTTTTGTGGTCGCTGGTGTTGCTGTCACCCATAGACATCCATTTGACCAACCAGAAGCCGAGCAAGAGCTTGCTGAAGGGTATCATGTCGAATATTCTGGCATGAAGTTTGGTATGTTTTTTATCGGTGAATATGTCAACGTCGTGCTGATTTCTGCCTTGATGACCTGTTTGTTTTTTGGCGGTTGGCTTGCGCCGTTTAATTTAGATATTCCTTTTATTCCACCAGCTTTTTGGTTCATGATTAAAACGCTATTCTTTATGACCATGTTTATTTTGGCTCGAGGCTCACTCATGCGTCCGCGCTATGATCAGGTGATGAACTTTGGCTGGAAAATCTGCCTGCCGGTAACTTTGATTAATCTCTTGGTAACTGCTGCAGTGATTTTGATTTTCTCCCCAACGTTATAGTCATTACTAGTAGCCATCACTAGCCATTACTGATGAACTAGGGTAAAGCTGATAAGGATAATAATCCCATGTTTACTACGATAAAAAAGACCGTCATTGGTATGTTTACCATTGTCCGCAGTATGTGGATGGTCAATAGTCATGCAATCAGGCCGCGTGACACTATTCTTTATCCAGAAGAGCCGGTGCCAGTACCGCCACGCTTTCGTGGCCGTATTGTGTTGACGCGTGACCCTGATGGTGATGAGCGCTGCGTGGCTTGTAACTTATGTGCCGTGGCTTGTCCGGTCGCCTGTATCTCTTTGCAAAAAGCAGAGCGTGAAGATGGTCGTTGGTATCCAGAATTTTTCCGCATTAACTTTTCACGTTGTATCTTTTGCGGTTTGTGTGAAGAAGCTTGTCCGACGACGGCGATTCAGATGACGCCTGACTTTGAGATGGGTGAGTACGTCCGTCAAGACTTGGTTTATGAAAAAGAGCATTTGCTGATTTCTGGACCGGGTAAATATCCCGATTATAACTATTATCGCGTGACGGGTATGGCGGTAGCAGATAAACCAAAAGGCGCGGCGCAAAATGAAGCGGCACCGATTGATCTAAGGAGCTTGCTACCATGATGAATATTTTAAACAGTCCTGAATTGGCAGGGTTTTATGCGCTGGCAGCGGTGGCAATATTTGCCAGCTTGCGCGTCGTAACTCTCGCCAATCCAGTGCATGCTATTTTATCGATGATTGTGTCGTTATTGGCTATCTCAGGTATTTTCTTTGTGTTAGGTGCGCCGTTTGCTGGTGCGCTTGAAATTGTTGTTTATGCCGGTGCCATTATGGTGCTGTTTGTTTTCGTTATTATGATGCTAAATCTTGGCATGAGTAATGATGAGCGTGAAGAGCGCTGGCTTGATGCGGGCACTTGGGCGGTACCGACGGGGTTAACGATTGTCATCGCGGTTGTGCTATATGCGTTGATAGGGCTTAACCATACCGATACGGCAATGATTGGCGGTACGACCATTTCAGCTAAAGCCGTCGGTACGGTGTTGTTTACCAAATACGTTATGTTGGTCGAAGTGGCGGCATTGCTATTATTAGCTGCCTTGGTGGCTGCTTATCATTTGGGTAAAGAGTCTAGTGATGATGAGATTATCAGTCACGACGCTCAAGGCTATGATAAAGGACATAATAACAAAGCAAGCCAAGCGTCTAATCCAAATGTCGCTAGTATCAAACATTATGATGATAATGGCATGCCGATTGATATTGAGGCGCTAAACAGAGCTGAACCATACGAATATAAAGAGGTTGACCCGCTTGACTATGTCGGTATGAATGTCGGTAAGCAAGCGGATATACAACAAGTCACGCGCAAGGAGTCAGACTGATGGTACTAGCAGCGAGCGTGGCACAGGAGGTTGTAAATGTGCCGTTTGCCCACGAGGTAGCAGGCTTTGTGCAGCCTGCTACTGAGGCGCAAAATGTACTGGGTATGATACCCATGAGCCATGGATTGATTTTGGCTGGTATATTATTTGCAATCGGTCTGTGCGGTGTCATGGTACGGCGTAATCTCTTATTTATGCTAATGAGCCTTGAAATCATGATGAATGCGACGGCTTTGGCATTTGTGGTCGCCGGTAGCCGCTGGGTCGATCCAGATGGACAGATAATGTTTATCTTTATTTTGACACTAGCAGCAGCAGAGGCAGCCATTGGTTTGGCAATATTATTGCGGTTTTACCATCAGCGTGGGCATCTCGATGTCGATAGCGCCAATGAGATGAAAGGATGATGTCATGAGTTTATTACCATTAACCTTTATATTCCCGCTCGTTGGCTTTTTGATTTTAGCCTTTATGCGCGACAAATTAAGCGAGCAGGTGGCAGCGATTGTTGGTGTCGGTAGCATGCTGCTATCAGCGCTATGCACGCTGGTAGTTAGCTATACCTTTTTGACCAGTAATCCTGCCGGTACAGTCATCGAGATTCCGCTATGGACGTGGTTTCAAGTTGGGGATTTCGCGCCAAGTTTTGGCTTAAGCTTTGATGGCTTGGCATTGACGATGACGGGTGTTATTACCGGTATCGGCTTTTTGATTCATCTGTTTGCCGCCTGGTATATGAAAGGTGAAACAGGCTTTGCGCGCTTTTTTAGTTATATGAACTTATTCGTCGCCAGTATGTTATTGCTGGTATTGGCCGATAACTTGTTCTTACTTTATCTTGGCTGGGAAGGCGTCGGTATCTGCTCGTACCTTTTGATTGGTTTTTATTATCAAGACCGCGCCAATGGTCGGGCAGCGATGAAAGCCTTTACCGTCACTCGTGTTGGTGATGTGTTTTTGGCCTTTGGTTTGTTTTTATTATTCCGCGAATTTGGCACCTTGCATATTCAAGAGATTATCACCCGCGCGCCAGAAATCTTTGATATCAATAATCCAACGATGATTTTGACCACTATTATGCTCGTTGGTGGGGCGATGGGTAAATCAGCGCAGCTGCCACTACATACCTGGCTTGCTGATGCGATGGCAGGTCCAACACCCGTATCGGCATTGATTCACGCTGCGACGATGGTGACCGCAGGTGTATATCTGATTGCACGTCTACATCCATTATTTCTCCTTACCCCGGGCGTACTCTTGTACTGGGTTGGGGCAGTGGGTGCATTGACGCTCGTCGTTGCTGGATTTTGTGCGCTGGCACAAACGGATATTAAACGTATCCTTGCTTATTCGACCATGAGCCAAATTGGCTATATGTTCTTGGCACTCGGCGTTGGCGCATGGCAAGGAGCTATTTTCCATTTGATGACGCATGCTTTCTTTAAAGCCTTGCTATTTTTATCATCAGGTGCGGTCATACTTGCGGTACATCATGAACAAAATATCTTTAAGATGGGCGGTTTACGCAAAAAGATACCGCTAGTATTTTGGTGCTATATCGTCGGTGGCGGTGCGCTTGCAGCGATACCTTGGGTTACCGTTGGTTTTTATTCTAAAGAAGCAATTCTATGGGAGAGCTATGCAACTGGTCACCAAGTTCTATTTTATATGGGTGTATTCGGTGCCTTCTTAACTGCGCTTTATACCTTCCGTATGATTTGGATTATCTTCTTTGGTGAAGAGAAAACCCACGCGCATAAACTATCTGGTGTGTCATATTGGCTGCCATTGACGGTGCTACTGGTATTATCAACTGCCGTTGGTGCGTGGATTACGCCGCCATTACAAGGCGTCTTGCCAGAAAGCGTTGGGCATTTATTAGAAGTAGCTGGTCAAGCGCATGACAAACATACAGCGGAATATATCGCTATGGGTGCGATGCTTGCAGGCTTAATTCTCGCAGCACTGTTATATGTCGCCGATAAAGGTCGCATGCTGACCCGCTTTAAGCGTACCTCTATAGGCGCAGCGTTATATCATTGGTGCTATCACGGTATGGGCTTTGATGCGCTATACGATATAGTTTTTGTAAAACCCTTTTTGTTCATCGGCCGCTTATTTAAAGCCGACCCTATCGATAAAACGTGGCTTATTTTGCCTAAACTGGCATCCGCTGGTAATAAGGTATTGTCTGCGACGCAAACAGGGTCACTTCGAGGTTACGCTGCAAGCTTTGGCTTAGGCGTGGCTGTGCTGTTGGTGCTGGTAATGATGACGGTGGTATAAGATGATAGAGTTACAACAAACGTGGATGCTACCAGCATTAATCGCAATTCCTTTTATCGCAGGGTTGCTATGTTGGTTGGTCGAACGCTTTAATAAACGTCTACCGCGCTGGATTGCCCTAATCGGTATGACGTTGACCTTTGCCTTGTCACTGGTATTGTGGCAATACGGCGATTATAGCGGCATGAGTAAGCAGGTGATTGCGCCTCAGGCAAACGTGCCATGGGTTGCAGAATTCATGGTGCCGTGGATACCAAGCTTTGGTATCAGCTTTCATTTGGCACTAGATGGTTTGTCGCTGCTGATGGTTGGCTTAACAGGCCTGCTCGGTATTGCGGCGGTTGCCTGTTCGTGGAATGAGATTCAACGCCGCGTTGGTTTCTTCCATCTTAACCTTTTATGGAGCTTGGGCGGCGTGATTGGCGTTTTCTTAGCCATTGATCTGTTCTTATTCTTCTTCTTTTGGGAGATGATGCTGGTTCCGATTTACTTCTTGATCGCTATTTGGGGTCATGATGTGGTCGGCGGCAAGACCAAAGAATACGCGGCAACCAAATTCTTTATTTATACCCAAGCCTCTGGTCTTATCATGCTGGTCGGTATTTTGATATTGGTCATTATCAGCTATGCGCAAAAAGGCGTGGTCAGCTTTAATTATAATGACTTACTCGGCACCTCACTTGGCGGCTGGGAATATCCGATCATGCTGTGCTTCTTTATTGGCTTTGCTGTTAAGTTACCGATTTTCCCTTTTCATGGCTGGCTACCTGACGCCCATGCGCAGGCGCCAACCGCAGGTTCGGTGGATTTGGCAGGGGTTTTGATTAAGACTGCTGCTTATGGTTTGATTCGTTTTGTCATACCTTTATTCCCAGCAGCGTCACAAGATTTTGCGCCGATAGCGATGACCTTGGGTACCATAGGTATCTTTTATGGGGCATGGCTGGCCTTTATGCAAACTGATATGAAGCGCTTACTGGCTTATACCAGTATCTCGCATATGGGTTTTGTGGTCTTGGCCATTTACGCGGGTACCTTAATTAGCTTGCAAGGGTTGATGATTCAAATGCTGGCGCACGGTTTAAGCTCGGCCGCACTGTTTATTATGGCAGGGCAGTTATACGAGCGCTTGCATACGCGCGATTTGACCTTGATGGGCGGTATGTGGGGTCAGTTCCGTTATTATGCGCCGATTCTGATGTTCTTTTGTGCCGCTTTACTTGGTATTCCGGGTACCGGTAATTTCATCGGCGAGTTCTTAATTTTATTTGGCGCCTTTGCTGATTATCCAGTGTTTGTGGTATTTGCGACCTTTAGCTTGGTATTGGCAGGTTTATACTCGCTTATCTTGATTCACCGTGCCATGTTCGGTAGCAATAATATTAAAGAAGTGGCGTTACGAGAAACCGAAACCCATGGTTTGCCGTCGCGTCCATTGAAAGATTTGGGTAAACGCGAGCTGTCGTTGCTACTTATGTTGGCAGCAGGTTTGGTCTGGCTCGGACTGTATCCACAGCCGTTCCTTGATACTTCAAGTCACGCCATGCAGTGGATTAATAACGCATATATGTACAGTCAAGTGACACAAGTAGATGCATCGCAGCTGCTTGATGCAATGGAGGCACGTTAAGTCATGAATGAATTTACGATGAATGATTTGATGGGGCTGATGCCTTATGCGCCAATCATTGCGGTAGTGTTGACTGTATTGGTGGTGATGATTGCCATTACTATTAAGCGCTCACATATGGTGATCGGTACCATTTCGGTGGTTGGTTTAAACATAGGTCTGTTTGCCTTGCTTGGGCAAATGGCTGGTATCATCGATAGCGGTACGCTTGTGCCAACAGCTGAGCAGTTATTTGTGATTGATAACTTTGCTCAGTTTAATATGGTAGTTATCTTAATCTGTGCTTTGGCCTGTTTTACGCTGTCTTATGCCTATCTAGCTGATTTAGATGATCATAAAGAAGAGCTGTATTTGCTCATGCTGCTATCGACTGTTGGTGCGCTACTGATGGTCAGCGCTCAGCATTTAGCCTCATTCTTTATGAGCCTTGAGATGCTATCAATTCCGTTATACGGCATGCTGGCTTATACCTATATGCGTAAGCGCTCGCTTGAGTCGGGGCTAAAGTATTTGGTGCTCTCAGCCACGGCATCGGCAACGCTGCTGATGGGTATGGCGTTTATTTATGCAGAAGTGGGTTCGCTTGCTTTCAAGCCTATTAGCATGACGTTGGTCGATCTCTTTGAGTCACCATTATTGATCGTCGGTACGGCGATGATGATGTTTGGTATTGCTTTTAAACTGTCTGCCGCGCCATTTCATATATGGACGCCAGATGTGTACGAAGGCGCACCAGCACCTGTCGCTACTTATTTGGCATCGGTCACCAAAGTGGCGATGATGGCGCTTGCCGTCCGCTTCTTAATTGATACGTCGCTATTGGCGCTGCCATCAGTACAGATGCTATTAATGGTCATGGCAACCTTATCGATACTAGTGGGTAACTTATTAGCGGTACGTCAGACCAGCCTTAAGCGCCTGCTTGGTTATTCGTCGATCGCTCATATGGGTTATGTGCTTATCGTGATTGTCAGCATTGGCTCAGCCGCTGATAGTATCTCAAGCATGTATATGGCGATTTATGCCTTTACCTCTATCGGTGCCTTTGGTGTTGTTACTTTGATGTCGAGCCCGTATCGCTTGGCGGGTGAAGCAGATGAATTGACCCATTATCAAGGGCTGTTCTGGCGTCGTCCGGTATTGACCGCTGTCATGACCATTATGATGTTGTCATTGGCAGGTATTCCATTGACCGCAGGCTTTATCACTAAGCTATTTGCGATTCTAGCCGCCGTTCAAGGTACCAACTGGTTCTTGGCTGGCATGATTATCTTGGGTAGTGCCATTGGTCTGTTTTATTACTTGCGCGTCATGCTCACGCTATTTAAACGTCCAAAACAATTTATTGAATTTGACGTCTCAAAGCAATGGGGCTTACGTACCGGTGGTATCATGGTTATCGCCGTCACCGCCATCATTCTCTTCTTTGGTATATTGCCGAATAGTATGATTGAATGGGCAAGTTTGGCTCGTATTTGGTAAGTATAAAATATGAGCAGCGTTTTTCGATATTGATAACCGCTGCTTATTGATAATGACGGTTAGAAAACCAAGATGCGCCAGCTCTATGATAAGCTTGGCGCATCTTTTGTTTTAGAGCCTTTAAAAAGTCAAAAACATAGCCATCTATAACCATAAGCAATCATAAATCATAAATCATAAATCATAAATCATAAAAAACGAGGGTGAATCATTATTATGAGTGACAATATTCAAAAAGTAACAGTGCTCAGTAAAACCACGTGGACGCCCAATCTCTTTAGCTTTACCGTCAGTCGTCCTGATAGTTTTAAATTTACCGCAGGGCAATTTGTGCGTTTGGGCGTTAATCCCAGTCAATTAAACTACTATAAGCAATTGAGTAAAGTAGCTGATGCTGAAGAAGACGAAGACCTGAACGAAATATTGGATGAGGATATCTTCCGCGCATATTCAATCGTCTCTTCACCCTTCGATGAAATCCTAGAATTCTTCTCTATTGTTATCCCTGATGGCGCCTTTACCTCGCAGCTACAACACCTAGAAGTCGGCGATGAGCTATTACTAAACACCATGCCTTTTGGCTTTTTAACTTTAGCTCGTTATCAAAAACCGTTGCCAAAAGATTTATGGTTATTGGCAACTGGTACAGGTTTAGCGCCTTTTTTATCGATGCTGCAAGACTTAAAAACTTGGGAAGACTACGAACATATCGTCTTGGCTTATAGCGCGCGCTCGGAAGAAGAGCTTGCTTATATTGAGAAGATTGAAAGCTTACAAGAAGATTTTGGCACATTGGTGGATAATCCAGCCAAGCTTATTTTTATTCCTATCGTTACCCGCGAGCCTGTCGAGGGTGCACTAACTGAGCGCTTGCCAAAACTCTTATTAGATGGCACGTTGCAAGCGCGCGCTGGCATTGATTTGGACGTTGATAGCACGCACGTTATGCTATGCGGTAACCCAGAAATGGTCGAAGATACCAAAGAGACGCTAAAGAGCTTAGGCTTGGTGATGAACCGCCGCGGCGAGGGCAATATCGCGGTGGAAAACTATTGGTAGTGATATGATTGCAAATTAGTATAAACAGTATTCACTAAAAAGCTCTGCCCCTTAAAGACCCTATCTTTAAAGGGCAGAGCTTTTTTATAGTCAGCGTTTAGGGAACTTTTAAGGTATTCATAAAAACAGGCTTATAAAGAAGGTTCTAAACTTGGCTCAGTAGCATCAGCAATCGGATTGATAGGCCCTTGCATCAATTCAGGCTCATCCTTATCGCTAATGATATCTTCATTGGCATTGCTGGCCAGCAAATCTCGATAATTAATTTGCGTTTTAAGCACCAACTGCTCTTCTTCAAGCTCACCATAATTGACTTGCACTTTATATAAGGTGCTCATTATTTTTTTGTTCTTTTTTAGCCAGCGATTGATATCAAGGTAGATAATCTCTTCTTTGGCACGGGCGATATTGATGTAAGACAAAATGAAACCTAAGGGGTCTTTTTTCAGCACGCTATGATAAAACCAAATAAACAGTTTAAGCCCTTGGCGTTTGATAAAGGATTCACAGCGTAGGTTAAGGACATCGGTATAAGTCAGCTGTCCAAAAACAAAGCGTTGGACGTTGCGATCAAGCTGCACATGAACCAAGCTAAAATTACTCGCTACTTCTGCATAAATCCCGCCGACATCAATCGTACAATACAAGCGAAACCAGTCGTCATGTATCTCAACGCGCAGCTCTAAAATGGCTTTGACGTTATCGGTGACAAATTTTTGCAGCGCATCGTTGACGTAAATTTGGGCAACCGGCAAGGACAGCTCTTCCTCGAATTTATCCGTGGTTCTGTCATAGATAGTTTTGACGGCTTGGCTAAGACGCTCCCAGCCATCGCTAAAGGACTCGTCAAAACGGTCAGCGATACTGTCAAATAAATCCTCAAAACTGTCTGAATTATCCATATTGTCCATATGCTCAAAGTTACTCAAACTTATTATCCTTATAATTATTCATTATTTAATAGCAGGCGCAAAAGTGTTTATAAAACAGTATATATCAAAATGACAGTAGGCAAAATGGACGTCTACGTTTTGTATCATTGGGCAGTTTGGCTATTTATTATCAAATCTACAAAACCTGTGCGAGGTTACTTTTTAAAAACGCAGATTATTAGGTTAGCAGCGGATAAACCGACACGTAAACCTGTCTGTAGGTAAGTGATTGATTGAGTAGCGACGGTATACGCTTGTGCTAGCGACGCAATTCTAACTCATGGTATGATAGCGCCGGCATTGGTCGACGAGTGCTTAGTTTATCTAAGAGCTTTTATGACGCCTTGTATCGACCGCCCTTATATAGCCAATTCAATATAAAAGTGGTTGGTTTAAAATAGCGCTCTGCTAGAATAAATTTTCCTCGCTTGCTGTGTGCTTCGCACTCCAGAGGCTTCGCAAAATTTATTCCAGCAGTCCTATAACGTTTCTAAATGGAATCTACTATATTCATCAGCTGAGACCCACTGTGACTTCGATTAAAGACTCGCAAAGCTATCATTTTTCAGCGCAAGCGCCCAAGCGCGATATCAGTTTGCCGATGGCGGTGGTGATAGCCGTCAGCGTCCATGCGCTGGTTATTTTTGGCATTAGTTTTTCGCTGGGGCAAGACCCTGCTGGCATGATGCAGGATGTTGCAAAAGCTTTGACCGAGAATATGCAGCCAAATGAAGATGCGCAGTTTATTGCCAATGCGTCCCAACAAGGCGGCGGCACGGTGCAAGAGCAAATACGCCAAGAAACCGACCAGAGTAGTCCGGTGGCAGCCGAGCAAATGAGCGAGACGCAAGATGTGATTGACCTGCAGCGTCAAGTTCGGCAGCAGCGCTATCAAGAAAGCTATCTGCGTACCACCCTCAGCTGGCGTCAAGCGAGCGTCGAGTCTGATAATGACAGCAAGCAAGAGCAAGATGATATGAAGGCGCAAGAAGAGCGTCTGCGTAAGCAAATCGCGACTTTAGAGGCGCAGCTGTCACAGCGGCAACAGCTGTATGCGACCAAATCAAAAGTTGTGACCGTCGATAGCAACTCGACCACCCGCGGCGCCGCTGCTGATTATATCAATACCTTTCGCGAGCACGTCGAGCGCGTTGGTAACTTGCAATATCCTGCGCAAGCACGCGCCCAAGGTATCACCGGTGAGGTACGTTTGATGGTAATTATCAGCAATGATGGCAATATTAAAGCCATTCGTTTACTTGAGAGCTCAAACTCGACGATACTAGATGAGGCGGCCAAGCAGTCGGTCAGACAAGCGGCGCCCTTTGGTAAATTTACCGAAGATATGAATGATATTGTTGAGCTGCGTCTGATACGTACCTATCGTTACAGTGATAGAGTAGACGTCACCTATTAACTTTGTTTAAATTTAGTGCCGGTCTTATATAGTTATTATGCATTTTTTAAAAAAGGTTAAATGATAATAAACATTAAAAAGACAAAAATTAATGATAAAACAGTTTGGAAATAAAGAGCCAGTATGGAATTTTTAGGTTTTACCGTCGATCTTGCTACCTTAACAGAAAGTGCGCTCAGCATTGCGCTTAAAATCGCATTTGCCTTATTAATATTTATGATAGGGCGCTGGTTAGCAAAGAAAATCGTTGCTATCAGCAATCGCATTATGCTACGCAGCCATTTAGAGGCGACAGCGGCCAATTTTTTAAGCCGCGTATTATATGGCATATTATTGGTCATCGTGATTTTGGCTGCGCTTAGCAAAGTCGGCGTGCAGACTACTTCGGTCGTTGCTATCTTGGGCGGCGCGGCGGTGGCGATTGGTTTGTCACTGAAAGACCAGCTATCGAATTTTGCCGCTGGTATCATGATTGTGACCTTTCGTCCGTTTGTGCGCGGCGATTATGTACAAATTAGCAGCTATACTGGTACGGTCACCGAGATTACCTTGGTCAATACCCACTTGACGACCATCAATAATCACGACATTATCATTCCAAATGGTGATATCACTACCTCGGCGGTGATTAACTATACGGCGTTACCCAACCGCCGCGTCGATATCACTGTTGGTATTGGTTATGACGCCGATATCAAAACTGCCAAAGATATTATGCTAAATTTGGCAAAAAACAATCCAATGGCCTTTACGGATCCAGCGCCTGTGATACGCGTGACCAATTTGGGCGATAATTCAGTCGATTTAACCTTGAATGTCTGGACCACCAATGATGATTGGTGGGCGATGCAGTGTGATTTATTAGAACAATTCAAAAACGCGCTTGATGATAACAAGATTGACATCCCATTCCCGCAGCGCAGTGTGCATGTCAAAGGCTTAGATCAGATGATTAATCAGATGGATCAAGCGCAAAAAACCATGTTAAAGAAAGGTTAAACAAGGCTAAAAATCTTAGAGATAAGGGTTTGGTAGGCCTAGCCCTGCCAAAATAGCAATCTCAAAGCTTTCCATCTCATCTTGCTCAGCTTGTCCGAGCTCATGGTCAAAGCCCAGTAGGTGCAGTATACCGTGTATCAATAAATGGCTGATATGCTGTGCCACGGTCTTTTTTTGCTCAGCTGCCTCACGTACCACCACAGCATGACAAATCACCAGCTCGCCTAGCGGCAACGTTGGCATCAGCCCAATGATTGCCGCTGGCAAGTCGCTTGGGTAGGATAAAATATTGGTGGCATAATCTTTGCCGCGCGCCTCTAAATTTAGCTCTTGACCTTCGAGGGCATCGGTAATATAAATATCGAGCGCTTTGGTTTTTTCTTGCCATATCTCACTATCGATATCAGCAAAGTAAGGCAGCGTCAGACCATGGTTAATACGCTCATCGATATGTTCCAATGTCGCCATCATGACTTTTAACAGTTTTTCGCGATTATAAAAGCTCTCAAGTATCTCGTCATCGATGCTATCGGCGGCGCTAATATCAAGCACGGCTAAGCTGTCATTAGTATTAAGTGCGCCTAAGTTCTCACCTTTCTCATCATGATTAAAATGGCTATTAATATTCTCATCTAAGTGATTGTCAGCGTCATTCTGTCCGGCTGGACTCATGTCACCCTCCTTTTTATGTCAATGTAAAAATATCTAAGATTGATTAACTAGCAATAAATGATTAACACTAAAAAACCGGATATCAAATCCGGTCTTTTCGTATATAAATATGGATTTTTAAAATAGATTATAACTTAGCGGCGGCGTCAGAAATGGCTTGTTTACGCTCTTGCTCTTTCATGCGCTCAAACTTACGCTTTTCTTGTAAGGCAAGTTGCTCTTCATCAAAAACATCATAAGCTTCAACGATTTTTTGCACCAATTGATGGCGCACGACGTCTTTTGAGTCAAATTTAGTGATATGAATCTCTTCAATACCGCTTAAGATATCCATCGCTTGCGCCAGACCTGATTTATGTCCACGCGGCAAATCGACCTGGGTGATATCACCAGTAATAACCGCCCGCGAGCCAAAACCTAAGCGCGTCAAGAACATCTTCATTTGCTCAGGCGTGGTATTTTGCGCTTCATCTAAGATAACAAACGAATTATTTAGCGTACGACCGCGCATATAAGCAAGGGGGGCTACTTCAATAATTTGCTTTTCAAGCATTTTACCGACTTTATCAAAGCCAAGCATCTCATAAAGAGCGTCATATAAAGGACGTAAATACGGGTCGATTTTTTGGGTCAAATCTCCGGGTAAAAAGCCCAGTTTTTCGCCAGCTTCTACCGCCGGACGCACCAATAAAATACGCTCAATCTCGTTGCGCTCAAGCATATCGACCGCACAAGCAACAGCAAGATAGGTCTTACCCGTACCAGCAGGCCCAATACCAAACGACACATCAGAGGCTAAAATATCTCTGACATAACGCTGCTGATTACCACCGCGCGGAATGATTTTACCTTTACGGGTACGCAGACTAATGGGCGTAAAGTCAGTAGCGGTTTCTAAATTATCAGCATCTTCCTCGGCAGCCGATTGCTTATCAGCCTCTATATCTTCATCGCGGGCGATGCTCGATTGGATAATAAGATGCAGCTCTTCGGCGCTAATATCTTTGGTGTTTTGCGCTTCATCGACCATTTTATAAATGATGCGTTCGCCGCGCTCAACGCCCAAAATATCGCCACTTAAACAGAAGTCGCCTTGGCGTTGGCTGATTTTAATATCGAGGCGTTCTTGGATATATTTCATGTGGTTATTATATTCGCCGAGCACGGTTTTCAGCTGTGCTGGGGACAACGATTCAAAATGTATACGGCGGCTTATGGAATCAGTCAAGCGATTATCCTTGTATTTGGTTGCCCGTTGCATGTTCGTTACTTCAGTGCATTAGTGCTTCTGTGCATGATAGTCAGGCGGGCTTTAAAAATAAAATAATACGTCGTGTTTCAATGCTTTTTCATTGCGTTTATAACGGTTATGTAAATACTAAAAGTAGTGCTAATAAATATGACGGCAAAATTTTGCTAAAAATAGTTGTTGATAAGATGACGGTGATAAGTAAATGCCCTGTCTTCATTATGGTAGATAGAATTTAAAATTCAAGCCATTTACAGGCAGGCAGGGCTTTGTTTTTGTATGGTGATTGCAACTGTAGATGATACACCTTAGAGCGAAAACGGCAACAAAACTAAATAGCCACTATGGTTATGGTCAGGAGCACAGAATAAGGGATGATTTGTGGTAATCTAGAGCTTAGATAATGGCGGTGTAAAAGCTAAGTTTGTAAAGGTAGAAGAACAAGATATTTTTTGAATGTAAAGTCATCGCGTCTAAACGCGTGCTAAATGGGAAATAATAGGAATAATAACCATGCAACATACTGAAGCAAATTTATCAAAAACCAATCCTGCTAAATCTGAACAGCCTAATAAAGCGGCTATGACTGAACAGCAAGTCCTTATCGCCGGCGGCGGCCATGTCGGCTTGTCGTTTGCGCTGTTACTCGCCCATCATGGTATCGCTAGCACTCTGCTAGAGAAAAATAGCTATCCAACCATCAGTCCAAATGATGACGCTAAACGCACGCATTATTTAGACAGTCGCAATACCGCACTGTCACGGCGTACGGTACAGATTTATCAAGAGATTGGGCTATGGGATGAGCTACAAAGTCATGCTTGCCGGATTGATGCGGTACAGATTAGTGAGCAAGGTAGCTTTGGGCGCGCGCAATTAAATAAAGCTGAGGAGCAGGTCGAGTCATTTGGGCAAGTGATGGAAAACGCGTGGCTTGGACGTAAGCTATTGCTCGCGGCTCAGCAAGAACCGCTGATTACTTTGATTGATAATGCCAATGTGATAGCCGTTGATCAACAAAACGATGGCGTGACGCTAAGCTTTAGCTATTATGGTGAAGAAGAGCATGAGCAGCAATTACAAGCCAGCGTGTTAGTCGCTTGTGATGGTCGTGACTCTACCGTACGTCAGTTGTTAAATATCGGCACTACGACTTATGACTATAAGCAAACCGCTATCGTTGGGGTGGTAGAAACCGATCAGCCGCATGAACATATCGCCATTGAGCGTTTTAGTCCGGCAGGGCCACTTGCGGTGTTGCCATTGACTGATCCAGAAGGCGACGGCAATAATGAGTACCAAAAAGGCTATCGACGCTCAGTAGTTTGGGTTTGTCCAACTGGGGAAGAAACGCAATATTTAGAAGACGATGCGCATTTCTTAGCGACTTTGCAGCAAGCCTTTGGCGAGCGCGCTGGTACGTTTAAAAAAGCCGGTCGCCGCGGCGCTTATCCATTGACACGGGTACTGGCTGACAAACAAGTTGACGGTCGTTGCGTCATCATGGGTAACGCGGCTCACACCTTACATCCGGTCGCTGGACAAGGGTTTAACCTATGTATGCGTGATGCCCATGTACTGGCAAAAATGATGAGTCGACAGGTGCTAAAAGGTGAGGATATCGGTAATCCGACTTTGCTTGAGCGCTATGAAAAAGCCCGTCAAACCGATCAAAAACGCGTCATTCGCTTTTGTGATGCCGTCGTCCATGGCTTTACCCATCCAAATCCAGCCGTGAAGCTGGCACGTAACGTGGCTCTAGTTGCCTTTGATAAACTGCCAAATATTAAGCCATTGATTGCCAACTATGCGATGGGCTTGAAATCTTAGTATTTATCAGCCTTTAAAAATAAAATCCAACATTTCAGCTGCTGCTAAATCCCATCAATATGGCAGATAGCATGAATAACGCGACAAAGGATGTTTTATGAAAAATAACCATACGCTCATTATCGGCGGCGGTATCGTCGGTGCAACCCTTGCGCTAAAACTGGCACAAGCTGAGATGCCAGTGACGCTTATTGATGCGCGCCCTAAACGTAGCGAGGCAGATTGGCAACAAGTGCTTGGCAAGCGGGATGCGCGTGTTTATGCATTAAGTCTTGCCAGTATCAACTTACTCAAAGACGTGGGCGCTTGGCAAAAGATAGCGGCATCAGAGCGCAAAGCCGATTATACCCAAATGCAGGTTTGGCAGCTAAACGGTCGCGGCGAGTTACTGTTCGGCGATAGTGATGATGCTAATAATGGTAATGACAGCAGTAACAGCAATCATAACTCTGAGACAAAAATGCTCGGTAGTATGGTTGAGCCAGCCGTTATCGAATATGCATTGTGGCAGCGTTTATCTGCATCTGATGTCAGTCAATATTTAACCGTTATCGATGGGCACAAGGTTGTCGACATGGACTGGCTTGGTAGCGCGCAAGGTTACCGTGTGACCTTAAATAATGGCAGTGTGATTGACGCGCGTTTATTAGTTGGTGCTGACGGTCGCGGCTCGTTTGTACGCAGGCAGGCGGCCATTGAGCTAGATGTGCTTGATTATAAGCAAACGGCGATTTGCTGTGCCATTCAAACCGATAAGCCGCACCGAGCAACCGCCCGTCAAGCCATGCTACCGACAGGTACATTGGCATTGTTGCCGCTTGCTGATATCACGGATGAAGATAAAGCCAATCCACAACACTGGCAGTCGATCGTATGGACATTACCCCGCAACCAAGCATTGGCATTGTTGGAAGAAACGCCGCGCTACATCGCTGATAAATTGGCTGCTGCCAGTAATTATGAGCTGGGTGCTATCCGCGAGATTGAATCCATCGCCAGCTTTCCGTTAGCCGCGCAGCAAGCAAAAAGCTATGTCGCCGATAATCTAGTATTAATTGGGGACGCCGCACATGGTGTGCATCCGCTGGCAGGTCAGGGGCTAAATTTGGGAATGCTTGATGTAAAAGTGTTAAGCGAACAACTCAGCCATGATTATGCGCGCAGTGGCAATAAGCTGTGGGGTACGAACCAAACCTTACGAAGCTATGAGCGTCTGCGTCGTCCGCATAATAGCCTGATGATGCATAGCTTTTCGGCGCTTAATTGGCTGTTTGCCGGCTCGCTTGCGCAGATGCGTCCGATTCAACAACTTCGTAATGAAGGTATGTATCGCGTCAGCAAAATTAAACCATTGATGCGGTTGTTTGCTAAGCAAGCGAGTGGGGTTTAGCGTTTTAATTGAAGCTAATAATTGAACTAAGGATGGCGTATGAAAACTAAGTTATGGATGACGATAAGAGTGGTAATAGCTAGTTTTATGTTAACTTCTTGCCAATCCGTACCAACAAAAGGTTTAATCCACAAAGAATCATATAACATCCCTAAAGTCATGATAGAGCCACATGCAGATACAGACAATGATGGTGTCCCTGACATCATAGATAATTGTCCGAACACTCCTGAAGGGGTCAAGGTTGATCCGTATGGTTGTCCTCTTACCACTATTGGAACTGGCTTACAAATGGAGTATCGTGCCTTTTTTGCTAAAGGTAGCAGTGAACTAACCTCTAAATATCAGGCTGAACTGGATAAAGTAGCCGCAAGAATGAAAGAGTATGATACCGCTATTTTTAAAATTGAAGCGCACATTTCAGAGGATGAAATTAATAAAGAGTTAAGCTCATTACCTAAAAACAGAGCACTGATAATCAAAAACTACCTTTTATTAAAGCATAGTATAGAATCTAGTCGATTGATGACTTTAAATTGTGACGCTAGAGCGCCCATTGCACCTAATGAGACTGAGGAGGGCAGAGCTTTTAATCGTCGGGTTTATGGTTTATTAACTGAGCCTGACAGTGACTATCCTATCAATTTAAAAGACGGAATCTGCGTTGAATTTTAATGATAAATAGCTGTCATCTCAACATAAACAAAGAATTGTTTTTGAAGGTATTCAGAGAGGGTAACCATGCGAATGAATAACTGTAGCACTTTATTGCTGCTAGCAACATCTATAGCGTTAGCTGGCTGCCAAACCACTTCAACTGCGCCGTCTAAAGAGTTACCTCAACATGAAAACATCAGGACGATGCAAGCAGCGATTGATCCAGATGGCGATGGAGTGCTTGATGATATAGACGAGTGCCCTGACACGCCACCTAACGTAGTGGTCGATGCGAAAGGCTGTCCAGTAGAGGTTTATACAGGTTCGCTAGAAATGCAGTTGCAAGGATTTTTTGAACCGATGAGCAGTCAATTATCTGACGAATATGATCAAGCATTTGCAATAATTGAAGAAAACCTTCATGAGCAACCAGATGCCAAGGTTTTTATTTTTGGTCATGTAGCATCAAACGAGCTTGCGATAACGCCTAATAAAAATAATTTATCGCGTAACCGTGCCATTAATATCAGGAATAGGTTAGTAGAAAAGCATCACATTACCTCTGATCGTATCTCCACTTATGATTGCTCAGATAGATATCCGTTTATAGCTACAGACTTTAGCGAAAGTGATCTTGCAGGTATAGAGTCGAAAGATAGAAGGGTAACTGTCAAAGCAAGTACGCAAGTCAACGACCTAGCCAATATAGAAAACCCAAGTGATTGGAAAAACTATGAACCATATCTAAAGCGCTGCGAGATATTTAAATCTGAATAATAACGTCAAAAAAAACGGTTGATTTTTAAAAAGCCGAAAACAGCACCATCAACACTGGCGAGACAATATTAATAATAAAGCCAAAACTAATCGCCAGTGGCACAACTTTTAGCCCGCCTGATTGTTGAATAATTGGTAAGGTAAAATCCAAGCTGGTCGCACCGCCAAGACCAACCGCTGCTGATGGATATTTGCGCATAAAGACGGGGATAAATAATAGCGCAAAGAACTCACGTACCAAGTCATTAAATAGCGCCACACTGCCCCAAACCGCGCCATAAGCATCGGTCATGATAATTGCTGATAGCGAATACCACCCAAACCCTGATGCTAGTGCCAAGCCTTTCGTCCAAGAGACATCGCTAAACATTAGCGCAAAGATAAGCCCGCCGACCAATACCGAGAGCGTAAAGATCACGCTCATCTCAACACCGCGTTTATTGAGTAATACTTCTTTTAAGGTAATCCCCGAGCCTTTGAGGCCAATACCAACAAGCAAGATTAATATCATCAACATGGCGGTCATAGTGTTTTCGGGTGGCATATAATCGGCTGGCAAGAAATAGCCAATCACAAAACCGATCGCCACGCAAAATACTTGTGCTAGACTGCCGCGAATACTGACACGGTGCTCTTTAGATTTGACGCTGGGTTTTTTGGCATGCCATGGACGCAGACGGTCAAACAGCATCAAGGCAAATAAGCCGGTGCCAATCGTCAGTATCGACAATATGGTCACATAAAGCGCAATTTCGCCTATTTGGCTACCAAGCCCTTCAACTTGCGCCAGCTCAATACCAATCAACCCTAAAATGATAAAGACCAAATAAGACAAGCCTTTATCGGCAAGCTTAGTCATGGTTGGGTTTGAGGGAATGGCAAAGCCAATAAACATTGGCATTAATACCAAAACAAGGGTAATTAGGCTTTGCATGTCGGCAGACTCGTCATTTTTAAACAAGGCGTTTTTGGGAGGGCATTTCTCAGAAGCTGGGGATTGTATCATATTAGCTCGTAAATACGGCTATCAGCACATCATATTCATCGCAAAATATGACGGTTGTTTGAGTAGTAAATGACCTCTAAGTGGCTGGTTATTCTTTACCTGACAAACTTTTGTTGCTACATTGAAGGCATCAAACGTTTTGGCACGTATTATGTCGCTATATCAACTCAAGTCTCAATTCCAAGATCAATTGCGTCCTATAAGCGATACTCTAGCTGGGCAAGGTGTTACCGCCAACCAAGTGACGGTTTCAGCAGTATTGTTGAGTGTGGGAACGGCCTATGTGATAGCTAAGCCCGCAGCCAGAAATCAAGCGCTATGGCTGTTAATGCCGTCATCATTGTTTGTGCGTATGGCGCTCAATGCTATTGATGGTATGATGGCGCGTGAGCACGGGCAGGCATCCAAACTTGGTGCAGTGCTTAATGAATTGGGCGATATTGTTGCCGATACAGCATTATTGGCCAGTCTGTTGCCGCATATTGATAATCAAGAAACGCCCGTTGGACTGATAAATATCGCAGAAAACCTATCTCACAGTCAGCGCCATATTGTCGGTTTGATTGGTTTTAGTATTGGTACCGAGCTACTGGGCATAGCCAGTAATACAGCGCTAGGTACTCGAGCCAACCATGGGCCATTAGGCAAAAGTGACCGTGCTTTTTTGCTGGGTGTGCTTGGCATCTTGGTTGGTGTCAAAGTACCGTTATCGCTATCACCTATAAGAATAGGGCAGCTGTGCCTACTGACAGAAGCAATGCTCTTAAAAACTTGCCTCAATCGCTTGCGTTATATGGTGAATTTATACGTAATGCGTAAACCGCCAGTGCCTAAATCAACACTGAGTGCCTTAAATACTTGTCATCATTCAAACATTTCCAACCATGCTGAATTTTCTCCTAGCGTCATTGATGGTTTCATCGCTCATAACGCTTTACCTCATTCTTCTACTAATGCTTTTCTTTTGGAATCCAATATTATGTCAGCGACCTCTAATAGTGCAGAAAATAAAATAAATCTGCTTAACGATAGTAATCATAAAGACCCATCCCAAAAGACGTCATCAAAGAAACTCTCATCAAAGCAACCTTCATCAAAGCAGTTCTCACCCAAAACTATTCATGGTGAAAGTAGTTATAATGCTTATGATGGCACGGCAATATATTATCGTTACTGGCTGACGATGCCTCTAGAGGCTATAAAACAAATCAGTCAGCAACACACACAACAGCGCCAAGTCATTCTGTTACATCGTGGTCATGAGCATTCAGGACGATTGGAAGAGTTAGGACAGCAGTTTGCTGCGGCTGGCTATCAGGTATTTGCTTGGGATGCACGCGGTAATGGGCGCTCAGGCGGTATCAAAGACCATGCCGAGAGCGTCACCGAGCTAGAGCGCGATTTAAACGACTTTGTGCAATTGGTCGTTGCTCAAACTGGCATTGCCATTGACGATACTTTACTCATCGCCAGTAGTATCGGTGCGGTACTCGCGGCAGCATGGGTACATGATTACGCGCCCAATATCCGCGGGATGATTTTGGGTACACCTGCATTGAAGATTCGTTTGTATCTACCCTTTGCCATACCGTCGTTAAAGGTGGCTCGCGCGCTTGGACTGATGTCACGCGTGAGTAGCTACGTCAAAGCGCAAGTGCTGACCCATGATAAAGACGCACAGCACGCCTACAATGCCGACCCGCTTATCTCCAATAGCATCTCGACTGACTTGCTCATTGATACTCATGCGACGGGTCAACGCTTGCTCGATGATGCTGGTGCCATTACCGTACCGACGTTTGTATTGTGCGCAGGCAAGGATTATGTGGTCGATAAGCAGGCTGAACGCGATTTTTATGACGCGATTAATACGACTACTAAGCGTTGGCAATTATATCCAGACAGCTATCATGCGATCTTTCATGAAACCAATAAAGCAGACGTCTTCGCTGATTGTATCGAGTTCGCTGAGCAGGTATTCAGTACGGACGTTAAAGCATCGGATTTGAGCGCCGCTCATCTAAACAGTGCCAGTAAGGATAAGGTTGATCGCTTAGCGATTAAACCTTTTAACCCAAGCTTTGCCATTACCCGATTTGCCATGCAAAAATTTGGTCATGTCAGCGATGCCATTGCCACAGGGCTTGCGCATGGCTTTGATTCGGGTCATTCGCTCGATCATGTCTATTACAATCAGCCGAGTGGTCAGAATAAATTTGGACAGGCAGTCGATAAATTTTATCTCAATAATATCGGTTGGCAAGGGATTCGTATCCGCCGTGAGCATATATTAGAGCTAACACGTCAAGCTTTAGCAGATATTGAAAATAAGAACCAAAATAGTGCTAAGTCATACCAACCAAGATTGCTAGATATTGCTAGTGGCCATGGCTTTTATGCGTTTGATTTGTTGACAGAGTTTACAGCCTTGCATGCTGAGCTACGTGATTATGAGCAGCATAATATTCAAGCGTTAAAGTCAAAAGCACAGCAGCTAGAAATTGCTGATCGCGTGATTGCCTGTCAAAAAGATGCTTTTAACCCTGCCAGTTATGTTAATGAGCAGAAAGAGACTGGCAGTGCCGATGAAACAAAATTCGATATCGCCATTGCCTCTGGTGTTTTTGAATTGTTTTCTGACAATACGCTACCAACGACGGCTTTGGTAGGCATTTACGATAGTTTAAAATCTGGTGGTTATTTGCTTTATACCAATCAGCCTTGGCATCCTGAACAAGAATTTATCAGTAAAACCTTAAACAATCATCGTGGCAGCGATTGGGTGATGCGTTGTCGTTCACAAGCAGAGATGGATCAGTTGGTTGAGAGTGCTGGCTTTCAAAAAATAGCAATGCGTATCGATCGCTTTGGTATTTTTACCGTGTCACTAGCGATTAAAGTCGCCTCAACCAATCATGAATAATACGCATGCCAAACCCTATGAGCGTGTACAGCTTTTTTCAGGGGGCGGTTCCCGTTTTGGCTATTATTTAGGTAGCTATGCAGCATTGGTGGCTCATGATTTGACGCCGGATATGATTGTTGGCACCTGCGGTGGTAGTCTATCGGCTTATTTGGTTAATTTGGCGCCCGATCCCAGGGATTTGCAGGAGCTCATGTGCAGTCGTGAGTTGTATCGTGTCATTACTGCCATCAGACATGTCGCGCCAGACGAAGTAAGTAAGCGATTAAAAATACGTTGCATGACTCAGGCTTTCAAGCGCTGGCGACTCACAAAACAAAAAGCTAACGGACAAAGACTGCGGCAAGTAGATAACTATGAGCGGATTTTGGATGAATTGCAGCAGCTAGCGATGTTTCGAGTTGATAAGGAAGAAAAATGGCTTGACGAGTTGTCTGGTTTTTCTCTCAAGCAAAATAATAATTTGTGTAATCCTACCGCGCCAGAGATAGCTATTATCGCCAGTCGCCTGCATCCAACAGCTAGCCAAGGGACTACTGTTGATAATGCTTTTCACAATGATTTTAGGCTACAAGAATTATTATTTGCTCCGCCGCGATTGGCAGCATTAGATCTCATTGCAGAAAAACTGAATTCACCGGCTCATACATTTGCTACTGGACGTATAACTCAGTCTGTCAAAACGCTGACCAAATGGGATTTTGCCCCTGCGATTCGTGCTTCTATGGCAGATATGTATTACCTACCACCGACGCATATTGCAGCGCTTGGTTGGTGTTTAGGTGGGGTGATTAATCTCACGCCCATTGAGCTGGCGTGTCAATTGGGTCATAGCGTATTTGCAGAAACCAAGGCAGGTTATGATTCATGGCTTGCCGCACCAGCCATTCAACGTGTTTTTGGTTTTGACCCCAACGAGCGTTTGGTACAGGTGCAGGGTTTGGATTCAACAGAAACGTTAACCCGCGCTGATTCTGTTGAAACCAGTCCTCGAGTGAATCAACTCCATTGGTTACCTTTTGCAGATAATGCTCAGCAGTTGGCAAGGCAGCATGTACAAAAGCGTTTTAACATCAGACAAATGACCGTTGAGCTCATTCACAGTGACTATGATGGCTTTGTGCAGCAAATGCAGGCGCAATGGCAGTATGGCTATCAGCGAACCACTGACTACATACAGCAGCATAGTCTATGAAGAATGCCACAAAGCCCGCCTCAATAGATAAACCACACATTATTGTCGTTGGTGGTACGAGTGGTCTTGGTTTGGCGTTGGCACTGCATCATCAGGCGCTTGGCTGGCAAGTGAGTGTGATTGGTCATAGCACGGCAAAGATAGATCGTCTCAATAGTCAGCATCCTAACATTATTACTTATTGCTGTGATTTGACTGATAACGTGCAAACACAAAGTTTGTTAGAGAGCTTGTCAAATATCAGTTTTCAAAGAGTGATTTATAGTGCGGGTAGTTATACCAATGAGCGTGTTCACCATCTGAGTCAAGCGGACAGCGATCAAATGCTAGCAATTAATCTGCAAGCGTTTGAGCAGGTTTTTAGATGGGCAAGTGAGCAATTAAGGCGGCAAAGCTGTGCGTTGGATTTCAACGAAAACAGCAGCCTAAGCCTAATTTGTATTGCTTCTATCGCCGGTACAATGGATTATCCTTACGCCAGTCTTTATGCCAAAAGCAAACGCGCGATGATTGCCAATGCTAGCGCCTATCGTGCAGCACTTGCGCCTTATGATATCCAAGTAAACTGCATCGCCTCAGGCTATATCGATACCCAAGCATTACGTGATTTAAATAATGGTGATGCTAGCCATAAGCCATTCATAATAAAAACACAAACGGCGGTTGAGAAGATTATGCAGGCAATTGATAAAGATATTGAGCTGGCCATATTTCCACGCTCTATGGGCTATATCATTCGGGCGCTAAACCATTTACCTAAGCCTTTGCTTAACTGGATATTGCGTAGTAAATTGGATAAAACCACTTGATAACAGCTTAGCCAAGCAGCCAATAAAACAAGGTAAATAATGGCACACCAATCAGCAGACTATCTATTCTATCCAATACGCCGCCATGTCCAGCGAGCATAGTACCCGTGTCTTTTACTCCGTGCTGACGTTTAAAGGCGGATTCTAATAAATCTCCAGCGATACCACTTACCGCTAAACCATAGGCGGCCAATAAGCAAATCCACCAGCTAAAAGAAGTGAGCCAGATGCCTAATAGTGTGGCCAATATCGCTGCTAATACACTGCCAAAGAGAGCACCTTCGATACTTTTATTCGGGCTGATGGTTGGAGCAAGACCGCGCTTAAAGATTTTGTGACCAAGCAATCGTCCGCATAAATACTGGGCAATATCATTAAATTGGCTGGCGAATAATACAAAAAACAAAATGCCATATTGTTCGCGCTGCCACGTTAATTGCTGTAAGGCAATCAAGCTGATAATCAATGCGATAAAGACAGAACTAAACAGCAAGTCTAGGAATTTTAAACGTGTATAGGCTCGCTTAGAATCACAAGGGGTTTTGATAAAAGGCTGAGTATTTGGTTGCAAGCCACGCGCTTGAAGTTTACTAATAAGCCTAGCTTTACTAGGTAGGTGCCATAATCGTTTAATCTCGTAGCCGCCACGCACACCAATTAACAAGAAAAAAGCGATCAGCAACCACTGATAGGGGTATGTGCGAGAGTGTAGGTGTTGACTATTATCAGTTATCTTAGCGATAACATAACAAGCGCAAAGCGCTGCTAACATGAGCCACCATGAGCGTGCTATAAGATAGATTTTCGGTAAGCGCTGACGTAAGTGAGGTAGGGCAAGCATAGCCCAAACCGAACTCACGACTAGCATTAGGGCCATCACAAACCGTATGTCAGAAGCCATGTTTTTAGCACTTTGAGGTCGTTAGAGAACGGTAATCTACCGTTTTTTTTATGGCTGAAGTGGCAACGCTTAATTGCTGTTAGGCGTTAGCAACTGTATATACCGATTCAGCCTCTGTATCATCGATTATAGGCTGAACCAACCAATCGATACCACCCTCTTTCAACTTTGATAATGGTTCAATCACACTGGTCCGAGGTGTGCTCGTTAAGTTGGGATAGTCTTTTCGGTAATGGCCACCGCGGCTCTCAAGTCGTTGATAAGCGGACTCGATAACTAAGGTCGCTAATTGCAACTGTCTGGCTAACTGAAAGTAGGGCAGCTCATTTAGAATAGTAGGGTTATCTTTATTATCGATATCTAACTGATTAGAGTCATAGCCGTTAAGCTGCTGTTGCCATTGCTGTATTTGCAAAAGTGCTTGTTCTAATTGTTTAGCATCCCGGGTAATGCCCATATGAGACGTCATCAAAGCTTTTAATCCTGCGGTTATTCCAGTGATATCAGCATTTATATTGACGTGGATGTTGTGATTGTCATTTTTATTACAGTTACTTTCATATTCAACAGACGATGGCAAAGTAATGCGCTGACTATTTTTAAGCGTTGGCGCTGTCCACGTATCATAGATTGATTCATTTAAATCAGAATCAGGTAAAGTTGTTTCTAGCGTTCCTATTGCTGCTAAATAACGCGGTAAATCAGCAGCGATATTGCGCCCAACCACCACACATTCCAACAATGAGTTACTTGCTAAGCGGTTTGCTCCATGCAGACCTGTATAAGCGACTTCACCCGCCGCATAAAGTCCTACCACATCGGTTACGCCATTGGCATCTGTGACCACACCACCACAACTATAATGAGCGGTCGGCGCAACGGGGATAGTGTGTTTTGTAATATCAATACCGAGTTCGAATAGGGTTTTATAAATCTGCGGAAAATGCTCGCGCAAAAACTCCGCTGGCAAGTGACTGACATCAAGATTGACGTAGCCTAGACCGTTATCGTTGATTTGCTCAGCGATGGAACGCGCAACAATATCTCTTGGAGCTAGTTCTGCGCGCGCATCAATATCAAGCATAAAACGCTTACCAGTTTGCGGGCAATATAATCGTCCACCTTCGCCGCGTAGTGCTTCAGATATCAAAAAGCTACTATCGCCAAATGCCAAACCAGTTGGATGAAATTGGATAAACTCTAGATTTGCCAAACGGCAACCCGCTTGCCATGCCATCATAACACCATCGCCGACACAGACGTTCGGCGCGCTGGCACGCTTAAATAATTGCCCCAAGCCACCACTGGCTAAGACAACCGCGCGACTATAAAAGGTAAGTTTACGTTGATGTATATGATCAAAAACAAGCGCACCTTGGCACTGATTATTTGGATTGGCGCTATTTTTTAACAGGCTTAGTGCTTCATGATAGGGCAAGATAGTAATATTGGACGCAGCTTGCGCTTTTACAATCAAGGCTTCCATAATATGCCGACCAGTTGCATCATCGGCGTGGGCGACCCGCCGACAGCCATGACCGCCTTCTTTGGTTAAATGCAAATTACTGGTCTGTAATGTCGCTATAGAGTTTGTATTATCATGCTGGTGTCTCTCCTGCTGGGGAATCATGGTAAAGGGCACACCTTGTTCACAAAGCCATTGCACCGCTTGCTGTCCAGCGCTTAAAATACTGCTGGTATTATCAGCTTCGCATAAACCTGCGCCTGCAATGAGTGTGTCAGCGATATGGTCAGCGACACGGTCATTCTTATCTAGACTGGCTGCAATGCCACCTTGGGCATAATGGCTTGAGCAAACATCCAGTGCCGCTTTGCTGAGTACCGTAATGTTTAGCGATTTCGGCAAAGCAAGGGCGGTGGTTAATCCTGCAAGGCCAGCGCCAATGATAAGTACATCTGTCTGGATAGTATCCGTAGAATTATGAGTATTCACCTTATCCGCTAACCATGCCTCGCTCATATTATGCCGCTCCCACATTGGCAAACAATTCGCGGTCTTTGACGATATCACCGCTCGCAGTCACACGTTGTTTTTGCGCTTCGGCAAAATCAAGCATACGTTGTAAAGGTTTTCTAGCTGCTGCTGCCAGCTCAGGCGTCATGAGGACTTCACCGCTACGATTGGTCAAGCACTGTTCAATACCTTGCAGGCCATTCATTGCCATCCATGGACAAAAAGCACAGCTTTTACAACTGGCGCTTTCACCAGCCGTTGGCGCAGCTAAAAAGCGCTTATGTGGCGAGCGCTTTTGCATCTCATGCAAGATGCCTAAGTCGGTGGCAACGATAAAGGTATCGGCATCCATCTCATACGTTGATTGCAACAGCTTACTCGTCGAGCCGACCAC
The DNA here is from genome assembly GCF_904846465.1 of Psychrobacter pulmonis. Lineage (NCBI taxonomy): Bacteria > Pseudomonadati > Pseudomonadota > Gammaproteobacteria > Moraxellales > Moraxellaceae > Psychrobacter > Psychrobacter pulmonis. The sequence goes on from NZ_CAJHAT010000001.1 coordinate 61,240, forward strand.
ATCAGCCAGTGCCACGACGCTATCAGGCGATTCAGGATGCACCAATACTTTGGCGTTTGGGTGCTCCTCTTTTAATTGCAGCAGCTCAGTAGCTTTAAACTCGTTATGTACGAGGCACGAACCTTGCCAGAGCAGCATATCCGCGCCAGTCTCTTGTGCGATATATTTACCCAAATGGCGGTCAGGACCCCAAATGATTTTTTCACCATTATTATGCAAATGGCGGATGATATCGATGCCAACCGATGACGTAACTACCCAATCGGCACGGGCTTTCACAGCAGCGCTAGTATTGGCATAAACCACCACTGTACGCTCAGGGTGAGCATCACAAAATGCGGAAAACTCATCAGCCGGACAGCCCAAATCGAGCGAGCACTCCGCTTCCAAGTCTGGCATCAGTACCGTTTTTTCCATACTCAGTATCTTTGCTGATTCACCCATAAAGCGGACACCAGCGACGACCAAGGTTTGCGCACTGTGCGCTTGTCCAAAGCGCGCCATCTCTAGCGAATCACCAACGCAGCCGCCGGTTGCCAAGGCCAAATCTTGGATAAAAGGATCAACATAGTAATGCGCAACCAATACCGCATTATGCTCTTTTAATAGCTGCTTAATATTCTCTTCAACCGCAAGTCGTTCCGCACGTGGCAAATCCGCTGGGATTTTCGCTTTGGCGTATTCGATATTCATCTGAGTCGCAATGCGATTATCAGTGCTCATGATGGGCGCGTCGTATGGATAAGTTTTCATAAGTGCAAACCTTTGCTGCGATAACGGCAAACCTAATAGCCGCTAAAAGTGAGTCAATTAAATGTGGCCAAATAACAAGTTTTAATAATTATGCTCATTTTGAGCATAATTACAAGTATTTTTTATAATCTGCTTCTAAAATGATACGTAATTCGTCAAAACTTACCTTGCTCGCTGTCTTTTTTATTGCTTCCGATATCGTCTATTTACAACGGCAGGCTATGATAGTTTTCGATTCACGCTATACTAAGCGTGGTCAGAAACACTTCATTTTAAAAACGCTCATTTCACGTTTAGACATAAAGGACACCTTTAAAGCCATGACGTTGTCTTATTCACATTCGCATCAACAAGGTAGCGGCACCACAGAAGTGGTCGCCGTGCTGGTAGCGATTACTGAGCACACCGCGCGCGTTTTAACGGTTGATCAAGGCAAGCTCTTGCCTAATGGGCCATTAATGCCATTACATCGCTCCTTGCAAGCGGGCGTACGTCAATGGGTGGAGGAGCAAACGCAGCAGCCGCTTGGTTATTTAGAGCAGCTTTATACTTTCGTAGATACCAATCGCCGCAACGTCGATGGTCATGCGTTGGTGTATGTCAGCTACCTAGGATTGGTGCAAGAAGCGCAAATGCAAGAGCTGCCAAGCCAAGCATTATGGCGCGATTGGTACGATTATTTCCCGTGGGAAAATCACTTGGACGGTATGCCAAGTATGATTATGAATCATATTGTGCCGGCGTTATTAAGCTGGGCAGACAGCGCAGCGGAAACAGTCGTGCGGCAGCGCCGCCGTCAGCGTATTGGTTTATGCTGGGGAATCAGTGAGGAAACTTTGAGGGTTGATAATCTCAAAGATACGGACAAGGCATTAAATGTTGATAAGGCTTATGAGAATAGAGAATGGGTGGCTGAGCATGTGTTGCTGCGTTATGAGATGCTTTATGAAGCAGGGTTAATCCCTGAAGCGCCGACTTATCCGCCAAGTTACCAAGTGAAGTTGCCTACAAATTGGTCGCAGTTAATAGGCGTACCGATGTATTACGACCATCGCCGCGTGATTGCCACCGCTATCTCAAGACTGCGTGCCAAGATTGAATATCGACCGCTTATCTTTGGTTTGATGCCGGACGTGTTTACCTTGTCGCAGCTGCAACAAAGCGTTGAAGCGTTATCAGGCGTGCCTTTACATAAGCAAAACTTCCGTCGTTTGCTAGATTCACAAAAACTTGTCATGGAGACAGGGCAGAGTAGTAGCGCTCAGCGCGGTCGACCTGCCAAGCTTTATCGCTTCCGCCATGATATTGAGTTACAAAGTTTACTCATGGATAGTAAATTGCCTAAACGAAAATAGCATCAACTGCACAAGCCTTCCTATACCGACGCTAAATACTCATATCAAAGCGAAATCATATTGGTTCATTTTATTAATTTGCACCCTTTTCTTGCGAGGCTTTGTACTTTGCGCTATATTTATGCTCATTTTGAGTTTAATTGAAGATATTTTCTTAAATGTATCGAACGCATATAAATATCAGGCAAAAATAAGGGTCAAACATGACAGTTAAACAAGAGCCAGCATTGGGTGAAGTATTGCTTAAACCTTTGGTGGAAGCGGCGTTAACGGAAGATTTGGGTAGGCGCGGTGATGTGACTTCACAAGCGACTATACCAGCAGATACGCAAGCGCAATTACAGATCAAAGCGCGGCAAGCAGGTGTGATATGTGGGATGGATTTGGCGCGTTTGTCTTTTGCTTTGATTGACGAGCAAATCAAGTTTATTGCCAAAGTGAATGACGGTGCGACGGTCGAAGCGGGTACGGTACTGGCAACAGTCCGAGGTAACGCGCGAAATTTACTAACCGCAGAGCGTACCGCGCTTAACTTTATGACTCATCTCAGTGGTATTGCGACAGATACCAAAAAAATTGTCGACAGCGTTGCCGACTATCCGGCGCAAATCACTTGTACGCGTAAAACCATACCTGGTTTGCGCATTGTGCAAAAATACGCAGTACGCTGCGGCGGCGGGCGCAATCATCGCTTGGGCTTAGATGATGCAATTTTAATCAAAGACAACCATATCGCTATCGCCGGTGACATCAAAACTGCCATTCAGCAAGCGCAAGATTTTGCCGGGCATCTTATTCCGATAGAAGTCGAAGTCGATACTTTAGAGCAGTTAGAGCAAGCCTTAGAGGCTGGCGTGAGTTTGGTACTTTTGGATAATATGGCACCTGACGTATTATCAAAAGCCGTCACCATGTGTAAAGGTCGCGCCAAAACCGAAGCCTCAGGCGGTATCACCCCTGAAACGGTGCAAGCAGTAGCAAAAACGGGCGTTGATTTCATTGCCATGGGTTATTTAACCCACAGCACCACGGCACTAGATATTGGTCTGGATTTTAGCGCTTAAGATTAACGGTTGGTCTAAATCGATGCTAAAGCTTTTGATTAATTTTATGGCATAGGTATCGGTTAAATAAGTGATTAAAAGGGGAGATTTGTACGGATATGCTATTGAATTGGTAAGGACGATAAATTAAGCGAAGTTAATGATTTAATAGGCTTATCTGGCTATGCTACAATGCCGCTGCTACCGATTATAAGGTCGTCTTTGCCTGTACTTGTGCATAGCGACCTTATCTTTTGTCCGATTTGACCAATAGATAAGCGAGCGCTCAGTGGATACTGAAATTATCAAGATAATCTTAGCCTTTATGGTACTGATTAATCCCTTTGGCGCCTTGACGTTGTTTTTGGATTCAACTCACGGCTATTCGCTAAATAATCGCCGTAAAGTGGCGCGCATCGCTTGTTTGACGATTTTTATCACCATCAGCTTTTTTACCTTAGCAGGCGAGACGTTACTTAAATTGCTTGGTATCTCGATTGGTTCGTTCCAGTTGGCAGGTGGTATCTTGGTATTTTTAATCGCCCTAAATATGATGAATGGCGAAGGTAACCCGGTTAAGCCCGATCAAGAAAACTTTGATGTTGACCATTTGCAAGGTGCGCCGCCAACGATGGCTGCTGCCGTAGTTCCGATTGCCATTCCCATGATGATTGGACCTGGCGGTATCTCGACGGTGATTATCTATTCATCACAGGTCACTGGTATTTTGCAAGTCTCTGCGATTTTGATTGCTGGTTTATTTATCAGCTTATTTTGTTATGTGGCGCTAATGGCAGCGGGCCGTATCAGTCGTTTATTGGGAGATACTGGACTTAATATCATGAGTCGTATTATGGGTATGTTGCTTGCAGCAGTTTCTATCGAGATTATCGTTAATGGACTACGTACCTTATTTCCTGATTTAGTGTAATTGTCACCTTGCTTTTCTGCCACTTACTTCTCTAGTGGTTCTTATCTGTCCTTTTTTACGCCCCTTCTTTTTTAAGATATATCCGTATTTTTTAGACCGTGTAAAAAAACATGGTCTTTTTATTATTGGGCCAAAGGCTAAAACTTCCTAAAGCAGACAAAACTGCCTAGTTGCTGAAAAATACTAAGACCTATCCTAAAAGGTTGTTTAGTAACACCTTTTTATATCTTGCTAATACTTGTATCAATTCCAATTAATCACCAAAAGTCTGCATTAAAAAAGTTGTCCATACAAATATGTTATGATAGGAGCACAACAATATTATAGGAGTCAGTTTTGAGTAAGAAAAGAATGGCAATTTTAGGGGCAGGTCCAAGTGGTTTGGCACAGTTACGTGCCTTTGAAGCGGCTCGTTTAGCCGGGGTAAAAGACTTACCTGAAATCGTATGTTATGAAAAGCAAAACGCCATTGGTGGTATGTGGAATTACAGTTGGCGTACGGGTTTAGATAGAAACGGTGAACCCGTGCACGGCAGTATGTACCGCTATTTATGGTCAAATGGCCCCAAAGAATGCTTAGAATTTGCCGATTATTCATTCGATGAACACTTCGGTGAAGCCATCCCATCGTACCCGCCGCGTGAAGTCCTAAAAGATTACATCATGGGCCGTATCGATAAACAAGATATTCAAAAATATATTCGCTTTGAATGCCCCGTGCGCTGGGTGTCGTTTGATGATGAAACGCAAAAATTCACCGTGACGGTGATGAATCATAAAACCGATGAGCAAGAAGTCGAAGAGTTTGATTATGTCGTGGTAGCAACGGGTCATTTCTCTACGCCAAATATGCCGTATTTTGAAGGTTTAGAAGCCTTTCCAGGTCGTATCTTGCACGCGCATGATTTCCGCGATGCCTTAGAATTTAAAGATGAAGATATCTTATTAGTAGGTAGTAGCTATTCTGCCGAAGATATTGGTACTCAGTGCTACAAATATGGCACCAAGTCGGTAACCATCAGTTATCGTAGTAAACCGCTCGGTTATGAGTGGCCTGAGGGTATTAAAGAAGTGCCATTGGTAACGCATTTTGAAGATGATGTCGCGCACTTTGCCGATGGTACAAGCCAAAAGTTTGACGCCATCATCATGTGTACCGGTTACTTGTTCCATTTTCCGTTTATGCCAGATGAGCTACGTTTGCAGACGCACAACTGCTTGTATCCAGCCAACTTGTATAAAGGTATCTTTTGGCAGCCAAATCCAAAGCTGATTTATTTGGGCATGCAAGATCAGTATTTCACCTTTAATATGTTTGATGCGCAAGCGTGGTATGCACGTGATGTGATAATGGGTGATATCGAATTGCCCGATTTGGCAGCACGTGAAGAAGATGAGCAAAAATGGCTCGCAACGTATGCCAAATGCGTGACGGTCAGTGATTCAATCGACTTTCAGGCCGCTTATATTCGCGATTTGACCAATGCTACCGATTATCCAGAATTTGCCGTTGAAAAACAGGGCGAGATTTTAAAAGAATGGCAAAAGGACAAAGCCGAGAACATCATGACCTTTAGAGAAAAGGCCTATCGTTCTACTTTAACTGGAACGCTATCTCCTGAGCTACCAGAGCCATGGTTAGATATCCTTGATGATTCGCTAGAGCACTTTTTAAACTTGACCTTTGTTAAACCTAAAAAGCGCAAAAAAGCGTCCTAATAAGAAGTCATTAGTTTCAAAGTAATAAAAAACCAAACACGTTAATGTGTTTGGTTTTTTCGTTTTGATAAGCTATGTTTATTTCTTACGCTTCATTAACTTTGATATAGATGCCAAGCCAAATACAGCATCAGAAAACCGACTAAGGCATCGAGTATATTCCAAGCTTTTGGCTTAGCAAATAAGGGTCTAAGTAGTCGCGCACCATAACCAAGCGCAAAGAAGAAAAAGAATGAGGCGCTTACCGCACCAGCGGCAAATACGACTTTGCTATTTGCCCCTGTTGAAACCATGCCGACGAGCACCAATGTATCTAGATAGACGTGCGGGTTAAGCCAAGTAAAGCCAAAACATAACAACAGTGCTTTTTTTAAGCTGGTGACGACTTGACCATCGATGGTGAGTGCATGCGATAGGCGTACACTGGCGTATAAGCTTTGGATGCCATAAGCCAGCAAAAATATGACGCCAGCAATTTTGGCAATGTCTACAACTTGCGGATAACGTGCTGTCACTGCGCCAAAACCAGCGACACCAGCAGAGATTAAAATCGCATCACTGACTGCGCAAAATAGGCAGACGAAAAATATGTGCTCGCGTTTCAGCCCTTGTTTGAGCACAAAAGCGTTTTGTGAACCAATAGCGATAATCAAGGATAAACCAAGCAAAAAACCGGCGCTATAATCGGTGAAATTCATGATAATTGGCTTATCCTTTAAAGACCAAAACGGTGACGTTTGCTTACTGGCAGCGCTGAGAAAAGCTGTTAAGATAAGGGATAAAATGGTCGAATGCAATATGTCTGCTGCAATAGCTGCTACGACGTTATCAGTATTATTCAGCAATATCAGTCAGCAATGAATAAAGAATAGGCGAGGAGCAGGGTAGGTCATGGTCATAAGTCTGACAAGAATGCTACAGTCGTTTGGGCAAGCCCAAGATGACCTGCCAACCATCGCTGCCAAAAATGCTCAGCAAGCTGCCGCTAAAGAAGTTTCTAATAATGCAAATAAGCATGGCAATAGTAGCGATAACCAAGTAAACATGGATACTTCAGCTTCCAATTCTTCGCTTAGCGAGCCGCAGCGTAGCGAGCGTATTTGTGATGCCTTAGCACAAGTGAATGATATCCGCACGCCGACGCCGTTGACCGATCGATATCTAGCCAATCGCGCCCAAATGCGCCCGACCAATAGACCTCCTTTTGACCCCGATACCTTATGGTATCTTAAACATGGACGCTGTCCGATTATGACTGAGCTTGTTGATGTGGTCGATGCAGCCACCCTAAACGCGATGCCGATTGAAGCGGTTGCCATATTAGACCGAATTAATAGTAAGCTAAAACGCTACCGTGAATGGAGTAGCGAGCTCAACGCTGAGCAACAGCAGCAACATAATGAGCGCCAGTTTGTCATTGATAAGCTGGTGTCTGAAAGTATCCCTGAAGCGCTGCATCATTATGAGCAGCTGCAACGCTTTAGCCCGCATCGCACTAAAAATAATGTCGTCCAAGGAAAAATGACCGCCGGCGATATGCTCACGGATTTGTTTTTAGACATTGATTACGAGCTTGACGAGTTATTAGATGAGTTGCATCAAACGGTGATGAATAAACTGGCTTCAACGCACCGTTATGTCAAAAGCCGTACCCAAAGCTAACTTGAATTTAACGAGGTTTATTTAAAAGTTGTTAGTATTGTTATTGTGAGTTCAGTATAAAAACGATACAGAGACACTGGAATGAATTTTTCGCAGCCTCTGTCGGCGCAGGCACAGCAAGCTAGAAAAGTTTATTCCAGTGTCGCGTAAAAAATTCATGTTTCTGTTTTGTTCGCAAATAACTATAAACACAATCGGTTCAATACATAACAATATAAGGCTTTAATACAGCCTTATTTTTTTGTTTAATAATAATGATTAAGTATTATCGAAAATAACAATAAATTTGCCAACCGCGTCTGCTAAATATTTTTGCTAAGTATTTCTACTAAACAACAAGGATACCCAAATGACCCAACTGACTGCGATGTTCGTGATGTTTATTTTATATGGCGTGCTGCCAGCAGCTGGGTTGTACCTTGGGTACCGTGGTATCAAAAAAGTCACGGCGCCCAAAATGCTTGAGTATAAAGCGATGCCGCAATTGGGTTATATTCCTGAAAAAAGCTTGCCAGTTGAGGTCAAAACAGCGCTTGATCAAATCAATGATAAAGGCGAGAAGCTACGGGTTATTTATGGCGATACCAATAACGATGGTAAAATTGATGATAAAGATACCGTCAATGAAACCTACGTTATGATTCAAAATTTAATGGATAGGCATGTGCCACTAGCGGTAGCCGATTATCGCCGCTTGCATGACTTAGATGTCGGGAATGGTGCGCTTGCTGATACCACGAAAATTAAGCACTCTGATGTCACGGGCAAAGAGGCACTATTAGAAGTGCTTAGGACGATTAATACCCAGTTTGATGACCTGCTGAATGCGTCCTATCATCAAGATGGACAAAAGCTACTGGCAACCAATCGATATTTGCAGCAGCGTTTTAATAACCCAACCAGCAATTCTAGACTACAACAAATCGATAATAGCGCTGCTGAAATTCAGGTAATTGAAAACTCAGCTAATAAAGAAACTGATGTAAAAGATATTAAGCTATAAATGAGAGGTTTTAATAATATCCCAAGTTTAAATGTTTATGCTGAAATAAGTCGAAAGAAGAGTAAAGTGACATGAGTATATTACTAGGCGTTGGTGTGGTTACTACTGTTAGCGTCTTTTATTTGGGGAGAAAGGGCTGGCACGCATTGCATAAAATGGTTGGTATTACTCCAGGCGTGCTGACCTATCAAGATAGTAATGCGCCCCTGTTGTTAACTTCTCTTAATTGGCAACAGTTAAATTTAAATAAAAAACACCTAGAAGCTTTATCGGATAAGCAGCTGCGCCAATTGCAGCACATTGATAAAAAGGTAGCCAATTATCACAGCTACCAAAACGAGTTAGAAGCGCAAAATGTAACTTCAGCTATTAACGAGCAGCAATTTGTCTTACATAAAATGCTGCATATGCGCTTACCTGAAATGTTGGCCAGTCATTATCATTTAGCAAATATCAATATAAGCAATCATACTAAAAACGGACAGAGTCAGGCTGAGGCGAGTAGGCTATTACAAGAGGTATTGGACAGCATTGAGCAGCGCTTAGATGGGTTGTTAGAGCGAATGGAAGAGCAACATCTACAAGAATTGCGCGTGATGAAAAATTATATTCATAGTCATGACGACTAAGCCTCAAGTCAGTGATACTCTTAAAAAATGCATAAAAATGCATAAAAATGCATAAAAAAAGCGGTCAATGATTGATTCATTGACCGCTTTTTTATCAGCTAGGATTAACCTGTGACAGCTTAACGCTTGTTGTTACGATCGCGGGTATTACGTGAACCGCGACTGGCAGGACTGCCACTGCTTTTAGGTTTTGCACTGCTAGGACGGCTATCGCTACGACTGTCAACACGGCGCGCTTTAAGCGGCTTGCTTTTGATACGTTCTTGCTTTTCTTTAGCTGCACCGTGCAGACCAGTGCCGTGGCGTGGGCGTAGGCTGACCAAATCGGTTAAGGTATTGATGTCTTTTTTGTCGAGCTCTAAGAAGCGACCTGTACGCAGCTCCTTTGGTAGCGCAATCGTCCCATAACGCGTACGTAATAGACGGCTCACTTTAAGACCTTGCGATTCAAACAATCGGCGCACTTCGCGGTTACGACCTTCTTTTAGTCTGACGTGATACCATTTATTGACACCTTCACCGCCGCCCTCTTTGATATCTTCAAACTGTGCCATGCCATCCTCTAGCATAACGCCAGCGGTTAGTGTACGAGCGATATCTGGTGTCACTTCACCAAGTACACGTACGGCATACTCACGGGTGACTTCGCTAGACGGATGCATCAAACGGTGCGCCATCTCGCCATCATTGGTAAATAAGAGCAGACCAGTTGAGTTAATATCCAAGCGCCCAACCATGACCCAACGATCATGAGTCAATTTTGGTAAACGTTCGAAAACTGTTGGACGACCTTCTGGATCATTAGCCGAGCAAACTTCACCTTCAGGCTTATAATAAGCTAAAACGCGACGACGCTTTTCATTTTCAGCCGTATATTTGATTTGACGACCGTCAACACGGATCTCATCGCCTTGTTCGACGCGGTCGCCGATGGTTGCGGGTCCATTATTAACGGTCACACGCCCTGCTTTAATCACTTCTTCCATCTGACGACGTGAACCAAGTCCCATGCGGGCGAGTGCTTTTTGGAGTTTTTCATCTTTCATAACGATATCCTTGAGTCGGTGGGTTTACATTTCTCAATGTATAGATTTGGACTGAGTATTATACGCTATTTATTGAAGTGATGTTAAAGAGAAAGCTTTTAAAGCTCGTATTATTAGTCATACTCTATGCTTTATTAAGTGATTGAATCCTATGCGATATTCTTATGTAATATTTATATAATTAGGATATAACTGAATGTTACTTTTAAATAGATTTCACCAAAAAATTTGCCTTATCTGTCCAATCTTTAACCAGCTATGGTATTATTGCCTTGTTTTTTATAGTTAATGTAATACTCGATTATGGTTGTCTAAATTGTACTTTTTGCTAGACGCTGCTTATATCTGTGATTTATAAAGGTTTTTCTATGTTTTTCAATTCATTAAAGCTATTAAGTGTGGCGTCTGTACTTACAATTAGCATACTCACGGGTTGCTCTAGTATCAATGCTGGTCTGCAAGCAGGTGACCTTCCGCCAAGTGGTGCTTTTATTGCTGAAAATGGTATACATTTCAATATTCAACCTCTAAGCCTAGCAACATTACCACCAAAACAAGCTGTTATACCAAATGCTAACTTAGCTCAGCTGATAAGAAGCTCTAGCCGAGCAGAATATCGAATTTCTGAAGGTGATATTCTTAGTATTATCTTAGTTGGTTATCCCGACATTACATCAGCCGGTGCTTCAGGCTATCCTGTAGATCAGCAAGGATTCGTTCAGTTTCCACTTGTCGGACGTATTAAAGCGACTGGCATGAGTGTGCCACAGTTTACGGCGAACTTGCAAAGACAGCTACAGCGCTACCTTAAATATTCGGATCCTCAAGTTAAAATTACTGATTATCGTGGTAATAAATTCTTTATTGATGGTGAAGTCAGTAAGCCTGGTGAATTTAGTATTACAGATATGCCAGTTTCATTATATAGCGCTATTTCTATGGCAGGTGGCGCGACTTCAAGTGGTGATTCGAATAGTATTGTATTAAACCGTAACGGTACTAATTATAATTTGGGGCTACAGTCGTTGAGAAGTATGGGGCTATCAGCCAATCAACTCTATATACAAGATGGCGACTCTATTCATGTCAATAGTCAAAATCGTAATAAAATTTACTTATTGGGTGAGTTTGGAAAAATAGAGCCAGTCCCTATCCTTGAGCAAGGCATTAGTTTGGCGCAGGTAATCGGCGAATCCAATGGTTTGAACTCTAGTACGGCCAACGCGGCTAAGATATATGTTGTTCGCGACAACCTTGTTACTAAAGCTACGGATATTTACTATGTCGATATGCAGGCAATTACAAGTTTTGCGTTAGCCAATCGGTTTGAGATGCAGCCTAACGATATACTATATGTCGACCCAACAGGTTTGACGCGGTGGAATCGCGTTCTTAGCGCCCTATTACCTTCTACTTCCACGATAAGGTCACTCTCAAGCTTATAGGGAATTATTATGGCGTTTGATAACATCTTAGTCATTTGCGTAGGTAATATTTGTCGTAGTCCAATGGCAGAAGCGTTACTAAAGCAGCATTTTCCCAATAAGACTATCGAATCTGCTGGGGTAGGTGCTCTGGTTGGTCATCCTGCCGACCCCGCTACATTAGAGATTATGAAAAAACAGCAGATTGATATTACCAATCATGTTGCTAAACAAATCAATGAGCAGCTGGTGAGAAAAGTAGATCTTATTCTTACTATGTCAGATGATCAAACCAAATGGATAGAGGATCGTTGGCCATTTTGCCGTGGCAAGACTTTTAAACTTGGTCATTGGATGGATAAAGATATTGCTGACCCTTATAAACATGATATGAGTGCATTTAAAACAGCATATCAAGATATCGTTGATGGTCTTGAACAGTGGGCAGATAAAATTAGTTAAATAGCTACTATTAAATACCTAACCTTTAAACGAATAACCTTAAGTGATGAACATACCACTATGAATACAGATTCCAGAAACTTATCAAAGCCTTCTTCTAAACAAGAAGATGAGGATATTGATCTAATGGCGCTGCTGTTTGCCATTTTGCGTGGCTGGAAAGTCATCGTGTTTTTTGCTGTGTTGGGATTGATAATAGGAGTCTTGTATAGTCGATATGTAACCCCAGTTTTTGAATCAAAAGCTCTGATAGAGGTTGAACAAAATAAACAACAAGGCTTATCTGCGTTAGGCAATATTAATATCCCAAGTCTAGTTTCATCTGATGCTAGTTCCATTCAGAAAGAAGTTGAGTTGATTAATTCACGTATGATATTAGCACCAGTCGTTGATTTATTACACTTAGATATTCGTCTTAATGACCCTGCGATTAACATAACTGATAAAATAAAAAATAATAGTATCTACTCTCAAATAAATATTCCTGAGGGAGTAGCATTAAAAACTACAGATGGACAAGTGCAAGTTAGTAAATTTAATGTTCCACAAGGGTACCTAAACCAGCCTTTTTCTTTAGTACGCTCCAATAAAAGCAACGGCTTCGTGCTGAGTAACGGTTTTGATGATTTTAAAGGACAGTTGGGACAAACACATCGTTTCACAACGCTAGAAGGTATCATTGAAATTACCGTTAATGATCTACCTATTAACGAGCACGCGATTAATATTACTAAGCAACAAATTTTCACAGCAACAAATGCTCTATCTAATGCATTGGAAGTGAAAGAGCGAGGTAACCAAACAGGTATAATGGAACTATCTCTAACTGGGGCAAATCAGCAACAAGTCACCCTAATATTAAAGAACATTATTCAGTCTTATGTTAGTAATAAAGAATCAAAAGAGTCTGAGAAAAATACAAATACTCTTACCTTTATGGAAAAGCAGTTACCTGACTTAAAGCAAAAGCTTGAAAACTCAGAAGCAGTGTTTAATAGGTTCCGCGAGAAATATGGAATTATTGATATTAGCCAAGAAGCGGGATTACTAGTTGGAGAAAAAGCTCAGATTGACTCTCAAATAAATGAGTTGAAGTTAAAAAAAGCAGATTTGACTACTTACTATACTGAAGAGCATCCATTAGTTCTTCAAATAAATGAACAATTTGAAATATTGAACAGCAGGAAAAAAGAAATAGAAACTAAGGTTGAAAGCTTACCTAATATGCAAAGAGAGTTCTTAAAGTTATCAGAAGATACTAGTATAAATAGAGAAATCTATCTTACGATGTTAAAAAGTTATGAGCAATTAAAAATTGCTAAGGCAGGTCAAGTTAGTGAAGTACGCATTATTGACTTGCCTATCAGTACCTTTAATATGATTGCACCTAAAAAGCTACAAATTTGGGTATTAGCAACGTTACTGGGTACTATGCTAGGTGCAATATTAGTATTAATTAAAAGCTTACTTAGAAATTTGGTCAAGGATCCTGATGCTTTAGAGTCGAAGATCGGAGTACCTGTGGTTGCAACCATACCGCGTTCAGCATCATTGTTACGAATAAGTAAAAACAAAAAAACACCTAATCGCTTATTGGCTTATATTGATCACGATAGTTTGAGCTATGAAGCTATAAAGAGTTTAAGAACTCATTTGATATTTGGTACGCCAACCTTAACTAAGGTTGGTGAGCGTGCCAAAGTTATTCTTATTTCAGGAGAAAGCCCTGGGGTGGGTAAATCATTTATCTGTGCTAATTTGGCTGAAGTATTTGGGCAGGTGAATAAAAAAGTATTAGTAATAGATGCGGATATGCGTCTAGGTGAAATGCATAAACTATTTAATATGGATCAAGATGATGGTCTAGCTGATTATCTATTGTTACAGCAAAATGATACGGCGGAATTATATCAAGGTGTTGAAAACTTTATTCATCCTACAAAAATGGAGCATATTGATTTTATACCTCGTGGTCGGAAGACAAATAACCCCACATCACTACTATCTAGTAGCAGTTTTAAACACTTGATGATACAGCTAAACGTACACTATGATTACATTATTATTGATTCTCCACCAATATTAGCAGCTTCAGACGCAGTGATACTAGCTCAGTATGCAGATCAAGTACTGATGGTTACTCGCTATGATAGCTCCCTAGAAGGACAGCTGGCTTATGCGATTAAACAGCTCAATAAAGCTGATGTACAAGTTGATGGTATTATTTTAAATGACGTACAGCAGGGTATAATGAGTAAATCTAGTTATCACTATAGCTATGCTTATGGTAATAACCAATAGTTAGCTTTTTCGAAACTCTACCAAAATTCATATTTTTAAGTAGTTAAGTGTTATGTCTGCAAATTCAAAACAGTCAAGTGATTATTCATCACTTGATAGAAAAACTGGCTGGTTACAGCGTATGGCAAAACACTTGTTATCATTGCCTCGCAGCCTCAAGCGAGCCATTTTACTCACTACAGACTTGGTAGCATCTTTAGTTTGCCTGTTCTTAGCTTTGTCTTTGCGCTACGGTAGTATCGCTCATAATATAAACCCTGCAATATTAATATCTTATGCCACGCTGCCTATCGTCGGTTTATATCTGATTGGTTTCTATAAAGGCGTAGCACGTGGTTTTTTAGATACGGTAATGGGTAGTGTCGCAAAGCTGTTCTTTGTACTCATGGTCGTTTATGAGATTATCATCTATTTAAATCCCTTAGAGGATATACCGCGCTCCGTTCCTATTATCTTTCTATTTTTCTTATTTATCTGGTTATGGAATAGTCGTCTTACTATTCGTGAGCTCTTGATGCATTTGAGCGGGAGAGCCCAGCGTCGCCTCAAAGATGATGGCATTTATGATAATGTTGTTATTTATGGTGCGGGAGAGGCTGGTCGAGACTTATTAGAAGGCTTAAGAAACTCTTATAAATATAATGTCGTGGCTTATATTGACGATGATCCTCAACTTACTGGTGCTTACTTACTCGGCAAAAAGATTTACCCTGCTCATGAATTGATAAGCTTGATTGATGTGCTAGATATTGCTCAGGTGTTTTTAGCTATTCCTTCTATCAGTCGCGCGCAAAAACGCCAGATTATAGATAAGCTCTCAGGTATTGCTCTAAAAATAAAAGAATTGCCAAGCTTAGAGGAAATTGCTGACGAAAAAGTGACCGTTAGTAGCATGCGCAAAGTAGACATCTTGGATGTGTTAGACAGACAGACTGTTGAACCTGACGCCAAGTTGCTGCAGATGAATATCAAGGGTAAGTGCGTATTAGTCACTGGTGCTGGTGGTTCCATTGGTAGCGAGTTATGTCGTCAAGTGATTAAAAACCAGCCTAAATGTATCGTGCTCTATGAGCTGTCCGAGTTTGCGCTTTATAGCATCCATCAAGAGCTAACCATTAAGCAAGCAAATACGCCTGCTTATCAAGATATTAAAATCGTTGCAGTCATCGGTAATGTCACCAATGAATCCAACCTGCTTAGAATACTGAATCTCTATAATATACAGACGGTCTATCATGCAGCAGCCTATAAACATGTGCCAATGGTTGAACACAATCCTTTCGAAGGCGTTATTAATAATACCAAAGGTACTTATCACTGCGCCCGAGCGGCGATTGCAGCAAATGTAGAGACATTTGTACTGATCTCGACCGATAAAGCCGTAAGACCGACCAATGTGATGGGTGCTTCTAAGCGCTTGGCAGAATTGGTTTGCCAAGCGCTAAGCCAAACGGATAGCCAAACCTGTATTAGTATGGTGCGTTTTGGTAATGTCCTTGGCTCATCGGGCTCTGTTGTGCCTTTATTTACTAAGCAAATAGAACAAGGTAAGCCGATTACGGTCACCCATCCTGATGTAACTCGTTACTTTATGACGATTCCTGAAGCGGCAAACTTGGTGATCCAAGCAGGTGCAATGGCATCAGGTGGTGAGGTGTTTGTGCTTGATATGGGAAAGCCGGTCAAGATTGTTGACTTAGCGCACCGTATGATTCATTTAAGTGGTTTTGATATTAAAGATGCTGCCCATCCGGATGGTGATATCGAAGTCATCTTTACTGGACTTAGAGATGGAGAAAAGCTTTATGAAGAGCTCATCATCGGTGAAGATAATGTTGAATCAACTGATCACCCCCTTATCATGCAAGCGCTAGAACACCACTTTCCATTAGATGAGCTTGAAACAGTATTGTTTGAGCTGACTGAAAAACAAAAACAATTCGATGTCCCTTGGTTAAAGCAGCAATTCAAACAGTTTGTAGCAGGTTATCAAGAATGCTCTAAAGCTGCATAGCTGTTCATAAACACCCTGAATACTATTTTTCAACTAAAATTGGTTAGATGAACAAAGGAAAATTATGCTAGATATTAAGAATATAAAAATAGCGGTTATCGGACTTGGTTATGTAGGTCTGCCATTAGCAGTTGAGTTTGGTAAGCATCTGCCAGTAGTAGGCTTTGATATCAATGCCAGTCGTATAGCAGCCCTATGTGCAGGTACAGATCATACCTTGGAAGTCAGTGACGAAGAGCTGACTCAAGCATCACATTTGAGTTATAGCTCCGATATACAAGCGCTTAAAGATTGTAATTTTTTTATTGTTACGGTACCGACGCCTATCGATGATTATAAACAGCCCGATCTTACGCCTTTAATTAAAGCCTCAGAAGCTATCGGCAGTCTACTTAAAAAAGACGACATTGTGGTTTATGAATCGACCGTCTATCCGGGTGCCACAGAAGAAGTTTGTATTCCGGTGCTAGAGAAAGTTTCTGGATTAACCTTCAATCAAGACTTTTATGCCGGTTATAGTCCTGAACGTATCAATCCTGGCGATAAAGAGCACCGTGTTACCAATATTTTAAAAGTAACGGCGGGCTCAACGCCTGAAGTCGCTGATTTTGTGGATGAAGTATACAATTTAATTATTACTGCCGGCACTCATAAAGCAGCAAGCATTAAAGTAGCAGAAGCAGCAAAGGTGATTGAAAACACCCAAAGAGATGTCAATATTGCCTTAATTAATGAGTTAGCCGTTATCTTTAATAAAATGGGTATCGATACTCAAGCGGTCTTAGAAGCAGCAGGCACCAAATGGAATTTCTTACCGTTTCGTCCAGGCCTCGTCGGTGGTCATTGCATCGGTGTAGACCCTTATTACTTGACACATAAAGCGCAAGCGATTGGCTATAACCCAGAGATTATATTGGCTGGTCGTCGCTTGAATGACAGCATGGGTGAGTATGTGGTCACACAGCTGGTTAAAACAATGATTAAAAAGCGTATTCAAGTTGAAGGGGCAAAAGTTTTGGTCTTAGGGCTGAGTTTCAAAGAAAACTGCCCCGATGTGCGTAATACCAAGGTCATCGATATCGTCCATGAGCTAGAAGAATATAATATCGAAGTTGATGTCTATGACCCTTGGGTAGATAAAGCAGAAGCTGAGCGTGAATATAATGTTACGCCTATTAGCAAGCCCGCTGTAAATAACTATGATGGTATCATCTTAGCGGTCGCGCATAATGAGTTCGTCGAGCTTGGTGTAGAGCAGATTAGAGCGTTTGGCAAGAATGAACACGTGCTTTACGATTTAAAGTATGTTTTCACTAAAGAAGACACTGATATCCGCCTATAAATCTATGAAAAATACGGAAAGTAATGGTTATGACGTCAACTGCATATGAAAAAGTTCAAAAAGTATTAATTAACGAGCCAAAGACATGGTTAATTACTGGGGTAGCGGGATTCATAGGTTCTAATTTACTAGAAGAGCTATTGTTACTAAATCAAAAAGTAGTCGGTCTAGATAACTTTGCGACTGGCTTTCAGCATAACTTAGATGAAGTACAAGGTTTGGTAAGCAAAGATCAGTGGCAGAACTTTACCTTTATAGAAGGTGATATTCGTAATCTAGATGACTGTCAGGCAGCATGTATAGGCGTAGACTACGTACTGCATCAAGCAGCACTAGGTTCGGTGCCACGCTCTATCGCTGATCCCATTAATACCAATGATACCAATATCTCAGGCTACTTAAATATGCTCGTAGCCGCTCGTGATGCTCAGGTAGCTAGCTTTACTTATGCGGCGAGTAGCTCAACGTATGGCGATCATCCAGCATTGCCAAAAGTCGAGGATGCTATTGGTAATCCGTTATCTCCCTATGCAGTGACTAAGTATGTCAATGAGCTATATGCTGATGTGTTTGCTCGTACTTATGGCTTTAAGACGATTGGTCTGCGTTATTTCAATATCTTTGGCAAACGCCAAACACCGGATGGTGCTTATGCTGCAGTGATCCCAAAGTGGACGGCTGCTATGATCGCAGGTGATGAAGTATTTATTAATGGCGATGGCGATACCAGTCGCGACTTTAATTTTATAGAAAATGCCGTACAAGCCAATATCCTAGCAGCAACTGCCAATGTTGAAGCCAAGAACCAAGTATACAATGTAGCAGTCGGTGGTCGTACTACCCTTAATACACTGTTTTCAGCGCTTAAAGAACATTTAAGTGCTAACGGAGTTAGCTACACTCCAGAACCAGCCTATCGAGATTTTAGAGCAGGGGATGTGCGTCATAGTCAGGCTGATATCAGTAAAATACAAAATGCGTTAGGCTATGAGCCACAGTTTGATATTATTCAAGGTATTGAGAAAGCGATGCCTTGGTATGTTAAATCCTTAACTTAAGAAAATAAGTAGATTTTTATGAAAGTATTAGTTACCGGCGCGGCCGGCTTTATCGGCATGTACACGGCCAAGCGTTTACTAGAGCAAGGCTATGAAGTTGTTGGCCTAGACAATCTAAATAACTATTACGAATCTGCTCTAAAAGAGTACCGCCTTACGCAGCTCAAGCCTTTTGACAACTTTCGTTTTGTAAAAATCGACCTAGCTGATCGCGAAGCAATGGCGCAAATTTTCAAAATAGAACAGTTTGACCGCGTTATACACCTAGCAGCTCAAGCGGGCGTGCGTTATTCCATAGAAGCACCGTTTGAGTACGTTGATAGCAACCTTGTTGGCATGATGAGCATTTTAGAAGGCTGTCGACACAATAAAGTGCAGCATTTGGTTTATGCTTCATCCAGCTCGGTTTATGGTATGAATGAGAAAATACCCTTCAGTGAAAGCGATAATGTAGACCGACCTGTATCACTTTATGCTGCCACCAAAAAAGCTAATGAACTGATGGCGCATGCCTATTCTAACCTGTATAAAATACCGACTACTGGCTTACGATTTTTCACCGTTTATGGCCCTGCCGGCAGACCGGATATGGCACCTTGGCTGTTCACCGAAGCGATTAGTAACGATAAGCCAATAAAAGTCTTCAACCACGGCAAAATGCTACGCGACTTTACCTATATCGACGATATCGTAGAAGGCATTATACGTATTCAAGATGTAATTCCAGAAGAAAAAACGCCCTACGCTTTATTCAATATCGGCAATAACGAACCCATAGAGCTTGCACGTTTTATCAAGGCGATAGAAACCGCACTTGGCAAAACAGCAGAAAAAATACAACTGGGTATGCAGCCAGGCGACGTAGAGCGCACCTACGCCGACACCACACGATTAGAAGCTGCTGTAAGCTATAAACCAAAAACTGAAATCGAAGTCGGCATACAAAAATTTGTTGACTGGTATAAGCAATACTATGCAATAAAGGAATAAGTATGAAAATAGCTATCGCAGGCACAGGCTATGTAGGCTTATCCAACGCTATATTATTAGCACAGCACAATGAAGTGGTGGCGATTGATATTATCGTGGAGAGAGTAGCGCAGCTAAATAGCAAAAAGTCCCCTATTGTCGATACTGAAATAGCCGACTTTTTAGCAAATAAAACACTCAACTTTAAAGCCACACTAGACAAACAAGAAGCGTATGAAAACGCTGATTTTGTGATCATAGCCACACCCACTGACTACGACCCAAAAACTAACTACTTTAATACCAGCAGTGTGGAAGCAGTAATAAGTGATGTTGACGCTATTAACCCCACAGCTACCATCATTATTAAATCAACAGTACCCGTAGGATTTACGGAAGGCGTCACTCAACAGCGCAGCACCCAAGACCCAAAGCTAAAACCTATTGTTTTTAGTCCTGAGTTTTTACGCGAAGGTAAAGCTTTATACGATAACTTATACCCATCTCGCATTATCGTAGGTGAGCAAAGTGAAAGGGCAGAAATATTTGCTAATTTATTAAAGCAAGGTGCAATAAAAAAAGACGTTTCGTTATTGTTTACCAACAGCACAGAAGCCGAAGCCGTAAAGCTATTCTCTAATACCTATTTAGCCATGCGAGTTGCCTACTTTAACGAGTTAGACAGTTACTGTGCGGTAAATGGCCTAGACACCAAGCAAATCATTGAAGGTATAGGCTTAGACCCACGCATAGGTAAGCACTACAATAACCCCAGCTTCGGCTATGGAGGTTACTGTCTACCCAAAGACACTAAGCAGCTACTTGCTAACTACGACGAAGTGCCTAATAACATCATAAAAGCCATAGTTGATGCCAACCGTACCCGCAAAGACTTTATAGCCGACGACATCCTAAAAAAATTGAACACAGACCTCTCAGGCACCAAACATCAATCTTCACGCGTGATTGGTATTTATCGCCTAGTAATGAAGGAAGGCTCCGACAACTTCCGTGCCTCTGCTATTCAAGGCGTCATGAAGCGTATAAAAGCCAAAGGCATAGAAGTGGTAGTATATGAGCCAGAATTGCATGAGCCAGAATTTTTCAATTCTAGAGTAATTACTGATTTAACCGAGTTCAAAAAACTGAGCGCTGTAATTGTAGCTAATCGATTATCCCGTGATTTGCTAGATGTCACAGATAAAGTCTATACACGTGATTTGTTTGGCTGTGATGTTTAATTTTTAATGAACAAAAAGGCGATAAAGTGAATAAGCTAAAAGCCAAATACAATCAACTTTTTGCAAGTGAGTCTGGTAGTACGTTCAAGGGAATGCTTACTTTAGCTTTAGGTTCCGGTGCTGCGAGAATTGTAGGCATCGCAAGTATCCCGATAGTTACTCGTATCTACTCACCAGCTGATTACGGGTTATTAGCTTTATATATATCGATCGTATCAATACTCGTGCCTATAGCTACCTTACGATACAGTACAGCAATCCCACTACCGAAAACAGATGCGCTAGCAATAAACATAGTGGCTCTAGGCCTGCTGTTAATTGCTATCTACTCAGCCATTCTTTTGTCGCTATTGTTTTTGTTCAGTGAAACCATTCTTGCATGGTTTGATATGGCAGAGCTTGCACAGTGGTGGTGGCTAATAGTGCTAGGTGTTGCAGGCACAGCAAGCTATGAGCTGTTTAGCTTATGGACGACAAGAAAAAAACAATACAAGGTAATGGCTAAAACTCAACTAAGTCAGTCGCTAATAGGCAGTACCGCGAAAATAGTATTAGGGCTTCTAGCAATTAAACCTATAGGCTTAATCATTGGACAGTTTTTTGCACAGAGTGCTGGTATAGGTGGCTTAATAAAGGCATCAGCGAAAGATTTTAAGAGGCTGATGCCAGAAATAAATAGAAAAAGAGTCAAAATGCTTGCAATTTATTATAGAGATTTTCCCTACTTTAGGTTACCGTCGCAACTTTTATTGCAAGTATCCAGCAACGCGCCTATATTAATGATGGCATCTTTATACAGCAGAGAGTTAACTGGCCAATTAAGTTTAGCGATTATGGCTATATCAATACCAACGGGGCTTGTCGGGCAGTCTATGGCAAAAGCGTTTTATGCTGAAATAGCTGCTGTAGGTAAGCGTGATTTAGTTAAGGTGAGAGCCATAACAATTGATGTGCAAAAGAAATTATTTTTAGTCGGAGTTCCTTTAACAGTTTTAATGATGTTACTAGCAGAACCTTTATTTAAGCTGGTTTTTGGAGAAGAATGGAAATTAGCTGGAAAGTATGCAACTATCTTAGCCCCCTTTATTTTACTCCAATTGACATCTAGCCCGTTAATGCAGGTGCTGAACTTAATAGGGGGACAACTGCTATTTTTAGTAATAAATATAGTTAGAGTTTTAGGTTTAGCAGCAATTTTTATGTTGGCAAACAATATAGAGCTAGCAGCTGATATGTTCATTATTTTACTAAGCAGCTTTCTATTTATTTTTTATTTAGCTATGACGGCTTTTATATTCCATATGATTAATCAGGCAGTAGAAAATGAATGATACTATGTTATGCGTTTTAAAAAGGCCTCTGATGTACTTATTTTCTGGAGTAGACTATAGAGTAAAACTATATATACGCTGTATACATTACTGTAAGCAACAGAAAAAAATACGCTTAGCAGCTATTGTAGCTAATCGATTAGAAAGAAAGTATGGCGTGTTCCTCTCGCCAAAAACAGACTTCCATCCTTCTCTACGTTTAAGGCACCCTGTAGGTATTGTTATTGGAGTTGGCGTTAAAATTGGTAAAGATGTAATAATTTATCAAAATGTAACGTTAGGTGGTGCTAGGCTCGGTGATGGAAACTCTGGCAAATACCCTGAGATTGGGGATCGTACAGTCATTTTTTCGGGTGCCGTTATTGTTGGAAAAATAGTAATTGGTAAGAACTGTATAATAGGTGCGAACTCGGTAGTATTGCAAAACGTACCTGATAATTGCACTGCTGTAGGTGCACCAGCAAAAATAATAAGGAATACTATTTAGTATGAAAAACGAACCCATATTTAAAGTTTCAAAAAGTAAGTTAGAGGGCACGGTTAATCTAGCAGGCGCAAAAAACTCAGCTTTACGTTTATTAGCAGCCAGCATTCTATCTGAAGAGAGTATTACTTTAGAAAACTATCCCTCCCAATTACTGGATGCCGAAGTGCATGTCGAAATGCTACATTCACTAGGGAAGGAAACGGAGCTTGTAACAGACGATATCATTATTATTAAAGAAAACCATAACTTAAAAACAAGCTTAGTTTGGGAAGGTCGCTCTATCAGGAATACCTTGCTTATATTAGGCGCATTGACTACACGTTTTGGAGAAGCAAAAGTACCACTGCCTGGCGGCTGTAAGCTAGGTGAACGTAAGTATGACTTGCACGTTATGCTACTTGAACGCCTGGGAGCAAAGGTTTGGGAAGAAGGCGATTATTTATGTGCAGAAGCCAAAGGCGGACTAATAGGTGCAGACATACATTTGCCTATGCGCTCAACAGGAGCCACAGAAAACGCAATATTAGCTGGTTCCTTAGCCAAAGGTGTTACACGTATCTGGAACCCTCATATTCGTCCAGAAATACTAGACTTAATCGCTATGCTAAATGGTATGGGTGCCAAAATAAAAGTTTTTGGCCAAGAGCATATTGAAATTACTGGGGTTGATCACTTAAAAGGCGTTAGGCATAAAGTGATAGCTGATAATATGGAGGCCATTACATGGCTAGCCGCAGCGGTGATTACAAAGGGTGACATAGAGATATATGATTTTCCATATGCTGATTTAGAGGTGGTTCTTACCCATCTCAAAGCGGCAGGGGCAAAACTCTATCAAGGTGAAAATTCACTTATTGTACGGGGGGGTGCTTGTTATCCAGTTGAAGTAAGTACTGGCCCACACCCTGGTATAAACTCAGATGTACAACCTATTTTGGCTGCTTGGGCTGCTCAAGCGCAAGGAGAGTCTCGCATAATAGACTTACGCTTCCCAGGTCGCTATGGTTATGCGGAAGAGATGGCTCGAATGGGACTTAAATATGAATTGTCTGGCGACATGCTTAAAATAATGGGTAATAGGGGTGGCTTAATAGGCGCCGAAGTTAAAGCTTTAGATCTACGAGCAGGTGTTGCACTTACTTTATGTGGTTTAGCAGCTGAAGGTGAAACAATAATTACTGATGCTTGGCAAATTGGACGTGGCTATGTCAACTTGATACCGAAATTACAAGCTTTAGGTGCAGATTGCAGTGGAAGGGTTGGCTAAAATCCATGAATGTAATTTCTAAAGCTAAACTACAACAGATAATGGCGCTTTATGGTTTGCGTGTGCAAGTGAATGTGCCGTTAAGCGAATTAAGCCATTGGAAAGTTGGCGGCAACGCAGATGTTGTCGTTCAACCAAAAAACAAATACGAGTTAATTCAGCTACGCCAGTGGATACATGAAAATAGTCTTCCTTCTATAGTTATAGGGAACACTACTAATCTATTATTCGCAGATGAGGGTTTGCAAGCAATTGTTATCAAAATAGATTCCAACTTCTCAAAAATGAGCGTTAATGATACAGAAATAATTACAGAACCCGGTATTTGGGTGCCAAGCCTAGCTAGGCTAGCAATGCAGGCTGGTTTGTCGGGTATAGAACATGCTTGCGGTATACCTGGCACCCTTGGTGGCCTTGTTGTTATGAACGGTGGCAGCCAAAGAAAAGGCATTGGAAGTGTATTAAGTTATGTTGAAACTGTCGATAAAGAAGGTAATTTAAAGCGTTACACCAATCAACAGTGCGAGTTTGCTTATCGCAGCTCGATTTTTCAAGAAAATGATGAAGTGATAACAGAAGTCGGAATGACGCTTGAGAGAAGCCGTAGTAAAGAATCGATACGAAAAGAGATGCTGGATATTCTAAGCTCACGCCGTAAAAAATTCCCACGTAAACAACCTAACTGCGGCTCGGTTTTTGTAAGTAACCCAGATATGTATGAAGAATACGGTCCCCCAGGAAAAGTGATAGAAGAATGCGGTCTAAAAGACTTAAGCAAAGGTGGTGCACAAGTCTCCAGTTTACATGCTAATTTTATTATCAATAACAGCAACGCAAAAGCTGAAGACATTCTCTATCTCATTAACACAATAAGAAAAAAAGTACATCAAATGACAGGTTACAAAATGGTTGTTGAAGCGAAGTTTGTTACTCAGAATGGGCAAATACAGGAAATTTAAAATTAAATGGATAGCGAAATGAGAGTTTTATTTTTCATATCAGTTCATGGCCATGGTAGAGGTGGACACTTTAACAGCTTACATCACATAGTTAATAAGCTCTCAGTAGAGCATCAGGTAGGTATTGTTTCGATTGGCCCAGGGCATAGTTCTATTATCGCTAACAACTCTAACTTTCTTGCTCATATTGACTTTAATGGTATTAACTTACTACAGCTTAAAAGTGAGAGCGACGAAATAGTTAAACAGTTTAACCCTGAAATCATACATTGCTTTGACGTTGGCTGTTATAATATCGTTCGCTTATTCTATTCTACAAAGAAAATGAAAATCGCACTGAACAAGTGTGGTGGACCTAACCCTAAAAAATTTCCCTATATTAAAAATCTAGTTCTATTTAGTGTGGAAAACAAACAGTGGTTTGAGAAAGATAAGCGATATTACGATGCTAATATAGCCTTAATACCTAATAGAGTGTCTAAAATACAAACAACAACCTTGGATGTATTAAAGCCTGAAGGCTATTTTTCTTTTGTACGTATAGCACGCATCGGTAAAACTTATAAAAAAAGCATTCTTGACTCTATCGAATTAATTGATACTCTATATGAGAGTAATAAAAAATTAAAGCTTAAGCTGTTTATCATTGGTGTTGTTGAATGTCCAGAAACACTTTCAGAAATATTAAACAATAAATATGTTAATGATGGCACTGTAAGGATATTGACTGAAGATAAATACACCATTGGTGCTTCGAAAATGTTGTATTTAGCCGATGCAGTAATTGGTACGGGCAGGGGTATTATGGAGGCAGCATCTTTAGGTTTACCCTCATTGACCGTGAACTCATTAAGCAACACTCCAACATTAATCACTAAAGATACTTTTGATGATGCCTTTAGAACCAATTTTTCTGAAAGAAATGTGTTCCCAGGTTTAACAAAAGATAAAAACTTAAAGGAAATAGAAACACTGGTATCTGATGAAGAGTTTTATCAGAAGTCATCTCTCTATACTCGTATGATGTTTGAACAGTATTTTGATATTAACCAAGCCGAAAATAAATATACAGAGTTTTATGAAAGTGTAGCAACTAGTAAAAAAAGAGCATTGTTACCTGATGCCATTTTAATATTGAACACCATATACAGCTTTTTCAATAGTAGCAGGAAGACAAAGAAAGTATGAAATTATTAATAACAGGCGATTTAGTCGTCAACCAAAGCTACGATGCAGCAAATAAAATTGATCCTGAGCTTATCGCCTTATTCGCACAGTCCAACTTCAATATTGTAAACCTAGAAGCGCCGGTAACTGAAAATACAAGTAAGATACTAAAGACTGGGCCGCATCTAAAATCCGATGAGAAAAGCACGCTGGATGTATTAAAAACATTAAACATTCATATAGCGGCGCTAGCGAATAACCATATAAAAGATTACGACGAGCAAGGCGTTTTAGACACTATTGCTTTCTGTGAAAATAATAGTATTAGAGCTATAGGTGCAGGTGATAATTTAGAAGCAGCTTCAAGAAATACAGTGCTAGAAACACCAGAAGGGAAAATAGCACTGATAAATATCGCCGAAAATGAATGGGCAAGCGCAGACGAAAGTACTGCTGGCGCTAATGGCATGAATCTAATTAAAGATATAAGAAAAATACAGCAAGCCAAAAAAGAAAATGACTTTGTATTTGTTATAATACATGGAGGTCACGAATACTATAATCTCCCAAGTCCACGAATGCAGGAGCAATATCGCTTTTATGCTGAGCAAGGAGTCGATTTGGTAGTTGGACATCATACTCACTGTATAAGTGGATATGAGGTTTATAATGGAACTCCCATTTATTACAGCTTAGGTAACTTTTTATTTACTAAAAACAGTCAAAAAGAAGACTGGTACACAGGATTGATATTAGAAGTTAAAGTAAATAATGGGACTTTGGAGGCGGAGTTACATCCTGTTAGACAGACGAAAGAAGGCTTTAGACTCTCATTATTAAAAAATGTAGAAAAAAAAGAAGTTTTACGTCGTGTAGAAGCATATAGCGACATAATTAAGAGTGAAGAAAAGTTAGTAAAGGAGTGGAAACTATTTGTTTTTTCTAAACAACAGACATATCTTAATTATTGGTCTCCGAAGGTTTTTATAGAAAATAAATATGTAACAGGTGTTCTTAATAGACTAAACGTCAAATTAATTAATACTAGAGGGTTGACCTATTTTTTAAACTTAATGAGATGTGAAGCGCATTATGACCTATCTAAAGGAATACTTGATAAGGAACTGAAAAAATGAGAATTGCCATACATCACCGTGTAGGAAGTTTCTCAGATCGTTGGATTAGTTACTGTGAACAAAATAATATTGATTACATCACGGTTAATGCTTTCGATAACGATATTATTGTTCAGTTAAAAGGCTGTGATGCTTTTATGTGGCACCATCATCATGCGCAGTATAAAGATGTACTTACTGCGAAGCGAATACTCTTTGCTCTTGAACATGCAGGTATAAAAGTATTTCCAGATTTTAAAACAGCATGGCACTTTGATGATAAGGTTGCACAGAAATATCTTCTTGAAGCTATTGCTGCTCCTCTTGTACCAAGCTATGTTTTCTACGATCAACAAAAAGCTCTTTCGTGGGCCAAAAAAACAACTTATCCAAAGGTCTTTAAACTAAAGGGTGGTGCGGGTGCTAAAAATGTAAAATTGATAAAAACCTATGGAGAAGCTAAAAAAATTATTCATCAAGCATTTGATAAGGGTTTTCCTCAGTTTGATAAATTAGGTAATTTAAAAGAACGTTTTAATAAATTTACGCAGGGTCAAGAGAGTATTCTAGGAGTTATGAAAGGTGCAGGTCGACTAGTTATAACACCTAACTTTTCTAAATTACAAGCTAATGAAACTGGTTATGTCTACTTCCAAGATTTTATACCAAATAATGAATCTGACATACGTGTGGTTGTCATAGGGAAAAAATTTGCTGCAGCTGAAAGAAGGTTAGTGCGCAAAGGTGACTTTAGAGCCTCAGGTAGTGGGAAGTTCGATTATGAAAATATAAATACTACTGTAATACAATTAGCATTTGAGGTCGCCAACAAGTTAGACCTTCAATCGGTAGCTTTCGATTTCGTATTAGATAAAAAAAGCAAGCCTCTCATTATTGAGATCAGCTATGGGTTTGGAACTGAAGGAATATCATTAGCTCCTGGCTACTGGGATAATAATCTAAACTGGCATGCTGGCTATTTCAACCCGCAAGAATGGATGATTGAGTATTTAATACAATATATTGAAGAAATTTAGAAGATATAGCTTAGTAGGCTATATCTTCTAAATTTTGTAATTGTCACTTCCAAAACTTACTAGAAGTGTAGACATCATATCTAGATAATCTTTAGTTAATCCATACTAAATCCATACTAAAAATTGAGAATATCACAATGTCAGAGAGGTTTTTATTTGTTATTCCTACAGCTAGAATTGGTGGTGCTGAGAGAGTTATGTTCAACTTAGTTACCTACTTAATTGACCAACAGAAAGATGTAACTCTAGTCACGATGTCTCAGGGGAAACAGCAAAATGGATGGGCTGATCTAGAAAAGTACGTTAATTTTCATTGGGTTATTGGAGATTATAAGTCAGAAAAAGCCTCATTAGCTCCTATTACAGCCAAATTAATAAGTCTAAGTACCAAATACGAATACGACTACATTTTTTCGTCACATCTTCATGTCAATAGTTATTTAAGCACGCTAAAAAAGTTTGGGCTATTTAAGGGTTCTAACTTAATATCCAGAGAGTCTAGTGTGGTATTCGAAAGAAATAAAGGCTTTATAAGGATAGCTTTTAAGTTAGCTTATCGATTTTTATATGGTGAGCAAGACCTACTTATCTGTCAGACGGAATTAATGAAGAATTCTTTAATTCGGAATCTCGGTTTTAAGCCTGTTAGAAAAGTAGAAATACTTCATAACCCCGTTAATATAGATTATATTAACTCACATATTTCTAATACTCATAAAGAAAAAATTATTGTTGCTTGCGGGCGATTGTTTGAAATAAAACAGTTCGACTTATTAATTGATGCTTTTAGTATATTCAGCAAGAGAAACCCTGAGTATAATTTGATAATTTTAGGAGAAGGAGCTCTGAGATTAGAATTAGAAGCTCAAGCAAGAAGCCTTAAGATTTCCGAGAAAGTAATTTTTATGGGTAGAGTCAATAATCCATTTGAGTGGTTCGCAAAGTCGGAAATTGGAGTTATTTCATCTCTGATAGAAGGCTTCCCAAATGTTATCTTAGAAATGATGGCTTCTGGTACTTCTAAGATAGTAACCACCCCTTGTACCGGAGGCTTAAAAGAAATTCCTAGCCTAATAATAACAGATGATACTTCAATGAATAGTATATTAGATGGGTTAAATAAAGCAGCTGCATTAAATGATGATCTTTCGCCTATATATCAAAAACATATAGCGGAAAATAACTCGGTAAATGCCTTTTGGGATGAAGTCCTGCAGCTTCTAAATTAACAGATATTCTTTACTATATTTAAATAGATTTAGCTCCGTAGATTCTATATAGTTTAATCCAAATAAAACCGATACTATACTTATAGCAGTCGTATTTGATGAAATAAACGCTGATTTATTCAATAGACTATCGCAATCAGGAACTTTTTAGTATTGCTGATAGTATGACCATTCGTGAAGCTTCCCTGTTTTATGGAGTTAGTATCAGCAAGTATCATTCACAGCTGGCAGCAAAACTTAGTCCCTAAAATAAAGAGAAATAAAGCACCGACTAAAATACCTGATGACGCATTGATTGAAGACGTAAAAAGATACCCCGGTGGTTATAACTATGAAAGAGCTCGTCGCTTGAACTGTAGTAAAACGGGCATCTTTAATGCTCTAAAGCGTCTTGACATCAGTAAAAAAAGGACCTTATAGTAGAGCCTTTATAAAAATGGTACAGTAGTTTTAAAACAAGCGAAAAGTAAAAAGATTATGACTTATTCAGCAGACTTTCGATCACAAGTGATTAAAAGTGTTAAACAACAAGATATGAGTATCAGACAAGCTTGTGCATTTTATGAAATTAGTAAGGCCACGCTACAGAATTGGCTCAAAGATCCTAGTATTAAACTCACTCGCAATAAAGCACCCAGTAAAATACCGAATGAAGCACTATTAATAGATATTGAACAGTATCCAGACGATTACATGTACGAGAGAGCCCAGCGTTTTGACTGTAGTAAGTCGGGTATCGAGGCCGCTTTAAAACGTCTTGGCATTAGCCAAAAAAAAGACCTTAGCGCATCCAAAATCTTGCCCATTAAAGAGAGCTAAGTATCTAAGCAAACTTAACGACTACATCGCTCAACGATTTGCTATTGTATACATGGATGAGAGTGGCTTTGAGGCCGAGACCATTCGCTCTCATGGTTATGCACCGATAGGTAAGCCTTGTATCGACCGCTATAACTGGCAAAGTAAAAAACGCACCAACGTCATTGGTGCCTTATATAAAAAAGTGTTATTTGCACTGGATTACTTCGAAAAGAATATCAATGGGGATATATTCTATAACTGGTGCAAAGATACGCTAATACTAAGTCTTAAAATAAAATGCGTCATTGTCATGGATAATGCCAGCTTTCACAAACGCGTTCAGAGACTACTCAATAGGCATGGTCATCGCTTGTTATTTCTACCGCCTTACAGCCCTGATTTAAACCCTATTGAAAAAAAATGGTCACAGGCTAAGTTTCTACGACAAAGGTGGATGGAGAATAATCTATCTAAACTGTTCCATGATATGGGTTGTACTAATTTTATTATGGATTGACTATAGAACATCCAAAAATGTGCCTGATAAAAAGAGCGGCGTATCAGAGTAAGCTTTATAGTTATATGCTTCAAGGCTATCCCATTGTTCATATGGATGAGAGCGGTTTTGAAGCTCTTCGTCCTTAGGGCCATGCACCGATAGGCAAGCCTTGTATTGATCGCTACAACTGGCAAGCAGAAAAGCGTCCTAATATCATCTGTGCTTTATATGAAAAAGTGCTGTTTGCGGTGAATTACTTTGAGCAGAATAGCAATATAGACTATGACTGGTGCAAATACACGCTTTCATAAGAACAAGCGTATTCAAAAATTACTGAACAGGCATGGCCATCATATTTTATGGCTGCCACCCTACAGCCATGATCTTAATCCCATTGAAAGGAAATGGGCGCAGGCTAAGTTTCTAAGCGAAGGATGGATGAATGAAGGATAGTTTACCTAAACTGTTTTATGATATAGGCTGTATCGATTTTATAAAGACTTAACTATAGTATAAAAAATGTTATTCTTAACAGGTGCAAACCTTCAAGCACTGAGATTCACATATAGCCTAACAAAGTAATTATAATTAACCAAATTCAACCTTGTCAGTCTGACTGTAGAGATTAATACTTATATATGAAAAAAATAGTACATATTATTATGAGTTTAAATATAGGCGGTGCTGAGCTTATGCTTAAACGCTTAGTACTACATAGCCATCAAAAGGAACAGTTTGAACATATAGTCATCACATTGACTGATCTGGGAGTTATGGGACCTGAACTACAAAATAGAGGTATTACCGTACATAGTCTTGGAATCGTACATAGTCTTGGAATGAAATCACTGCCTACCTTACCATTAATATTTCTTAAATTACAAAGACTCCTTAAGGAGATCCAACCTGATGTGGTACAGACTTGGATGTATCATTCCGATCTGTTGGGTGGATTTGCGGCTAAAAGTTTGGGCATAGATAATATAATCTGGGGAATACGAACAACTAATGTAGCACTAGGAAGCTCAAAGCTAACTGTAAAACTACGTAAGTTGTGTGCACTTCTTTCAAATTATATCCCTAAAGTTATAATTTGTGCTGCTGATGCTGGTCGTGAAGTACATGAGAAAATTGGCTACGATGCTAGTAAAATGAAAGTCATACCTAATGGTTTTGATTTAGATAGCCTCATAGCGACGCCAGAGCAAAGAAAGATATTACGTGATGAATGTGGCTTCACTGACAAAGAGATGATAGTAGGTTCAGTAGGCCGCTTTAATACAGTTAAAAATCAAAAATTATTTGTTGAAGCAGCGGCTTTAATAGTACTAGAAAACCCTGAAGTACGTTTTTTAATGATAGGTCGAGATAATACTTGGGATAATATGAAGCTAGTAAGCTGGATAGAACAACATAATTTACGAGATAGATTTGTTCTACTGGGTGAGCGTTCAGATGTACCTCTTTGTCTTGCAGCAATGGATGTCTTTTGCTTGCATTCAAAGACAGAAGGTTTTCCTAATGTCTTAGGTGAGGCTATGGCAATGGGCTTGCCTTGTGTTACGACAGACGTTGGGGATGCTAAGTTACTATTAGGTTCGACAGGAGTGGTTGTTTCAGTATCTGCTTTATCAGTTTGTAAAGCAGTCAGTCATTTACTGAGCCTTGATAAACAGGATTTAATTGACATGGGTGCCTGCGCACGTCAGCGATTAGAGGATAATTACTCCTTGTCTAAAATTATTCTGCAATATAATGATGTTTATAAGTCCTTAATTACAAAGTAGATTTTTATGTTTGAAAGTTCATGGTCAATCATCAGTGCTTTTATAGTTTTTTCCTTAGGTTCTATAATTATAGCTAAGATTAGCAGTTACTTTGAATTAAAAAAGAAGCGTGGCCTATTACTTTACTTATGGCATACATTATTTTGCTTTGCTTATCTTTACTATGTTTCTACATTTGGTGGAGATGCATTGGCTTATTACTCCAAGGCGCTATCTGATGGGTTTGCATTTAGAGTTGGAACTACCGCGGTCGTTTTCTTAACAAAGATATTGGTTCATGGTCTGGGTTTTGGGGTCATAACTTGTTTCTTATTCTTTAATATTGTGGGTTCTATCGGTTTACTTGCCTTTGATGGAGCTTTAAAGCAAGCAACTCAGTATAAGAGTAAGTTCTTAAAAAGATTGGGTACTATAATTATATTTTTACCCTCAGTAAGTTTTTGGTCATCAGCTATTGGTAAAGATGCTATTTCATTCTTGGCAATGGGTTTAGCTTTGTGGGCAGCTTTACAGCTTAACAAGCGTTTATGGCTTATGGTATTAGCTATCGTTTTGATGCTTATCGTTCGTCCACACATGGCAGGTATGATGATAATAGCATTGGCTATGTCAGTTATGTTCGATAAGAAGAGTAGTCCTCTTAAGCGTATATCTTTAGGGGCAGTGGCGATTGCTGGTGCAGCAGCAATGGTGCCTTTTGCGTTAGAGTATGCTGGTGTATCAGACCCAAATAGCTCTGAGGCTTTAATGGATTATGTTGAAAATCGCCAATCTTATAATATGGAAGGTGGTGGTGGTGTAGACATTGCTAATATGAGCCTACCGATGCAGCTATTCACCTATATGTTTCGTCCGATTATCTTTGAGGCTCGATCTATAACTGCTTTAGCAGCCGCTATTGATAACTTAATTTTGCTTTATCTCTTTATTGTCGGTCTTTACGCTTTAATTAAAAAGAGATCGCAGAACTTTACCGAAAATCGTAAATTTATGTGGGTATATGTTATTTTAGCTTGGGTGGTTCTAGCAATGACTACCGCTAATTTAGGCATTGCGATACGTCAAAAATGGATGTTTGCACCTATGCTTATATTTTTGCTGATCTCACTAGTCGGTAAAAACAGGAATCATTCGCAATAATAAATCGCCCTAGATAATAAGGTCAAAAATAATTAATGAAATTCCTAATCGTAGCCAGCTATCCAGCTTCAATCCTTAAGTTTCGGGGTGCCTTCATTCAAGAAATACAAACAAAAGGTTTCGAAATACATATAGCTTCTCCAGAGTTTAATTCTTATCCAGAAGACGTAATAGCTCTTCGGAAATTAGGTTATATAACTCACAATATACCTATGCAGCGTACAGGGACCAACCCGTTAAACGACGCTAAAACTTTGTCTGCTTTATACTTATTGATGAGGAAAATTAAGCCCAGCCATGTTATGGGTTATACCATTAAGCCTGTCATCTATGGGTCATTGGCAGCCAAACTCGCTCGTGTGCCGCATCGTTTTGCTCTGATTACAGGTCTTGGTTACGCGTTTCAAGGAGCGGATGAACAAGACTATAAAAAGTCTAATCTACAAAAAATAATGCATAAGCTGTATTCAGTAGCATTAGCATCAACTCATAAAGTATTTTTTCAAAATCCTGATGATGAAGCATTATTTAAATCTATGGGTATCTTAACGCCCAATGCCTCAACTACCGTTGTTAATGGCTCAGGTGTTGATATATCAGAATATAGTGTCCAGCCATTTGCCACTATAGATGATATATTGATCCCTAGGTTTCTATTGATAGCTCGCTTGCTGGGCGATAAAGGAGTACGCGAATATGCACAGGCAGCTCGTATTGTAAAAGAGAAATATCCGCAAGCTCAATTTGACTTAGTAGGCTGGATCGACGATAACCCTGATGCTATCGAGCAAAAAGAGTTAGATAATTGGATTAATGAAGGGTTATTTAACTTTTGGGGTAAGCTTGCGGATGTGAAACCTGCCATTGCAGCGAGTTCTATTTATGTACTGCCTTCTTATCGAGAAGGAACACCACGTACTGTACTAGAGGCAATGGCAATGGGTCGCCCAATCATTACCACGGACGCACCAGGTTGTCGTGAAACAGTGATTGATGGTTATAACGGTTATCTCGTTCCTGTTAAAGCAGTAGAAGAATTAGCGGCTGCGATGGAACGTTTTATCGTTAATCCAGAGCTTATTACTAAAATGGGCAAGGCGTCACGGCAGTTGGTGGAAGAAAAGTTCGATGTGGATGCTGTCAATCAATCTATGCTAGAAGCGATAGGCTTATAGTTTATATAATAGAGTCATAGGAAGAACAATGATAAAACGCCTTTTCGATATCACTGCTGCGACTACCGCTTTAGTCGCTTTATCTCCGGTATATGCCATTACTGCCTATAAAGTAAGTAAGAATCTAGGCTCGCCAGTACTATTTCGCCAAACGCGTCCTGGTTTAGAAGGCAAGCCGTTTGAGATGATTAAATTTCGCACGATGAAAGATGCCATAGATAGTGATGGTAATCCACTGCCTGATAGCGAGCGTTTGACTGATTTTGGCAAAGCGCTGCGTAATAGTAGTCTTGATGAACTGCCTGAACTGTGGAATGTGCTGAAAGGTGATATGAGCTTAGTCGGACCACGACCATTGTTGATGGAATACCTACCGCTATATAGTAAAGAACAAGCGCGTCGTCATAATGTGCGCCCTGGTATTACCGGTTATGCGCAAGTGAATGGGCGTAATGCCATCGGTTGGGATAAGAAGTTTGAGCTTGATACGTGGTATGTAGATAACCAATCATTGTGGTTAGATATCAAGATACTGTTTAAGACGGTAAAAAAAGTGGTTATCAAAGATGGTATTAGTGCGGACGGCGAAGCGACAATGAGTAAATTTACTGGTTCTCAAAACCAGTCCGCTTTAGAAAATAGCTATGAGTAAAGTATTTGCCGTCTACGGTGCCTCAGGCTGTGGTCGTAGCTTAATGCCGGTAGCCGTTGATCAATTACAAAGAATAGATGATCAAGAAAATAGCCAAATCGTATTTATTGACGATGCATTAGATGAAGATGCTAATGTTAACGGCTATACAGCGATGAATTATGCAAGATTTAAAAGTATAGATAGTGATGATAAGTTTGTCCTAATTGCCATTGCTAATAGCAGCATTCGTCAAAAAATTGCAGATAAATTGATTCAAGATGGTATCTCGTTGTGGACAGTAAAAGGAACGACCACTTTAATTATGGATGCAGTCAGTATCGCTGACGGTGCTGCACTCAGTCCATTTGTCACTATTGCTGCTAATGTGACTATCGGTAAATGCTTCCATGCCAATTTATATAGCTATGTGGAACATGATTGCGTGATTGGCGACTATGTCACCTTTGCCCCGCGCGTCAGTTGCAATGGCAATATTCATATCCATGACCATGCTTATATCGGCACAGGGGCAGTTATCAAGCAAGGCACTCCTGATAAGCCATTAATTATTGGTAAAGGTGCCATTGTAGGAATGGGAGCGGTTGTTACCAAAGACGTGCCAGCGGGAGCTGTCGTGGTTGGTAATCCTGCAAGACCCCTCAATAAATAAAAAATCACGATTAAGTATTTCGTTATAAGTGATTAATCGTCAATTATAAATAAGCACCATCGAGGCAACTATGTTAAACACCCCATTTTCACCTTGGCCAAGCTTTACTCAAGAAGAGGCTGATGCGGTCAGTCAAGTATTATTATCCAACAAGGTAAATTACTGGACAGGGCAAGAGTGTCGTCAGTTTGAGACGGAGTTTGCTAAATGGGCTGATAGCAAATATGCCATTGCGATGGGTAATGGTACGTTGGCATTAGACGTGGCCTTACAAGCGTTAGATATTGGTGCAGGCGATGAGGTAATCGTCACGCCGCGTACCTTTATTGCAAGTATCTCATCAGTCGTCAATGCGGGAGCGACACCTGTTTTTGCTGATGTCGATGAAGCAACCGGTAATATCACCCCTGAGTCAATCGCAGCGGTATTGACGGCTAAAACCAGAGCTATCGTCTGTGTGCACTTAGCAGGTTGGCCTTGTGATATGGATGGCATCATGGCGTTGGCAGAACAGCATAATTTATATGTGATAGAGGACTGTGCACAGGCGCACGGTGCACGTTATAAGGGTCGTAGCGTGGGGAGTATCGGCCATATCGGTGCGTGGAGCTTTTGCCAAGATAAAGTAATGACCACCGGTGGTGAAGGCGGTATGGTCACCACTAATGATGAGCAATTATGGCGCAAGATGTGGGCTTATAAAGACCATGGTAAAAGCTATGCAGCGGTCTATGAGACCGAGCATCCACCAGGCTATCGCTGGTTACATGAAAGTTTTGGTACCAATTGGCGCATGACTGAAATGCAAGCGGTACTTGGTCGCATTCAATTAACGAGAATGCCTGATTGGACCACCAAACGTACGGCTAATTCTCAAGCTATTTTAGATGCCTGTGCTAAATGGGAAGCAAAAGGCTATCTTTCTGTACCAAGATTAGAAGAGTCAGCGCAGTTTGCAGATTCGACCCACGCCTATTATAAGCTCTACGTCTATGTGCAGTCAGATAACCTTCCTGAAGGTTGGTCGCGAGATCGTATTATTGAAGAGATCGATAAATCAGGGGTTCCTTGTTTTTCAGGATCCGCTTCGGAAGTTTATCTTGAAAAAGCCTTTGATAATACAGGCTTACGTCCTGAGAGCAGATTGCCAGTTGCCAAGCAGCTTGGCGAAACCAGTTTGATGTTTCTCGTGCATCCAACGTTAACGGAAGACGAGATTAAGCAAACCGTACAAGCAATTGATAGCGTATTTGCGAATATACATAACCAATAAGATATCAGTTGTTGAGTTAAGTTAAATTTAGTTACATTAATGCAAATTGATGTTTGACCGATAGCATTTATAAACCATTAGCTTTTATAATAAAGCCCTTTATAACCAAAGAGTATTTGATCATGTACAAGAAGCTAAGCATTTTATTGGGTTTTGGTGTCTTATCATCAGTGTCGATGCTAGCATCTGCACAAAACCTGTATATGAACGATCTCAAGCTTAAGGCCGATCTTGACTGGCTAAATACTCAAGGAGTCGCGCAGATTAGCACCAGCACTTGGCCGCTGACAGCTAACGAGATTAAGCGCGCTTTGAATACGGCTAATGCTCAGACACCTGCGCAGCAGCAGATCCTGCAGTCGGTACAAACGCGCCTGGCTCAAAACCGCAATTCTGTGGTAAAAGGGACGGCCGCTCTGCATATACAAACCGATAGAGAACAGCTACCACAAAAATTTGCTGATGATAAGCTGGCGGGTCAACAAGCAAGCGTTGGGGTGTCGCTTAGCGAAGCAGAGTGGGAATTTAATCTACAAGCCAATCTAAAAAATGAGAAACTCATTGAAGATGGCTCAGACGTTAGCTTTGAAGGCTCATATCTTGCTGGGACCGCAGCCAATCAGTGGTTAATCGCAGGTAAAATTCCAACGTGGTGGGGACCTGGGCATGATGGTAGCCTTATTCGAGGCGATGCAAGTTTGCCGGTTGCAGGTTTTACCATGCAGCGTGATCAACAATCTGCACCGACATCACAATATTTATCGTGGGTCGGACCTTGGCAATATCAGCTATTTGCCGGTCAGTTTGAAGATTATGAAGCAATTCCTGATGCTAAGCTGTTTGGCGCAAGACTGACAGCTAGTCCATGGGAATGGTTAGAAGTTGGGGCTTCACGTACCTTTATGTGGGGCGGTGAAGGACGTCCAGAAAGTTTTGATTCATTTAAAGATGCAGTTTTAGGTACCAAGGATAATGGCGATACGGGCAAAGAAGATCCTGCTAATCAGCTAGGTGGTTTTGATGCGCGCTTAAATTTAGCACCATTGGTGAATATCCCTGCAGGCGTTTATGCTCAGTATGTGGGTGAAGATGAAGCAGGCGGCTTGCCCGCAAAAAATATGTATTTAGCCGGTGTTGATTATGCGTCTGCTGCTTATGGTAAACCGTACCAGTTATATGCAGAGTATACAGACACTCGTTCTAGCGGTGAGGTAAAGGGCGTGTCTTATGACCACTTTATCTATACAGACGGCTATTATCAGCAAGGTTTCCCATTAGGCTATGCACTAGGCGGCGATGCGGAAAGTATCGCGCTTGGTGGTCGCTTATGGCTCGATAACCGTAATTTCATCAATGCAAAAGTACAACATGCCAAGGTGAATCAAGCGGATGAAGCTATTAATCAAGCATTTCCAACGACTGATAAGTTGACCAGTATTGATGTGGCTTGGGAGCATCAGTACAATCCAAAGACGCTGATATCTAGTAGGCTTTGGACAGTCGACTCTGATATCCAGTCCACTGATGTTGGGGTAAGCGTAGGTATTGAGCTACAAACTTACTAAATGACTGTTTAATCAGTTTAAGAAAGTTTTCGAACATAAAAAGTCGGTCTATTATAATTAATAGGCCGATTTTTTTATAGTGAGTTTACAGATTTTAAAGTAAGGACGGTTAATAGGGCGCTAGGATTTTTTAGCTCAGACAGGTACAATATCAGTCTCAATTAACGGTCAAAAAGAATTGACCGCGCATAAGACAGGCATGCAAAAACTTGCAGGCGCTGTCTTTATTTTTATCACACCCTATTTTTTATCGCACCCTTTATTGGAGTTACTATGTCAATTGCGTCTATTACGTCAACTGCCCAAGGATCTGCTACCGTTTTGGACGGTAAAGCACTTGCTAAACAAATAGAACAGCAACTGAGTGCGCGTGTAGACGCTATTAAAGCGAAAACAGGCCGTACTCCAAGCCTCGCGACGATATTGGTCGGTGACGATCCTGCTTCTGCGACTTATGTACGTATGAAAGGCAATGCGTGTAAGCGTGTCGGCATGGACTCTATACGCGTTGAAATGCCAAGTGCGACGACGACTGCAGAGCTGATGGCGAAAATAGATGAGCTTAATAACAATCCAGACGTGCATGGTATTTTGCTGCAGCACCCAGTACCAGCTCATATCGATGAGCGTGCTTGCTTTGAGCAGATTGACTTGGCAAAGGACGTCGATGGTGTGACCTGCCTTGGCTTTGGTCGTATGGCGATGCAGCAGTCCGCTTACGGCTCATGTACGCCGCAAGGTATCATGCATTTATTAGAGCATCATAACATTGAGCTTGCAGGCAAAGAGGCGGTAGTTGTAGGGCGCAGTGCCATCTTGGGTAAACCAATGGCGATGATGCTATTAAATGCCAACTGCACGGTAACGATTTGCCATTCAAGAACGCAAGATTTAGAGTCACATATCAAGCGCGCTGATATCATCGTTGGCGCAGTGGGTGTGCCTGAGCTGATTAAAGCCGAATGGATTAAAGAAGGCGCGGTAGTGATCGATGCAGGTTTCCATCCAACGGATAATGGCGGCGTCGGTGATATCGAGCTGCAAGGCGTAGAAAATATCGCTAGTGCTTATACGCCAGTACCAGGTGGCGTTGGCCCTATGACGATTAATACGCTTATTCGCCAAACCGTTGATGCGGCCGAAAAAGCTGCTGGTTTAGACAACAGTGCAGTCAGCTAATGAAGACGCTGTCAGAGCAAGAAGCAGAACAGCTATCGACAGAGAAAAACAATAAAGCCTATCAACGCAATGATATCGATGTAGCAAAATCCAATATGGGTATCCATGAGCGCATGCAGCATATCGGCCGTGAGTTTGTCGATATTTGCCACTATATTATTTTGTTTTTGATTAGTGTGGTGGTGGTTTGGACAGCGGGTAAAGAGTTCTTTGTGATTTTTCAAAAAGGCTCAGCAGATTTAAAAGATATTTTACTGCTATTTATTTATCTTGAACTACTGGCGATGATTGGTATTTACTTTAAAACCCATCGTCTGCCAGTGCAGTTTTTGATATTTATTGCGATTACTGCTTTATCACGCCATTTGGTGGTTGACGTGCAAGCGGTATCAGATAACTTTCATCTGTGGCTATTGGCAACGATTTCCTTTGCCATTATGGTACTGAGTGCGTCGATTGTAATATTAACGTGGACGGCGAAGATGTTTGGGCGACCAGAAGATTATTTGGATGATCATCAAATAAGTAGTACCGAGCATCATCTACCAAGCGTTGATAGTAAGCCTTATCGTAAATAAGGTCTTTTCAAAAAACATCGTTGTTGAATGGCTTTCAATAAATGCTGCGAATAAATGGTTTTTAATAAAAAAGGGTTGCCAATTAAATGGCAGCCCTTTTTTTGTCTGAAATTCTCTTAAATTACAGCCAACCCAAGCGTTTAAAATTAAAGTATAAAAAGCTACATAACGAGATAATAACTGCCATGATAACGAGATAAGAATACTGCCAATGTAGCTCTGGCATAAAATCAAAGTTCATCCCATAGATACCAGCAATTGCTGTCGGTACGGCCAAAATACCAGCCCAAGCAGCGAGTTTACGTACCACCTCATTCTGTCCCATATTTACCATGGCGAGGTAAGTATTCATGACCACGCTAAGCATTTCATTTAAGCCATTAATCGCATCTAAAGAATGCAGTAAATGGTCATTGACGTCACGAAAATAAGGTTTAGCAGCATGAGAAAACGGCGAGATTAAGTCGCTTTTATTGTGATTAATAAAGAAACTACAGATATCTTGTACCGGTAAAATCACCGCCCGCATATGCACCAGCTGGGATTTTAATTCATACAGATTTCTAAGCGTTTCTTTATTAAACTCATAAGTAAAAATGTTACGTTCTTGCTCACGCAGATAACTGCCTAAGCGATCGGTAATCGGCATATAGTTATCGACGATAAAATCGAGTATGGCATGCAGGACAAAGATAGGCCCCATGCGCAGCTTTTCTGGGCGGCGATGACAGTGTTCGCGCACCGGCGCATAAGAGTTCGACGGCCCATTACGAATGGTAATCAGATAGTTTTTGCCCATAAATATCGCCGTGGTGCCGTAGCGAATGACGTTGTCTTCGAGCTTGGCGGTACGTAGCACCACAAATATCATGTCATTATCGTAGTTTTCAACTTTTGCGCGCTGATGGTCAGCAAAGGCATCTTCAATGGCTAGTTCGTGCAGCTCAAAGGCATCTCTAACTTTTACCATGGTCTCTAAACTGGGGTCATAAAGACCCAGCCAAATAAACTGCCCGCTATTACTTAAAGCGCGACTGACGTCATTTAGGCCGATCTTATTGACTTTTTCGCCAGTTTTACGCGAGTAGGCATAGCAATTGACCACTTCATCATCGCTCGATAAGTCGATATCTTCATAGCGCTCAGAGTCGGGATCATAGACGGTCATTGTCTCAATCGTATCTTCGACCGTCGCATCGGCGTCGCCATAAATATAGCTGTCATAGCTGGCGTAATTATCTAAATAAGAGCGCTCATCGCCCATACTGGTGTCGATAAGGCTGACATTAGAGTCAGGTGTGATACGCGTTGTCGGTTTGACAATCAGGTCATCATCTTGGTTCATACCTTCTCCTTTAGTCGGTGGCTAATATTAAATAAATGTTAAATAAACGTGAAAATGACATGGGCTAAAACATCTTTAGCCTATTAATTTATGTCCCTCACCTTTTTTATATTGCTTCTCTGCAAACTACAATGCATAGCGTTTCAGCGTGTCGATATCAACCAAACTTAATAAGCTTTCGTGACAGGCTTCGAGCTTTATCTGCGGGGCAATATCGAAGTCTAATGCTTCAACCCAGCGTAGCGCGCAGATACACCAGTAATCACCAGGTTGTAGGCCAGCAAAACCATACTCAGGCAGCGGCGTAATCAAGTCATTACCGCGACTGGCAGAAAAGTTTAAAAATTCGCTGGTCATCTTCGCGCAGACGGTATGCTGACCAACGTCATGGTTACCGGTATGACAAAAGCCATTGCGATAATAGCCAGTAATAGGGTCAAAACAACAGCTGGCGAGGGCAGTGCCAAGGACGTTGGTTTGGTTGATGGCAGGATTTGGGTGGTAATCAGAGGACATAAGGCTTTCCGAGATAAAAATATGCTTTAGTGTAACATGAGTCTAGCGATAAGGCGTTATCAAGCAACAGATGGTAAACGCTTTACAAGGTTTAAGTACGGTTTATAAGTCAGGCCGCTTCCTTGTTAAATAATGAATTTAGGAGATAATGAGTTTAATACATCGAGCGTTTGCAAAATAATTAGATGGCAATTGGGTTCAATTGTCACTAGGCGAAGCTTGACTGCTATGCTAAACTAAAGCATAAAGTGCCTTGATTATTTATCATAGTTTTCTATCGCATAAATTTTAGCGCATAAAGATACTCGTCTTATCATCCTAACTTATACTTATTACTCACCCTTTTGCGGTCACCTAGTTTGCTTATAGATAATTGGGTCGGTGATGTTGCGCGTCAAAAATACAAAACGCCTTATATCACTGCCATTATGAATACGACCTTTTAGTACCGCATCAGTACCGCGTTTTTGGTAAGCGCTACGCCAAACAAGGATTCATTGTGTCTGTCAGTTCTGATTTTGCAAAACCTGCCCAGTCAAATACGACAAAACCAGCGGCGACCCAGCCTGCTGATAACCGTGCTGCCGCTAATGGTCTGCCATATCTCAACAACTTTGCCAGCGACGTTGCCAATAATAGCTGGCTGCTGCCTGACGGGGTCGTCGATGTGCTGTTTGAAGATGCCCATAAGCAAGAGGTCTTGAGACATCAATTGATCCAGCAGCTGATCAGTCATGGCTATGAGTTGGTCAATCCGCCCATGATTGAGTTTACCGAATCGTTATTGAGTGAAGCTTCAGAAGATTTAAAACGTCAAACCTTTAAGATTATCGACCAGCTGACCGGTCGTTTGATGGGTGTGCGCGCCGATATTACGCCACAGATTTTGCGTATTGATGCCCATCACGGCGGTCATGGTATTGCGCGTTATTGCTATGCAGGCGACGTCATCCATACCTTGCCTTCAGGGCTCTTTGGCTCACGTACACCGCTACAACTCGGTGCAGAGATATTTGGTTGCGGCGAACTTGCAGCTGATATTGAGCTGATAGATGTACTGTTTAGTATGGTCAATAGCTTGGATATGAGCGCAGCGCTACATATTGACTTGGGTCATGTGGCGATATTTAAGCGTTTGGCGGCACTGGCTGAGTTGTCAGATAATGACACCGAGCAGTTGATGCATCTTTATGCCAATAAGAATTTACCTGAGCTAAAACGTGTCTGTCAGCTACTGACAATGGGTAATGATTTTTACGCATTGGCGCGCTTTGGTCATGACATGGCAAAACTGTTAGACACGCTGTCAGATATGGCTAAACAAGATACGCACATTGTGACGGCTGTCGATGAGCTACAACGTCTAAAAGCACACTTAGAATCGCAGTGGCAGACACCAGTCAGTATCGATGTGACCGAACTGTCGGGCTATCATTATCATACCGGCATTATATTTAACGGCTATATCAATAGCGAAACTCAGCCACTGGTACGTGGTGGGCGTTTTGATGGTATGCAAAGTGTTGGTCAATTAAGCGCAAAGCAGCCCCGTCAAGCGACAGGCTTTAGTATGGATGTCAGCCGTTTGTTGGCGCATACGCAGCTTGAGTCACCAATTATTGTATTGGTTGATTATGAGGCTTTACAGCAAGCTAATGCTGATAAAGCGC
Organism: Psychrobacter pulmonis; assembly: GCF_904846465.1. NCBI lineage: Bacteria > Pseudomonadati > Pseudomonadota > Gammaproteobacteria > Moraxellales > Moraxellaceae > Psychrobacter > Psychrobacter pulmonis. The sequence continues at coordinate 105,616 of NZ_CAJHAT010000001.1, forward strand.
AAATGCAGAATCTATTGCAGCAGGTCACAAGCTTACGTCAGCAAGGTTACCGCGTCACTATGCCATTAACGGCTGATGACCGTCCAGCAGCGCTGACGCACCGTTTAAACTTTGTAGATAATGAGTGGCGGCTAGAAGCGGTTTAAATTTAAAAAAACCGTTACGCTCACAACCAGTTTGAATAAGGCTCATTTATTGAAGCTTATTTATTAAATTTTGAAAAACAGACAGTGAATAACATATCATTTCTTAGTGCTAATTAAGTTTTGCTAGGTTGTTTTAAAATTATTGCTGCACACACCTCAATATATAAAGGTAAGGATTAATCATGGGTAAGAATGTCGTAGTTTTGGGTAGCCAATGGGGCGATGAAGGTAAAGGTAAAATCGTTGATTTACTGACCGAAAAAGCCTCAGCCGTTGCACGTTTCCAAGGCGGGCATAATGCCGGTCACACCTTAGTTGTCGATGGCAAAACCACCATCCTACATCTGATTCCTTCAGGTATCTTGCGTGAAGGCGTAACGTGCTTCATCGGTAACGGCGTGGTGCTTGCACCTGACGCTCTATTAAAAGAGATGAAAGCCCTAGAAGAGAAGAATGTGCCAGTCCGTGAGCGCCTACGTATTTCACCAAACTGTCCATTAATTATGCCTTATCACGTGGCGCTTGACCAAGCACGCGAAGCTAAGCGCGGCACGGGCAAAATCGGTACCACAGGTCGCGGTATTGGTCCAGCTTATGAGGATAAAGTTGCGCGCCGTGCAATTAAACTTGCTGACTTGTTCCGTGATGACTTAGAAGAAAAACTACGTAATTTAATTGAATATCATAACTTCCAACTGACTCAGTACTATAAAGTTGATGCCATTGATTTTGATGAAACCTTTAAGCTTTGCCAAGAGTGGCGCGAAGAAATCAAAGGCATGGTTACCGATGTAACAGAGGACCTAAACCAATTACGTCTTGCTGGCAAAAACTTAATGTTTGAAGGTGCGCAAGGTACCTTGCTTGATATCGACCACGGTACTTATCCGTTTGTCACCAGCTCTAGCGTCACTGCGGGCGGTGTATCGACTGGTACCGGTATCGGTCCCTTGTATTTAGACTATGTATTGGGTATTACTAAAGCTTACACCACACGTGTTGGTAGCGGTCCGTTCCCAACTGAATTGTTTGATGATGTTGGGGCGCATTTAGCCAAAGTTGGTCATGAGTTTGGTGCAACCACTGGTCGCGCGCGTCGCTGTGGTTGGTTCGATGCCGAATCATTACGCCGTGCTGTGGTACTGAACTCTATGTCAGGTATCTGCTTGACTAAGCTTGACGTGTTAGACGGTCTAGAAGAGCTATTAATCGGTGTCGGTTATAACTTACCTGAGACGGAGTGTGCTGGCGCGCATGATGCTGAATTCTATGAGTCAGTCACGCCTAAGTACGAAACCCTACAAGGCTGGAGCGAGTCAACGGTTGGTATCACAAGCTATGACGACCTACCAGAAAACGCTAAAATTTACATCAAACGTATCGAAGAGTTGATTGGTTGCCCAGTTGATATCATCTCAACCGGTCCTGACCGTGAAGAAACGATTGTATTACGCGATCCGTATGATGCGTAGATAGTGTTTTTAGCTACATAAAAAAGCCCCATTGCTCAGCATTGGGGCTTTTTAGTAGCAATAAATCATAAATATTTGAGAAATGAGCGGTAAGTTTTGGCTTTATGCAAGCGACTTTCCTAAATTAACCCTATCATTTATATCGTCAACCATTATAATAGGCAGCAATCCTGTGTTGGCACTCAGGTTGCCGCATTGGCAAATAAAAATGGCTTAATTTAGCCGATACCAACACAGTGGCCAAAGACATAACAATTTATTTCTTATCCAACCCACTCTTAATAGGAGCTTTTCATGGCTAACGAACGTACTTTATCTATCATCAAACCTGACGCAGTAGCTGGCAACCACATCGGCGCTATCTACGACCGTTTTGAAAAAGCGGGTCTAAAAATTGTTGCAGCTAAAATGCTACAACTTGATGATGAAAAAGCAGGCGGTTTCTACGCTGAGCACGCTGAGCGTCCATTTTACAACGACCTAAAATCTTTCATGATGTCAGGTCCAGTATTGGTATCAGTGCTAGAAGGCGAAAACGCAATCGCTAAGCACCGTGAAATCATGGGTGCAACTAACCCAAAAGACGCTGATGAAGGCACTATCCGTGCTGACTTCGCTAGCAGCATTGATGAAAACGCCGTTCATGGTTCAGATTCAGCGGAATCAGCAGCCCGTGAAATCAGCTATTTCTTCAATGAAGATGAAGTTTGTGCACGTACACGTTAATAGCAGCAGTTATTGATAATCGCTTTGATGCTGGTTATCGATAATTAGTGTAGCAAGACGGCTTATATCTTTTGGTATAAGCCGTTTTAGCTATAATAGTTTGATTCTATATTGAAATTCTTAAAGATCTGCCTCATTATTAGTTTTACGAGCATTATCAATCCCTTATCAGCATATTGTCATGATGTTTTTATAAGATTTAAGTGTTTATAGATATTTTGATAAAAGAAGCGGATAAAAATGCGCTCATAACGGATTGCTTATGCCCTCATACATCAGATGTATGATTAACTGGCAACGCCCATCTCAATAATTGCAGTGCTTATTATAGTGGCTGCAAAAAGGTTACCTATTATGTCCACTCTCGAAACTCCTATCCAACATATCCCGGCACAGACTGCTAAAAAGCCTGCCAATAGCATCAAGCTTGTCGATGAAGCACAAGCAAAAACCAACTTATTGGGCATGACGCAAGCACAACTGGCCGATTATTTCAAAAGTATTGGCGAAAAGCCGTTTCGTGCGACGCAAGTGATTAAATGGATTTATCAGCATGGGGTGACCGATTTTGAGCAAATGACTAATTTGAGCAAATCCTTGCGTGATAAATTATCAGCCCATGCTTGTGTCACGCCGCCAAAAGTGATTCATCGTCAGTATAGCGATGATGGTACGCGTAAATGGGTCTTTGAAGTCACGGGTGGCTCATTGGTCGAGACGGTATTGATTCCGGCCGATGATAGCAAGCTGAACGGTCGCAAAACCTTATGTATCTCCTCGCAAGTTGGCTGCGCGCTAGACTGTAGTTTTTGTAGTACTGGTAAGCAGGGTTTCGAACGTGATTTAACCCCTGCTGAAATTATTGGGCAGTTATGGGTGGCGAACGCTTCTTATATGAGCGATGACAATGACAGTTTAGACAACGTTGACCATGGTTTATGGGAAAATAACGTCACCAACGTCGTGATGATGGGCATGGGTGAGCCTTTATTAAATTATAAACCCGTGGTTGGCTCAATGGAGCTGATGCTAAGCGATCATGCTTACGGTTTATCAAAACGCCGTGTGACGCTATCGACTTCAGGTGTGGTGCCAAAAATGTACCAATTGGCGCAAGATATTGATGTGGCATTGGCGATATCCTTGCATGCACCAAACGATGAGTTGCGTAATGAGCTAGTGCCGATTAATAAAAAATATCCGTTAGATGAGCTGATTGCCGCGGCAAAAAACTACGTTTATGATGTCAATCCGCGTCATAAAAAGCATGTCACGATTGAATATGTCATGCTTGATGGCGTCAATGATAGCAATGAGCACGCCCATCAGCTGGTGGCATTATTAAAAGATTTGCCAAGTAAGATTAACCTGATTCCGTTTAACCCGTTCCCGCATGCGCCGTATGATAAATCGAGCAATAACCGCATTCATGCCTTTAGCGATATTTTAAGCCAAGCGGGTTTTGTGTGTACCATTCGCCAAACGCGCGGTGACGATATCGATGCCGCTTGTGGTCAATTGGTTGGACAAGTGGCGGATAGAACGCGTCGTTCAGCAGCATGGCAGCAAAGTATTAAAGATCGGGAAATTATTTAATGCCGTTTTTATTGTCCAAAGTTAGGAAGTTAGGGTTAAATATTTGCTGATTGACAATTAGACAGGTAAGGCAATGAATTGAATTGCTTATCTGTCGTTTTTATCTCACAACGGTAATAAAATGTAGTTACGAGCATCAATAACAAAGAGCAGCACAATTAATATCAACTAAATTGTACTTATGGGTGCTAAATCCATTAAACTGATGCCTCGATGATCGAACGCATTGACCCACAGTTTTATGATGGCGGCTATGATGAATTTTAAAAATCTTTGTCAGTTCAAATATCAAACCTTACTTTCTCAACCGGCGCAGCAATCAGCTGTTAGTATTGGCCAAACGCGCGGCGCAAAAGTTATTTTGTTAACCAGTGCGCTAAGTGCTTTTTTATTAAGTGCTTTGCTATTAAGCGGTTGTCAAAGTACGACGACCACAGATTTGATTGGTAATGCACCTTATCAAACGTCGACGCGACCGAGCGACAATCGCAATTTGGATCAGCAAGAAATTGCTCGCGTTCGCACGTCACTTGCTGCACAATATATCCGCAAAAATGAGCTCGATACCGCCCAGCGTCAACTTGAAAAAGCCTTTGCTGCCGATAGCCGTTATGCGCCCGCCTATGATATGATGGGCATTTTGTTGCAGCAAGAGGGCAGTCGCCTAAATCTTGCAAAAGCCGATCAATACTTTAAAAAAGCCATTATGCTAGATAAAGATTTTGATCAAGCGCACAATAATTATGGCGTTTATTTGTCGCAAATGAAGCGTTATAAAGAGGCGGCGGAGCAGTTTGAGATTGCAGGGGCGGCGCTTGGCTACGAAGGCCGAATTGGGGCGTTAGAAAATTTAGGGCGTACCTATCTTCAGCTCAATGATCATCCAGCTGCTGCCAAAGCATTTTTGCGCGCATTAGATGGCAACCGCAACAGTGTGATTGCGCATATTGAACTGGTTGATTTGCTACTTGAGCAGCAGCGTGTGCAGCAGGCTCAAAGGCTTTATGATGAAACCTTACTACTGGTACAAGGGCAGGGTATTAGCCCGCGTTTGCTATTACAGGGTATCAAACTAGCCGCGGCACAAAATAACATAGCAACGCGCCAGCAATTGGCTCAGCAGCTTTTATCTGCTTATCCACTAAGCGATGAAGCAAAACAACTTAAGATTTGGCTTAATAATCCAGAGGCACAATGGAAATGACCACCCCATCATCAAACACACAATCTAACGCTCAGGGATCATTTGGTGCCATGTTGCAGCAAGCCCGCAAAACCAAACAAGTCAGTTTAGAAGAAGCCGCTGCCGAATTATTTATTTTAAAACGTCATTTACAAGCGCTCGAAAATGAGAATTTTGCGGATTTACCACAAGCGGCGTTTGCGCGGGGTTTTGCAATTAACTACGCTAAGTTTTTGGGTTTAGATCCCATAAAAGTAGCGAGCAGCTTTGATGCCGCTTATCCTAATGAGCTAAAAGCGCGCGCGCCTCAGAATATTGAGTCGCCACTACGCCCGATGGGTACCTTGCAGCGCGATACTCACAACCGTATTCGTTTTAATCCCTTGTTAATCATTGCGGTGATTGGCGTTATTATTTTAGCGATTTTCTTATTTCGCATGGTGTCTAACGCCAGTAAAGACAATAATGAGCAGCCAGTAACGACCAGCGAAGATATCTCAGCACTAGAGCAAGCACAAGGCGCAGCGATTGATGTTGATAACAATGGCGTTGGTGCGTCTGGCTCGGCGCTGAATTTGGGCGGTGAAAGTACAGCTGCCGCTACGCTCGACGTGAAGCTGACCGATGCCGCTGTTGTGGTGATTACCGATGCCTCAGGTAGTAATCTGATGAATGGCTCGCAAACTGTTGGCGATTATAAGTTATCAGGTACACCGCCTTTTAACGTACAGATTGATAATGTCAAAAATGTCAGCTTAATGCTTAATGAAGAAGCCGTGGCGTTAGACAGTTATGCCACAGGTACGCAGGCCAGCTTTGAGCTTGCACCTTAATATTTAACAGCTATTAAACTTAACAAAACGATTGTTCTTAATAAGCTGTTAGCGTTAAAAAGTAATGTTGGTTTCCAGATTTTAGTTTCAATTCGTTCCAATTTGATCCAATGAAAGGGTTTGTCTATGTCAACGTCAGCGCCTATTAACCGTCGTCTTACCAAAAAAATATACGTTGGTGATGTCGCAATCGGCGGCGATGCACCGATTAGTGTGCAAAGCATGACCAATACCGATACTTGTGATGTAGAAGCGACCGTTGCCCAAATCGAGCGCTGCGTTGAAGCGGGTGCGGATTTGATGCGCGTGTCGACACCGACAATGGACACCGTCAACGCCTTTGCCGAGATTCGTAAGCGGGTTAGTGTACCCCTTATCGCAGACGTACATTTTGATCATAAAATCGCCCTAGCGGTTGCAGCAGCGGGCGCCGATTGTCTGCGGATTAACCCGGGTAATATCGGTAGCGACGCCAAAGTCCGCGAAGTGGTCGCTTGCGCCAAAGATTATAATATTCCGATTCGTATTGGCGTCAACGCAGGCTCATTGGAAAAAGACATTCAGCGTAAATATACCGAGCCAACCGGTGAGGCGATGCTTGAATCAGCCATGCGCCATATCGATATCTTAGAGCGTTTAAACTTTGATCAATACAAAGTCTCGGTAAAAGCCAGTAACGTGTTTTTAACCTTAGATGCCTATCGTCTGATTTCTGCGCAGATTGATAATCCTTTGCATTTAGGCGTCACTGAAGCGGGCGTGTATCGTACTGGCGCGGTGAAATCTGCCATTGCCTTAGGCGGGCTGTTATTAGACGGTATCGGCGATACCATTCGTATCTCCTTGGCAGCAGAGCCAGAAGAAGAAATTAAAATCGGCTTTGATATTTTAAAGTCGCTCAATATCCGCTCAAATGGCGTTAATTTTATCGCTTGCCCAAGCTGCTCGCGCCAAGAGTTTGATGTGATTAAAGTAATGACCGCATTAGAGTCGCGTTTAGAAGATATCCGTGAGCCGATGAATTTGTCGGTGATTGGTTGTAAGGTAAATGGCCCAGGTGAAGCGAAAGAGGCAGACATTGGTATTGTCGGCGCGGCACCGAAATCACTGGTCTACCGTATGGGCGAAAAAAGTCATTTGATTGATACCAATAATTTGGTTGATGAAATCGAAGGCATGGTACGTGCGCATGCCGAAGATTTGGCAAAAAAACGTGAGAATGAAATCATTCGCGTAAAATAAGTCGTCGCCCTGATTTGTTTTCTGATGAAAATAAAGCGCGATTATTAATAAAAACCGTCATTATTAATAAAAAGTATTAGAGATAGCTTGTTAAAAATTTAAGGATGCGACCGTACTATGATTAAAGCAATCAAAGGGTTTAATGATATTTTGCCTGACCAGTCCGCAAAATGGCTGCACTTAGAGTCGATGTTGGCAGATGTATTGGGCAGATACGGTTATGAGCATATTCGCCTGCCTATCGTTGAGCAAACCGACTTGTTTGCGCGTGCTATCGGCGGCGCAACCGACATCGTCGAAAAAGAGATGTATAGCTTTACCGATAAGTCTGAGCCGCCAACGCCATTAGCATTGCGTCCAGAAGGCACGGCAGGGGCGGTACGCGCGGTGATTGAGCACAATTTGCTGCGCGGCGATACGCCAAAGCTTTGGTATGTAGGTCCAATGTTTCGCTATGAGCGTCCACAAAAAGGTCGCTACCGCCAGTTCCATCAATTGGGTGTCGAAAGTTTTGGTAGTGCGCTACCAGATGCTGATGCCGAGCTGATTGCTATGACGCATTTGATGTGGCAAGAGCTTGGTCTAAAAGATGAGATGCGCTTAGAGCTTAACAGTTTGGGTGAGCTTGATGAGCGTCATGCTTATCGTGAAGCATTGGTTGCATATCTAACTGACAAACAAGAGCAGCTAGATGAGGATAGCAAACGCCGCTTGACGACCAATCCATTACGTATTTTAGACAGTAAAGAGGCGAGTACCCAAGCGCTATTGGCAGAGGCGCCAAAGCTTGCTGAGTTTTTAGGCGCTGAAAGTAAAGCGCATTTTGAACAAGTGCAAGCGTATCTGACCGCACTTGGGATTGAGTTTGAGATTAATCCGCATTTAGTACGTGGACTTGATTATTATAATAAAACCGTATTTGAGTGGGTTACTGATAAGCTCGGTAGCCAAGCGACCGTTTGTGCCGGTGGCCGTTACGATGGTTTGGTTGGCCAGTTAAAATCTATCGGGATTCCTGATGATAAAGGGGATAATAAACCCGTGAAGTCTGAGCCAGCCGTTGGTTTTGCGATGGGACTTGAGCGCTTATTACTGCTTATCGACGCTGTATCACCGATAGCAGAGTTGCCTGCTTGCGATATTTTTGTCGTCGCCCATCCAGAAGTTTATAGTGCGGGTATCAGTTATGCGCAAGCGCTGCGTTATAGCCGTCCTGACCTACGCGTAAAAATGGCGAGCGCAACCAGCTTAAAAGCGCAAATGAAAAAGGCGGATAAGTCGGGCGCGGCGTTGACAGTGATTATCGCCCAACAGGAACTCGATGATAATACCATTAGTATCAAAGACATGCAGACGGGTGAGCAAAAAACAGTCGCGCAAGATTGGTTGTCAACTAAAGACAACTTCGTTCGTTAATAAGCGATTGTGGCTTTAGCATTAAAAATTTCATATCAATTTTATCAGGTAAAAATATATGGCTCTGACACCCAATTCGCCAAATGCAGACAATTCAATGCAAGCGTTAAAGCAATATGGCAGCTATATTGTCACTGCGATTTTATTGGCGTTAGCAGCCTATTTTGGCTGGACGTATTGGCAAAATAACCATGCGCGCGTCGATACGGTAGCCGCCGACCATTACGCCGATATTCAACGTTTAAATGAAGAAGTTAGCCTCGCATCACAAAACCCAGACTTAGAAGCAGAGGCACAAGCGTCGCTAGCAGAGAGCCGTAAAAAGCTAGATAAAGATATTGATACTCTAGTAAGCACCCATGGTAACTCTGTCTATGCGTGGCAAGCGCTAATGATTAAAGCGCGTCAGCAAGTGGACAGTGATGATTTTAAAGGTGCAGGTGAGACCTTTAAAAAAGCACTGGCAATCGATTTAGGAGATGCAGGCTTAGAAGCGATTACCCGTCTGCGCTATGCCAAAACACTATTAGCAGCGGGCGATGCCGATGCTGCTTTAGCTGAAGCTAATAACGATATGCCAAGCTCGTTTGAGGCAAGCCAGCAAGAGCTATTGGGTGATATTTATTTGGCGCAAAATAATAAAGACGCGGCGATTAAATCTTACAATAATGCTTGGGAATTGTTACGTAGCCGTCAAGAAACGCGTGCAGTATTGGCATTAAAAATGGAAAGCCTCGGTATCGTGCCTGAACCTATTGCGCCGCAAGCTGGACTTATACAACAACCTAGCGCACCTGCACAACCAGTCGCAGCCGAAGGTGAAAATGCGGCAGACAATAGTAAGATAGAAGCTGGTGCATAAGCCAGTTGTTAAAAAGATACCAAAACCAAATATTAAAAAAATAGCAAAAGCGCTAATGTGCTAATAAAGAAAAATTGCAACACGATAAAACGTTGTACAAACCCTTTTAAAACTAAGTAGCGCAGTGAGTTAAAAAGGTAGTATCAATCATAAGTGCTTATTTATTATACTTATTATTGTGTGCCACTTACTTACTGCTGGCTAATTTATTCATGATTACTTTATTGGTAGTGAGAACCTATAATGACTCAAGCTATTCGCTCAAATAAAACGATAAACGTTAAGACAATCAAAACGACGGCCATGCATGTCGCCGTCATCGCAGTGATGGCAACAGCAGTCGTTGGGTGTAATCGAGGTATCAAACCAGTCGTCAATGATCCTGTAAAGTTGGTACAAATCGCACAGCCAATTAGCGTACTACAACCTGTTTTTAGTACCGATGTCGGTAGCAAAAAAGCCAGTAGTAAAGATCCTCTTAGCCTGCAAGTAGGTTATGCCAACTCGCAAATCGTCACTGCCTCGCGCGGTGGTGATTTGACTGGCTTTGATAGCAAGGGTCAGCGCCTATGGTCAGTCAATGTAGGCGATCAAATCACCGGCGGCGTGGCATTAGACGCCCTTAGTCAGACGGCTATTGTGAGTACACGCAGCGGTTTAGTGATGGCATTTGATAGTGCCACTGGTGCCAAGCGCTGGCAGCAGCAATTAACGGGTACGGTTTTGACCCCAGCATTAATCAGCAATAACCGAGTAATTTTATCGGCCAATGATGGTTTCTTGCATGGTCTGTCGCTACAAAACGGTCAATCTGTTTGGCAGTTTGCCACCCAAGTACCTCCTATCAGCGTACGCGGTACAGCAGCGCCGACACTGTTAGATGATAAAACTGCACTCCTAGCAACGGCTGACGGTCGCTTACATGCTATTACTATTGATAATGGTCTACCGCAGTGGTCACGCCGCGTTGGCGTCGGAGCGGGTAGTAGCGAAGTTGAGCGCATGAGCGATGTCGATGGTATGCCGATTGTTGATAATAATCAGTTATTTGCCATCAGTTATAGCGGTCAGCTGCTCGGTATTGACTTAGCCTCGCGTCAAGTCATGTTCGTCAATGAACTTGCTAGCTTAAAATCACTTGCGGTCAATAATCAGCAAGTGATTGCCACCAGTTTAGACGGTAAAGTGGTCGCTTATAACCGCAGTAATGGTGAAGTGTTATGGGAAAGCGAAGAGTTGGCTTACCGTCACCTCACCAATCCTGTAATGATTGGCAATTATATTGCAGTAGGCGATTTTGATGGCGTGGTACATTTATTTGATCCTGTAAGCGGTAAAATCGTCAGCCGCGTGCAGACCAAAGGTGCTTTGACCAATTTGCAAGTACAAGGCAGTCTGTTAATGACCCAAAGTACAGCAGGACAAGTAGCGATTTGGCAATTAGCACGCTAGGTTTGTTATAAGTAATGGCTTATTTAAACGTCTATGTTCTAAAGCGATGTTTTAAAACAATGCATTAAAACTAGTTGTCGAATAAAGCGTTAAATAAGCATACTGATATTAGGTTCAAGAAAAACGCTGCTTTGTCAGCGTTTCGTGCCTTGTGTAAATTGCTTGTTTAAGTAGTGGCTTTCGCGTACTCTATGCGACCGATAAGTGCTAGGTTTTAATGGTATAAGTCATGACGATTGATTGGTCATGATGCTTATATGTCTGAATTATCTATACTTTAAGCGACATATTAACCATTTATAGCAACTGCTTAATACAAAAAGCCCACTGTTATTTATCATCATTTTATCTTTATCATTTATTTAAATTTGCGGTTGAGTAGCGTTATTCTTCTTAATATAAGCGTAAACGCAGCGTCCGCCATTGTACACATCACTGTGTCATTCACTGAGAGTAACCCATGAGTATCAAGCCTGTGGTCGCCTTAATTGGCCGTCCAAACGTCGGTAAATCTACCTTATTTAACCAGTTCACTAAAAGTCGGCAGGCATTGGTTGCTGATTTATCAGGGCTGACTCGTGACCGTCAATACGGTGATGCAACCTACGAAGACAAATCCTTTATCGTAGTCGACACCGGCGGTATTGGTGAGGCAGACGATGGTAGCGGCAACATTGATGACTATATGTCTGAGCAGTCGCATACTGCCATTCATGAAGCCGATATTATCGTTTTCGTCGTTGATGCGCGTGCCGGTATGATTGGTGCCGATGCTGAGATTGGTAAGTTTTTGCATACCCTTGGTAAGCCTGTTTATGTCGTCGCCAATAAAGTCGATGGTGTCCATGATGCGGCGCCGGCAGAGTTTTATGCGTTAGGTTTAGGTGAGCCGTATCCGATGGCTGCCAGTCATGGGCGCGGTGTCGGTAACTTGCTAGAAGCGTTGACCGCTGATATGCCAACGCAAGAAAATATCGTCGAGCCAAGAGGGCTAAAGCTTGCGATTATCGGTCGTCCAAACGTTGGTAAATCAACGCTGGTCAACCGTTTATTGGGTGAAGACCGTGTGGTGGTGTTTGATATGCCCGGTACGACGCGCGATAGTATTTATATTCCTTATACACGCGATGGCAAAGATTATGTTTTGATTGATACGGCTGGCGTACGTCGCCGCGGTAAAATCGATGAAAAGGTAGAGAAGTTCTCGGTCATTAAAACCTTGCAAGCGATTGAAGATTCTAACGTAACCATCATTGTGATTGATGCGCACGAAGGCATTGTCGACCAAGACTTAAATATGATTGGTTATGCGCTTGATGCAGGGCGTGCATTGGTAGTTGCCATTAATAAATGGGACGGTCTGACGCAAGATCAAAAAGACTATATCAAGCTTGAAATGGATCGCCGCTTTAACTTTATCCCATATGTCAAAGTACATCTTATCTCGGCGCTACACGGCACTGGGGTTGGTAATTTATATCCTTCTATCTTACGTGCTTATCAGTCGTCGATGTTTGAGGTATCAACCAACCGCTTGACGCAGATTTTACAAGATGCGGTCACGGCCAATCCGCCGCCAACGGTTGCTGGTCGCCGTATTAAACTACGTTTTGCGCATATTGGTGGTCATAATCCGCCGGTGATTGTGATTCATGGTAATCAAACGTCTGCGCTGCCAAAAAGCTATCAACGCTATCTTGAAAACCAATTCCGTCAAGTCTTTAAGCTTGAAGGCACGCCGCTCAATGTTATCTTTAAGCAAAATGAAAACCCGTACGCCAATAAAAGTGATACACCAACCAAAGCAAAGGCCCAGCAATTACGCCAACGTGAACGCAATCGCGCGCAAAAATTTACCACCAAAGATAAGCCCAGATTTACCAATAAAGATAAAAAGCGTTAATTTTGCCAGATAGTGAGTTTCTTTATTTTTTAGCAAATAAAGAACATTTTATTTTAACTTTGCTGTTTTTCGATTCTTAGCTTTTTCTGTAATATAAAATGCCATGATGACTATATCAGTCGTCATGGCATTTTTTAATTTAAGACTGTGTTAAGTTACATTAAAATGTCGCATTATCCTTATCCTCTCTATAATATATCTATATTATAATTACAAGTTGCCTTCACTCAGTTGAGTCATATGAACAACCGCTCTCCAAAAACCTTACCCATGCTTATTTGGCAATCTATCATGCAGACCATGATTTTGGCTGTATTGGCAGGTTTTTTATTGTCTTTTGTTTATGGCTTGGTGCAGCATTATAAGGAAGAACGTCGGCATACTCAGCAGTTGGCGAACCTTCTGACGCTTAGCGCGGCGAGCGTAGATGGCGATGAGGTAGTCGCTGATCAAGTGCGTTTTTTGTTAGAAAATGAGCAAAATATCGAAAGTATTTTGTTTTATACCACCTCGCAGCCAATTGCTGATAGCAATCTGTCAAAAGACGATTGGAAAAATGCTTTATTTGCCAATGCGGTCAGCTTTAATTATCCGGTCGTCGGTGACTATGTTGATGGTACTAGCACACTTTCTATCGGTAGTGATACGCTAAACGGCGAGCAGAAAAATTTTACGACTTTGACCACCATCAATACTAACTCAAACTCAGAGAGCGACCCTATAAGCGACTCAGTGAGCGAAATGTCGTCTGATACCGCCTTGGTTGGCTATATCAATATTACTTTAAATGTGGCGGCACTGCGGGCAGATTGGGTGCAAAGCAATTTATGGCTGTGGTTAATGACAACGTCGTTGGCGATTATCTGGGCGTTGTTTATTCTGCGCAAACTAAACTGGCCATCAAAAGATATCGCCGCGCTGACCGAAGTTTGCGATATCGTGCTAAAAAACCCTGAGCTTGAGCAGCTACCGGCGATTCCGCAGCGCTTTAAATTTGAAGAATTGGTGCAGATTAAGCAGGCTTTTATCACTTTGTTTAATCGCCTGCAAGCGTCGAAACAAGATTATGCAGCGCTGGCCGTGTTTGAGCAGCAGTTACATCAAAAAGATTTATCGCTTGACGTGCAGCTGCATAATTTTCAAAGTATGATAACCCATGAGCTAAAAACTTCATTGAATGCCATCGTTGGCGGTTTACAGTTATTAGAAGGTGAACAGCTAAACGCTGAGCAAAAAGACGCAGTTGAGATTATTCACAATGGCAGTGATAAATTGGTATTGGCGCTCAATCAAATTATACAACTGAATCAAATTCAAAAAGGGCAAATCAGCCTACAAATCAGTGAGTTTAATCCGCTACAATTAATTTCAGACCTATTGGCCGAATATGAACCTATTGCCAAGCAGAAAGGTTTGGATTTAAGCAGTCATATTCATCATATTGATTATAGCCTCGAAGGCGACGCCGAAAAGATCCAGCAGATACTGTCGATCCTACTGAGTAACGCTATTAAGTTTACCCCAGCAGGGCAAGTAAGCGTTACTTCGCAGCTGACCCATTTCGACCACAGCAACCGCTGGCAGATAAGGATAAAAGATAGCGGTATCGGTATCGATAGCAGCTTTATAGAAGATATTTTCAATCCGTTCTTTCAAGTAGATTCATCGCAAACCCGTCAGTATGAAGGCACGGGTATTGGCTTGCCGGTCGTTAAGCAAATGGCGCAGCTGATGGGCGCTAGTGTCGAGGTAAATAGCACGCTAGGGGTCGGAACAGAATTTATAGTTACTATGCAGCTGTCCAATCAGCGTCAATCGCGCCAGCAGTATTTGCTGTCTGGGCTTGACGTTATGTATTATTACTATCAAGATAGCGGCGCTTTGCTAGAGGAGTTACAACGACTAGGGGCACGTGTCACCTGCTATCAACATGAACAGCTGGTTATTGATGATATAAACGATAAAAATTTCGATATGGTGATGTTTGCTGAAGATGTATTACCAAGTAGCGCTGAAGCCTTGGCAAGACGTATTCGTGCTTCTGAGACCAGTCATCGTGCTTTATTGGTGTATTGGTATTCGCAGCAGCAGGCGCTACATTTGGGTAGTTTTGAGCATGGATTAAAAGCCGCTGGGGTAGATTACTGTCAGGTGGCGAGCTATGAAGACAAAGCGCTGAGTAATTTGCTAAAAAGCTGGCTTGCTTGCTCTTAAATATGACGGTATTCATGAAGCTAAAGTTAAAAAAAGACCAATAAAAAAGACACCCATCAAAGGCGTCTTTTTTATATTAAGCTCGCTAAACACTGTTATCTAATATCAAATGGCTTTTAGAACGAATTGTTAAGCTAAAGATTTAAGACAAGTGCTTAAAACAAGTTTTGTGCCCAGCGCGTGAAACGTTGCCAAATACGGCTCATAAATCCTGATTGTTCGATATCGCTCGTAGCAACGACAGGAACTGAGGCAACTGCTTTACCATCAATTACCGCCATCATTTTGCCAATTTCTTGACCTTTTTTGATAGGAGCTTCTAAGCTTTCAGGAATATCGACCACGGTGGTGATTTTATTCTTTTGGGTTTTGCTGGTCAAAATCTGCAAACTGTCACCGGTTGTCAACTCCACTTCTTTTGCTTCGCCAAACCAAACCGGTACTTTACTGACGAATTGGCCAGCCGGCGCTTTAGTGACGGTGGTAAAGTGGCCAAAGCCCCAGTTTAGCAACTCACGTGACTGATCGGCGCGCGCTTGTTGACTTTTTGTGCCCATAATGACAGAGATAAGGCGCATATCGTCACGCTTACTTGACGCTGCTAAGCAATAGCCTGCGGCGTCAGTATGACCTGTTTTTAAGCCATCAACCGTCGGGTCGGTCGCAAGTAGGGCGTTACGGTTACCCTGCGTGATACCGTTATAGGTAAACTCTTTTTCCGAATAAAGACCATAATAGTCGCCACTGTTTTTGATAATAGCACGCGAAAGTTTTGCTAAGTCTAAAGCTGATGCTTCGTGGCCTTCATCGGGCATACCTGTGGCATTGACAAAATGGGTATTTTTCATGCCGATTTTTTCGGCTTCTTCATTCATCAAAATCGCAAACGAAGCTTCGCTACCAGCGATGTGTTCGGCCATCGCTTTTGAAGCATCGTTACCTGATTGAATGATGATACCGCGTAGCATATCGATCACGCTGGCGCTTTTATTGACTGGTACATACATGCATGACTCACTGCTACTACCGCGGCACCAAGCATTGGCGCTCATCAGTACTTGCTCGTCTTCTTTAAGATCACCTGACGCTAAGCGCTGCTCAATCATGTAGCTGGTCATCATCTTTGTCAAAGACGCTGGTGGCAGTGGTTGATTGGCGTTTTTCTGCGCCAGTATCTCACCCGTGTTATAGTCCATTAATACATAGGCGGTATTGTCCATTTCAGGAGGCTGAATGGCTGCGCCCGCCATCATTGCACTCATAGAAACACTAACGCCCACTACCAGCTGTACCAGCTGTTTTTTCACATGCTTTACTGTCATAGATTGTTACACCGCATCATAAAACCAAATGTATCTATCGCTGCCATCACAGGCTAAATCTCAAGTTAATCTAACATAAGCGCTTTAAAATAAGCGTCAGAACAGATTTTTGCTGAAAGCCTTAGTGACTGAGCGATGGACATAAAATTAACGCCTTATCTTAGCAAAATGCCGCTCGATGGGGAAATGATAAATAAAATAAAATTATTCACGATTAGAAATTGGATTTATAGCAACTTTTTTAATATCCATAAAAAAACTTGCTGTATCGTCTGCTATGAGCGGACGATACAGCAAGCTGATTTTGCAATATAAATGTAGTCTTTAATAAACCCAGTATAGGCTTAATGCAGATTCTTATTTAAAATTTATAAGAGCAATTACTAAAAGCTGATTATCAAAGGTTTTTGCCTAGCATCTATCACGTCATAATAACCAGATTTTATTGTCGTTAATAGTAAAGGTATTTATTTACGTTGACCAGATGCTAGATTTTAGCGAATTTACTTTTCTATCGAAACGGATTAATGATATTCAGCATTGGCCAAATCTTCGCATAAGGCTTTGTTCTCTTGTTTTGAGAAGCCCATGGTCCAACTACGAATACCTTGCAGAATTTGACGGTAATCTTGCTGCGTAGACAAGTATTGAATAGCCGCTTTTGGATCCTCTAACGACGGCATCAATTCATGCAGCTGTACGTTATAAGATTTATAAAAGCGCTGTTTTTGTTTGCCAGTTAACATCGGTGGGCAAATCTCTGATAACACATGCATCACCGCAATTTCATGCTTGGTGATATTAATGCCCGATAAATCTACTGGAATGGTAGTCGACGCATTGGACGCAGCTTGGGTCGCTTGAGACAGCATAGCAATAGACGTTATCAGTCCTGCAAGACCAACTTTTGAGGCGGTCTTTGCTATCACAGAAGCTATAGATAATATCGATTGATTTTTCATTCAGTATTACACTCGCTTATCTTTGTTTGATGGTGCTATGTTAATGGGTAAAAAAATAAAAGTCACATAAAATATTGATTTATGTGTAGATATATTGTGAGCTAAGCCGCCTTTACAGCAACATATCAGCATTATATCGCCCTAAGTTACCTCAACATAAAAGTATCAATTGATCGTGTTGTCCCTTGTTGCCTACTGTAACCGCGACGTCTTACCTTTTGCAAAAGATGCTTACTGCTACTATTAAAATTATGAATAAAATCAAATAGTAATTTGAACTTGCTCAAAGTCTGGGTTCGCCTCGCGAGGCGAGTAGGGTATAATCGCCCAAAATCTAAAACGCGACAGCACTATCCATAATGTCTGTCTTTATTTTTCTTGATTTCGGCAGGCATAATTATAGCGGTTTTAGGATAGAAAAGTAGAGAACCTGACAGACGGTCATTAATGACGATATTAAGCAAAATTGGGCAAAAATGAAAATTTTAATGAGTAACGATGATGGGGTGCATGCGCCAGGGCTATTGGCGCTTTATCAGGCATTGTCGACCATCGCAGAAGTGGTGGTGGTCGCACCAAGTAATGAGCAAAGCGGCTGCGCCAGCGCTTTGAGCATCTCAACGCCGTTATATACCCATAAGTTAGATTCGGGTTTTATAGCAGTCAATGGTTCACCCGCTGACTGCGTTTATTTGGCGTTACATGAACTCTATCGTCATAGCGATTTTGACTGGGTGATTACTGGCATCAATTCCGGTGCCAATCTTGGTCAGGACGTTTTATTTTCGGGTACCTTTGGCGCGGCTTTGACCGCCCAGCTTTTTGGCATACCAGCGATCGCAACCTCTTTGGTAGGTGGCGGCACAAAAAATGACGAAGCGCAGCAGGCCAGTCATTATCAAATGGCGGCCAATGAGATTGTCAAACTCATGACCGATACACCGATATTGGAGGCTTGCAAAAATTTGCCCTATCATGTATTAAACGTTAATATTCCTGATGTCAAAAGCGTAGCTGCGATTAAAGGTCGAAAAATAACAGCGCTGAGTCACAGTCAGATTGCGCGTCCCGTTCATCATGTGGTCGATCCACGCGGACGCGATGCCTACTGGCTATCGTTACGCAAACGCCAACGGGAATTATTAACAGACGACGCAAGTATTGAATCAGCAGAAATACAGATGATGGATGACCAAGCGGTGGCAGCAGGGTATATTAGTGTATCGCCTGTGCGCCTGCATCATACGCCGACCGAAACCCTTGCGTCACTCTCAGCCTTAGTACTGTAATTAGTGCTGTAAATTGACTGATTTATCTAAGTCCATGATGACATTTGTCAGTGCTTAAATTTATTAGAGCTTAAAATCGCTACAAACCATTTATTATTGAATGAGCTAAAAACCATTGGTTATTAAACGCCAATCTCAACTTATCGTAGGCTTTTGATTTTTATAGAATTTAAAATTCTAATTGTTTTAACTGAAATTTTAAAAACTAAGTAAACCAATACCTTAGAAAAACAAGTTGAGAGTGGGGTTTATTAAATGAATATTATGGTGTTTAGGACATTAAACGTTACAACCGTTAGCAAAATGCTTGTGAGTAACACAAGGAGTTTGTGAGTAACATAAAGAATAGGAAATCTTGTATGAAGAAGCTTATTGCTGGATCACGCTTAGCAACCCTAGCCTTGATGGGAACATTGACGGCAGCGACCGTGACGATGGTCGGCTGTGCCACCAAACCCACCTATCAAGGGGCTAATCAGGGACCGAAGGTTATCACCAATGGACAAGGCGTGCCCAATTATTATCGTGTGCAGCGTGGCGACACTGTCAGTCAAATCGCCGCCCGCTATCGTCTCAATTATCGCCAAATCGGTGCGATCAATGGTTTAGATAGCAAATATACGATTTATAGTGGTCAATGGCTAAAATTATGGCAAGGCGAACCAGTAAGCGCCAATAATGACAATCGCTATAACGCCCCTGCTCAAACACGGCCACAGCCGAGTTATACACCACCTGTGAACAATACTCCGAACTATTCGCAAACGCCTGTTTATGAAGTGACCGCCAACGCAACGTCTGGTTATGAGTATCCAAGTCGCAACCAAGTGATTCGTAACTTTGATGCTGCTGCCGGTAATATGGGTATGTGGTTTGCCGGTAATGTCGGCGATCCAGTGCTTGCCAGCCAATCGGGTACGGTGCTGTATTCAGGTAACGGCCTGCCTGAGTATGGCAACCTAATTATGATTCGTCATAGCGATAACTACATTACTGCTTATGCGCATAACAGTGCCTTGCTGGTAAAAGAAGGTGAAGCGGTACAGCGCGGACAGCGTATTGCAAATATGGGTAGCAGCGGTGAGAGCAACCAAGTTGGCTTAGAATTCCAAGTACGCCTAAATGGTAACCCTATCGACCCACGTGCGGTGCTTGGACGTTAGACTTTAAGACGTTAAATTTGCTGCAATTTTTTGGTGGCTGTTAATTGTTATTGCTTGCTCGCTATTAATTATTAGCTATCAGTTGCTTTACTTATTCATATTTGAGAAATTTATGTTATTAAACAAACAATACCTTGCCTTGTTTCCCGCGTTAGTTATGGTCGGCTGTACCAGTCAGCAGGCAATGCAAAAGCCGAGTACCCCTGTACGCCAAGGTAATGTGCAAATTACCCAAACCCAAACCATTCAGGTAAAGCCAACGCCTGTACCAGTCGTCAAGCCGCAGCCGGTTACTAAACCAAGCTATAACAGTTTTTCCGATTGGAAATCTGACTTTTCGATGCGCGCCATTGCAGCGGGTCACGATGCTTCGACCGTGCGTCGTTTGCTTGATACGGCTTATTTAAACCAGCAAGTTATCTCGCTGGATTCAGGGCAGCCAGAGTTTTCTAAAATGCCTTGGGAATATGTCGATTCTGCCGTATCAGATGGCCGTGTCAGCACAGGTAAGCGTAAGTTTGCCGAGCAACGCGCCTTTTTATCACAGTTAGAGTCGCAATATGGCGTCAATGCAGAAATCATCGCTGCGATTTGGGGCATGGAGTCATCATACGGTGTGGTAACGGGCAATAGCAGTATTCCAAGCTCGCTTGCCAGCCTTGCTTATGATGGCCGTCGCCAAGAATTTGCTGAAACCCAGTTATTGTCACTAGCGACGCTATTGCAGCGCGGCGATGTCTCATGGTCACAGCTCGATGGCTCTTGGGCAGGCGGTATGGGGCAGACGCAGTTTATCCCTGATACCTGGCTGAAACACGGCGTTGATGGTGATGGTAACGGTCATCGTAACCCATGGGCAACGAGCGATGCTCTGGCCTCTACTGCCAATTACCTGAGTAATTCAGGTTGGGTGCGAGGCCTTGCGCCATTTTATGAAGCGACTGTACCTGCGTCGTTTGATTACTCAACGGTTGGTACCAAGCAACCTGCGGCTAGATGGGCGGCGATGGGCGTGGATACCATCGCTGATGTTTATTTAGATGCCAATACGCAAATGGAGCTATGGCTACCTGCTGGTAAAGATGGTCCAGTCCTATTACTTAGCCCAAACTTTGATGTCATCAAGGTTTACAACAACTCATCAAACTATGCGCTTGGTGTGAGCTTACTTGGTAAAGCGCTGGCAGGTCAGAGCGGCTTACAAAAATCATGGCCGCGCTATGAGCGTCCATTATCGACCGCGCAAGTGCGTAATTTGCAGCAGCGTTTAACCAGCATGGGTTATGATACCAAAGGCGCTGATGGCATCGTTGGTACCAATACGCGTAAGGCGTTCCAGCGCTGGCAAGCAGATAATGGTCAAACGCCAGACGGCTTTATCACTCAACGCACAGCATCTTCGTTGGCAGGATGGTGAGACAGAGTAAAGTCACTGTTTTTGGATAATCGTTATTTACAACGATGGTTTAAAAAATAACTAAACCAATAAAAAACTCCGTGCTAAGCGGAGTTTTTTTTGTTCGTACAGTTTTATAAAAATTGTAGCAGCAGGTTAGATAGGGTTTAGACAGTCATCTTAAACTCAACCAACTCAAACTCAGCAGCATTATCGCCTGTATCACCATCTGCCGTCACCGCCCCAATCACGGCGCTGACTTTTGGCTGGCGTGACTCTTTATCAAGTAAGCGCCAATCGCCAAGTACGTAGCGTTTTTTATCTGTCGTCGCCTGATGAATGGCTGGGCGATGGGTATGACCATGTAACAACGCATTGTTATCAGCTACGGCTTGTATTACTGCATCTTCATTGACGTCCATGATATAAGCGGCTTTGTTGGCATTATTTTGCTGACTTTTTTGCCGTAATTTATCGGCAATCGCTAAGCGCTTTGTCAGCGATTTATTGAGTAAATACCACTGCGTCAAACGGTTACGCATCATTTTACGAAAAAACTGATATTTTTTATCATCGGTACATAAGGCATCGCCGTGTTCTAAGCGGTAATTCTGCTGTCCGACGGTTAAATAATACGGCTCATAAATCAGCTCACCGCCAAATAAGCTACAAAAGGGCTGACCTAAGAGGAAGTCACGGTTGCCATGCATGACCAATATCTCACAGCCAGCGACTCGCAGTTTTTTTAGTTTAACGATAAGCGGCGTGAGCCAATGGTTTTGGCGCGCGTCTTCTGATAAGGTCAAATAAGCGTCATCGCCAATCCAAACCTCAAACCAATCGCCTAAGATAAATAAACGTTTAAGCTGAGGCAGGGCAAGGCAATCATCAAGCAGGGCCAAAAAAGCCTGCACTAAGGCAGGCTCTTCTGGCGATAAATGCAAATCGCTAATCAAAACTTGCCGCACCTCATGAGGGCGGGTCGTGATTAAATGATTAAAGCTTTGCATGTATCTTTATCCTCATAAGGTAAGATAAGCGGCTATTAATGACAAACCGCTTATCTTATACCGTTTATAAAAAACGATTACTGCGTAATGATAGTCGCAGAGTTGATGACCACAGGCTCGTTTGGCACATCAGCATGCATGCCAAAACGACCGGTTGGTACGCCGCGCATTTTGTCGATAACATCCATGCCGCTGGTGACCTTACCAAATACGGTATAGCCCCAACCTTGCATGTTTTTGCCAGAGTGATTTAGGAAATCGTTGTCTTTTACGTTAATAAAAAACTGGCTGGTTGCTGAATGTGGGTCTTGCGTACGGGCCATCGCAATCGTACCTTTGTCATTTTTCAAGCCATTGTCCGCTTCATTTTCAACGGGTGCATTGGTCGCTTTTTCATTCATTTCAGCGTCCATACCGCCGCCTTGAATCATAAAGCCGTCAATGATGCGATGGAAAATCGTCCCGTCATAATGACCAGATTTAACATAGTTTAAAAAGTTTTCGACCGTTTTTGGTGCTTTTTCTTCATTGAGTTCGATAACGATCGCACCCATATTGGTGTCAAGTTCTACTACTGGTGGCATGTCTACCATGTGATATTCCTTTTTGATTATAGCGTCTAAAATAACGCTGTTAAGTGGTGGTTAAAAATTTGCTGACTAAAAAGTTATGGCTAGTCTAACGGCTTTTTTGTCGTCTGTCATGTATCAGGCTGTTAATGCCTTTGCAAAAGCTGATAGAATAATGCAACGTTATCTTTTATCAGCGATTTTTGATTGATTATTTTAAATTTTCTTATTTTGAACCTTTTATAAAGCGTAATGACACGTGTTATAGACTGAAACCTTGCGCTAGGAGCAATGAGTAATGAGTGAGCACTCAAGCAACAATGTACAAAAAGACGAACAAAAAAATGACTTTATTCGTAATATCATTCGTAACGATATCAAAGCGCAAAAATACCCGCAAATCGTGACGCGCTTTCCGCCTGAGCCAAACGGCTATTTGCACTTAGGTCATGTCAAATCTATCTGCTTAAACTTTGGTATCGCCGAAGAGTTTGGCGGCGTTTGTAACTTGCGCTTTGATGACACCAACCCAACTGCAGAAAAGCAAGACTATATCGATAATATTGAAAATGATGTGAAATGGCTTGGCTTTGAGTGGGCAGGCGAGGCGCACCATGCGTCCGGTTACTTTGACCAGTTGTACGCATGGGCCGTGCAATTGATTGAACAGGGTGATGCTTATGTAGACTTGCAATCGCCTGAACAAATTAAAGAAAATCGTGGCTCATTTAATGAAGCTGGCACGCCGTCGCCGCAGCGTGATGCCAGTGTCGAAGAAAACTTAAAACTCTTTAATGATATGAAAGAAGGCAAGTTTGCCGAAGGCAAAGCCGTGCTGCGCGCCAAGATTGACATGGCAAGCCCAAATATGAATATGCGCGACCCTGTTATCTACCGCGTCATGCACCAAGCGCACCATCAAACCGGTGATAAATGGTGTATTTATCCGATGTATGATTTTGCCCATCCGCTCTCTGATGCACTCGAAGGCATTACCCATTCTTTATGTACACTGGAATTTGAAGACCATCGCCCGTTTTATGATTGGGCAGTTGAAAAAATTGGCTTTGATGTGCCGCCGCACCAGTACGAGTTTAGTCGTCTAAACGTCGACCATACCTTGACCAGTAAACGCAAATTAAAGCAGTTGGTTGACGAAGGTATCGTTAGCGGTTGGGATGATCCACGTATGCCGACGATTGCAGGTATGCGCCGCCGCGGTTATACGCCTGAAGGTTTACGCGATTTTAGTGAACGCGTCGGTGTGACCAAAGTAGACAGCGTCGTTGATTTTCGTCTATTAGAATTTAGTATTCGTCAGTCATTAGAGACGACGACGGCGCGCGGTATGGCGGTTCTCAAACCTTTAAAAGTGACGATTACTAACTTTAGCGATGCGGTTAGCAGTTGGGAATCGCAAAAAGCTGATAGCGTCAATGCGCGCTGGGATGAAGACGCTCAGACTTTATGGTTAACCCAGCCAAACCATCCAAATGTCGATATGGGCGAGCGTGAAATTCCGTTTACCGAAACCCTTTATATTGACCAAGGCGATTACGAGATTGAGCCGCCAGCAGGCTATAAGCGCTTATCTCCAGAAAAGCCAGAAATCCGTCTGCGTAACACTTATGTGTTGGCAGTGACTGAGCATGTGCTAGATGACGCTGGCAATGTTGTTGAGCTAAAAGCCACGATTGACCCTGCGACTTTAGGTAACAACCCTGAAGGCCGTAAGGTTAAAGGTGTGATTCATTGGGTCTCAGCAAGCCAAGGCGTGCAAGCGACGGTACGCATGTATGAGCAGCTATTTAGCGCTGAAGATCCAAGTAGCGTCGCCGACGTTCATCAAGCGCTAAATCCTAACTCGTTGATTGAGCTCGATGCCGTAGTTGAGCCATCATTGGCAAATAGCGATGCTGGTACGCGTTTCCAGTTCGAGCGTGAAGGCTACTTTATTGCTGATAGTGAAGACCATATGAGCGACAAGCCTGTATTTAATCAAATCGTGAGCTTGCGTGACAGCTATAAACCGGCTTAAATTATAGCTACTGGCTTTGCTCGCAACGTTTAAGAACGCACTCAACAATAGTAGTTTTCAAAATCGCCCATTTCTAGTACGCTAGAGATGGGCTTTTTTATGAACGTGGATTTTCTTGAAGGGTTCAGAATATTGATTTGGTTAATGTTTTAAATGCAAACTTGGATTCTTAGTAATAAATGGCATAAGCGCATTACAATCCATCACAAGACATTCATAACCAGTTTGCTAAGATAGAAGAGAATTCTTGCTGACGTAATTTGAGTTATTGTGTAGTATTGACCGAGTATGTTGATAGCTAAGTACATTTATAACTAGGAACATTTATAACTAAATACGTTTATAACAATAGAGCGCATGGATACCTTTAGAGGTGAATAAATACTAACGCTCATCACTCATATAAATAAGGAATAAAGCATGGCAAATTTACGTTTAGGTGATACTGCACCAAATTTTGACGCGACAACCACTGATGGTGATATCAATTTCCACGAATGGGCAGGGGACAGTTGGGTTGTCTTTTTCTCACATCCTGCAGATTACACGCCAGTATGTACCACTGAGCTTGGTCGTACCGCAGCATTAGGCGGTGAGTTCCAAAAGCGCAATGTAAAAGCAATCGCCCTATCAGTTGATGGTTTAGAGGACCATAAAGGCTGGGCCAAAGATATTGAAGAAACCCAAGGTACCGCTGTTAACTTCCCTATCATTGCGGACTCAGATCGCAAAGTGGCGGATCTTTATGACATGATTCATCCAAATGCCGACAATACCGCGACGGTTCGAAGTGTATTTATCATTGATCCAAACAAAAAAGTACGCTTAACGCTGACTTATCCAGCCAGCTGTGGCCGTAACTTTGATGAGATCGTCCGAGTTATCGATGCGATGCAATTGTCTGATGAGTATAACGTCGCAACGCCAGTTGATTGGAAAGAAGGCGATGACGTTATCATTCCACCAAGCGTGAAAAATGAAGATATTCCCGCCAATTATCCAAAAGGCCATACCGAAATTAAACCTTATCTCCGTACCACGCCTGCGCCTAACAAATAAGTTGAGCAGTTAGTCCAAGCAGTTGTTTTAAGTTAATAAGCCCTATGACGTCATGTTATAGGGCTTTTACTTTCTCAGATTTTTATTAAAACAGCATATTTCATAAGGTTTTGTTATGATAATAACAGGCTGAAATATCTACACATGATATTCATAATTTTATCCATGAACGATAATGCAATAATCATAATAAAACCAAAGGGCGCTGAGTCGCTTTAAAACCGTCTTACAAGGAGTTTGCCATGAAAAAATTATACTTAACCCGTACCGCCCCAAATCCACGTAAAGCGCTTATTTTATTAGCGTCAAAAGGTATCGATGTCGATGATATGGATGATCTTGATGTGGTCGATATCGACTTTGCTACCAATGAGCAGATGTCCGAGGAATTTACCAAAATCAATCCCATGCAGACGGTGCCGGTATTAACCTTGGATGATGGTACGGTGCTGAATGACTCGCAGGCGGTATGCGAGTATCTCGACCGTGTTTATGGCGAGCGCTCGGTGATGGGTAATGACGTCGTACAGCGGGCGCAAGTATGCTCGATGCGCCGTATTGCCGAGTTTGAGGTGCTATACAACTTTATGCTGGCGTTTCAGCATAGCCATCCGTCCAAAGCGCAGCGTGTCGAGCAAGTACCTGAGTTTGTCGCGCCCTCTATTGCCCGCGCGATAAAAGCCCTACCTTATTTTGAAAATGCCTTAAACGGTCATGATTATTTGGTCGGTGACCAGTTAAGCTTTGCCGATATCGTACTGTATTTGGGTCTAGATTTTGGTAAAGCGCTAAAATTTAATCCAAACGAGCAGGGCGAAAATTTGGCGCGTTTTTATCAAATGATGCATGAGCGCTTTAGTATTAAAAATATGGCAAAAGCCAAACCTGCTTATGATGAATGATAAGGTCGCTTTATAAATCGAGCTTTACATAGCCAGAAGCCTTAATGCGCTAACCACCATATTAGCCAGTTAAGGCTTTTTTTATTGTAAAATTAGAAAAACTATCGAAAACAGTTACTATCAATCTATAAAATTAAACACTTTGTAACAATAATAGATGACATCGGCGCTATAGTGGTCAAATTATGAACACTTTACAAAAATAGATACAATTGCGATTTGTATAGTAAAAACTTCGTATGCTAAAAAGCGGAATATCGAAAAGGTTTACTCACAAGGTATGACTGTTATGACCTCATCTTTTGACACCCAATATTTTACGGAATCATCTTTTATAAAGTCTTTGGCTAGATTTGCTGTATTGCCTAGCATTCTAGCGGTAAGTCTGACATTAACTGCCTGCCAAGAATCCTCAGTACCAAGCGATAATGATGTACAGACAGAAAATGCTAACGGAGTCGATGGTAATGCTGCTACGCCTGATGCTACGCTAGAAAATGATGAGACCAAGGCGGCTGAGATGAGCACTGAAGAACAAATGATAGCCAATCTTACCCGTTATCGCTGGACACTGATGTCTGCAAGCGATAAAGGCGCCCAGCCACTAAATACATTGCTCGATATCAAAGACCAAGTGCGCTTGAGCTTTAGCCAATACCAAGGCGAGAATAGCCTAAATTATAGTGTCGGCTGCAATACCATGAGCGCAGGATATCAGCTTCAAGGTCAGACGTTGACCATCGAAGACGGTATGAGCACCAAAATGTCGTGCGGTGAGCTTGATAAGGCTGAAAACCAATTGAATGAGCTAATGCAAGGCGAGAATCAATTGACCTTAGTATTAGACGCCAATGTCGAAAACGGTCGTGCTGAGAGCGCAACGGCTGAAAGTCGTCAACCAATCTTAACGCAAATAACAAGCGATGCGGCGACGCTAGTTTGGGCAGGTAAGTTAACCTCACAAGCCAAATATAACAGTAAAGGTGAAACGGTATTTTGGGCGGTCAATGCTAAGAAAGTAGCCTGCGCCGACAAGAGTTCAGAGTTATGCTTACAAGTAAAACCCATTACTTATGATGACCAAGGTATCAAGGTTAGCGAAGGTGAGTGGACAGCCTTTAACGGTGAAATCGATGGCTATCAGCCCGATGGTATGCACGATGAAGTACTACGTCTTCAGCGCTATCAGTTAGACGCTAACGAGAATGAAGAAGCGCAAGAATATGCCTATGTACTCGATGCAGTGATTGAGAGTAGCGTGGTAGAGTAATGCTTTGTTAGAGTAGGTCTGTTGGTCATTTTTATTATTTTAAACGATGACTCAAATAGAAGAGATAATTTAAACAAGAAACACGCGCCGTTTGCACGCGTGTTTTTTTATGGGCGTTTGCTTTATTCTATGAATATCTGTTTTTATATTAACGCAAATTGCCTAAGTCTTCTTCGGTCAAACGCCAGCGGCCTTTTTTCTTCGAAGCACCGCGACCACGCATGGCGCTGTTTAATATCAGTTTGTTCATTGAATGGCTTGAATGCGCATGACAAATGGCGCAGGCAAGCCCATCAGCGGCATCTTGCTGGGGTACAACTTCTAACGCCAAAATGCGGCAGACCATCTCTTGTACTTGCTCTTTTGCCGCCGCACCATAGCCGCAAACCGCTTGCTTAATTTGGCGAGCAGTATATTCCGATACTTCTAAATCAAGAGCGACCATAGCGGCAATCGCCGCACCACGTGCTTGCCCGAGCTTCAACGCTGAGTCTGGGTTTTCTGCCATAAAAACTTGCTCGATAGCGGTATAAATTGGCTCGTCGCCATATTTTAAATGATGCTGGGTGATACGCGTTAAGCCATTAAAAATACGCTTTAGGCGCTCAGGCATCTCTTTGGTATCTGTGCGAATGGTGCCTGCGTCTATATACGTAAGTTTGTCGCCCGTTTGTTGGATAATGCCATAACCGGTCATGCGCGAACCCGGGTCAATCCCGATAATAATTGCCATAGTATTCCGTCTTACTTACATTTTGTTTTATGGCTTAAAAATCAGCCGTAAGTTTGATAGTATAGCAATCAATCCCCATATACATCATATGTTAGCCATATTAATTTGCATGGCGCTTAATTTTTAGATTTTATCTTATAGGACGACACTTTATGGGTCAGATAGTTGGTATTGCCATCGTTTGGTTTATTATTGAGATGCTGCTTTGGTATTTACTTGCGCAGTTTATGAGCGGTTGGTGGGTGTTTATGTGGTTTATTATCGCTGCCGTTATCGGTATCTCTCTTATACGTAAAGGGATGGCAGCACTCAATCCAATGGCGCAGCAGATGAAAGCGGGCGGTATGATGAACCCTGCGATGCGTCCACAAGAATCAACCATGATTAAAAGTGTCGCTGTAGCAGCGGCGGGTCTTTTGCTGCTGATTCCGGGTGTGCTCAGTGATTTATTAGCTTTACTGGTGATATTGCCGCCGGTGCAAAAAAAGCTCAAAGACTTTGCTAATAATTACGTTATGAACAATCAGCAAAAAATGATGGAGATGATGGCAAAACAGATGGGTGGACAAAGCCCGTTTGGTGGCGCAGGCGGCATGGGCGGTCAAAATCCATTTGGCGGTGCTAGTGGTATGAACAACCAAAATCCATTTGGTCAACAGCAACAAAATCCGTTTGGCAATGTGTTTAAACAACATACTACTGTCGATGGGACGGCTAAAAACATCCCTAAAGATGTGAAGAAAATTACCAAATCTGCCAATGACGAATAATCAATTTATTATTAAATAGACATTTTTACTGGCATAAAAAAAGCCCCTTTTATCATTAATAAAAGGGGCTTTTTGAGTGTTAAAAACCATTTTTTATAAAAGATAATATTTATAAATAAAATAGCTAATAACTGAATAAAACAACCGAAGTGCCGCCGTAAGATGGTGACCCATGAACCGTGAAGTTCAGGGCGGATGCGTCACTGCCTCTGCAGGTTTCCTGAGACACCGCAAGCGGTGCAGGCATACACAATGAGGCAATAGGTACCACATCCTGGTAAAGCATTATCGGCTCAGGGAATAAACATCTACTAGCCAACACTTCAGAATATAATTATCTTAACCAATGACTTGAGTGATTGCAAGTACGATTTACAGATTGCTACGTAGGGTTAATGAGCAGCATGAATGATGTTGAGTATTTACTTTATCTACCATGAAATGACAGAATTTTTAAGGGCTTAAATATGGCTTAAAAGGGCGATTTTTCAGCTATTTCGAGATATGTGTTAATATAGAGGACTGTAAACATCCTAAGATAGCATTCTAGGCGTTCATTCACTTGAGGAGCGGTAATCCATGACCCATAACCAGCAACAAGCAGAAATTATCGACGATAGTCAGGCTCAGCTCAATAATAAGCAAGATAGCGAGCAAAATAAAAAAGTGCCCCATGTCTTAATGATATTAGATGGTTTTGGGCATCGTGAAGACGATAAGGATAATGCGATTGCTGCCGCCCATATGCCAAATTTGGATAAGATTTATCAGCAATATCCGCATGGATTGATATCGGCTTCAGGAGAAGATGTCGGTCTGCCAGATGGTCAGTTTGGTAACTCAGAGGTTGGCCATATGAATTTGGGCGCCGGCCGCGTGCTTTATCAAGACTCCACTCGTATCTCAAATGAAGTCGCCAATCGTGAGTTCTATAAAAACGAAGCCTTAGTTAATGCGGTGAAAGCGGCAAATAAGCTTGGCGGTAACGTACATATTATGGGATTGTTGTCTGATGGTGGCGTGCACTCGCACCAAGATCATATCGAAGCCATGTGCCATTCGGCATTGGTACACGGTGCCAAAAATGTCTTTGTGCATTGTTTTTTAGACGGTCGCGATACGCCGCCCAAATCTGCTGATAAGTACATCAACCGCTTACGTGACCATATTGCTAAGCTTAATGACCATTACGAAGGTGGCCGCGTGCAAATTGCCAGTATTATCGGGCGCTATTATGCAATGGATCGTGACAATCGCTGGGACCGCGTGCAAAAAGCCTATGAGCTTATCACCGAAGGTAAAGCCGATCGCTTAGCAACACGTGCCGATGGCGCCATACAAGCGGCGTATAAAGCACGCGAAACTGATGAGTTTATCAATCCAACGGTGGTGATTGGTCGCGACGAAGTGCCTTATACTGTCGATGACAATGATGCACTTATTTTTATGAACTTCCGCGCTGACCGTGCCCGTGAGCTTGCGCAAGCCTTTGTGCTACCAGATCATGAGTTTTCTGGTTTTGCCCGTCATAAGCAACCAAAGCTTGCTGCTTTTGTGATGTTGACGAAGTATTCTGACGTGCTAGCGGACAATCCAAAAACCAGTATTGCCTATTATCCAGCGTCTTTGACCAACACGCTTGGCGAGTATTTACAAGATAAAGGTAAGACCCAGCTACGTATCGCTGAAACTGAAAAATATGCGCACGTGACCTTTTTCTTTAGCGGCGGCCGCGAAGATGAATATGAAGGCGAGACGCGGATTTTAGTGCCATCGCCTGATGTTGCTACTTATGATTTACAGCCAGAAATGAGCGCGCCTGAAGTGACCGATGAGCTGGTCGCTGCTATCGAATCTGGTAAATATGATGTGTTGGTGGTTAATTATGCCAACGGCGATATGGTCGGGCATACAGGTGTCTTTGAAGCTGCTGTCAAAGCGGTAGAGGCGTTGGATGTGTGCATTGGTCGTTTAGAAGAAGCGGTACGCGCTGCGGGTGGCGATATGCTGATAACCGCTGACCATGGCAACTGTGAGCAGATGCAAGACTATGAAAGTGGTCAGGTGCATACGCAGCATACCACTGAGCTGGTGCCATTGATTTATATTGGTGAGAAAGCCGTAAAAGTACGTAGCGGCGGTAAGCTTAGTGATATCGCGCCTACGATTTTGGCATTAATGGATATCGAACAGCCAGATGAGATGACCGGTAAAAACTTACTGCTTTCGGCTACATAAACTAGACATTTAATAGGGTTATTTAGCAGTCTATTACTACTGCTAAAGCTATTGGGTTTTATAAAAAGGGAAAGGTATTGAGTATCTTTCCCTTTTTTTGCATTTTTTCTACGCTTCGCCGCATTTTGCTTGATACATATTGTTTAAGTTACTTGCAATACTGTCCTAGTCTTAGATAGAAGCTCAGTGTTATTTTAGACGACATCGTTCATGAATAACTTTATAATCATAAATATCCATATAATCTGAAAGTTATAAAAATAATAACCAAATCCTTTTTTTGAGTAATTTATTATGCGTCCAATTCGCCCTTTATCCTTATTGCGGTCTAAAAGCTTGAGAAATATCATCATGCCATTGCCTGTTGCTTCTAAATCTATTGCTTCTAAATCTTTTAAAATGAAGTCTTTTAATGTCAAATCAATCGGCTCTCAGCTATTAAAACCCGCCCTTATTAGCGGTGTGGTAGGGTTGGGTGTGGTCAATATGCCGGCACAGGCTGCTACCAATGATAATCAAAAAATCAATAATACTGGCAAAAATCCCACAGCAAGCTTGCAATTGATTGGACTTAACGACGACGATGTATCCTTAAATAATAACGAGGAAGCTAATAGCGCCGACGATTTATCAGATATCGCCGATATGCTCGAATCTGCCGATCAAGTCGATGACTCGATAGATGCTGTCGCCGATGAAAGCGCGCTAAATGACGAGTCAGAGGTGATAAACACCGATATTCCCGCCGAAGTTGCGCAAGTATCGTTAAAGGCCATTTCGCCTGAAACGCTTAAAACCTTTGTAGCTGTCGTTGATTTGGTACGACGCGAATATGTGGATACGGTGAATGACGAAGAGTTATTTAGCAATGCCATGAGCGGGATGTTGACCAAGCTTGATAGCCACGCTGAGTTTTTGGATGCAGAAGCTTATGAGAATCTGCGCGCTTTTACTGAAGGCGACGTCGGCGATATCGGTATCAAGGTGCAGTATCAGCCTAAAGTAGGCTATTGGGTGATTACTGAGGTGGTTGATGGCTCGCCTGCTGATAAAAAAGGCATTGCCGTTGGTGATTATTTGCACCAAGTAGACGAGTTTAAACTTGGCGAAGACGAAGAAAGTAATGACATTGAGCAATTGCTAACGGGCATTGCAGGTACCCAAGTAGATGTGGTGACATCAAAAGCAGGCCGGCGTAAACATACCACGACTTTACAGCGTAATCACAACCATCCACAAGTTATTGAAACGCGCCTGGTAGATGGAATGGCTATTGTTAGATTACCCGCCTTTCAAAACAATAGCCGTGAAAAGCTGTTACAAGGGTTAATTGATTTGGATGCGCCTGTTAGGGGAATTTTATTAGACATGCGTGACAACCCAGGCGGTGTATTGGCGTCAGCGGTAAGCGTTGCCAGCTTATTTATGACCAATACCGATGTGGTACAAGTCAAAGGTCGTCAAAGCGAATCCCGCACACTATCGACGCAAGGTGCAGCGTTATTAGATACCATGCCAGTTATGGTGTTGCAAAATCGTTATTCTGCTTCAGCGGCTGAGGTCTTAGCCAGTAGTTTGCAAGCGCAAAAACGCGCGACTATTTTAGGCGAGGTCAGTTATGGTAAAGGTTCGGTGCAGTCCGTGATACCGCTTAATGACGAGCAGGCGGTAAAGCTGACCGTTGCTCATTACATGACCGCTTCGGGTAAAAAAATAGATGGGGTTGGGGTAGCGCCTGATGTGACTTTAACAGGAAGTGAAAGCACATGGGAGCAACAGGCGCTTGATTTACTCAGACAAAAAGCCCTGCCGTCGGGTGTTCGCTTTGTACGAAAATCTCAAGCAGCAAACGTTCCTAATCAAGATGACACTAATACTAAAGTTGTTAAAAATAAAGTGACTCAAAACAATACAATCATCGAGCACGTGACTGAAAAGCCGACTGTTAAAGCCAAGCCCTAATTTCGTTAGCATTTAAACTGAGACTTTTCGAACTGATTTAATTATCGTCTTATGGTTAGCGCTTATATATTATTCAGACTGGTTTTCAGCAATTCCAAGCTTTGACATACGATAGCGTAACGAGCGGAAAGTGGTGCCCAACAATTCAGCAGCTTGGGTCTTATTCCAGTTTGTCTGTTTAAGGGCGGTAATAATCAGCTGCCTTTCCTGCTCTTGCAAATAATGCTCTAAGCCTTGGGCAGGTAATTGACCGGTGCTAATATTTTCTTGATTTACGGGTGGTCTTAAATTTTCTGAATTTTCTGCTTCATTGCTTAATGGTTCTGACATAGCGCTGGCTGCTGTTTTATCAGGTTGTGCTGTAGGACTGGCTGCAGCGTGCGCATTCATTGAAGGATAGTGCTGCGTAATGGTGCGATAAGGAGATATAGTAGCTTTTGCTTGTTGTGCGCTGTCTTTTTCTACGGCTTCTACGTCATTTTTTACCACATTATCTTTTATAGATTGCGCTTCTAAGCTTTCACTTTTATCTAAAATAGTATTACTCGAAAGGGTCGCTTTGTCAGCGTTGTTATTTTGCTCTACTTCTGCAATAGCTTCTTGCGCGTTCTCTAGTTGTTGGTTGTCGAAATCAGCCAAGCCCAAATGACTGGCATCAATAGTGGATGTCTCCGCCAAGGTTATTGCACGTTCAAGGATATTACGTAATTCGCGTACGTTCCCAGCAAAGTCGTGATGTTGTAGACGCGCGCACGCAGCATGGGTCAGTGTTGGCGGCGACTCCAATTGCCATTCATCGGCAATCAGGGTCAAAAAGTGCTTGGCCAATACCGGTATATCATCACGTCTTGCGTTAAGCGTCGGCAGTTTAAGCTCAATGACATTGATGCGGTAATATAAATCTTGGCGAAAGCTACCTGCTTGTACCAGCTGATTTAAATCCTTATGCGTCGCTGATAGGATACGAATATCAACTGGCACTTCTTTGGTATCGCCGATTGCACGCACGGTTTTTTCTTGAATGGCGCGCAGTAATTTGACCTGCATCGCTAGTGGCAAGTCAGCGACCTCATCTAAAAATAGCGTGCCGCCATTGGCCTGTTGAAACAGTCCTTGTTTATCAGCGACAGCGCCAGTAAAGCTGCCTTTTTTATGACCAAAAAATTCTGACTCCATCAGTTCTGATGGAATCGCGCCGCAGTTGACTGGTACAAAGCTGCCATCACGGCGCGGACTTAAGTCATGGATTAAGCGCGCAACCACTTCTTTACCAGTGCCCGATGCCCCCGATAAAAAAACTGGCGCTTGCGAACGCGCTAATTTTAAAATGGTATTTTTTAGCGGGTGCATGACGGCTGAGTCGCCAATCAAACGACTATCGAGCATTTGTTGCTCAGGTGAGCGCTCAGGCGTTGACTTTGCGGCGTTATCTTGATGAATAACCTTGAGTGCATTTTCAACCAATTGACGCAGGCGCGGCAGCTCAAGCGGCTTATTAACAAAGTCAAAAGCGCCCAGCTTCAGTGCTTCAATCGCCAAATCCATACTGCCATGCGCGGTAATCACGGCAATGGGCGTACTTGAGCTGCTGCTAATATGTTTAACCAACTCTAAGCCTGAACCATCAGGGAGTTTTAAATCGGTTAGACAAAAGTCATAGTCGTTTGCTTGCCAATAGGTTTTGGCTTGCGATAAGGTATAAGCCACATCGCTTTTGATGCCCATCTTGGTTAGGGTAATTTGCATCAAGCGGCATAAATCTACTTCATCATCAACGACTAGCGCGGTTGTGGTCATACATCATCTCATTGTCTTAAAATACTACAAGGCATTAAAAATAGGTTTTGTCTAAGTTTTCAACTACTTCATTTTATTAGCTGCTTCATTATCAATGGCTGCGTTGTCAATAGCAGGCGCAATCAAACGAAAACAAGTTTTTTTGTGTTCTGGAATATAAAGTAGGCGAGCATGGTTGGCCTCACAAAATGCTTGCGATAAATATAAGCCTAAACCTGTGCCCGCCTTATCAGTAGTAAAAAATGGATTGAACAGGTGGGTTAAGTCTGCCGTGCTTACACCTGTGCCATCGTCCAATACATCAATTATAACATCGTTGTCGGCACAATAAATCTCGATTTCCACAACGGCATGAGGGTGAGCATAACTGCTATGACGTAAGCCATTGTTAATCAAATTGATAAAAATTTGTTCTAACTGATGCGGGTCAAATGAGATGGTCGGCTGCGCATGGCTGTGTAAAAAAACATCGTGACCTTGAAAGTAGTTTGCCAAAAATTCTGGCATCCAATCGGCAAGGGCAATCAATTGCTGATTGGCGATTTGCTGGCGTGACAGTTTTAAAACATCTTCAATAATACGATTAACGCGCTTTGTTTGCGTGAATATCATTTTATAAAGCTCATGATTACCAGCCAAGGCATCGTTTGCGCTTACATCCTCTACTGTCTGATTTTCTTCAACATCTTCTATTAGTAGTTGACTGGCTTGCGAGATAGCGGCTAAAGGGTTTCTTATTTCATGAGCAATACTGGCGGTCAGCTGCCCGAGTGAGGCCAATTTTAATTGTTGGGCGCTGGCTTGTTCGCGGCGTAAGTCTTCCAATATGACAAGCTTACTGTCATTTTTTAGTGGGATGATTTCGACGCGCAGCTTACCAAAGACAGACGCATTGGCAGTAGTTGGCAACTCATAAATAAAACTGCGAGATTGTCCTGTTTCTATCGATAGGCAGGCTTCAAAAAGCTGCAAATGTTGCGCGCGAAGCTGCTGCTGAAAGTCAGAGAGGGTGTTATCTGCAAGATGATTTGAAGTGTTTTTTGTATGATTTTTTGGAGAAGTGCTGTTTAAAAAATTGTTTAACGAATCATTTTGTGAGCTACTTAGCGCAGCATTTGTCTCAACATACTCTGCATCCATTGCCGTAGCATTTGGAATACTCAGTAATTGATAAGCCGAAAGGTTGGCTAAAACCACTTGTTCACAATCGATGACGATGACACCGTTGGCCATTTGGGTGATGACTTCTTGATTGATAACGTTTAAGCGTTCGACTTCTTTGGCGTGGCGGGCCGCTACTTTCTCAACTTGTACCAAGCGCTGCGAGATTGACCAACTCAAACCGCCGACTGCCAAAAAGCTGGCTGACATCAGGAGCGCATCGCCTAAATTTGCCAAATTCATGCTATTGGCAATCGCATAAAAAAACTGCTGATAGATAACGAAAATAATCGCCAGTAAAGTAATAATCAGCGCTTGCGAGCTATGAAGCAGCATAAAGCTGGCGGCAACCACCACCATATACAGCATGGTCAACTGCAAATCAGGCGCGCCAGCGGTATAGAGCAGTAAGCTTAAAATAATGACGTCTACCGCTAAACCAAACGCCAGCTGTTGCCGTGGATGCTTGGTCACCACATAAAATAAACCCAATAAAATTAAGCTTAAAAGGACATAAAAACTGAGCGCGGTTTGCTGCAAAAAACTTGGTAATGATGAACCATCGCTAGCGCGCGCTGTGATATACACCATCAGCATAGAAAATAGGCTGACGACAAAGCGATAGCTGCTATAAATCAATCCTAACCTGCGCAGCTGCGGCAAAGGTAAGGTGTCATCGCGCTGAAAATAATCCGTAATAGCGGCTATAACGCTAGGAGCAGATTTCTTATGCTGCTCATGTTGCTTGGACTTTGACGATGGCACAGGCTTTGAAGGTTTCATAGGCTTTAAAGTGTTCACTGGCTCTAAAGCCTTAAGTTGAGCGTAACAGAAGGGAAGGTGCTTACTATACTTAGTTATTTATGCTTACTAACTTACGGTTGAATAAGCCCATGGCGAATGGCCAAATGGGTCAGCTTTACATCGCTATCGACACCGACTTTTTCATAAATGCGGTAACGATAAGTATTGATGGTTTTGACACTGACAAATAACTGGTCGGCGATTTGCTGCGGACTTTGGCAATTTACCACCATCATGGCGACCTGTTTTTCACGGTCACTTAATAAGTCAAAAGGTGAGCTGGCATTATCAGATAGCAGAACATCCGCCAATTGCTCGGCAACGTCTTGGCTAAAGTAACGCCCGCCTTGATAGACTTTTTTCACCGCGCGTATCATCTCATCAAGCGGTGTCCCTTTGGTGATATAACCGTTGACACCTGCCTTGATGAGCATCGACGGGTAAGGCTGCGCTGACATGCTACTCACGGCCAAAATCTTAAAGCCCATATCAAGCTGAATGAGACGTTTGGTGGCTTCAAGCCCGCCAATATTAGGCATATTGACATCGAGCAATATCACATCCGGACGCAGCTGTTTTGCCAGTTTAATCGCCATATCGCCGCTATCTGCTTCGCCGACGACTTCGATATCGGCACTATCTGCCAACATGCGGCTAATGCCCATTCGCACCAAATCATGATCATCTACTACTAGTACTCGAATCATAGTTATACTCTTTTCTATTGGTCAGAATAAAGGGTGCACTGTTAAACTTAAACTATCTAAATGATTTTACTTTCTTATTATAAATGTCAGCTGCTATAAATTTATTGACTAAAATATGTAAACTCACAAATTCCTTTATATTAAGCAGCATACTTTTATATGAACTTTGCAATTGCGCCCTTATAAGCTTAAATGTAATGCTATATTGCGCCATTGTTAATTAATATTGCTGTAATATAAAGTAAATGTAGTAAAATTTGAATGTGGTCAAAAAACGACATCTAATTGATTTAGTAGATTAAACTTAAATGCAAACCATGATACACTAAAAATACAAAAACTCTATGCGAGTATCTACAAACACAACCACAAACGCTACGTACGTTGTTGATATTAGTTAGTATGTAACCGATTATCTAACTAATGGCAGCGCGGCTGCAGGAGGCATAATGAAGCAACTACCATTAACCAAACAGCAATTAATCGCTGCTCTGATTTCATTGAGTTTGGGCAGTGTTGCACAAGCGG
Source organism: Psychrobacter pulmonis (assembly GCF_904846465.1). Taxonomy (NCBI): domain Bacteria; kingdom Pseudomonadati; phylum Pseudomonadota; class Gammaproteobacteria; order Moraxellales; family Moraxellaceae; genus Psychrobacter; species Psychrobacter pulmonis. The sequence continues at coordinate 144,341 of NZ_CAJHAT010000001.1, forward strand.
CACTTACCATTAATGGTAGTTCTGGCTCTGAGTCTAGTGCTCGTGTGAGCTGGGGCGGTGCCGACAGCTTATCTGAAGCGCGTAAAATCATGTACAACAGCAGTAATAGCTCGGCGATTAAAAAAGTAGACAATGGCTACGGCGCCACCAATATTACTAATGCACACAGTTTTGGTAGCTTCAATAATACCAACAGCTATAACACCGCCTATCGTGGTGGTTTTAACAGCGGTAGTATGATTCCGATCAGTACCGATTCGCGCAGTGTTGTGGTCATCGATGCTGAAACCGGCGAATCTATCTACGAAAAAGCTGCTGATATTGCCCGTCCGATGGCAAGTATTACTAAGATTATGACAGCGATGGTGGTGCTAGACGCCGGTCTTGACATGCGTGAAGAGATTACCCTTGATCCAGAAGATTTCGTCGGTCCAAAACGCGCCAGCTCAAACCTTAAATCAGGTGACCGTTTGAACCGTGCTGAGATGCTACTCATGGCATTGATGAAATCAGAAAACCCAGCGGCAAAAAGCCTAGCGCGTAATTATCCAGGTGGCTATAGTGCCTTTATGCGCGCTATGAACCGTAAAGCCCAAGATTTGGGCATGACCACCGCTTTCTTCGGTGACCCTACGGGTCTTGATAAGCGTAACGTCGCTTCATCAAATGACCTCGTTAAAATGGTACGTGCAGCTGGCAACTACGATGTCATTCGTCGTTTTTCGACCACCAAAAGCTATGACTTTTATGTCTCTAACTACTCAAGCGGCAACCGTACCTATAAAGCCAACAACACCAGCAGCTTAGTGCGTGATGGCAGCTATCCAATCGGTATCTCAAAAACTGGCTTTATCAATGAAGCAGGGCGCTGCGTGGTGATGGAAACCCGCGTTAATAATCGTCCAGCGATTATCGTGATTTTGGGCGCAAACAGTTCAGCGACACGTTGGGGTGATGCGAAAAATATCTTAAACAGTTTGGCGACTCGCCGTACCGTATAAGCGTGCTATTTTAATATTGATGTATAAGGCTGTTATGCGATATAACAGCCTTTTTATTGGGTCAAATTTAAGCCCGTTTAAGGAAAAACCATATGTTCCAAGTATCGGCTATGACGCCCGCGCCCAAACTATATTTACTGACCAATGATGATGAATTCGCAGTGTTATATGCAAAACTAGAAGCAGCATTAGCAACAGGGCTAGTAGCATTATTGCAAATTCGCCGTAAAAAAACCTTACAAGCGGTCAATGGTAAAGTAAAACTCTATGAGGAAGCGCAGCAGATAGTCAGCTTGGCCAAAGCTCATGACGTTGCAGTTGTAATGAACGATGATGTTGCACTTGCCAAAAAACTTGGCATCGGGGTGCATTTAGGTCAACAAGATGGCGCTATCGATGATGCCAAACGTTATCTTGCAGTCGAACAAATTATTGGGCGAACTTGTCACGGCGATGTAGCGCTGGTCAAACAGGCAAAAGAAAACGGCGCAAGCTATGCGGCGATGGGCGCAGTTTTTGCTTCAAATACCAAACCTAATGCCCATGTGATATCTCGCCAGCAGCTCATCGAAGGTTGTCAACAGGGGATTGATATCTGCGTGATAGGGGGATTGACGGCGGAAAATATAACCGAGCTGGCAGGTTTGCCAATTGCCTATGTGGCGGTCGTTGGCGATATTATGGATTTGCCTGTAGAGAAAATTGCCGCGCGTTGTCAGCAATGGCAGCAGGCGCTTAGCAGATGGCAAACACCTGCTTGATTAGAAAGTTATATCAATTCTTTAATCTTTAAAGCTAACATTTATTTCAAATGACATTATTTTAAGTGACATTTATTTAAAATAGCCATTAAAAATTATTCTGCATGTTCCATACACAACGTAGCATATGGCAGCGCTTTTAAGCGTTGCGCTTCAATTTGTTTACCGCACACTTCACATTCACCGTAGGTACCGTTTTCAATACGGCTTAGCGCGTTTTCGACGTAGATAAGGCTTTGACGCGCTTCATCCATCAAGCTTGCGCGCATGTCGTTTTGACGGTATGAGATGGCCTGATCTTCCCAATGTTCATTGAGGTCGTCTTGCGGGTTTTGAATATGGTCTTCGATTTTATCAATGCGAGTTTCATATTCTTCCTTTAGGTTTAGCAGGTCTTGTTTGGCAGTTTCAATATCAATACTCATAATTTTCTCCTGAGAAATTGTTTTTATTGTTAGGTTTATTATTCATTATCATCATAGGTTTTATAATAAGCTGCTTTTTTAGAGCCAACGGTGCTTATCATAAACACGCCTTTATCATAAACAGCCTAATGATGAAGTGCCACCACGAAATGTTACTGTTTTTAGTGCGTGTGATTACTATTGAAATTTGGCAGTTATATGGATTGATAATCTATAGCGCAAAATTTATCGCAGTTCTTTATAAGAGAAGACTAAAAACTGCTAGAATACACCGCTGAAATTCTTGCTTGGACAGTTCTATAGCACCAAGTGCGAGAATGACCCATAATATACGTTTTAAGATGACTATTTCGTAAAAACGTTTTGCAGTTAGCAAACAGCCATATTGTAGATTAACCATAGATGATGCATAGGAGCAGGTAATGAATTTTTTGCGTATGAGTGAGCTGAGCTTAGCGGATAAGGTGGTATTGATTCGTGAAGACTTAAATGTGCCTATCAAAGATGGCAAAGTCGCAAGCGATGCGCGTCTGCAAGCCAGTTTGCCTACCATCAAAATGGCGTTAGAAAAAGGCGCGGCGGTGATTGTTTGCTCACACCTTGGTCGTCCGACAGAAGGCAGTCCTGAGGCCATCTATTCGCTTGCGCCAGTTGCTGATTATTTAAGCGATAAACTAGCTGCGCCAGTCAGCTTAAATAAAGACTATCTAACGGCAGGCGTGGCAATCAAGGCAGGCGAAGTCGTGCTGTTAGAAAACGTGCGCTTTAATAACGGCGAGAAGAAAAACGACACAGCGTTGGCGCAAAAATATGCGGATTTGTGCGATGTCTTTGTCATGGACGCTTTTGGCACGGCGCACCGCGCGCAAGCGTCAACCGAAGGCGTGACCCAAGCGATGCATCAAGCGGGCAAAGTCGCTTGCGCTGGACCTTTATTGGCCGCTGAGCTTGATGCCTTAAGTATTGCGCTTGAAACGCCAGCCCAACCGATGCTGGCAATCGTTGGTGGCTCAAAAGTCTCGACCAAGCTTGAAGTACTGCATAGCTTAGCTGAAGTCTGCTCGCAAATTATCGTTGGCGGCGGTATTGCCAATACTTTTTTGGCAGCGCAAGGTCATAGCGTTGGAGCATCATTATATGAGGCGGAACTGGTCGATACCGCTCGTGATATTATGAGTAAGACTGAGATTTTATTGCCAGAGTATGTGGTCGTGGCCGATAAAAATGAGATTGATTTTGCGGACTTTAACGGCTCATTACAAAAAGCGGCGGCGACTATCAAGTCGGTCGATACCATCGGCGATAATGACATGATTTTAGACATCGCGCCAGAGAGCGCTGAGCAATTAGCGGCTGCTATTATTAAGGCAAAAACCATTTTATGGAATGGACCGGTCGGCGTATTTGAAGTCGATGCTTTTGGACAAGGTACGCAAATTGTGGCAAACGCGGTTAAAGACAGCCAAGGGTTCTCGATTGCGGGCGGCGGTGACACGTTAGCGGCAATTGATAAATATCAAGTGGCTGATGAGGTCAGCTATATGTCAACGGGCGGCGGCGCGTTCTTAGAATTTGTAGAAGGTAAAGTATTACCTGCGGTTGCCGCCTTACAAATCACCGAGTAATCGTTCTATCGTCATTTATCAATTAAGTAACATTAGACGTACAACTTATTATGAGCATCTGGGGTAGGCTATAAAAATAATAAAGTGACCACCGTGTTTGGTTTTATTGCTGATTGGCCTGTCTATATGAGAGCTGCAGGATAAAAGTGAGCGTGAAAGGTCACAGCTTATTATTAAGTAGTAATTATTTGTTTCCATACTGAAAATTATGATTGCATGCCCAATTTGTACTCTATAAAATAGCGAAAATCATGTATTTGGCATGCTTTATTTACGAGAGGTTTATTATGTTAAAACGTCATTTGTTACTTGCTAGTGTCCTTGCTGGTACCTTTGCAATTACTGCATGTAGCCAAGAAACACAAGATAAAACGGAAGCTGCTGCTGAGTCTGCGGGTGATGATGCTGCTGCTAACACAGAAGTTGCTACTGCTGAAACCGAAGCCGCTGCTGCTGACGCAGAAGTTGCTGCCCAAAACGCCGGCGCAGAAGTTGCCGAAGGCGCTGAAACAGCTGGTGCTGCTGCGACTGACGCGATAGAAAATACTGGTGAAGCAGTTGTAGTTGGCGCAAATGAAGCCGTTTCCGCTACTGCTGGCGTGGTTGCTGATGGTGCCTCTGCTGTTGAAGAGAAAGCCAGTGAAAACGCAGTAGAAGCAGAACAACAGTACTAATTGATTGCTAAGCAGTTATGATTCATTCAAGTTATTTGATTTTAATAATTGACTTGCATGCATAGCGCTATAATCAATAGCGGTCTTATAAGCCTCGAAATACTAAAAAGCTTTGGTGATGACCAAGGCTTTTTGCGTTTTATGCATTGCTAAAAGTAAAGTATGCAATAGCATCATTCATCAATTAAACCAAAGCTGTAACCTCAATACAATCGGTATGCTCAATAAAACCGCAAGCTTAATCGAGCTTAATAATGTGAGCCTAATAAATAGTCGCTCAACCGCTACGAAGCGTGGGCAAAATTTGCTATAATCTGCGCGTGATAATTGCTAGTAAAAATCCTGCATTTTCCCAACTGTTCTATAGTGCTGCTTGTCGATTTACCTACCTTGCAGCGAGGATGGAACACTTGTAATCACCTAATAGTTATAAGTATTTATTTTAAAATCTAATCAGAGAGCGTTTTATGGCCTTAATATCTTTACGTCAACTTTTGGATCATGCCGCTGAGCACAGCTATGGTGTCCCTGCCTTTAACGTCAATAACTTAGAGCAGATGCGTGCCATTATGATGGCGGCCGACGCTTGTGATTCACCTGTTATCGTGCAAGCCAGTGCGGGCGCGCGTAGTTATGCAGGGTCAGCATTTTTACGTCATCTAATTATTGCTGCGATTGAAGAATGGCCGCATATTCCGGTGGTGATGCATCAAGACCATGGTATGTCACCTGCGATTTGCCAGCGCTCAATTCAGCTTGGTTTTTCATCGGTGATGATGGACGGCTCGCTCGGTGAAGACGGAAAAACGCCAATGGATTATGATTATAATGCCAGCGTGACCCGCGAAGTGGTGAAAATGGCCCACGCGTGCGGCGTGTCTGTCGAAGGTGAAATCGGTTGCTTAGGTAGCCTTGAGACCGGCATGGCAGGCGAAGAAGACGGCTCAGGCGCAGAAGGCGTATTGGATCACGAGCAACTATTGACCAGTGCTGATGAAGCCGAGCAGTTTGTTAAAGATACTAATGTCGATGCATTAGCCATTGCCATTGGTACCAGTCATGGCGCGTATAAATTTACTCGCCCACCGACAGGCGATATTTTATCGATTGAGCGTGTCAAAGAGATTCATGCGCGTATCCCGAATACTCACTTGGTGATGCATGGTTCGTCTTCAGTGCCGCAAGAATGGCTCAAAGTTATTAATGAAAACGGCGGTGATATCGGTGAAACCTATGGTGTACCGGTTGAGCAAATCGTTGAAGCGATTAAGCACGGCGTCCGCAAAGTCAATATTGATACCGATTTACGTTTGGCATCAACGGGCGCGATCCGTAAATTCTTGGCAGAAAACCCTAGCGAATTTGATCCACGTAAATATTTCAAAGCCTCTATGGTTGCGATGTCAGATATCTGTACCAATCGTTTTGAAGCCTTTGGCTCAGCGGGTCAGGCGCATAAAATTCGTCCTATCAGCCTTGAAGGTATGGTCGATTTTTATAAATAAGCGTGGTTAGCAAAGCATGCTCATTGAGCCATAACAGCCGCTTATTTTTAGCGCAAATGCTATAAGCAGTTTTTATATTAAATCTTATAAAAGGTGGTGGATTAATGATTGGATTGATTACGGGGCAGGTGCAATATTTGATGGCGCCGACTGCCTGTGTCATGACTGCCTCTGGCGTAGGCTACGATATAGAGCTGCCGCTGCCGTCATTTTGCCAGTTGCGTCTTAATGAGCAGGCGAGCATTTGGACGCATTTTCACGTGCGTGAAGATGCGCAGCTGCTTTTTGGTTTTATCGATCGTAAAGAGCGCGATGTCTTTCGCCAATTGATTAAAATCAATGGCGTTGGGGCAAAAATGGCGCTGGCGATGCTGTCCGCGATGTCAGCGGCTGAGCTAAAAATGCACGTCGAGCAAGAGTCTGAGACGGCATTAACGCGCATCCCCGGTATCGGTAAAAAGACCGCACAGCGTTTATTGATTGAGCTAAAAGATAAGCTGAAAAATATCGAGGTTGATAATAGTAGTTTAGAATTTGCGCTTCAACCTGCGCCTATTTCTGCTGAAGGCAGTATCATCGCTGAGGTAGAAGGCGCGCTGATTAGCTTGGGTTATAAAGAACGAGAAGCGCAGCAAGCGATTAAAGCAGCGAAAAGTAACGGCGATACCTTTGCCGATACGCAAAGCTTGTTAAAAGCCACTCTGCAACAGCTCTCTGGCTTTTAATTATTTAAACTACGAGTAGCAACAGTACATCTTAATTTTAAACAGATAAGCGACATTGATTGTCGCTTATTTTCGTTTTGGGCTGTGTTTTATTGACTACCTGCTTTATGATGTTTTGCATGACTTATGCGCAGCGTTTGGTTATGCTGTTTATGATTTAGTCCTTTAAAAATAATGATTTTAATAAAATGATAAAACCTATGATGCAAGATCGTTTGATTAATCCGTTAGAAGGGGCAGGTGATGCGCCTGACTCTAATATTCGACCGGCATTATTGGCTGAATATATCGGTCAGCCGGTGGTGCGTGAGCAAATGGAAGTGTTTATTGGCGCGGCACGTGGTCGCGACGAGGCATTAGATCATACCTTGATTTTCGGTCCGCCGGGGCTTGGTAAAACCACACTTGCCAATATCATCGCTCGTGAAATGGGTGGCAATCTGCGTTCTACCTCAGGGCCTGTACTTGAGCGTGCAGGGGATTTGGCCGCCATGCTGACCAATTTAGAAGCGGGCGATGTCCTCTTTATCGATGAGATTCATCGTCTAAGTCCGGTCATTGAAGAAATTCTTTATCCAGCAATGGAAGATTTTCAGCTCGATATTATGATTGGCGAAGGACCAGCGGCGCGTTCTATCAAGCTGGATTTACCGCCGTTTACTTTGGTGGCAGCAACTACGCGCGCAGGGCTGCTGACTTCGCCATTGCGAGATCGTTTTGGGATTGTGCAGCGCTTAGAGTTTTATAATATCGCTGATCTGACAACGATTGTTAGCCGTGCGGCGCGTTTGATGCGGGTACCGATGAGCGAAGATGGCGCAGTAGAGATTGCGCGCCGTTCGCGCGGTACGCCAAGGATTGCCAATCGGCTATTACGCCGTGTTCGCGATTACGCGCAAGTTAAAGGTGATGGTAGTATCAATGGCGCGATAGCGGGTAGTGCGCTTGATATGCTCGCCGTAGATAGACGCGGGCTTGATCATTTAGATAGACGTTATATCGAAATATTACACGAGCGTTTTGATGGTGGCCCAGCAGGCGTTGAAGCAATAGCAGCAGCGATGGCCGAAGATCGCGGTACGCTTGAAGATGTGATTGAGCCATATTTAATACAACAAGGTTATGTGCTGCGTACGGCGCGTGGTCGGGTATTGACACAAATGGCGATTGACCAGATGTTGTAGTATAGTCAGTTCGAAACGCACGAAGCGTGTCTTTAATAGCATGGTGCGGGTATCAATTTTCTTCGCTTGCTATGTGCTTTGCATTCCAGAGGCTTTGAAAAACTCATACCTGCAGCCACGCATTTATTTCAAAATAAATGAACCATATTAAAACTATAAAAGCGTTTACCTTTAATTGTGAGATTAAAGGTAAACGCTTTTTCATACTGCAGTTTTTTAAAATTAAGCTTTAGGTAAAGCTTCAGGCCATATCTTCCCTGGATTTAAAATGTTTTTAGGGTCAAGGGCTGACTTAATCGCTTGCATCAGCACTAGGGCATTACCATGCTCTTGCTGCATATATTTTTGCTTACCTTGCCCAATACCGTGCTCGCCGGTACAGGTGCCATCCATCTCTATCGCGCGGCTCGCTAAGCGGCTGATGATACCGTCAGCGGTAGCGACTTCTTCAGGGTTGTTGGTATCGACCAATAATAAAACATGAAAATTACCATCACCGACGTGACCGACGATAGGTCCAATCATGCCTGACGCTTCGATATCTTTTGCCGTAGCGCTGACGCATTCTGCTAAGCGTGAAATGGGCACGCAGGCATCAGTTGATAAAGCGCTTGCCTCAGGTCGTAGGGCAGAGCTGGCGTGATAGGCGTTATGGCGTGCTTGCCACAGCCGTTTACGCTCGGCTTCGTTGGTATCCCAAGCAAAATCTGTACCGCCGAACTCTTCGATGATATTGGTAAAGATTTGCGCTTGCTCGGCGACGCTGGCTTCTGTGCCATGGAATTCTACAAATAGCGTAGGCGTTTCTGTTAAATTCAAATTGGCATATTGGTTACAAGCTTTGATTTGCATCGCGTCAAGCAGCTCGATACGGGCAATTGGCAAGCACATTTGAATAGTCAACATCACCGCCTGACAAGCATCCTCAATCGTTGGAAAATGACAAATACCACTACCAATACACTCGCTAATACCAAATAGTTTAAGCGTAATCTCGGTTACAATGCCAAGTGTCCCCTCAGAGCCTATCATTAAGCGCGTCAAGTCATAACCAGCGGCCGACTTTTTGGCGCGAGTACCTGTGCGCACAATATTACCACTCGCGGTCACCACTTCAAGGGCGAGTACCACATCTTTCATGGAGCCATAACGGACGGCATTGGTGCCTGAAGCACGGGTCGCGACCATACCGCCGATACTGGCATTGGCACCGGGGTCTATTGGAAAAAATAGTCCAGTATCACGTAAATAATGATTGAGCTGCTCGCGCGTGACCCCAGGTTGTACGGTAACGGTCAGGTCTTCATTATTAACCTGTAATATCGCATCCATGCCATGCATATCAATACATAGCCCGCCATAGGGCGCGTTCAATTGACCTTCTAAGGATGAGCCAATACCAAAGGCGATGACTGGCATCTGATGCTGATTGCAAATCTCAACCGCAGCAGCAACCTCGTGTTTATCCTGCACGGTCAATACCGCGTCGGGTGGCTGGTTAGTAAGCCAGGTCATGGTATGACCATGCTGTTCACGTACAGTGGTATTGGTGCTAAGTTGTTTGCCAAAGCGTGTTTGCAAAGCGGCAATAGCGTCACTATGGTCTGATTTAATTAAATCATGAGATTTGGAAGGCGATATAGATGATATGGTCGACATAGGTAAATTCTCCATATAAGACGTATATTTACTGGGTAAACGACATGCTAAATAAGATAAAAAGTTAAGCTCTAATGCATTTTAATTGTCGTTAAAGGGCAATTAAAATGCATTAGAGCTTATTCAAGTGGGATTTTTTGATAATAATTAACGGATATTTTTTCGTTAAAAATTAATAGCCTAAGCTAAAACCCGCCAAATAACGACGATGATAGCCAATAGGTAAAAAATAGGCGCAAACCAACCGACTTGTGTGGCGATAGCAATAAACACCGCAAAACCTGATAGTGCTAACCAATCTCGGCGACGGTCATTGAGCATATCAGCGCGTATTTGTTGGATTTCTCGTAGCTGACTGTCTTGGCGCGAGCCTTGTGAGGCAAGGCTTTGCAATCCTTGATCTAGCAGCTTAGGAATATCCGTCGTTGATAATAAAATCTCTGGCAACTGCTGGCGTAAGTGTTGCAGATTACGCATCGGGTCGAGCTGCTCTTTGATCCAGCCGCTTAAAATGGGCTTAGCAAGTGACCAAATATCCAGCTCAGGATATAAGTCGCGACCAAGTCCCTCGACATGCACCAAGGTTTTCAGTAGCAGCATGAGTTGTGGCGGGATACTCATATGGTGGCGTCGGGCGATATCCAAAATTTGCATCAAGACGCCAGCAAAGTCGATATCGTTAATGGATTTTTTCAGCATTGGACCAACCGTGCGTTTCATATCACGCATCAAGGCATGCTTATCGGTATTGGGCGGTATCCACCCAGCACGGCTGACGATATCAACCATCGCGGTAAAATTATTATTCATCACTGCCAAAAGCATGCGTGCGACGATAAGCTGATCGTCTTTTGATAGCGTGCCCATAATGGCGCAATCAAGCCCGATATAGCGTGGCTCATGCCCTAGGTTAACTGCTGCCATATTTGCCGTGAGCGTTTTAACCGGTGGCGTTTCTACAAAGACATTACCAGGATGCATATCGGCATGAAAAAAGTTATCGCGAAATACTTGGGTAAAAAATATCGTTAAGCCTTTTTCTGCCAGTGTCGCACGGTCATAACCAAGCTTATCAAATACCTTAACCTGCGAGATAGGGACGCCTTGAATACGTTCCATAATCATGACATTTTTAGCAGCGTCATAAACTTCAGGCACATACATCAGGGCCGAACCCAAAAAGTTATTACGCATCTGGGTAGTATTGTCTGCCTCTAAGGTCAAATCTAATTCATTAAGCATGACTTGGCGATAATCTTCGACAATATCAACAATGTGAATCGCGCGCGCCGCTTCGATACGCGCCGATGCCCAATTAGCAAGCTCACGCAGTAGCTCAAAGTCTGCCACGATAGTGGTGCGAATATCAGGGCGAACCACTTTCACTACTACCTCACGACCATCGTGCAGAGCCGCCGTATGTACTTGAGCGATAGAGGCTGCTGCTAACGGCTTAACGTCAAAGCGTGCAAATAGCGTAGCGATAGATTGACCCAAACCATGTTTTGGGTCTTGGATTTGGGCAATAGCAACGTCAGAGTCAAAAGGCTTGACCTTGTCTTGTAGCTGCACCAATTGCTCGATAATCTCAGGCGGCACCAAATCGCGGCGCGTCGAGAGCAGTTGTCCCAGTTTTAAAAATAATGTCCCCATGTCCTCAAGCGCGTATTTAATGGCATTAGGCTGATGTCTTTTACCCCAAGCCGCCGGATGTAAACGGATTAAACGCGCTAACGGTTGTAGCTGCGGCGCTTCTTCGACAGAAAGGTGGGTATCAATGCGATAAGCGGCGGCAATACGCCAAAGTTCAAGCAAGCGGGCGCGATGGGATAGTAGCATGAGATAGGGTTACTCTAAAAAGTCGAAAATAGGGCAGAGTCTATGCCTATATGTGATGAACGTTTAGACAGTCATAGACTCTATTTATTATTATCTATGATTGGTTAAACGTGCTTGCTCATCTTTGATAGCAGCAAGCTTGGCTTCTTCACGCTCAATGTCAGCACGCAGTTTTAATAACTGCTGCTTTAGATCATTGACTTCGGCAGCTTCCATCGGGTCAGGAGTAACATTACCCGCTACGTCATTGGCCCAGTCGCTGACATCGTTAAAGGCGCGTTTGGCATTATGACGCCAGCTACCTTTTAGCTGTGAGATAAGCAGGTGCAGCTGACTGGCCATCGGCTTACCAATAAAGGGCTCAAGCTGGCCGGCGACATCAGGGTCAAATCCTGCAACCAGCTGTTTGAGTTGCATCAAAACTTTGTAATCCCCTGCAATCGGTAAGTTGCCTTCGGTACCGCGCATCAGATTCAGCAGCTGCGCAGGATTATCAACGGTAATGGTGCAGTCTGGTCGACTATGGCCAAGTCGCGAACGCTCTAGGCTGGCCTGTTGGCGCTCATTCATATTACCACTTGGCTCAAACACACTTTCAGTCATAACCGGCTCAAAGCGCAAACGCTCTTCGGTAAATAAAACGTCTAGATTAATCTCAGGCATGCCCATATCGAGACGCAGCACTTTGCCCGCAAGCGGCGCTAACCCAGCTTTGGTAATCTCATCGCTGGCAATGGCGATATTAATAAACTTTTCGGCACCTGCCAAAAGTAACACAGTCAGCATAAGGCCCTCACAATGTTTGGTTGAGCGCCATAAGCGCGGCGCATATTTCAATATTGGCTGTTATAACGATGTAAACGCCTGCTCAACGACAGACGTTTTTGTATTATAAAAAGCGTGTTTATCTAAGCAGCTTTTGAAAAGCGCTAAAGCTATTCTTTTTCTAAACTTGTGCTTTTTTAAAACTGTGATTTTTTAAAACTGTGATTTTTTAAAACTAAGCTTTAAAGCCGCGATGCACTGCAACGATACCAGCGGTCAAATTATGATAATCACAATTCTCAAAGCCTGCTTGCTGCATCATCTGCTTAAGTGTTTGCTGATCAGGGTGCATACGAATTGATTCTGCTAAGTATTGATAGCTCTCAGAGTCATTGGCAACCAACTTACCCATAATCGGCAACGCCGTAAATGAATACAAATCATAAGCTTTAGATAATGGCTCAAACACAGGTTTTGAGAACTCTAAAATCAATAAACGACCGCCTGGCTTGAGGACGCGATACATAGATTTTAGCGCCGCATCTTTGTCTGTGACGTTACGCAGACCAAAGCTGATAGTCACCAAATCAAAGCTTTCATCATCAAATGGCGCCAAAGTTTCAGCGTTTGCTAAGACGAAATCAACGTTATTACAGCCGGCATTGATGAGGCGTTCGCGGCCAACTTCTAGCATCGCTGCATTGATATCTGATAATACCACATGGCCGTTGCGACCCACTTCACGGCTAAATACTTTGGCCAAATCACCCGTGCCACCAGCGATATCGAGCACCTGCTGGCCGGCGCGTACACCCGATAAGCTGATCGCATAACGTTTCCACAGGCGATGAATACCAAACGACATTAAGTCATTCATGATGTCGTATTTTTTCGCAACTGAGGTGAAAACATCGGCAACGCGCGCTTGTTTTTCTGCTTTATTGACCGTTTTATAGCCAAAATGCGTTTGCTCATTACCATCGGTATCAGGCGTATGTGGATTATTGATGTCATCACGTTGGTTAAATAGCGTTTGTTTGGCTGTTTGTGCGTGCGTAGCAGTAGGATTGGCGCTGTTATTTATGGTGTTTGGCATAGTCGTTTGTTGACCTTGTGGGGTTCCGGTTGGTAAGTCTTGCACTTGGGTGAAGTCGTTATTATCGCTGCTATCGGCTGCAGCATTGGCATTCAGCGTCGTACTAGCGCTTTGGTTTTGACGCGCTTTTACTTGCGCGGTGATGCTTTGATTATGAGCAATACTGTCTTTAACCAATTTATCTTGCAGATGACCATGAGAAGTAGGGTTATCAGTATGGGATTGATCGGCTTGGCTAGGGTTGTTATTTGAGTTATCAGTCATACGATTATCCTATTATTTGTTTTTATGATGGCGTATTTAAGCGTTGTTTGCATAAGGTTTAAACACCGATTGCATACGGTTTAAACCCTATTTAAGCACTATAACGGTCAGTTAGCCACGGGCATTATTGACCCTATCATACACCAAACGCTGCTGGCTTACCGCCATTATCGGTGTCATGAACTTCGTCAATAATCTCAAGCTCGCGCTCACAAAACGGTTCAATAAAGCTGCTGACACTTTTTAGCGGTTTCATCGCTTTAAAGCCTGAATCGATAAAGTCGTAAAGCGGCTGGAAGTTATGGCGATAAGCCGTGCCTTTTGCGAGACCAAAGGCTTTTTTGAGCATAAATGAATTCAAATCTTTATCGGTACGGTAGCAGACCTCTTTTAGATTGTTAATCTGCACGCGGCGCTCATTGGCCTCATCGACTGCGCGGTAAGCGGCAAGCATATTTTCTTCATTGACTGCTAAATCTTGCGCAACCAACCACTCGGCCAAATGTAAATCCAACTCAATCGCCAAGATAGACGCTTGAATGCCCATGCTGCCCGCTTCTAAAGAAGCTTCTTTAGCAAGGCGCTCTAATTTTTTGGCTTTGGGGAGAATACGATCTAACTGCTCTGCCAATACTTTAAATTCATCACCACCATATAGCTGGGTTAAAAAATACTCTGCCATCGGTTTGTTTTTTGGTTGTTCAAACAGCGCGCTATGGGTATGCTTAATACGTGCCTGTTGCCATGCTTGCACTTCTTTGAGCTTGGTATTTAAGGCAGCATCTTTATGGTGTGGCAGCGCCCAAAAACGGTTTAAGTGCTGTTGTAAATTGGCTAACGCAGACATGGCAGGTAATCCTATAAAAAGTAAAAATGGCAATAAAATTGCTAATAAAAGAGTGGAAATGATACTAAATTCTTATCTTTGTGGGCAGCTATTAAAGCATGCGCGCAAGATTTTGTTCACCTTAAAAGAAAATACCACAGAATACAAATGCCAAACTGTTACATAGCAGGGTTATTTACTGGTTTTACTCAATGCTATGATTCACTATATAAATAAGACAGCTTATAAAAACTACAAATAAGAGATGTATAAAAATTATCTAACAATAAAGCGAGTATGGACATGAGCAAAAAAAATAAATCGACTGAAAGCCAAGCGCCAGAAGCGATAAGTGACCAGTTTAGTAAGCAAGTCGTTGAGCAGCGTTTGACGCCCAATCCGTTAAATATCTTTGCTATGGACAAAGATACATTGCGCTTGGCGTTAGTCACCGCTCAGTTTGCCCTACGCGCCACGCGGCAGCAAACACCGCCGACTACCAATAAACCAACTGGGCTCTTGGTGTTGGTCAACGGCATGGAGCAAGCGGGCAAGGGCACCGCAGTCACCCAGCTGCGGCAATGGGTTGACCCGCGCTTACTCAAGGTTGAGGCGACTATCGGAGATTGTCCCTTAGAGCATCAGCCGATTTGGCAAGCGCATACCAAAGCGCTGCCACGTCATGGCGATGTGATGGTGTATTTTGGCAACTGGTATGCCGACTTACTCTATAACGTCATGCGCATGGCGACCCTAGATGATGACGATAAGGTGAAAAAAAGTGAAGATAAGAATAATAAGACGCTGAAAAATAACGCCTTGCCTATTGGCCA
The DNA here is from genome assembly GCF_904846465.1 of Psychrobacter pulmonis. Classification (NCBI taxonomy): domain Bacteria; kingdom Pseudomonadati; phylum Pseudomonadota; class Gammaproteobacteria; order Moraxellales; family Moraxellaceae; genus Psychrobacter; species Psychrobacter pulmonis. The sequence continues at coordinate 159,523 of NZ_CAJHAT010000001.1, forward strand.
ATGGCAAGACTATTTAAAGAAAGAGCTCACCAAACTACAAGCCTTTGAACAAGACCTTGCTGCTAATCAAACCAAGTTGCTTAAATGTTGGTTTCATGTCGATATCGAAACCTTGCAGGCGCGCCTAAATGACGATGAAGCTGATCCAGAGTTTTTATATCAAATCGATTGGAAAAGTAAACAGGTCGTCGATACTTTTAATAAGGTAGCAACCGCGCTATTACGCCAGCAGAATGACTGGATTATTATCAATGGTGATGATAAATCAGAGGCTGCCACTCATTTTTGTCATGAAGTATTGCAGGCGATGCAAAAGGCGCTAGTAAGCAGTAAAGTAGAAAGTCAGAATATAAAAGAAGCAGCAAAATTCGAGCCTGTAGCAATCCCTAAAACTTTGATAGAAGTTGACGATACCGAGATAGATAAATCTGACTATCATAAAGCGCTTGCCGATAAGCAAGCACACCTTGCCAAATTGCTACGGGCGCGTCAGGGTCGGCATGTGGTTTTTGCCTTTGAAGGGATGGACGCGGCTGGCAAAGGCGGCGCGATCAAAAGACTGGTTGCGCCACTCGATCCGCGCGAATATCAGATCTATAATATTGGCGCACCGATGTTATATGAATTGCAGCATCCTTATTTATGGCGTTTTTGGACCAAACTGCCCAATGAGCAAATCGATCGTATCAGTCGTATCGCCATCTTTGACCGTACGTGGTATGGGCGCGTATTGGTCGAACGTATCGAGGGCTTTGCGACTGACGCAGAATGGCAGCGCGCTTATGACGAAATCAATCGTTTTGAAGCAGATTTGGTCGCTGCTGGCACAATAGTTATCAAATATTGGCTCGCTATTGATAAAGGGGAGCAACTCAAACGCTTTGAGGCGCGCGAAGAGACGCCGCATAAACAGTTTAAACTGACCGATGATGATTGGCGTAATCGTGATAAATGGGTGGATTATGTGCAATCGGCAGCTGATATGTTGGTACGTACCGATACTAAGGATGCACCTTGGGCAATCATCGCGACTAATGATAAACGCCAAGCGCGCCTAGAGGTATTAGACCACGCTATTAAACAGCTATCCGCGGCATTGTCTATCACTGCTGATACTAAATAAATGGATGATAAGTGATGGCTCGTATTGAATAGTAATAGTGATAAAGGCTTTATACGAGTTTAAAAGTTAATATTATTTTTTATTTGAAGTCTTAGGAAAAATTAACAACATTTTTCTACTAAATAAGCAGCTTTTTTGAGTGATATATTCAAAGTTACAAATCTCGTAATATCATCATGCAATCTGTGTCTATATTTAATATAATAGGCGCGTAATAACTTCTGCCTGCTCGCAAAATAGCTGCACAGTCAGAGACGGTATTTATCCTATAAATGCTTTAATTATTAACAACAGATTTTTTATAATCGACGCTATCACTATAAAACCTAAGCCGCAAGCTGCTGTAATCGGACGATTTGGCAAGACTACTTGCGGCTTTATGGCATTTTTTGGCCTAGGTTTTTCGCTGATAGGTGGGCAAGCTGGCGCGTAAATATTTACAAGCACGCAGAACTATCAGGACAATATAGAGCGCAGTAGATAGCAATTTTTTATAACCCTATTTTCAAATTCGTACATTCAGACCAGTATTTCGAGAAACAAATTCAATATAGTAAGTCAAAAACACGTTGCGGAGGCGCTATCATAATGTTGGGTGGTGAAAACAACGCCATCGTTAGCACCGCAACGTCATTAATCACCTATAATTTCAATCAGCTTACGCAGGACGTATCAACGTATGGGTATTAGCAGCAGTTCTACAGGACCAACCAAAGCAGTCGGTTCTATGAGAATCAATCTATTTTTTGCCATTTTACTGATCGCGATGACCGCTTACTTTTTGTGGTGGGGTCTAGACTACACCATGCATCAGCAGACGACGCTATTTATCGTAGCGACGGCTTTTGGTGTATTTATGGCATTCAATATCGGCGGTAACGACGTCGCCAACTCCTTTGGTACTTCAGTGGGAGCAGGTACATTAACGATTCCGCAAGCTTTGGGTATTGCCGCGATATTTGAAGTGTCGGGCGCGGTACTGGCGGGCGGTGAAGTCACCGATACCATTCGCAGCGGCATTGTTGATTTAGATGGTTTAGCGGTGTCGCCCAATCAGTTTATTTACGTCATGCTATCAGCGCTTATCGCGGCAGCATTTTGGCTGTTGTTTGCCACCAAAAAAGGTCTGCCTGTTTCGACCACCCATGCCATTATTGGCGGCGTCGTTGGTAGCTCTATTGTACTCGGTATCTCTTTAGGTGGTACCGACATGGCACTATCGACCGTCGATTGGGGTACGATTGGAACAATTGCTATCTCTTGGGTCATCTCACCCGTGTTAGGCGGCGTATTTTCTTACCTTTTATATGGTCAAATTAAGAAAAAAATCATTGAATATAATGATCGAACCGAAGCGCATATTGCGACGCTAAAAGACGATAAAAAAACTGTCAAGCAAAACCATAAAGAGTATCTAGAAAGTCTAACCGAGTCAGAGCAATTGGCGTATACCTCAGCGATGCTGCGCGATCAAGAAATCTATAAAGATGATGATTGTGACATCGAGGATTTAGAAACCGATTATTACAAACAGCTTTATAAGATTGAGCACGAACGTAGCAACCTTGATACCCTAAAAGCCCTTAAACAATGGGTACCGCTCATCGCTGGCGCAGGCGGCGCGGTCATGACTTCGTTGGTGGTGTTCAAAGGCCTAAAAAACGTCAACAGTAACATGACGACGATTCAAGGCTTTTTTATCATGGGTATGATAGCGGCGCTGGTATGGCTGGCGACCTTTATTTATACCAAGAGTATCCGCGGTAAGCATAAGGAAGATTTGACCAAAGCGACATTTATTATGTTTAGCTGGATGCAAGTCTTTACCGCGTCAGCCTTTGCCTTTAGTCATGGTTCAAACGATATCGCCAACGCCGTCGGTCCTTTTGCGGCGATTATGGACGTTATCCGTACCAATAGTATTGCAACAGAAGCGGCAGTACCTCCAGTAGTCATGCTAACCTTTGGGGTGGCGCTAATTGTCGGTTTATGGTTTATCGGTAAAGAAGTTATTCAGACGGTCGGTACCAATTTGGCAAAAATGCATCCCGCTTCTGGCTTCTCAGCGGAATTGGCAGCAGCAGCAGTTGTCATGGGTGCATCGACGATGGGGCTACCGGTATCGAGCACGCATGTCTTGGTTGGTGCAGTATTAGGCATCGGTATCGTCAATAGAGATACCAACTGGGCACTGATGAAGCCTATTGGTTTGGCATGGGTAATTACCCTGCCTGCGGCGGCTTCGATGTCGGCTATCAGCTATCTGTTATTAAGTAATATTTTTTAAATAAAAGTTCTATTGTTTTTTATTATAGTGTTTTATTAAAGAATAAAAAACGCTTATCGGCAGCTGCTGATAAGCGTTTTTTTATACAAGTTTGAATGTTTACTCGGTACCAAACTGCTTACGTTTTTTGGCAAAGAAGCGGTCCAATCTATCCATGGCATCTTCTAAATCATGCAGATTGGGCAAAAACACCAAGCGGAAGTGGTCAGGTGCATCCCAATTAAAACCGGTCCCTTGTACCATTAAGACGTTTTCTTCTATCAATAAATCCATCATAAACTGCATATCGTCTTTGATAGGATAAACCTCAGGGTCCATCTTTGGAAAGCAATAAAACGCCCCTTGCGGCATGGTGCAAGAAATACCTTTTATTGCGTTAAGACGTGAAACGGCCAGTTCGCGCTGCTTTGATAGCCGTCCTGATTTTGAAGTGAGCTCTTTCATACTTTGATAGCCGCCCATTGCCGTTTGAATGGCATATTGACCTTGAACGTTTGAGCACAAACGCATAGACGCCAACATGTCTAAGCCTTCGATAAAGTCGGCAGCGTGGTCTTTTTTACCAGAAACCATCATCCAGCCCGCACGGAAACCGGCGATACGGTGCGACTTTGATAAACCGTTATAAGACAGCACCAGTACATCATCGGTCAAGGTGCTCATCGGCGTATGCGCCATATCATCATAAAGAATACGGTCATAAATCTCATCGGCCATGATGATTAAATCATGCTCTTTGGCGACTTCGATAATTTGCAATAACACCTCATCACTATACAGTGCGCCCGTTGGGTTATTGGGGTTGATCACCACAATGCCTTTGGTTTTGGGCGTAATTTTAGACTTAATATCTTCGATATCTGGATGCCAATTGTCGTCTTCATTACAGCGATAATGTACCGCTGTACCGCCTGCTAAATTGGCCGCTGCTGTCCAAAGCGGGTAGTCGGGCATTGGAACTAGCACTTCATCGCCATCGTTCATGAGTGCTTGCATGGTCATCACAATCAGCTCAGAGACGCCATTACCCAAATATACATCGCGCACATCGACAGCCGACAGCAGACCTTTTGATTGATAATATTGCAAGACCGCTTTACGTGCCGCAAAAATCCCTTGCGAGTCCGAGTATCCCGTCGCTTCTGGCAAATTCATCGCCACATCACGCAAAATCTCATGCGGTGCTTCAAGGCCAAATGGCGCAGGGTTGCCAATATTGAGTTTTAAAATGCGCTTACCTTCAGCTTCCATTTTATTGGCTGTTTGCAAAAGCGGACCGCGAATATCGTAGCAAACGTTTTGTAATTTATCGGATTTTTTAATTGGATTCATAGAGTGACCACTTATCGGGTTGGGTTGTAAATTTGCGGTAGAAGTAGGGGATACGCTTTGCTGCCTAGGCGTTTCGTTTTTATTATGATTATTGGTTTTATTATAAGAATTGATAGGTTGATTTGAATTAGCAACGCTATCCATGTCGTTTTGCAAATCGCCACGTAATAAATAGCCTTCACTACAGCCTAAGATACGCGCTAGGGTCGGCAGCTTCGATGACACGATGCCATTGGTGCCGCGCTCCCAATTAGAAATAGCACCGCGACTCACCTTGGCACCTGCTGCCGTCATCGCCTGCGCCAATTGCTCGGCGGTCATGCCTTTATCGCGGCGCAGTTGTACCAGTCGTTCGGCTTGCGTGCTTTGAGAAGTTTGGGAAAATTCGCTATCAGCCATTGTTGTTTAAGCCTTTTATTAAAGATAATCTATTCCTAATGCAAGATATTATTGCATACACTTTATTAATGCAAGCCTAAAGACAGAATTTTTATAAAGTTGATATTTTATGCAAGAATAACTTGCAATCTATCGTGATTTTTCAGTAATAAAAAAATGAGCCAAATGCTCGTTTAATAAAATTACAACTTTACTGATTGAGGCGGCAGCGTAATTTGCTATATTTTATCTTTCTATCTCTAATGTTATTTCTTTAAACCTGAAACTTTACACTGCTAGATTGAGGACTTTTATAGTCACTACCTTGAATAGTCAGACAATCAGCAGCAGATAAAGCCTAGCGTTTTTATAAAAACGTACGATAAATTGGTCAGTAACTGACACACCGCAAATGAGATAACCAATCATTTAATAAGGATAAAAGATGCAAGACAATCAATTAAGCAAAGAAGAAATCAGCCAATTGACCGACGCAGATTGGAAAGCGCGCCTCACTGCCGATGAGTATCACGTCATGCGCGAGAAGGGCACAGAGCGCCCATTTACTGGCGTTTATAACGACGTCAATGATAAAGGTATCTACCGCTGTAAAGGCTGCGGTGCCAGCTTGTTTGAGTCGGACAATAAGTTTGACGCCGGTTGCGGCTGGCCAAGCTTCGATCAGAGTATCGATAATAGCGCTATCGATGAGCACGAAGACAATTCACTTGGCATGCGCCGTACCGAAGTGACGTGTAGCAATTGCGGCGCGCATTTGGGACACGTATTCCCTGATGGTCCACGTGAGACCACCGGTATGCGCTACTGTATCAACTCAGTGTCTATCGATTTGGATAAAGCTGAATAATAAGTATTAATATAATTAATGTTTTAGCCAAAGTTGGCATGATAAAAGGGAAGTACGCAGTGCTTCCTTTTTTCTTATCAGTACGCATGTTAATAGTAAAAATAATAAAACAATCAATTTAAGGATGAATCATGAGCACTATTTACGATTTTACCGCTGAATGTATGGACGGCACCTCGCAAGCCTTTGCTGACTATAAAGGCAAAGTATTATTAATCGTCAATACCGCCAGCAAATGTGGCTTTACGCCACAGTTTGAAGGCCTAGAGGCGCTGTATCAACAATATAAAGAGCAAGGATTGGTGGTGATTGGCTTTCCTTGTAATCAGTTTGGCGCGCAAGACCCCGGTACTAACGAGGAGATTGGCGCGTTTTGCCAAAAAAATTACGGCGTCAGCTTTCCAATGATGGCAAAAATTGATGTCAATGGTAAAGACGCCCATCCGATTTTTGATTGGCTTAAAGACCAAAAAGGCGGGCTGCTGACAGATGGTATCAAATGGAATTTTACTAAGTTTTTAATTGGCACCGATGGGCAAGTGATTGACCGTTATGCGCCAACCACCAAGCCTGATGCCTTAAAAGCAGATATCGAACAAGCATTGGCGGCCAAATAAATAATAAGCTAGAGAAATTATTGGTTTTATATAAAATATAAAGCCAATAAAAACATAGGTTTGCATAAATTATGGCTAAATTAAGAAAAAATACGCAAGAAAACGGCAAATAGGGTTTGACAGCCATGTGTAAATGTATATAATACACACCCACAGAGCGAGGCTTTAGTTAGTTCTCTTCTGTTGAAAGTTATTTAAAGGGTGACAGCTTTGAATGTTAAAACTTTCAGGAAATCCTATTTAAAGGATTTCCCTTGCGAAGCTAAAATTGCAGTGCAATTTTTTAACGCTTCTCAGGGTGATTAGCTCAGTTGGTAGAGCGTCTGCCTTACACGCAGAATGTCGGCGGTTCGAATCCGTCATCACCCACCACTCATTTAGCGAGTGGGTCTTTTAGAAGACGAAATGCTAAAGACGACCTAAGCAGCGGTAGTTCAGTTGGTTAGAATACCGGCCTGTCACGCCGGGGGTCGCGGGTTCGAGTCCCGTCCGCTGCGCCATTTTCTGTAGTATTAGAAAACGAATTTAGACTGTTAAGTCTAAGCAAGTTTCGCCTCAAACATTAGATTGTTTGGGGTTTTTTTGTGTCTGCTCGTTTTAAATAGTAGCGGCGTGACTTATATTTCTATTGTATGCTGTGCTAACAGATAATTTCTACATGGCTATTGATAATAGGGATAGAAAATAACATGGAATATAACCACATACCTAGAGAGCTGCTAGGCTTTTTTCCAACCCCTCTGGTTGAGCTGAAACGATTGAGTGCAGCCTTGGGCGGTCCCAAAATCTATATGAAAAGAGATGACAATACGGGGCTGGCATTGGGTGGCAATAAAACTCGTAAGCTTGAATTTATCCTCGGTGACGCGCTCGCCAAAGGTGCCGATACCATCATCACTGCGGGCGCGATACAGTCAAACCATTGCCGTCAGACAGCAGCAGCGGCGGCAAGCTTAGGACTGGAGTGTCATTTAGTCTTAGGCGGCGAAGAGCCGGAGCAGGCAAATGGGAATCTTTTGCTAGATAAGCTGTTTGGTTGTCATATCCACTGGGCAGGCAATCATCGCAAAGGCGAGGATATTCCTCGCATCGTTGAGCAATTAACCAACCAAGGTAAAAACGTCTACGTGGTGCCGTACGGTGGTTCAAGCGAGCTTGGGGCGTTAGCCTTTGTAGAGGCGTTTAAAGAGCTAGAATCGCAGCGTCAAAGCATGGGCTTCTCCTTGACCCACATCGTGTTTGCCTCAAGCTCTGGCGGCACGCAAGCAGGCCTAATGCTTGGCAACAAAATCTTTAACTCACCTTATCAAATCGTCGGTATTAATATTGATAAAGGCGAAACCGATAAAGTCGCCTTTGATCAATATACTTTGGCGCTTGCTAATAATACGGCAAAATTAATCAAGACAGATTATAAATTTACCGCGTCAGACTTGTTTCTTAACTCTGATTACGTTGGTGAAGGGTATGGCGTAGTGGGCGCATTAGAAAATGAGGCGATTGCTTTAACGGCGCAAACAGAAGGGATATTGGTCGACCCTGTTTATACTGGTCGCGCGATGGGCGGGCTTATCGATATGATTCGTACGGGAAAAATCAAAGAAACTGACAGCGTTTTATTCTGGCATACTGGTGGTGCGCCGGCTTTATTTGCTTATGCCAACGATTTGGATTTGGCGAAAAAAAGCCGTAAGCCAGAAGTTTGATTGCTTAAAGAAAGAAATTTGACTTGTTAGGGGTTTATAAAACAAGTGCTTATGGGCGCTGATTAAGCCGACTGACAGCAGCAATCAGCGCCACCATAATAATACCCATAATAATAAGAATCCCTGATATCAGGTGCGCTGCTTCATAATTTAGCGCCTCTACTTGCTCATATATCGCAATAGAGACAACCTTGGTCTCACCTGAAATGCTGCCACCTATCATCAGTACCACGCCAAATTCGCCAATGGTATGCGCAAAACTGATTAAGCCGCCTAGAATGATGCCAATGCGCGCTTGCGGTAGGACAATTTTTATAAAACGTCTAAGACGGCTAGGCTCTAATAAGCTTGCCACTTCCATCACGCTTTGGGGAATGCGCAAAAACTGAGCGTAAACAGGCTGAATATAAAAAGGTAGAGAGTAGATGATGGAGCCAATCACCAGCCCTTCAAAGGTAAAAACCAAAGGGCTAATATTATGCTCGATAAGCCATTGTCCAATACCGACGCTCGGGCTTAGCAGTAATAATAAATAAAAACCAATGACGGTAGGCGGTAAAACAAGCGGCATCGCAATAATGCCCATCAATAGAATCTTTATACGCCCAGCGACATTTCCGCGGCTAGGCTTGGCAAGCCAATAGGCGAGTGGCGTTGCAAATAACAATAAGCAAAGGGTGGTAATGCTGGCAAGCTTGATGCTTACCCATACCGGCAGCAGCATGTCTGAAATAAGAAACGGGGACATCATAGCGTGATTATCTATCTACCTTTTATCCAGTGCGCCGCTGATAGGACATTATTTATGCTGCTACTTTATTTATAGATCGCTTGCCTTGATAACGTGTCACTTATGTCACATTTCACTTATTTCACGCAGGCAAGCTTATCAAAGGGCTAAAGTATTCACTTGAGCAAACCTAAGCCGTACTTATTCTCTCGATAGATTGCTACAAACAAGCTACTTAACAGCCAAATAACCTGCTTTAGCAAAATAGGCCTGTCCAGCAGGCGAGCGCAGGTAATCAGTAAAATCTGCTGCGCTAGCACCATCGGTAATGACGATACCGTCTTGAAGGATAGCAGGATAAGAGTCGGCTGGTAAAATATAAAATTGCTCGGGCGTCGCTTTGGTGGCGGTCACTTGCGACTGAGCCACAAAACCATAATCGACATTACCCGTGTGCGCATATTGAAAAGCTTGGCCAATATTTTCCGCCTGAATGATGCGCTTTTGTGCCGTTAGAGAGTCGTAAAGGTTTTGTGCTTGTAAATAAGCCTTGGCAGATTCGCCATAAGGCGCAAGCTCAGGGTTGGCAATAGTAATTTTCGTCTTGTCATCACGCTTTAATAGCTCCGTCAGTGTACTCTGATTCAAGCTATCAACCGGCTTGGTCGCGCTATAAATGGAGAGTTGACCTTGAGTATAGGTAAACGGCGTATGGCTGCTGTCACCTTTAAACATCTCATCGACCAATTTAGCGGGGAACTCTTGGTTGGCGGCTAAAAAAATATCGTAAGGTGCGCCGGCAGTGATTTGCGAATATAGCTTACCCGAAGAAGCAAAGGTAACCTCAATCTCTTGATTGGGCAGGTTCTTATCTTTTTTATAGCCTTCGATGATTTCAGACAATACATCTGATAAATTGGCGGCGGCAGCAATACGAATGGCTTCACTAGGTTGAGTGGTCTGTGGTGCGTTTTCTGCAACGGTCGCCGTTTCATTAGGGCTGTTTTCTTGGCTACAAGCGCCTAACGTCAAAGCCAAGCACGCGGATGCGCCCAATATTGCTATCGATTTAGACCGTTTTAAATAAGACAAATTGGTAATGGGTTGATGCTGAGCATTTGATGATTTTGATAGCATAACCTACATCCTCTACTTTAAAAAAAGAACAATAGTCAGTAAGAATTAATAATTTTGCAGTATATATCAGTTGTTTATAGTTATTGGCTTAATTATTTTCTAAACGATATGCATATCACGACTACATATTTTTCATCAATGTTATTGAGTGAGTCGTCATTAATTAACCGTTAATTAGCCATTATTGCTCAGCCATTTTGAAGAATCATCTTGGTAATATTCTTGTTTCCACACCGGAATATCGGCTTTAATCGTATCTAATATCCAGCGGCAAGCGTCAAAAGCAGGATAGCGATGGGCAGAAACCACACCAACCCAAACTGCCACATCGCCAATCTCTAACGCGCCAATGCGATGGATAGCAATGGCATCGAGAATCTCAAAACGCTTTTTGGCTTCTTCAATGATGGCTCGGCCTTGATTGATGGCCAAATCTTCATAGCCATAGTAGGTTAGACGATTAACACTCGTGGCATTATTATGATTGCGTACGCGACCCTCAAAGCAGACAAAGGCGCCGCAGCTGTCATTATCGAGCGTCTTTTTAAGGCGACTTTCGTCAATATCGGTATCTAACAGCGCAAAACCATCACGTTCAGCGATGAGGTACGCTTCATCGATGCTACGTTTGATACTCATAGATTGCCCATGTACGTTGTCTGTCATTTTTTCTGCCTATTATTTAACAATATTGTATAACGAGATTTTTAACTTTTAAGCCTTGCAAAAAGTCACGGCGCTTATAAAAAGTAGATTGATAAAAAAGGATGAATAAGTAGGTTAATAAAAATCTATGTTAAATTAACCACCAGCCACTGGCGTGATAAAAACTACACTATCGCCGTCATAAATCTCATCCGTCCACTTGGCAAAGTAATCATTTACCGCCACCCGTAGCTCCGACTGCGGACGGCTGAAGCGATGTTTTTGGCGCAGCTGCTCATATAGCTCAGTTAATGAAGTCGACTGTGGCACCGTGATTTTTTCTTCATGGCAATTGGCTTCATCGGCTAAGCTGGCAAAATATAAGACGTTAATATTCATCATGGTTTCTAATTTAGAGTCTGTATTGCTTTCTACTAAGGTGCTCATAGCAATCTCCCTTATTTATAAACTGCTTATTCACTGTCTAACGGTATGCTTTTCAGAACTTTATTTTTTTAAATCATTCTTACTTATGCTGATAATCGGATTTACCGCCGGTTTTTTTCATAAGATGGATATTATCAATCACAATGTCATGCGAGATGGCTTTGGTCATATCATAAATGGTCAAGCAGGCGACGCTAACGGCGGTTAACGCTTCCATTTCTACCCCAGTTTTATGTGTGACTTTAACAGTGGCGGTCACGGTAATGCTATGATGGGCATCATCGTATGTAAAGCTTAGACCAATTTTATCTAAGGGCAGGGGGTGACAAAGGGGAATCAGGTCGTGGGTGCGTTTGGCTGCCATGATACCAGCAATATGAGCGGTTTGAGTGATGCTACCTTTTTTGGTCATACCGTCAGCGGCTTTGATTTGCGTATAGATGTCCGCAGGAAAAACCACTTGTCCGCTTGCATACGCTTCTCTGGTACTGGCTGTCTTGCCACTCACATCAACCATGGTGATATCACCGTCGCTATCTAGATGTGATAAGCCAGACTGGTTACTTGGTAGCTTAGTTGCTTGTTTGGTCGCTTGGTTGTTGTCTTTTTGACTATCGCTATTCATTCTTTATTTCTCTTAAAGGGCTCATTTTTCTTAAAGTTGCTTTCTTTAACCAAACCTTTAAATAAACCTTTTTATAAGTTGTTCAAGGCTAAACAAGCACGGGCAAAATCTTTAGGCGTATTAAAATTGGTTAACGCTTGCCATGCTTTGGTAAAGGGTACAGGCTGCACAATCGGCTTAATAAATTTCATTACTTGCCGCTGTCCGTCGTCAATATATTGCTTTAACTCAGTCTCAATACTTAAACGATATAAACCTAATAATGGATATAAATGACTGTCATCGGTCAGGCAAATGACAGACTTGTCGTCAGCTTGCGTGATATAAGGTTGCAGTTTTTGCCATAAATCGCTGATAGGAATCAAGCTATCACAGCTAATGACCAGTAGCCAAGATTGCTGCCAGTTTGCGTTTTTCGTTAATGGGTTTGAACTTGCCAAACGCTTTAATGATTGCAGCGCTGCCTCAATCGCTACCAACGCGCCGCCGGTTTCAATCGGTTTATCATCTTTTTTAGAAACACTTTTACTAGAAAGAGTGTTAGTAGAAAGATAATCAGTAATATGGAAAATTGGCGACGGCAGTTTTTTCTTAGACAAATCTGCATTGACGCTAAAACCACGCCCATTATCCGCAATCATAATAGGTAGATCGCTCGTCATCGCAGCACTTAATTCAAGCGCTTGTCTGACATGATAATCAAGCAAACGTTCACCTGTTGGCAAGATAAGCTCAGCTTTTGGCGACCCCATACGTTTGGAGGCTCCACCTGCTAGGATAACGATACCGGCTAAGCAGCTGAGTTCATCAGCTTGGGTTGAGCTGTCTGCAACTTCCAACATCAATCAATCGTGACCTGGGTTGGTACGCATAAAGTGCGGCACAAAGTTACAAGGGCGCGTGCGGCTATCGAGCTGCTCTTGTAAGATACCTTCCCACGCAGTGCGGCAGGCACCTGACGAACCGGGCAGGCAGAAGATACCCGTACCGTTTGCCATACCAGCCACGGCGCGAGATTGAATCGTCGACATGCCGATATCGTCTTTTGAGATTAAGCGGAACATCTCGCCAAAGCCATCGACTGATTTATCAAACAAGACGCCAACCGCTTCTGGCATACTGTCGCGGATATAAAAACCAGTACCACCAGTGGTGATAATAGCGTGCACATCTGGGTCGGCAATCCAACCGCTGATAACGGCTCTGATTTTATAAATATCATCAATAATCAGCTGACGATCTGCCAGCTGGTGCCCTGCTGCGGTCAGTTGATCGACCAAATATTGCCCTGAAGTATCTTCTGCAAGAGTACGACTGTCAGAAACTGTTAAAATAGCGATATTAAGCGGGGTAAAGGGTGCTTGCAGCTTACTCATGAATGTTCCTTAATAAATACGCTTGTGATAAAAAATGAAAAATTTGATTATTAGTATATTTTTGATTCTAACCGCCAATCATCGACAAATTATTCATCATGCCGCTATTTGATTCGTGAAGATGATGATGCTCAGGTTTAATCGGCATAAAGCTATGCAGTGTACTCACAAGCCCTGCGACATCGTCTTGCTCGAGATACTGACGAATATCGTAGTTACCTTGGTCGAATAGACACAGATGCACCTTACCTTGACTACTGACCCGCAGACGATTGCAGCTGTCACAGAAATGGGCAGCATAAGGGGCTATCATGCCGATACGGCCTTTATAATCTGGATGGCTATATTCTATCGCTGGACCGTCATTGCTGCCACGCACATGGGTTTGCCAGCCGTGCTTGATTAGATAATTGGTGATGATGTCAGACTGTGCGTGCTGGGCAAAAAACAAATCGCTGTTGTCACTGGTCTGCATAAATTCGATAAAGCGATAGGTGACCGCTCTTTCTTTGACATAGTCGATTGCATTTATAAGATTCTCAAAGGCGGTTTCTGCCATTAAGATACTGTTTATTTTTAGCTTAATATCGGTAGTTGCAAGTAAGGTATCCATATCAGCCAACAGCTGCGGCAACATATCGAAGCCTGTCATCTTATGAAAAGTCGCAGCATCAAAGCTGTCCATACTGATATTGATTTGATTCAGTCCAGCCGCTTGCCAAGCAGCCAAATGCTTGCCAAGCTTATAGCCATTGCTGGTCATAGCAACCGTTTCAATACCTTCGGTGTTTTTGATGGTTTTAATAATGTCTACCACGTCACGGCGTATAGAGGGCTCACCGCCGGTAATCCTAACTTTTTTGGTGCCAACTTGGGCAAAGCCGCGGATTAGGGTAGCAATTTCCGTGACGCTGAGTTCGTTTTGTGGGGGTTTACCTTGATAGCCATCTGGCAGGCAATATTCACAGCGAAAATTACAGAAATCAGTAATCGATAAACGCAAATAGGTAAGACGTCGTGCGAAACCATCGGTTAATGGTTGAGAGAGCGTGACCGGAGAATACGTTGACGAGAGAGCCGTTTTCGACGACAAGTCACCGTCAAAATTAGCGGGTGCAGCGGCAGGCGAGTACAATTGCACATTGCCTGCGTTGGGGGCAAGATGGTTCATAGATGATTACCATTAATATTAAGTATAGTGTGTACTTTTAGGCGTTGCCTCAGGTTGTGAGTGGGAAATTCCATTTATAGTTAATTATGACAGCTTGCGCGCAAATAACCATTCACCGTAAGTAAGCTAAAAACTACCACCAAAGTAGTAGATAGCATTTGATAGCAAACCCTCAGTTTCTCACGATTAATGGCATAAAGAGTTATTAACTATGTAACCATTAATCCGCTATGTAAGGATTAATAGTGCAGTCCTTATTAATAACACAGCGTTTAGCTATATAACCAAGGAAAAGGCTGAACCAATACTTGCTCGCCAGCGGCTACATTGCCAGAATCTTGCGCTAAGACAATAAAGCAATTGGCGTGGCTCAGTTGTTTGATACGGTGCGATTGCTGCTTGCTAAAGCTTTCTACTTCAAACTCACCAGCTGTATTCTGCGACATAATGCCCCTTTGAAAGTCCATCCGTCCGGCTGATTTTTTGATATCGTTTTTAAGGGTAGCGGTCAGGCTAAGCTGCATGGGTCGCTCTTGTGGTGCAGCGCCTGCCATTTGCCACAAAGCGGGAATGACAAATTGTAAGCTGCCAACGACAGTTGATAGGGGATTGCCGGGTAAACCAAAGTATAGTACCGGCTTGGCAAGATTTTGCGTCAGCTCGCCAAAGACAAACGGTTTGCCGGGTTTCATGGCGACTTTATAATGATTAATCTGCCCCAGCTGCTCAATGACGGTGGTTAAAAAGTCATAGTCACCAACCGATACGCCAGCGGTAGAGATAAGGACGTCGCACTCTTGCATCGCTTGGGTTACGGCAGCGGTGGTTTTATCTAAATCATCAGCAATGATGCCATAATCGCGGACAGTGACGGGTAAGCTTGAGAGTAAGGTTTTTAGTGTCGGGGTGTTGGAATTATAGATTTGCGCTAGGCTGGTTAGCTCATTGCCAATCGCCACCAATTCATCGCCCGTTGCGAGTACACCAACGATTAAAGGCTGATAAACATCGACTTTATCAAAGCCTAAATTCGCTAATAGGCTGATATCAGTAGGATTTAAGCGTTTACCCTTTTGTAATACCACATCCTTAGCTTCAATCTCTTCGCCTTGCTTGCGGATATTGTCATTGGCCTTAGCAGCTTTGCTAAGCGTAATATCATAATGCTTTGATTTATCAATATGGTCTTTTATCGCGGCAAAATTGGTGTTTTCTTGCATGACGACCGTATCGCAGCTGTCCGGAACGACGGCACCCGTAAAGATGCGCACCCCTTGTCCTGCGACAATGTCACCACGATAAGGACTACCTGCTTGCGACTCACCGACGATCGCAATCGTGCTTTCGGCGTCAAGCGTACTACCTTGCGCTAGCGCATAACCATCCATCGCCGACAGATTTTGTCTAGGGACAGCAAACGGCGAGACGATATCCGTTGCCAAGATATGATTGCGACTGTCTAATAGATCATAGCTTACGATATCTCTTTTGAGGAGCGGAAAATCGTCATTGTTATAAGTTTCTATACGCTGCGTTATTTTTGCGGTAAGCCCTGCGACAGTAATCATAAATCCCTACTTATTTTATTTATATATATTGAACTGGTATTGAACTGAGATAGCTATTTAGCTTATACAACGGCTAGGGCGTGTCTTCAATTCAATCGATGGACATCTAAATGGGCTAAAAATGGCTAAATTTTGCCAAACTTCATCAAATAGCTAGGTAATATCCCGATATTAACGGCGCTATTTTCCTTGTTTGACTGCAATTTATCTCATTTTTATCACCATTTTTAAAATGAAGACACGCCCTAAAGTCATCTAGCTATCGAGATGGTATAACCTAACAAGATACGTTATACCATACGAGCTACTTTATATCATCATTACCTATCATCAATGCGGCTTTATCATATGAAAATTAATTGACTAAAAATAGATTGTTTAGCCGCGGAATATGTTTTCTTGTTCAAGCGACATCTCGATACCTTCGATAACGGCATCGTTTGCTAAGGTAAATAAGTAATCGCACAAGGATTGGTGAAAGGCTTGTTGGCTCAGCTTATTATGAATCGCAGGGCTGACTTGCTCATAAGTCATCTGAATGCCAGGCTCTTTGGTTAGCACGTCGACAACATGAAAACCGTAACGGCTCTCGATAGGGCTTGGCGCCAGTCCTGCATCCATTTTAAATAACGCGCCTTCAAATTCTGGTACAGTCTGACCTTTATTAATAATGCCAAGCTCGCCGCCTTGCTCTTTTGATGGGCAAGCTGAATGCTGGCGCGCCAGTTGGATAAATTCAGCATCGGGGTTGGCATTATTTTTGATTTGTTCGATAAATTCGTAGGCGGTTTTTTTAAGTTTTAAGCGCTCATCGCCATCTTCAGGCGGGCATGCCAATAAAACATGGCGTACGGTCATGATAGGATCGGTCTTAAAATCAGTAATATTCTGGCTATAATAGCGCTCACAGGTTGCCATATCTGGCATCGTTGCTTGAACGTTTTTGTCTATTAAAGTAGAAATGGCTTGCTCTTCATCGTTTTCCCATGCCGTTTCACCAAGACTTGGCTCATCTAACACAGCCAGTCTGAGTAATTCACGCACCACCAGTGCTTGCGTCGCTAGAAATACTGCATCTTCTTTGTTCTCCGCTGGATGATATTGCAGCTCTTGGGCGATATTGGTTCTATCTATCATCACACCATTGACCGTCACTGAAGGCAGCTCATCACGGCTAGAGGCAATCAGGTTCTTATGATTGCTGCGTTCTTCCGCCATCGCTTTTTCGATAAATTCTTGGTCAGAATGTGGTTTTTGCAAGTCGGATAGGGTTGGCATGACCCGCAGAATATCATCCCCATTACCAGTTGCTATATGATTGGCAGCAGTAGAGGCATGAGCGTTTTGGTTGCTGGTATGATCGGCTGGATTGTAGGTACTAACAGTCATGGCTTTTGCTCCATTAAGGGTTCTGATAAAAGGAATCGGATGATAAATATCGTTAAATACGATTAAAGTTTTACGTCAAAAATTAAATAAAAAAATAGAGCCGCCTTTAAATTGTTTACGCACTGATGAAGCGTTTAAAGGCGGCTCTATGGCTGTTGCTAATTGACTTTATATTATCTCTAACCAAGTATTGAGCGCATTTTCTATCTTACTCAATGCTTAAATACTTAGTTAGACTGATAATATTAAGCCAACTCTAGGCTCATCTTCGGACCAAAGGGTTCGTAATGAACGCTATCAACGCCATGGTCGAGGGTCATTAAACCGTCGATGATGCTTTCCATAAACATCATAGAACCACAAACATAAATATCGGCAGGCTTCGGTAAAGTAGCAAGCCATGCTTCATCCAGAATTTGTCCAGACTCAAAGTAGAAGATATGCTTTTCTACGTTTTCAGCGGCGGCAAGCAACTCATTAACCTTGCTGTCAAAGGCATGATGTTCTTTATTCTGACAAGCATAAACCCAAATAATAGGGCGTAGTGGATTGGCCGCTACTTGCGCCTCTAACATCGATAAAATTGGCGTCACGCCAACACCCGCGCTGACCAATACCAATGGGATTTCGTTTTGTTGTACTAGCTCTTGGTTAAGCTCAAAATCACCGGCAGGGGCAGATAGTAAAATCGTATCGCCAACGTCTAAGTGGTCATGTAAGTAGTTCGACACTAAGCCATTATGCTCATTACGATTGTCGCGTCTAACGGCAAACTGAATGCCTTTATCGCTATTCGCTGAATATAAAGAATAATGACGTAGAGCTATATGCTTACTGTCTTTTGGATCAGTTTTAACCGTGATGTATTGACCAGCAGACAATTTAAGTTTGCTTAAATCAATATCAGCATTTACAGGAACGACAGTAAAGGCAGCAATGTCAGTCGCGGCTTCTGCTTTTTCGGTAATTTTAAACGGCGCAAAACCTGACCACATTTCTTGCTCGTACATGCCATGTTCGATTTGGATAAATACCGAAGCGATTTCATCATAGGCTTCTGTCCAAGCATTGATGATGTCATCGTTCGCAGCGTCACCCAGTACTTCTTTAATCGCACCCAATAAATGATGACCAACAATCGGGTAGTGCTCTGGCAAAATTTGCAAAGCGCGATGTTTATGGCTGATTTGGGTAACTTGCGGCAATAGTGTCGCCAATTTTTCCAAATGCTTGGCTGCGGCCAAAACAGTCATGGCAAGTGCGGTTTGCTGACGACCTAGTTTTTGGTTGGTTTCATTAAAAATATCCAGTAGTTCAGGATGTTCGTTAAACATATTTTTATAAAATACGGTAGTAATCGCGGTTCCATGTTCTTCGAGTACAGGAACAGTTGCTTTCACGATTTCTAGGGTTTTTGGTGACGCCATGGTGGATCCTTTAGTGATATTTCACATTGATAAGTTTTGGGATTGAAGCTCAAATTATGAATCTGACAACTGTCATTAAGAAAGCCGTCATTAAGAAAACCATCATTAAACTGTTAAAAAAGCGCTGGGATTAAGCATTTAACCGTCTAATAATTGAGTGGTTTCTATAAGATTCATTAAAAATGAATCTTATAGTATCGTAACTTCATCCAAACATCAATGCTGTATCGCTATTGTGGCTATTTCTATTGGCAACGTTTCTATTGCGAACGTTTTTCTCTGACAATCTGATAACGGCGACCGAAATACCAGATTGGCGCGCTGATAATATGGATAAGCCGTGTAAATGGGAATATCGCAATCAGGGTGATGCCAAGCGCCATATGCAGCTGATAAATAAGGTCAGTTTGCTCAATACGTGCTGCTGCCTGCCAAGGTCTTAAGACGGTGATATCTTGTGCCCAGCCGGCCAGATTCATCATGGTGTAGCCATCTAAATGCTTCACTGAGGTAAAGATAGACAGTAGCCCTAAGTTAAGCTGAATAAATAACAGCACCAGTACCAATTTGTCCGAGAACGATGAGGTGTTTGAGATACGGTCATCGGTAAAGCGTCGCCACATCAACATGACTAAGCCAAACCAACAAAACACCCCCGCGATACCACCGACGACCACCGCTAAAATCTGCTTATGACCCGCGCTGATAAAACGGTCATAAAGAAAATGCGGCGTCAACATCCCAAATAAATGCCCGAGCAATACCACGATAATACCGACGTGGAATAGGTTGCTGGCAAGGCGCATGTTTTTGGTTCTGAGCATCTGGGTCGAACCTGTCTTCCATGAATACTGAGATAAATCAAAACGTACCCAAGTACCGATGATAGCGATGGTCAAGGCTACGTACGGATAAACACCAAAAAGGAAAATTTGCAGCCAATTGAGGTTGGCTAAAGACTGTACACTAGGATCTGCGATATTCATGTCCTTTCTCCTTATTAGGGTTTAACCGGTTGGTTGGTTTTAAAGTCTACCCAGTGCACAGGGGCATCGACCGCATTTGTAGCAGCGGCGTTTTTTATGCCCGCTTTTGCCGCAAGGTTTTGGGTACTCGTCTGTGACGGGCAGCGCTCTTCTTGTTGCGCATCTAAAAACGTCACTACTTCTTCTTCCCATTCTTTATCTAAGGCTTCAAAGCTGTCATCGCGCTTTTCTTTGCTGATTTTTTCTTGATACTCTTCAACAATCTCAAGCGGTTTACCCGCGATTTGCAATAGCGCATTAAAGCAGCCTTTATACAGGCTACCGCGATCCTCTAATCTGGCAGCAAGCAGCGCAATGATATGGCTAACGTCAGCGATATCCATACGAATTTGAATATCGTCTTCGATAATGGTCGCTTGATAGGCTAAAAATTCGAGATATAAAGGCAGATAATCAGGCAGCTCTTTAACGCTAATGGCAAAGCCAGCTTCTTCGTACTGACCCATCAAATCGACCATCGCTTGACCACGGTCGCGCGATTCGCCATGTACATGCTCAAACAACCACAATGATAAAGAACGACCGCGCTCAAACAGACCGTCATAACGCGCTTGCGCCTCAAGAGAGCCGGTATCGATTAAATCTTCAATCAAGTCGATGATTTGCGTTCGTACTTCTGGGCTAATCAGCGTTGATTTGGCGACAATCTCGGTGCAATCGGCAAGCGTATCGCCTAAAAACAGCTCATTGCTTGGATAGTCGATAAGTAAGCTTAGGACTTTGAGTATTTTTAAGTCTGAAGTGCCAATCATCGGCGTCTCAATAATGTCATTTACTGAACTGCTAGTATGAACTTGAGTAGTTTGCATCTTATGACTCCCACTTTTGGACAGTATCGATGAAATCGCGGCGATTGGCTTTACGTTGGCCAAACATACTGTTGTCAGAATGTCCTGAACAGCCCTCGCCAAAGGTAAAGCCGCAACCATTACGCTCAGCAAAGGCATCACTTAAGGCTTCTTCACGATGGGCGGTTGGAATCACAAAGCGGTCTTCGTAATTGGCAATAGCTAAGTAGCGATACATTTCCTCAACTTGTAGCTTGGTTAAGCCAACATCATCTAAAATGCTTTGTACTTCTTGTTTTTCGACCAGTTGCATACGCTTATAGCTACGCATAGCAAGTAGACGTTTTAATGCCAAACGTACTGGCTCTTCATCACCTGCGGTAAGCATATTGGCAAGATAGCGCAGAGGAATACGTAAGCTGTCGACATCTGGAATGAGGCCATCCATACCGACTTTGCCCGCTTCAGCAGCGTTTTGAATCGGTGATAACGGCGGCACATACCAAACCATAGGCAGCGTGCGGTACTCAGGGTGTAGCGGTAGCGCAAGTTTCCAATCCATCGCCAGCTTATAAACTGGTGAGCGCTGCGCTGAATCAATAACCGATTGCGGGACACCGTCTTTTAACGCTTGAGCGATAACGGCAGGGTCGTTTGGATCTAAGAATACATCCAACTGCGCTTGATAAAGGTCTTGCTCGTTAGGGGTGCTTGCCGCTTCGGCGATTTTGTCTGCGTCATAAAGCAGTACGCCTAGATAGCGGATACGACCAACACAGGTTTCTGAACAAACCGTTGGCAAGCCTGCTTCAATACGCGGATAACAAAAGATACATTTTTCAGATTTGCCCGATTTCCAGTTATAGTAAATCTTTTTATACGGGCAGCCTGAGATACACATGCGCCAGCCGCGACATTTTTCTTGGTCAATCAAGACGATGCCATCTTCTTCACGCTTATAAATCGCGCCACTTGGGCATGATGCGACGCACGTAGGGTTCAAGCAATGCTCGCACAGACGCGGCAAATACATCATAAAGGTGTTTTCGTATTCGCCATAAATCTCCGCTTGAATGTTGTCGAAGTTTTTATCTTTGCGACGTTTTTCAAACTCTGAGCCGAGGATTTCTTCCCAGTTAGGACCCCATTCAATCTTTTGCATACGCTTGCCGGTGATGGCTGAGCGCGGGCGGGCGATAGGCTGATGGTTGCTGATAGGGGCGGTATGTAGATGCTGATAATCGAAATCAAACGGTTCGTAATAATCATCAATCTCTGGCAAGTCAGGGTTGGCAAAGATATTAGCCAATACTCTGAATTTACCACCGATGCGCGGATTGATGGTGCCGTTGGCATTACGTATCCAGCCGCCTTTCCATTTGGTTTGGTTTTCCCACTCTTTGGGGTAGCCGATACCGGGTTTTGACTCAACGTTGTTAAACCACGCATATTCCATACCTTCACGGCTGGTCCAGACGTTTTTACAGGTGACTGAGCAGGTGTGACAACCGATACATTTATCAAGGTTAAGCACCATGCCGACTTGCGAACGAATTTTCATGGATCTGTGCTCCAAATATTAGTAGAAAAAGCAGCCTTTATTCTTCAATCATGTCGTTTCAAAAGATGTCTTTTAAAACGACAGGTTTTCAATAGAAGAAAACGCTTTAATCCTCAATGGTGGTTGGTAACGGACGTGGCAATTCGTTATCGGGTTTGTCCTCTAACCAGTCGATTTTTGACATTTTACGAATCACGACAAACTCATCACGGTTACAACCAACGGTGCCATAATAGTTAAAGCCATAAGACTGCTGGGCATAGCTACCAATCATGTGGGTCGGCTTCAAAATCGTCCGAGTGACTGAGTTATGGATACCGCCGCGCGTGCCTGTTTGCTCAGAACCGGGAATATTGACCAGTTTTTCTTGGGCGTGATACATCATGGTCATGCCTTCTTTGACCCGCTGGCTGACGATGGCACGAGCGGTGATAGCACCATTGGCATTGAACAGCTCAATCCAATCGTTATCGACGATGCCAGCTTTTTGGGCATCGACTTCCGACATCCAAACACAAGGGCCGCCACGGCTTAGGGTTAGCATGAGCAAGTTTTCAGAGTAGGTACTGTGGATACCCCATTTTTGATGCGGTGTTAAAAAGTTCAGTACAATCTCTTTATTACCATTTGGCTTAGCGTCTTTGAGCAGCTCAGTGGTCTTGGTATCAATCGGTGGACGATACTGCTGCATTTGCTCGCCAAACGCTTGCATCCAAGGATGGTCTTGATAAAACTGTTGACGACCAGTAATCGTGCGCCAAGGAATCAGCTCATGGACGTTGGTATAACCGGCGTTATAACTGACTTCATCTGACTCAATACCTGACCACGTTGGGCTTGAGATAATTTTTCGTGGTTGGGCGACGATATCTTTAAAGCGGATTTTTTCATGTTCGCTAGATTTGGCAAGGTGGGTATGGTCGCGACCGGTGAATTCAGAGAGTGCAGCCCAGCCTTTTACCGCCACATGACCATTGGTTTCAGGCGCGAGCATCAAAATCATCTCAGAAGCGTTAATCGCCGTATTAAGACGCGGTCTGCCTTCAGAGATCCCCGTTTCAGTCACGCGGTGGTTTAAATCGCCAAGCTGTTTGACCTCGGTTTTCATATCCCAATTCAGACCTTTGGAGCCATTGCCTAATTTTTCTAGGGCAGGGCCAAGCGAGGTAAATTTGGCATAAGTATTCGGATAGTCACGCTCAATCACTTTAATCATCGGGCAGTTTTTACCCGGTACAGGTTTTTCGCCAGCGGTTTTCCAGTCAGTGCCACCAAATGGCTGTGCAAGCTCGCCTGGGGTGTCATGTTGCATCGGCAAAGTGACAACGTCAGTTTCAACACCTAAATGACCTTTTGAGACTTCAGAAAAGCTCTTGGCAATGCCTTTATAAATTTCCCAATCGGTTTTAGATTCCCACGCAGGGTCGGTTGCCGCAGTTAATGGGTGAATGAATGGGTGCATGTCGGAGGTATTCATGTCATCTTTTTCGTACCACGTTGCTGTTGGTAGTACGATGTCAGAATACAAGCAAGTAGAAGACATACGGAAGTCTAGGGTGACAACCAAATCTAATTTGCCAGTAGGGCCTTTTTCTACCCAATCGACTTCTTTTGGTTGCAGGTGACCCTCTGCATTTTCCTTATTGAGCAAGCCGTTTTTGGTGCCCAAGAAATAATGCAGCATATATTCATGGCCTTTACCTGATGAGCCTAATAAGTTTGAGCGCCAGATAAACATATTGCGCGGGAAGTTGTCAGGATTATCAGGGGATTCACAAGCAAAGCGTAAGCTGCCGTCTTGTAGAGAATCGACCACATATTCTTCCACATCTTTACCGCAATCGGCGGCTTTGGCAGCGATGGTCAGTGGGTTACGATTGAGTTGCGGTGCTGAAGGCAACCAGCCTGCGCGTTCTGCTTGAATGTTGTAGTCAAGCATATGCTCAGGGAAAAACTTTTTATCAACGAGAGGCGAGAGGATTTCATGGGCAGAGATGGTCTCATGACGCCACTGTGAGCTGTGATTGTAAAAGAAGCTTGTGCCGTTCATATGACGCGGTGGACGATGCCAATCAAGCGCAAATGCCAATGGCAACCAGCCGGTTTGAGGACGTAGTTTTTCTTGCCCAACATAATGCGCCCAGCCGCCGCCAGATTTACCGATACAGCCGCATAACATGAGCATGTTAATCACGCCGCGATAATTCATATCGAGGTGATACCAGTGGTTCATACCCGCGCCGATGATAATCATCGATTTACCATGAGTCTTATGGGCGTTTTCAGCGAATTCACGCGCGACTTGAATGACGCGCTCACGGCTCAGACCGGTGATGACTTCTTGCCAAGCAGGCGTGCCCGGTACGGTGGCATCGTTATAGTCATCGGTGACATGCTCGCCGCCAACGCCATTATCAACCCCAAGGTTGGCAACGGTTAAATCAAAGACGGTCGCCACGATAGCGGTTGTGCCATCGGCCAAGGTAATGGTTTTACAAGGCACGGTCTTTTGCTGTATCGCTTCGCCCGGTACTGAGGTGAAATGCGGATGATCCACATGACCAAAGTAATCAAAGCTGACTTTGCAAGTCTCATTACTGTCTTTTAAAGTCAGCGTTAGGTCAATATCTGCGCCTGTGGTGCCATTTTTTTGCTCAAGATTCCATTTGCCTTTTTCGCCCCAACGGTAGCCGATAGAGCCCAGCGGAGAGACCAATTCGCCGTCATTATTTAAAGCGATGGTTTTCCATTCAGGATTGTTTTCTTGACCCAAGTCATCGACTAAGTCAGAAGCACGCAGGTAGCGACCCGCACGGCGCGCGCCTTCTTCACCTTCTAGCATGACGAGCACAGGTAAGTCGGTATAACGCTTGGCGTAATCTAAGAAATAGTCACTAGGCTGCTTAAGATAAAATTCTTTGATAATGACATGACAAAATGCCTGCGCGACTGCCGCATCGGTCCCTTGTTTTGGGTTTAACCACAAGTCAGTGAGTTTAGAGACTTCCGCATAGTCAGGCGTGATAGAGACGGTTTTCGTGCCTTTATAACGTACTTCGGTAAAGAAATGCGCATCAGGTGTACGCGTTTGCGGAACGTTTGAACCCCACGCAATAATATAGTCAGAGTTGTACCAATCGGCTGATTCTGGCACGTCAGTCTGCTCGCCCCAAACCATCGGCGACGCTGGTGGCAGATCACAATACCAGTCATAAAACGATAAGCAAACACCACCAATTAATGATAAATAGCGACTACCAGCAGCATAACTGACCATCGACATGGCAGGAATTGGAGAGAAACCGACGATACGGTCAGGACCAAAGGTTTTGGCGGTATACACATTACTGGCAGCGATGATTTCATTGACTTCCGCCCATGTAGAGCGGATAAAGCCACCCAAACCGCGCTTAGATTTGTACTGTTCTGCTTTGATAGGGTCTTGGACAATACTGCCCCACGCATCGACTGGATCAGGATATTGCGCTTTGGCTTCACGCCATAGTTTAAGTAGCGGTTTACGTACCTTTGGATATTTGACACGGTTCGCTGAGTACATGTACCAGCTGTAGCTTGCGCCGCGCGGGCAGCCGCGTGGTTCGTGGTTTGGTAAGTCAGGGCGGGTTTCAGGATAGTCGGTTTGCTGGGTTTCCCACGTCACCAAGCCGTTTTTCACATAAATCTTCCACGAGCAAGAACCGGTACAGTTGACGCCATGCGTTGAGCGCACGATTTTGTCATACTGCCAACGGCTACGATACACGTTTTCCCAGTCACGAGACTCATCACGCGTTTCGCCGTGTCCATCGGAAAATTCGCCCTGTTTACGTTTAAAAAAACGGAATTGGTCGAGTAAATGGCTCATTTCGCTATCCTCTGTTTTATTGCCTATGGTGTATCTAAAGCTGAGTGCCGCATGCTGGTATCGTCGTACTTGACTCGATATTGGTATGCACCTAAGCCGTAAATATTATTTCAATAGCGTCATTTTAAGTAAGCCATAGCACCCTTACTATCCGCTAACATGAGCAGAGCACTACCACCTTAGTAGTAGCTGCTAAAAATAAAAGCACTGGAAAATGGCGGCTAAATAGCTGCTCAGTGACGGCGTGTGACGCTGATTGTTAAGCCAATCATGAGCAGTAAAAATTTAAAATAAAAAAAGTGCTACTTACATGGGCAAGTAGCACTTTATAGATTTAGTTTTGCTTGTATAAAAGTCGCTTTAAAGGACTTATAACACAGCCGTTTTAGCAAGGAATCTCAGCATTCGGGCGGCTGTAATACCACCATGTCAACACAATACAGAGGACATAAAAGATGATTAAAGAGATAAAGGTGCCATCGATACCCAGCCCTGAACCGAACATTTTTGGCACAAAGAAAGCGCCATAAGCGGCAACCGCTGAGGTAAAGCCGACCACTGCTGCTGACTCTTTACGTATCTCGACAAACAGCTCTTCTGTACCCGCTTTTTCAGGCTCACGGCGGTCATGAAAGGTTCTAAAAATAACCGGAATCATGGTAAAGGTTGAGCCGTTACCGATACCAGTGGTAATAAAGAGCACCATAAAGGAGATAAAGTAGCCGACAAAGCTGCCGTCACTGGTCTCACTAGGTAAGAAGTACATCACCGCTAGTACCGCTAGTACCATCACGATATAGTTCCAAAACGTGACCTTTGCGCCGCTGGTTTTATCAGATATCCAGCCCCCTAATGGGCGAAATAACGCGCCAACCAAAGGCCCTAAAAAGGCAAATTTAAGTGCGTCAATAGCAGGGAAGGAGTTTTTAATCAACATCGGGAAGGCAGCAGAAAAGCCAATAAAAGAGCCAAACGTCGCCATATAAAGGATACACATAATCCAGTTATGTTTGCGTTTAAAGATAACCGATTGGTCTTTGAACGACGCTTTAGCAGTGGCGATATCGTTCATGCCAAACCAAGCCAATGCCGTAAATAGCAAGATAAAGGGTACCCAAATAAAGCCTGCATTTTGTAGATAAAATAATCGACCGCTGTCAGATACTTGTGGATCGCCGCCCAAGCTACCAAAAGCGCCAATTAAGATAATCATCGGTACCACAAACTGCATGACAGAGACGCCTAGATTACCCAAACCAGCGTTTAGGCCAAGCGCTGTACCTTGTTCGGCTTTTGGATAAAAGAACGAAATATTGGACATAGACGACGCAAAGTTACCACCGCCAAAGCCGCACAGTAGGGCGATAATGGCAAATATAATAAACGGTGTATCAGGGTTTTGTACCGCAAAACCCATCCATAACGCGGGTATTAATAAAGATAAGGTGGATATCGCTGTCCAACGACGTCCACCAAAAATAGGTACCATAAAAGAATAAAAAATCCGCAGCGTCGCCCCTGACAGCCCCGGTAGCGCGGCTAGCCAAAATAGCTGTCCGCCATCAAAATCAAAGCCAATCTCTGGCAAGCGCACGATGACCGCACTCCATACCATCCATACTGCAAACGCCAATAGCAAAGATGGAATAGATATCCATAAATTTCGCGTGGCGACTTTTTTGCCGCCGCCTTGCCAAAACTCTTCTACTTCAGGTCGCCAGTCAGTAATGAGCGTACCACCTTTGAAGTTGTATTTATTGCCCATACTCTTCCTCACTTATTGTCTTTATAAAAAATAAGTATTTATAAAAAATGATAACTCACGGTACTTTGTTATCGGGATAATGAGTATTCATACATAGTGGTATACTGATGGCTAAAAGGGGTATAGTAGTAATAGAATTATTACCAAAAGTTTGGTTTTTTAATGATTAATAAGCGCATTTGTTATTTTAAATACGGATGGTTTTGAATGTCGACGGTTTTAAAATGAACGATTTTAATAGTGTTATTTACTCCCTGTTTTCGCTAATTTGCTAGGTGAATGCCATTCATGAGGTCTAAACAACACAGACAGTCTTTATCGCTGCATGCTTGGGGCGCTATTTTGATCATAGCCACCTTAGCGGTGATGTCTACGCTAGGAAGTGGTGCACTGGCATGGGTGGCAAGGTCGGATGCTGAGGCCATTAATGTGGCAGGTTCGGTGCGTATGGCAACTTACCGTCTCAATTTTCAGATAGCCACGGATTTTTCAGATGACCATCCTTTTAGTCCAAGTTTACATGTCGGACAAAACAGCGTAGGCGATAAAACCAATGCGCAGAGCGCCAAACAGGATACATTAGACTTTGCCAATAAAACGACCGCTGAAAAGATAGATATTCTCAGCCGCGATATGGAAAATCGTCTCGAAGAATTACAGGTCTATCAGCTGACGAGCGCCAATCGACATGTGCGCATCAATGAGCAGCTTAAAGAGATAAAAGAGCAGTGGTATCAAGATTTAAAGCCAGCGTTATTGGCGCAAGATAAGCAAGGGTTTTATAGCGTCTCGTCGCGTTATATCGAAGATGTCAATGACTTCGTCGGTGAGCTGCAATACCGAAACGAGCAGCGCCAGACATGGCAACAAAACTTACAAATCCTCTCATTGCTGCTTATCGCTATTATCGTCTTAATCGGCATGCGCCGTTTGCAAAAATCGGTACTCCTGCCCATTCAGCAATTGATTAAAGCCAATAACCAATTTAAACGAGGACAGACCCAGACGCGCGTATCCATCAAAGGCTACCGAGAATTTGAAGTATTGGGCAGCTCATTTAATGACATGGCAGGCACGATTGAAACCTATCAGCGCTCGCTTGAGAGTGAAGTACAAATAAAAACTCAGCATTTGGTCAAAGCCAATCAAGTGCTATCGCTGTTTTATGACTTTTCAAAAACGCTGACCACCAGCCAAGTGAGCTTATACCAGCTCGATGACTTGATTGCAGACTTTAGCAAGGCGCTGCCGCATTTAGAATTTACCTTGTGTATTCAAAATAAATATATCACCAATAAAAATGCTATCGTGCTGCACGGCGAAAAAATGAAAGAGCTGTGCAAAAAACTGAGCTGTGAAAGCTGTGGCATTAAAAATGGCGAACATACCAAGTCTTATCCTATCGTCCATCAACAAGAAACCTTTGGGGAATTGCGCATACGACCAAAGTCGACGCTGGTCATGAATCGCTCTTTTGTCACGGATGGCGACGATAATGCTGATAGTCATAGCAATATAACACCAGAACAGCGTATTCAAATGACCGAAGTGGGCAATATTTTTCCGTTTGTCAGTGCCGAGTTGGATGCGCAAAATGACGAGCTCATCGTGGCGCTGACCAATTTAATCAGTACCGCCTTATCACTGCGCAAACAAAGACAGCAAGAGCATCAGCTGATTTTGTTTGAAGAGCGCTCAACCATTGCCCGTGAGCTGCATGATTCCTTGGCGCAGTCGTTGTCTTATTTAAAAATCCAAGTCAGCGTTCTTGAGAGACATTTAAAAAATGTGGGCAGTAAGCCAGTACAAGCGCCTGTTTATCAAAACATTGAGCAGATAAAAATAGGTCTGGGCTCCGCTTATCAGCAGTTAAGAGACTTGTTGGTGACGTTCCGCTTGACTATTGATAATGATAATTTTGATGAAGCACTGCGTGATGCTGCCAGTGAGTTTGCCTCCAAGGGCGATTTTAATATGACCGTGCACAATCGGATTATGACGCTCAATTTAAGCGCCACTGAACAGATAGATTTGATACAGATTGCCAGAGAGGCGTTATCAAACATCAGCCGTCACGCCAAAGCAAAAAATGTAGAGATTCAATTGGCGTACGAGGACGGTGATAAATATATCGTTATGAGTATCATCGATGATGGCGTTGGCATGTCAGGAAATGTCGATCAAACCCAGCATCACGGCCTCATCATTATGAAAGAGCGCGCCCATAACATCGGCGGTGAGCTTATTGTCACAGACAATCAACCGCAGGGTACCATCGTCACGGTCAGATTTGCGCCCAACTTCTTTGATGAGAAAAATACCCAAGACGCTTATTTATAATCGAATAAAATTACTCTTTTAGATAATAGATTTATCATTTTCGCTGTTTTTACTTTGCCATTTTTTGATTTTTTAAGCAGTTTTTTTGAGTAAGAGAGTTTTTGTACCATTTTTTCTAATTTGTGAGTATGTTATGAGCACTAAAGTTTATACCAGCATGTCGCCTGCGCGTCTATTATTGGTCGATGACCATCCGATGTTACGCCGCGGTATCTCTGAATTACTAAGCCTTGAGGACGATGTCGAAGTCGTTGGCGAAGCCAGTAATGGTCAAGAAGCATTGGCATTTTTAGAAAATAACGACGTGGATTTGGTGATACTTGATCATAAAATGCCGGTACTGACCGGTATCGAAACTTTACGAGAAATCAAAGCCAGAAATATCAATACCAAGACCGTGTTATTCACGGTTTCAGATAGCGGCGAGGATGTCCAAGAGGCATTAAAATTGGGCGTCGATGGTTACTTGTTAAAGGATATGGAGCCTGAGCTGATTATCATTGATATCAGAAAAATCCTGCGCGGCGAGCTGGTCATTAGTCCAAACCTTGCCTCGATACTTGCCCAAACCTTGCGCACACCCAGTATCGAAGATATCGCCAGTAATTTGACCAGCCGAGAGCTGCAAGTGATTCAGATGATTGCTGAAGGGCTGAGTAATAAAATGATTGCCAATAGTTTAGATATCGCCGAGTCGACAGTAAAAGTCCATGTCAAACATATCCTCAATAAAACGGGTCTGCGCACGCGTGTAGAAGCGGCGGTGTGGACGGTCAATCATTTATCTAAATAAAGAAAGCTTTAAGCGTGACTTCCTTATCCATTACTTCCTTGTTCATTAAAAACTTATGGATTTGCGTGTATGATGGTTATTGTTTATAAAGCTGCCTAGCAGTATAAACTCAACATGTAGAGAATTGAAAGGCGCTACAAAACCGAATACCTGCTGTAAGGATTTATGATGACATCTAACTTATTTGATCAAAAAACCGTTCATGCGACTGCTGAGGTCACTATTTGTAAAGACAGTGATTTGCGCGCCCTGACCGATAACTTACGGCAAGCGCATGATGTCATAAAAAATAATGACGCAGGGGAGTGGGTGTTACTACGCCATGCTGATGTGGTGGCGGCGGCTTTAGATGATAAGCGTTTTTCCAGTCAGGTGTCGCGTTTTTTGCAAGTACCCAATGGTTTGGACGGCGCAGAGCACGAGCATTTTAGGCGCTGATTGATGGCTACCTTAGTAAAGAAGCGCTGATGGATTATGTCCCTGTTTTTGACAAGGTTGCAACCGAATTAATGAGTGAGCTACCAAAAGGCAAAATGCTCAATGCAGTCGATGATATCGGCGCGGTATTTGCGGTACGCGCCCAATGCGCGTGGCTTGGCTGGCCTACTGAATTGGAGCCAAGGCTTTTACAATGGATGTGCGACAATCACAGCGCTACTCGCTCAAAAGACGACGTAAAAATGGCACAAGTCGCGCAAGACTTCGATGATATTATCCGCTCGGTGTTACAGCCATATCGTAATACTGACGAAGTGGCTGGCATGTTTAAAGCGAGCACTGCTGAAACCAAAACTGCTGAAAACAACATTGCTATAAACAACGTCACTAAAAACAGCCTTGATATGAATAGCGTCACCGCTCAATTGTGCCGTGAGCGTATCGATGGGCGGGAGCTGAGCGAAGCCGAATTGGTTTCTATTTTGCGTAATTGGACTGGCGGCGATTTGGGGTCTATCGCTTTGTGTGTCGGCGTTATCATCGCTCATATTGTCAAGCATCCTGAGCAAGTAAACTTCTGGTCACGAGCTACTGATAGCGAACTTGAGGCTATCATCGACGAGATATTACGAATTGACGATCCTTTCGTCTCAAACCGCCGTATCACTACGTGTCCCGTCTCTATTGGTGCGCACAAGCTACCCAAAGGCGCGCGCGTACAGTTAAACTGGACATCAGCCAATCGCGACGAAGCGGTGTTTGGTGACAATGATTTCGACCCTCAAAAGCATGCCGCTGCTAACGTGGTTTATGGTATCGGCAAGCACGTCTGCCCAGGGCGCCTGCTTGCTACTTGGCAGCTTAGAATTGCTACTAAAGCACTATTAGCCCATTTCACAGATATCACCTTAGCGGCGGGTTTTTCTTTGGAGCGTGAGCAGCCACCATTGGGCGGTTATAGTCATGTGCCTGTGGTGCTAGCTTAAATCGTTTTAGGTTAAATTATTTTAGAAAAAATTACTCTGAGATAAATATCGCCCCCATTAAAAAACCCACTTAACGTTTGCTAAGTGGGTTTTTGTTTTCGATAAAAAGCTATTATGAATAATTAGCCTTGTTCTGCGGCAATCTGACGATCGACAGAGGACATTTTATATTCATCACCAAAGGCATCTTCGGGCTCTGCCAACCAAAAATAACACACAATCCACGCGACAAATGCGCCAAACGCGATGATATAAAAGAACTGATTGGGCTCTACAAAGGTGTAAATAAATAAGTAAAATACCGCGCCCACGTTCCCATAAGCGCCTGCCATACCTGATATCTGACCGGTCAGACGACGTTTAATCGAGGGAATGATACCAAAGGTCGCGCCTTCGGCTCCTTGTACAAATACCGAGCACAAAATGGTAAACACCACGGCGATAAATAACGGCCACTCGGCATTAAGCACGCCCATCAGCACAAAACCAATGCCGATACCAAACATATAAACCAACATCACCAAACGGCGATTACCGATTTTGTCAGAGATATAGCCGCCAAGTGGCCGCGCCCATAAGTTAACAAAGGCAAAGGTAGAGGCAATCAAACCAGCAGCCGTTGGATCAAGTTTCCAAGTCGCGGCAAAGAACATCGGCAGCATAGAAACCACCGCCAGTTCTGCGCCAAAGTTAGCAAAATAGCTGACGTTTAGCGCCGCCACTGATTTAAAGGGATATTTATCATCTTCTGGAATACCCGCTTTGATCACAGGTACGTTGACACTAATGGCTTTATAAATTTGGTAAATGACCATCACTATAATGACGCTATAACAAATAATCCCGCCAGTGGCACTTAAAAAACCCATCGCTTGCGTACGATACACCAGCAGCGATAAGACGCCGTATAAAGGAATGATAAATAAGCAATATAACCACAAATCCTTCCACGTCGATACTTCTAACGCGCCCGCTTTGCGAGATTTTTTATGCGTACCAACTTCTGGCCCATCGGTAATCAAAAACCAATAGGCCACGCCGTATAAGGCCATTAACAAACCTGATAGCGCAATTGCCCAGCGCCAGCCATCGTCGCCGCCAAAGAACTGCAAAGCAACGGTTGGAATGGTAATCGCCGCCGCCGCCGAACCAAAGTTGCCCCAGCCAGCATAAAAACCTTCGGCAAAACCGATGTCTTTTGGCTTAAACCATAAGGTGGTCATATGAATACCGACGACGAAACCGGCACCGACGATCGACATAAATAAGCGCGAAACGAATAGCTGGGTTGCCGAGTTGCCAAACGCAAAAAACCATGTTGGTATCGCCATCACGACCATCAGGATAGAAAACACACGCCGCGGACCAAAGCGGTCCAATGCCATGCCGACGATAACCCGCCCAGGAATCGTTAGCGCGACGTTGGCGATTAAAAATAATTTGATGTGGTCAGGGGTCAGATAGCTTTCTGTCTGTAGCATCGATGTTGCCAGCGGTGCCATATTAAACCAGACATAAAAGGTGAGGAAAAAAGCAATCCACGTATAGTGCAGCGCCCTGATATCACGGCGCTCAAGCTCAAGTAATTCTTTGGCATGCATAATAATGTCCCCATTATAAATTCTGATGCTGGTAATGGATACAAAATAGCAATAATGGGGCAGCATCACCATTGAGCGAAAGCAGTATAGGGCGTAGTTTGTATACTACTTATGGATAGGGCGACCGTTAATGGGGCGGCGATCGCATTTAAGGTGTTACATTTTTATAGATAGTCAAAACATACAAAGCTAGTAAAAGCTTTTAAAAGGTGCTATTTTATATTAATGATAATTATTCTCAATTACACACTTAACCGCATATTGGTTTTAAGGCAGATTGAGATAAAAATCTATACTCAGCAAACCAGCTAAGGAGTTATCATGAGTTCTGATACCCAAACCAATCCTAATCCCGTCATTCCAAGCCATTGGAAAATCAAACGTTCGACACACTTCTTCACCAAAGATAAAGTACCCAATGCTTTATTGACCCATCACAATACGGCTGAGGGCGTTTACGGCCAAATCTGCGTCATGCAAGGTACGGTGACTTTTTATGGTTTCGCTGACGAAGCGGCCACTGAGCCAGAAAAAACAGTCGTTATCAACGCCGGACAGTTTGCGGTCAGTCCACCGCAATATTGGCACCGCGTAGAGTTAAGCGATGATGCTCAGTTTAATATCAACTTTTGGACAGAAGGCGATACTGGCAATAAATCGATGTTTAACAGCTCGAAAATCCATAGTAAACCTATCGAAAAGTTATTTGATAAACCAGAGGAATCTTAATATCCAGCGTTATAACCAACTAGCGTTATTGGGCTATTACAAGCGCTTTTGTCGTGGCACAATAACGTTAAGTGTTTATATGATGAATATCTACCTCTAGGAATCGAGCATGTTACCTTCTAGCAATCCATCTGCCCATAAAAATACGAGTATCGATACCAATATCGAATCGCCAATTTACCGAGCTGTTATCAAATCACTTGCTGATACTAAGACGTGGTTGTTTGTGCCAGCAACGCGCATAGATCGGGTAGAAAAAGCCTTTGCTAGCGGGGCAGATGCAGTGATTGTTGATTTAGAAGATGCGGTTGCGCAAGCAGACAAAGCCCAAGCTCGCGCAGCATTAAAAGCCTACTATGCTGCTGAGCATGAGGCGCAAAGCTATCGCCCGTTTTGGCTACGTATCAATCAAGCGAGTAGTGCTGAATTTGCCAAAGACTTAGCGCTATGTCAGCAGCTGCCTAAGCTGGCAGGCGTACTATTAGCAAAAGCGGAGCAGGCAGCAGATATAGAGAAAGTTAACCAAGAAACGGGTCTGCCGGTGATTGCAGTGATAGAAAATGCTATTGGTTTATATCGTGCCGATGAGATAGCAGAAGCGCACGGTATGGTAGCATTTAGCTACGGCTTTTTAGACCTATGCAATGATTTACAGGTACAGGTGGGCACAGCATCAGCCGATATCATCGCCAATCAAATTCGTTATCAGCTTATTTTAACCTCAAAAGTCCATCAACTGCTCGCACCGATTGATAGCGTGTATGCGGACTTTGATGACAGCGCGGGACTGCACAAACGTGTGCAGCTATGGTCGCAAATGGGCATGTCAGGCATGCTTTGTATCCATCCTAAGCAAGTCGATATTGTTAAAGAAGCCCTGCAACCAACTGAGAGCGAGATTGAATTTGCGCAGCGGGTAGTCGCAGAATACGAAAGCAGTGGGCAAGCCATCTTTAAAGTGGACGGTAATATGGTCGATGCGCCGGTGATTGAGCGCAGTTATCATCTGCTATCAAATCGTCTGAATAATTAATAAAACTTGCTAATAAAAGACCAGATAACTTCATTTATCTGGTTTTTTATGTTTTTGCATTAGGTATAGTAACTTGCCACTCGAGTTTCTATCTCTAAATTTGGTTATAAATGAAGGACTTCACTCGTGATTTGATAAAAGTGAACCGCGCAGTTTATAAGAAACATAAAAATAAGCAAAAATAACTCTTAACATTCATATTAAATGAATGTTAAAATGTTTCCAATTTGATGCTAGATGTAAATATACATCAAATAGATTTAGCGCCTGAAGCGATAAAATCTATTCATTAACTCTAATGTCATCAAAGATTTAAGCCTTCAATCCCAGCTTTTATTGTGCTTTATTCTTAATTCCAAGACTAGAGCGCAACTCAGGCAGCAGGCTTAATATTCACCAGATGATTGATAGATTTATCATAACAGGCAGCGGTATTAATCATTTATGGAATTATAATTGCGCTTATAAAAATTCATTTAAAATGAATGTTAGGTGTTTAGTTTATCTATCTAGCCAGTAGGAGCAAGATATGGGCGAATATAAAAAGTATTGGTGGGGCTTAATCGCCGTCCTCGTCATTACCTTTACCTTTTTAGGTTGGGGCGGCGTGGAAGTCTATCGCACCGCACCTCCTATCCCTGATCAGTATATTGATAGCAGCGGAAAGGCATTAATCACAGAAGAAGATATTTTAGATGGTCAATCTGCTTGGCAGCGCACGGGTGGTCAGCAGCTTGGCTCGGTACTTGGACATGGTGCCTATCAAGCGCCTGACTGGACAGCAGATTGGTTACACAGAGAGCTTGTGGCGTGGTTAGATATCCGGGCGCAAGAGTTATATGGACATGATTTTGCCGCGGCAACGAATGATCAAAAAGCGGTACTTAGCGCGCAACTGAAAAAAGAATATCGTGGCAGCAATACCAATGCTAACAATCAAGTGGTACTGTCAGATACGCGTATCGCCGCTATTAATGAAGTCGCGCCTTACTATATCGGTCTCTACGGTAATGAGCCTTCATTGCAAAAGTCGCGTGAAAATTTTGCCATGAAAAACAATACTTTGGCAGATATTGAAGACAGACAAAAACTGACTAACTTTTTCTTTTGGACCACTTGGGTTGCGTCTACCAACCGTCCGGGTACTGATGCGACATATACCAATAACTGGCCGCATGAGCCTTTAATTGATAACGTCCCAACCTCTGAAAATATCATGTGGTCTATCGCCAGTGTGGTGTTCTTAATCGCTGGGGTTGGTTTTCTTATTTGGGGCTGGTCGTTCTTACGTAAAGAAGAAGACGTCAAAGAAGCAACGGCAAGTTCTGATCCATTAACCAAAGTGGCGTTAACACCGTCACAAAAAGCCTTGGCAAAATACGGTGTACTAGTCGTTGCTCTATTCGTATTCCAAGTATTTATCGGCGGTTTCGTCGCGCACTATACCGTTGAAGGGCAAGAGTTTTATGGTATCGCTGTATCCGATTACTTCCCGTACTCCTTAGTACGTACGTGGCATATTCAGGCAGCACTATTTTGGATTGCCACCGCTTTCTTGATGGCAGGCTTGTACTTAACGCCACTTATCAATGGCGGTAAAGATCCTAAATACCAAAAATTGGGCGTAGACATCCTTTGGGTGGCATTAATACTCGTGGTTGTAGGCTCTTTTGTTAGTCAGTACTTTGCGATTGCCGGTATTATGCCTGCAAAATACAACTTCTGGTTTGGTCATCAAGGCTATGAATTCATTGACCTTGGTCGCTTCTGGCAGATTTTAAAATGGGTTGGTATCTTATTCTGGTTAGTATTGATGACCCGTGGCTGTTTACCAGCGCTTAGAAGAAAAGAGGGCGGTGATAAAAACTTGTTGGCCATCTTCTTTGCATCAGTCGTTTGCGTCGGTTTATTCTACGGTGCAGGTTTGTTCTACGGCGAGCGTACCCACTTAACCATCATGGAATACTGGCGCTGGTGGGTGGTACATTTATGGGTAGAAGGCTTCTTTGAAGTATTCGCCACCGTCTCACTCGCATTTATTTTCTACAACTTAGGCTTAGTCAACAAAAAAATCGCCACCGGTTCTGCCATCGCTTCAGCAGCTCTATTTATGCTTGGCGGTGTGCCAGGTACGTTCCACCATTTATATTTCTCTGGTACAACCACACCAGTCATGGCAATCGGCGCGTCATTTAGTGCTTTAGAAGTGGTACCTTTAGTGGTGCTAGGCTATGAAGGTTATGAGCATTGGTCGATGCAGCGTCAAGCGCCATGGATGAATAAGCTTAAATGGCCTATCATGTGTTTCGTTGCAGTCGCATTCTGGAATATGTTGGGTGCAGGGGTGTTCGGCTTTATGATTAACCCACCAGTCTCATTGTTCTATTTACAAGGGTTAAATACTACCGCCACTCACTCACATGCTGCACTGTTTGGGGTCTATGGCTTCTTAGCAATCGGCTTTGTATTACTGGTCATGCGCTATATCCGTCCTGATTATGTGTTTAGTGAAAACCTTATCAAAACTGGTTTTTGGGCACTAAATGCAGGCTTGGTATTGATGATTGTCACTAGCTTATTACCGATTGGTATTTTCCAAGCGCACGCGTCAATGACCGAAGGTCTATGGTACGCACGTAGTGAAGGCTTCTTACAACAAGATTTCTTAGTAACACTGCGCTGGATTCGTACCTTTGCTGACGTGATCTTTATTACTGGTGCGGTTTGTGTGGCACTGCAGGTCGTTAAGTTTGCTTTTGCCAAACCCTCACATGCAAACTATCAACCTGATAGCCCTGTAAATTCAGATAACTTACCAACCAACACCGTAGATTAAAAGGTAAAAATAGTAAAATCAATTAAAAGCAAAAGAAGCTCTGCAATGGCAGGGCTTTTTTGTGGCTAAGCAAGAAGGAGTTTGATACTGACCTCAAAGTAATAGCCGTCTTTTACCGTAATAGCTATTTTACCATTGTGGGCATTGACAATCGCATGCACAATTGACAAACCTAAGCCCGACCCTGCATGCATTGATAGAGTTTTATGATGGCGATAAAAACGCTCTGATAATTTATCCACCTCTGCTTGCGTCATCGGGGCGGTTAGACGGTTAGTAAAGGAGATTTGCAGGTATGAGGCTAGCATGCCTGATGAAGATAAAACCTGCCTATTTTCTGCAACCTTATCTGTAACAATTTTGCCATTAATATGAATAATACTATCACTGGCGGCATAATAAACGGCATTGGCAATTAAGTTAGCAAACAACCTTTGCAATAGGCTTGCATCGCCAAGTATGGTTTTAAAGTCACCTGTTTTTTTAAAGGTGATAGCGCGGTCTTCGGCTATCCATTCATAATACTCCATCATCTTAGTCAGCAGTAAATCGCTATCTACGCGGTTAAACTGCGAATGAATCAAGCCTTTTTGCGTTTTTGCCAGTAGCAGCATGTTGTTAATGAGGCTCGATAGTTGCGCTAAGGTGTCATGCTGATGATGCAGCTGCTCGATATACTCATTGCTGGCTCGCGGTTTGCTGAGCATGACTTGGGTTTGGGTGCTGAGGGTGGCAAGCGGCGTGCGCAGCTCGTGGGCGATATCGTCTGAGAAGCGCGACAACGTTTCAAAGTTATGCGCGAGCTTAACCATCATTGCATTATAGGATTCTGCAAGCGCTCGCAATTCACTGGGCATATCCGCTATCACAATTCTATCGTCGAGCTGGTCGGCATTGATACGGCTCATTTTTTGCCGAATGGTCGCAAGCGGTGCAAAGCCTAAATGCACACTAAAAGCGGCGATAGAGACTAAAAGAAAGGTAATGGCGATTAAGATAACAATCAGCTGACGGTTAAATTGCGCCAAATACTGATGATGAACATCGACGGGTAGGGCGATGAGTGCTAAGCGGCTGGCGTGCTGAATGACAATAGCGCGATAATGGCGGTCGTTAATTTTTAGATCGAACGGCTGTTCGTGATGTTTTTGCCACAACGCTTTGACCGCGCCATGATGACTCGACTGATTGATAAAACCAGTTGGCACACTGATAAGCACTTGCCCGTTATTATCGGTAATCACGGTTTTGACTTCATAGTCGATACTAGCGTTCTGTAAAGCGAGCGTCTGCTGAGAAAGTGGCTTTTTCTTAGTGTTACTCGTGTCAACTATGCTATTGCTATCCATATACTGGCGTAAATTAAACGCCGCATGGGTTAAAATCTCCGCATCCATTTGCTCAAAATGCTCATTAACCGAGCGCTGTATCCAGACATACAGAAATATCTGAGTGACGATGACGCACAAGCTTAACAGCAGAATAGTGCGCCACAATAAAGATAGGCGACCATCCGTCGCAATCGGCGTCATATTATTCAATAACCGCAGTGATAACAGCGCTGTCATTGGCATCATCATCTATATCTAGCCGATAACCCATGCCGCGCACCGTATGAATCAGTTTGGTATCGAAATCGTCATCGATTTTAATCCGCAAACGCCGTATCGCCACATCAATCACATTGGTGTCGCTATCAAAATTGATATCCCAGACTTGCGAGGCAATCACAGAGCGTGGTAGCACCTCACCTTGGCGCTCAAGAAAAAATTGTAGTAGTGCAAATTCTTTAGCGGTTAGCTTAATAGGCTGCTCACCGCGCGTGACAGTACGTTTGGCAATATCCATTTTTAAATCGGCAATTTGTAGCACTGTATTGGCGTAATCGGTTTGATTGACGCGGCGTAGTAGATTTTTGATTCTGACCAATAATTCAGCAAAGGCAAAGGGCTTGGTCAGATAATCATCGCCGCCAATTTCTATGCCTTTTACGCGGTCGCTTAAATCATCTTTCGCGGTCAAAAACAGCACTGGCGTCAGTTTGCCCGCCGCCCGATAATTGCGTACCAACTCAAAACCACTCACATCAGGCAACATCACATCCATGATGACCACATTAAAATCCTCGGTCATCAAAGCATGATAGCCGCCAAGTCCTGTCGTTTGGTGCTCAACGATAAAGCCCGCCTCACTCAAACCTTTTTTAATATAATCCCCAAGCGACAGCTCATCTTCGACCAATAGTATTTTCATAGCGTACTCATGCCCGTTATTTATAATTTTTATGCGATTGCAACATATACAAGTTGCAAACCTCCAATCATAGAGCAATGCCAGCGCTATGCCTATGCCAGATGGCTAAGATGACAACATTGTCATCTTAGCGTCATCTCATTGTCAGGCTGATACTGCTATCATTTTTGGATAAAAATCAACAAGGTTAATTTGCGCTTTATAAACCCATGCGTGCAAACAAAGACAGTACAAACCAATTATACGCAGATGTTGAGTCTGCTAAGCAGCAGTTATAAGCTCATA
Organism: Psychrobacter pulmonis; assembly: GCF_904846465.1. Classification (NCBI taxonomy): domain Bacteria; kingdom Pseudomonadati; phylum Pseudomonadota; class Gammaproteobacteria; order Moraxellales; family Moraxellaceae; genus Psychrobacter; species Psychrobacter pulmonis. Next base: position 200,668 of record NZ_CAJHAT010000001.1, read on the forward strand.
AATGCAATGAAAAACCTTTTAGTAATCGGCTAGCCTTTAAATAGCCTAAGTAATATAAATTAATAAAAATAATATAAACAACGTAGCTGGAGACTACCTTATGCAGCATTCAGAAGAAGAAAAAATGAACCCGTATGTCAGGTTTTCATTGATGATTTTAACGTCGACCATTGTCATGTATATCATGATGTATTTTAATACTTATCAATGGGATCACGTTTATTTTAGCGAAACCAGAGCTTATATGGCGTTGTATATGGGCGCCGCTATGTCGGTCATCATGTTGGCATTTATGAGCCATATGTACAAAAAAACCAAAGTCAATCTTATGATTTATGGGCTGAGCATCGTAATGTTTGCCGTTGGTCTTTGGGGCGTCAGATCCCAAGCGACCGTTGATCAAGTTGACTGGATGCAGGCGATGATACCGCACCATTCGATTGCTATTTTGACCAGTACCCGCGCCGATATCGACGACCCGAGAGTGCGTAAGCTTGCTGATGATATCATCAAGGCGCAAGAGCGCGAAATTGGCGAAATGCAAGAGCTGATCGAAGAGCTTAAATAAATTAAAGAAGTGCTGTCGTTTAATCATTTAGTAAATTGATCGCTCAAAAAACCTAAGAATTGAACGCCCTAGAACTTAAAAAGCCCAGAAATTGAACAACCATGTTAAAAAATTAACTAATATTTTAATAAATGCTCGTAGTTAAATGGCTGTATTTAACGCAGTCATTTAACTATTTTTTTTCGGTAAATTTTCCTTAATTTGCCATTTTTATGCTTTATTTAAACAAAGGATACACCATGAAAATTAATAACCATTCACGCCTAGCATTGCTTAGTGCTAGTATCAGTGCTGCCTTGCTTATCAGTGCGTGTCAGCCTGCAAATGAAGAAGCTGCTAATGAAAACGCTGCGCCTGCTACAGAAGAAGCAATCGTCACTGACACGGCAACCAACACAGCGACCAGCCCGCACGCCAATCATGATATGGCAGCGATGAGCACAGATACTGAGCACATGTCGGTGACGCACAAAGCGTACAATGATTCGATGGTAAAAATGCACGATGCGATGATGGTTGGGATGAATTACAACGATCCCGATGCCGCGTTTGCGCAAGGGATGCTCGGTCATCATGTCGGTGCGGTTGAAATGGCGGAGATTCAGCTAAAATACGGTACGGATAAAGAGATGCGTCAGCTAGCGCAAGAAATCATCGACGCCCAACAATCTGAGATTGAGCAGATGCAAAACTGGCTAGCCAGTCATCCTGATGCAGCTGAAGCCACGCCTGATACCAAAGCCATGCAGCAAGCCTACGCTGATGGGATGGACGCTATGCACGATGAGATGATGGCGGGTATCGCGGACCCTAAACCTGATATGGCGTTTGCGCGTGGTATGTTACCGCATCATAAGGGTGCTGTTGATATGGCAGAAGTAGAGTTAAAATATGGCAAAGATGCCGAAATGCGTCAGCTAGCGCAAGCGGTTATCGATGCGCAGCAGGCTGAAATTGAGCAAATGCAAAATTGGATTGCTAAAAATGGTGGCTAGTGCTTTTGTATAAAATGCGATGTTGGTTTAATATAAAAATCTGTTCCTTAAATTAAAAAATCCAGCTAAGAATCTTAGCTGGGTTTTTTTACGAATAATAATTTCTTAAACTTTAAAAAATGATGGCATGCTGTTAGACATTTTTACCATGTTGCTTTTGCTGAATGTCTTTTGCCAAGTTATAACATTCATTGATATGGTCGGTGGCAATTTTTTTGAAAATCATATAGCCCATGGTCGCGGCGACCATTTGTCCGCCTAAAGGAATGAACTTAGTCACTTGTTTGGCAGCGATACGACCACCGAAACCTTGGACGGTCTTTTTCACGATGCCACGTGTCGCCATTAGTCCTGCAAAATCAACCGTACGGTCTTTTAGCGCTTGCCAATGGATAGCGCGTGATTCTAAATCAACGGCAGATTGACGCCCTTCAATCAGTCCAAAACGCTCACTGATCTCAGGTAGCAGGACGGTCAGCATGCTGGCATCAACTGCCACATCAAAAAATGGAATAGGTACAATAGCGACACCAGCAGAAAGTTTGGCGCGTTTTTTGACCAATTTTTCGCAGTCTTTTTTGACTTTATCTAGGTCTAAATTAGGGTCGATGGTATTAGGCAGTTTTTCAGCGGTTGGGGTGGTTTTCATAACGCGTCCTTAAAATGTTTAAAAAACAGAAAGTCATTAATATAGTAAAAGCAAATATGGCAAAAATGATGAGTATCTTATAATTTTCAAATAAGTCATCTTCGCATAACTCATCTTCAATGTTTACCATTTTATGGCTTTATAAGCGCCATACAATCATTGCTTTGTAGCAAAATGCAGAAAATTGCAGGCTCTCTGCACCGTTTTTGTAAATAAAGGGCAGGTTGGCAAGCAAGCGTTTAAACATTCGCCATATATAGCCTTTGTTTTTCCTACATGATATGTCATATAAATTACGCCATAAGGCATAATTGGGCAATCGCCAAACCTAGACGATAGTGCTAAAAATTCTCATTGTGGCTATGTACCAAAGCCAGTAGAATAGCACTATGCTAAATTTAACCCCCCGTTATACCTGCACTCGCATCGACGAGTTGCCCGCCGCGTTGCAACCACTTGCCGCCCAATCCTTTACCCTTGCTAGGCTTTATGCCGGTCGCGGTATCACTGCGCCTGATGAGTTAGAGACTGGCTTATCTGGTTTATTACCTGCTGAAATGCTGCATGGCGTCACCGAAGCGGTGCGTTTGTTAGATGTCGCCATCGACGAAGGTCAGCGTATATTAATCGTCGGTGACTTTGATTGCGATGGGGCAACCAGTACCGCATTGATGATGCGCGCGCTGACAAAGATGGGCGCAGTGGTTGATTTTTTAGTCCCTGACCGTTTTAAATATGGCTATGGTCTGACGCCAGAGATTGTCGAATTAGGTATCAAAACTTATAAGCCCGACATGATTGTGACGGTCGATAATGGTATCTCAAGCCATGACGGCGTGGCGCGGGCGCAGGCCGATGGCATCACTGTCATTATCACTGACCATCATCTGACTACCAAAGAAACACCGCCCGCCGAAGCAGTGGTCAATCCCAATCAGCTTGATTGCAACTTTAGTAGTAAAGCCTTGGTTGGCGTCGGCGTGGCGTTTTATGTGCTCGGACGCTTGGCGAAACTGCGCCGCGAAGCAGGCAAGTCTAGCGTGCAAGTCAGCCAATATTTAGATTTGGTCGCGCTTGGGACGATTGCCGATGTGGGTGTACTTGATAAAAACAATCGTATTTTAGTGCATCACGGTCTAAACGCCATTCGCCAAGGTCGCTGCTCGCTTGGGATATTGGCACTGCTTGAACAAGCAGGTCGCGACCCAAAACAATTACAGGCGCAAGATTTTGGTTTTGTTTTAGGTCCGCGTATCAATGCTGCGGGGCGCATGGATAATATGCGCATCGGTATCGAATGCTTATTGACCGATGACTGGAGTACCGCACAGCGTTTGGCTCAAGAGCTTGAACAGCTTAACCGTACGCGCCGTCATGTCGAAGGTGAGATGCGCGCGCAAGCAGATAGCATTGTGCAAGCGTTAGCTACTGCTGACTCTAATGCTAAGAATGATGCTGACGAGAGCGATGAAACTCTTATCCAGCCTAAAACTGAAAAGTCGGCTATTGATAATCAAAACCGCAGCATCATTTTATATCAAGACGATTGGCATCAAGGGGTTATCGGTATCGTCGCTGGTCGTTTAAAAGAAAGCCACTATCTGCCCAGTATCGTTTTTGCGCCAGCGGATACAGAACGCACGGGTGACGACGATGCCATCAAAGGCTCGGCGCGCTCTATCGCAGGCGTGCATATTCGTGATGCGATTGAGCAAGTGGCCGAACGTTACCCTGATTTAATCAGCCACTTTGGTGGTCATGCTATGGCGGCAGGTTTAACCATTAAACGGCGTCATTTCGATGGCTTCGTAACCGCATTTAACGACGTGATGGCGCAGATGGATGAGGAAGTCTTTGCCGAGCAGAAATTTACCGACGGACCCTTGCAGGCGGCTGACTTTAGCTTGTACTTTGCAGAGCATCTAGCGAATGCCAGTATATGGGGTCATGGCTTTGCGCCGCCGATATTTGACGGCGTATTTGAGGTATTGAGCTTTAAGATATTAAAAGACAAACATCTTAAATTGTCGTTACGTTATCCTGAGGTGCAATATCCGATTGAGGCAATCCAATTTAATTTTGATAGTAGTGCTTGGGATTACCGCGCCGAAAAAGTGCATGTATTATTTCAGCTAGACATTAACGAGTGGAACGGTAAACAAAGCCTGCAGTTGATGGTTAAAGATTTGGCGCTGGTAAAAGAGACAGTAGAGGAAAGCAAGTAGTTGCTAGGCTTGAATACTTTAATATTTCCATTCAATGGTTGGAAATTGCCAGTCATAACGAATGGCAAGCATCCGCAAAGTAAAAATCGTCGCCATTGCTGAGATATCGGCAATCCAAGCGCTTACGCCAAGATTGTGCAGGGCAAAATAAAGAATGCCGCCCGTTAAAGACGCACTAATATAAATCTCTTGCTGTAGCACCAACGGAATCTCATTACAAATCATATCGCGGATGATACCGCCGACAATAATCGTAATCACCCCGAGTAATAATGCCACTGGCACATTGGCACCCATACTATCAGCAACCTTGATACCGATTAAGGTAAAAGCTGATAGGCCAATAGTGTCGGAGAGCTTGAGAAATTTATCAACGCGCCTAGAGTTAGGGTGAAAGAATACCTGCATCACCAATGACGAAATAGTAATAAGCGTCAAATAACTCATATCCACCATCCAAAACAGTGGATGACGATCCAAAATCACATCGCGCACCGTACCGCCGCCGATGGCAGTCACAATCGATACCAATAAGCAGCCAAAGACATCAAAGTTCTTATGCTTGGCCAATATCGTTCCCGAAATACTACAAGCGACAATCCCAATCATATCAAACAGATAAATGAGTGAACGCGGGTCAAAAGTAGTCATCAATTCAGAATCTAAAGCGATGGTGAGCATGCATTTTTCTCATTAAATCTCTTATATTAAAACATCAATATCAAAGCACTGGTATTTTTTGCCCATGAGGTTAAGCGGTAAAACGAAGAGTTAATCGACCAAACGAATAGAGGGCAGGTGCCAATCGAATTTAAGCGCCAGCATACGCACGGCAAAGATGATAAATAACATCATAAATTCATTGGCAACCGCATCAACGCCCCAGTAATCAAGCGCCAAATAGCTCAAGGATCCTGCAATACTAGCGGTGATATAAATCTCACGCTGTAGCAGCAGTGGTATTTCATTACAGATAATATCACGCAATAAACCACCGATAATCGCCGTCCAAACTCCCATCATAACCGCAATAACCGGCGATATATCTTGCGCCAACGCCACTTTAAAACCAATGACACTAAAAGCCGCTAGACCAATCGCGTCAAAGAATTTGAGGGCTTTATCAATCTTATGATACAGATGAAAGAAAATTTGTAGAATAAGCGAGGTGATGGTAATGACGATGACATAGTTGAGGTCAGTCATCCAAAATAGCGGATGACGATCGAGCGCCATATCGCGCAATGTACCACCGCCAATGGCATTGACCATAGAAACCAAAATACAGCCCGCAATATCAAAGCCTTTATGCTGCGCCAGCAAAGTGCCGGCAATGGCACAAGCAATGACGCCTACCATATCTAATAAATACAGCAAAACATCGGGGAAAATAAAGTGATTCATCATGACTTATTTTAGCCTCAACCGTCTTTTGCAAATAAAATCAGTCCTAGAATAATTAGCCCAATACCGACCAATCCCATTGCTGATGGTATGGCATTATCCAACAATAGTATACCACCAATCAAAGCAAAGATTACCTCGCTGGCTTGGGTCGAGTCAACGCCTGCGACTTCGCTTGAAGTCACCGCTTGCTCACGTGCATAAAAAAATATGCTTGTCGCCGCTACTCCAGCCAGTAATGCTACTAGCAAGGTATTAAATAACTGGGTGGTTGCAGGTGGTTCAGGCTGGATAAAAGCGCCTAAAACCAGCCAAAATGGAAAACTACCCAAGGTCATTAGCCAGACTTTATTAAAGGCATTTTGTAATAAGCTCGTCTCGATAACAGGAATGCGGGCAATGAGGTTTTGTAAAGCAGAAGTTTGGTTAGCATTAATAGTGCTACTGGTATTTAAAGAAATACTGCTGTGTGCAGCGTTAGAGGCAGCAGCAGATAAGTCATAAGCTTCTGAGACAAGTGCTTGGTTACTATTGCTATGCTCGTGATGGCTTTGTTTACTGTTAAATTTCTTATCTTCTGTTACTTGTTGCGTTTTAGCCTTATCTTTATGGGGATGGTGTTTGCGCGAGTTGTGTGAGACTTGCCAGACCAGTTGATTGCCGATTGGGTAACTAAAAGCCGCGATTAGCGCAGGTAGGGCACCGTAAAGCAGCATTTCTGCCATCGGTGCGCTATCAATATCGGCGAGGGCAGAGGCGCGCAAACCTTCGCTGACGTTGACCAATACCACCCCGATAAACACCAAAAAGGCATAAATAATAAACTTTTTATCGAAACGTTGCCCAAATGCCAATAGTACGAGCAAACTGGTTACGACGGTAAACATAAAGGTAGCAGCAACGACCCAGCCTGCCACGTGATCGCCTGCATAGCAAATACCGGTATAAAATACCCCAAAGCCAATACTGCCGGTAAGACACCAAAAGCGCCAGTGCTGAAGAAAAATGCTCGCAAGTGCTTCAATACGCCTAAAGCCATGTTGCAGGATAATAACGGCGCTGATAATCAGCCACATAAAGACATAGCGTAGGCTCGCTGACCAAAACCAATGACCACCGGCATTACTCATCAGCTCATTTAAAATAAATGTCGAGCTAAAGAACGCCCCCGCCAATAAGCCCAGTAAAATCAGTTTAACCATGTATGCGTCCTTGCAGTCGGCTGGTTAGCTATAGTCAGAGCACTTTTAAACCGCTACGGTGTTACCTATCCTAGATGTACTCAATGTACTATCTGCGGTCGGTCGCCTTGTAGCGATTCTAAAATTCCTTGACCATATTTAGAGGATGTTTAGTTTGGAATTTTGGTTGCTTGTTTATTTGAACTACTGATTTGCCCAATTTGCGCAAAGCTCATTCCATTATTTACCTTTAGCATCGGCCCAAATAATCTTATGCAGTTGTAGTTGAAAACGTACAGGCAAGGCATCAGCCAGTATCCATTCAGCTAACTCACGCGCCAATACTGGCACATCGGGGCTGCTCAATGCTTCACTAGCAACGACTTCTTCTGCGACAGTAAACATTGGTGAAAACCAAACCGTACCGACCAATTTATCAAGTTGATGCTCAAACAGTGTTGCCTTTGCCCACTCATAATCATTGCGGTTCATAATGACAAATTTGATTTGGTCGTGCTGGGTGAGATAGTTAAGGTTTGACCAAAGGTTTTTATCGACTTCACCTGAGCTTGGCGTTTTCAGATCCATCACTTTGCTGACCGCAGGCGGTACATTTTTTACCGTCAGCGCGCCTGCGGTTTCAAGTGAAATCTCATAACCGTCATTTAATAAACGTTGCATCAATCCAATGGCATTTGGCTGCGCTAATGGCTCGCCACCAGTCAAGCAGATACGCTGACACGGATAGCTTTTGATTGTTGCGATAATGGCTTCTAACGATTGCCGCTCACCGCCACTAAAGGCGTACTCGGTATCACAATACACGCAGCGTAGCGGACAGCCAGTCAAGCGTACAAATATCGTCGGCAAGCCTGAGGTTAGCGCTTCACCTTGCAAGGAATAAAAAATCTCGGTCAAACGTAGCCCTGCTTCGGGATCAGTGACAGGAATTGCCGAGGTGCGTAAAGATAACTCACTCATAATATGTCAAATACAGTTAAGGATTGATAATGCTATCAAGCATTTATTAAATGAAAAAAGCGTCAATAATCTGACTAACTCTAAAAATGTTGGTATTCAAATGAGACGAAGATTATAACGTAAAGTTTTGCATTAAACTGCCATAAGGCATTAAAAAAGATGCTGGAGTCAACCTCAGCATCTTTTTTGATAAAAAATTAACGTCATAACTAAAGCTTAATCACCGAAAAGCTAGGCCAAACGTAATAACTCATTGACCGAGGTTTTGGCTCGGGTTTGCGCATCGACTTTCTTCACGATGATAGCAGCGTACAAACTGTGCGTACCGTCTTCTGATGGCAAGCTACCGGGTACAACGACTGAGCCTGCTGGTACACGGCCGCGATGAATCTCGCCCGTTTCACGGTCATAAATGCGCGTTGATTGCCCGATAAACACGCCCATAGAAATTACTGAGCCTTCTTCTACTATCACGCCTTCAACGATTTCAGAGCGCGCGCCGATAAAGCAATTATCTTCGATAATCGTTGGGTTGGCTTGCAGTGGCTCTAAGACACCGCCGATACCAACGCCGCCTGATAGATGCACATTTTTACCGATTTGGGCGCACGAACCAACCGTCGCCCACGTATCTACCATCGCGCCTTGGTCGACATAAGCGCCAATGTTGACATACGATGGCATCAAGACGGCACCTGCTGCGATGTATGAGCCTTTACGAGCAACCGCTGGCGGTACCACGCGTACGCCAGCTGCTTTAAACTGCTCTTGAGTCCAGTCAGCAAACTTCGTCGGCACTTTGTCATAAAACTGCACGTGTTCGCCCGCCGCCTGGACATAGTTATCGTTTAAACGAAATGATAATAATACCGCTTTTTTAGCCCATTGATTGACCACCCATTCGCCATCTTTTTTCTCAGCAACACGCAAGCTACCGTTGTCTAATTGTTCAAGCACTTCGTTGATAGCGTCGCGTATGTCTTGTGGCATGGTTGCTGGGCTATAATCGTTACGATTTTCAAAGGCTTGCTCGATGGTTTGTTGCAATGTCATAAATATTCCTAAAGTTGGTGAAGGGTAAAAAAGATAATAAAAGTGGTCGTTTAAATTAATCAAGCATTTTGTTACTAGGCAGCAGTATTGCTATTTATCCAGTCTACAATATCTTGATAAACCTGCTGCTTATTTTGTTCATGAATCGGCTCATGGCGCATGTGCGGGTAGAGCTGTAGCGTGATATTGCTAAAGTTCTGTTTTTCTAAACGGCTGGCAATTTTGCGAATACCTTTGCCCATATCGCCGATCGGATCGTTCTCGCCACTGACCAGTAACATCGGAAAATCTTTGGCAATGGTCATTGCCCAGTTTTTATTAAGACCCGCTTCCATTAAGCTAAACAAGGTTAAAAATCCATTGTTGGTAAAATCAAAACCCGTCAATGGATCGGCTTCATAAGCTTCGATAGCTTGAGGGTCTTCATTAAGCCAAGCAAATTCTGAAGAAGAAATACGATTATCAAGTTTACTATTGAGTACCTTATTCATCACATTGGCGAAAACTGGGTTTGGCTTTTTGGGCGCTACTTTTGCCAGTACTTTATTAATGGGTAATAGCACTTTGGTCAATGGATTGGCATCAGCGGTACCCATTAAAATTGCACCAGTAAAGTTCTGGGCGTGATGTTTGAGAACATTGCGCACGATAAACGAGCCCATTGAATGACCCATAACGAAATGCGGCACATTAGGATGGCGCGCTTTCAAGCTGTCCGCCATGATAATAACGTCTTTTAATAACGATTGCACCGGATGTTCTTCAGCAAAAAAACCCAAATCATTGGCTGATTTGACCGTCTGCCCATGACCCAGCTGATCATAAGTGGCGACCGCAATACCATGATCTGCCAAAAACTGCGCAAACTCTGCATAGCGGCCACTGTGCTCGGCCATGCCATGCACAATCAATAGGGTAGCAGTAATCGGTGTGGTATTATCGCTTGGGTCAAAAAAAGTATGGTGTAGATAATGGGTGTTGTCAGAGGAGGTGATTTGCTCGGTGTTACTCATAAACGAATCCTAATATTGATATAAAAGAGACAGAAAAAACTTTATAGTCAAGCTTATATGAATTTGACTATAAAGCATTAAATTTTTTCTTAGTATGCTGTCATTATAGTTTTACTTTGTCGGGCGCTGATAGATTATTTTACCTTCTTTAATGGTAGTGACCACATGAATATCTTTAAGCTTATCTGCATTTACCGTCAATGGATTGGCATCTAATATAACCAAATCAGCGAGCTTACCTTTGGTTAAGGTACCTTTGCTATTTTCCTCATAATACTCATAAGCGGCATTGGTCGTGATGGCTTTGAGCGCTTGATAAGGGGTTGCGCGCTCATTGGCGCCGATAATCTTGCCTGAGCGCGAGGTGCGATTAACCGCTGACCAAACGGTAAATAACGGATCGACAGGCGTCACGGTATCGTCAGAATGGTTGGTGTATTTTAACCCCATTTTATCCGCTGTCGCTATCGGACTTAAAAAATCAGCGCGTTTTTTGCCTAAATTCTGCACATGCACATCACCCCAAAAATAGGCATGATTGGTAAAAAATGACGGTAACATCTTATATTTTTTAAAGGCTTCTAGCTGATCGGGGCGCGCAAACTGAGCATGAATAGGCACCGTACGGCGATCTTTATCAGCGGCTTGTCCCGTCTTTTTGACTGCATATTCATGGGCTTTGATAATCATATCTGTCGCGCCATCGCCATTATTATGGATAAACAGCTGGTTATCGTGCTTATAAGCCTTGGCAAACATCTCATTGAGCGCATCTTGGCTGATACTCGGCAAACCGCGACAGTCTTTTTTGCAGTCTGGCACTGGCGTCAAATAAGGTTGACTGAAATAAGCGGTTTTACCTTGCGGCGAGCCATCAGCTATGATTTTAGTTCCTTGAACTTTAAAACCGTTTTGATAGGTCTTCCAAACAAAGTCTTTGTCCGCTAAGTTTTCATCTAAATCACTGCTACCTGCTAATGCGACTAAGTCGATTTTCAGCTTGCCAACATCGGCTTGTTTTTGGAAAAACTGAATAGTATTACGAGCTGTTGAACCGTTGTGGGCGGTAGTCAGACCATTTTTGGCATAATAATCTTGGGTTTGCTCAAAAAACTTAGCTTGATTGGGCTCTAATACCTCTAGCATTCGCCGCATAAATGGGTACATAGCGGTTTCTTGGACGAGACCATTTGGCTCGCTAGAACCCTTAACCCGTGCAATATTACCACCTTCTGGGTTTTTAGTATCGGCGGTAATGTTCAGGGCTGCCAAGGCTTTGCTATTGGCGACACCCATATGACCGCTGGTATGTTGCAGATATACAGGGTTATTGGGCAATACTTTATCGATATCTGCTTTGGTTGGATGACGACCTTCTTTTAATTGACTCTCATCATAACCCCAACCATAGATCCATTCACCATCGGCGATGTTATTGTCCTTTTTATAGTCTTTTAAGGCTTGTAGTAATTTATCCATACTATCTATCTTGCCAACTGGCGGCGGGTTTAAATTTGCCTGACCCATGGTATTTGACACCATATCAAAGTGACTGTGCGGATCGATAAAACCCGGTAGCAAGGTTTTGCTGTTTAAATTCACTTGAGCGGCATTTTTATATTTTGATTGCGCCGTATTTAAATTGCCAACATAAGCAATCTTGCCAGCCTGCGTGACTAAAGCTTCGACCATCTACGGTTGCTCACCTTCCATGGTAATGATATTACCATTGTAATAAACCGTTGCTGAATCGCTTGTTTTTTCTGTATTTGGCTGTTTTGCGGTGGTTTGCAGGGCAGTACAACCAATCATACTCATCAGTCCAATACTCAGTAACGTCGGCCTAATAATACCTATAGTCATGGCGCTATCCCTAATAGTTTTTTATACTTTTTTTCACATAACTAAGAGCTTTATCCAAAGTAGCGATAAAGCTTTAAAGGGTCAATGCTATTTATGATTTTATCGTTGGCACTTTTTAGCCAGATCTACAAACTTATTTTACATTTTCAAAAACAGCTTTTTGTAGCAAACTTTTTCTCGTACTAAAACGTCATACTACTAAGAATGAAACGAAATGCTTTTAAGGTGAGATGATATAAAGCGGCGATGACAATTATAAAGATATCGGACTTCAGTATGAATGAATAAGTAGAAGATATTAAGCTTTCTCACCATCGAACTGCCAAATAACCTCACCCCAATTATTGTGAGGGTAATCGGGCATGATGTCGCCTTTTTTAAAGTAAGCTCTACTATCTTTCTTGGCAGGTGTGAACCAGTAACCAGATATAGGGCAGGGCTGATTTGCTGGGCAACGCCCTTTGGCTTGACTGGTGATTTCGGGTTTAGCTGTGGGCTGGTTTTCGTAGTAGGGCGTCATATCTTCGCCAGCTTCCTGACGCTTGATAAACTCTTCGTAAGTTATTTTATAGGGATCAATGGATACAAACTTACCAGTGTCGATACCTGTCTTCTCTAGTACAAGGGGTAGAGTGTAGTCGGGCTGATCTTGTTGGATTTTTAGACTCATTCTTATAGCGGAAGTTTCATTTTCTAATCTCCATAAGGCTAATTCTGGGTAGATTTCTGTATAGGCATTCTGCCATCTGCCTCTGTCCTTAGAGTCTAAGTTTGTTTGAATTTTTTCTAATTCGTTATAAACATTTAAACTGATAAGGTAATGACGCTTACTAGTAGATGGGTCTGTTTGTCTATTTATCCTAATGTCCATATAAGTTTCTGTGCCATACTTTAATCGCCATAACTGTAGATCGCTAAGTTGCATCCAATCTTTAAAAGTAAGTGGGTAGCTGTAGTCAAGATATAATTCAGAGCCTCCTTCTGTTATTGCATAGGTAAAACTGTCTTTGGCAGTCAATCTAGGAGCACTGTTTGAATGGGCGTAAGTCCAACCTTTTTCTTGCAGTTCTTTAAATAGAGACATTATTTCTTTGTAAGCGTTTTCATCCGATATACCACTTACTTTATGGTTAAATAAAAAGCCAAGGTTTATATTGGAAAGTTTGTAATTTTCCTGTTTATTATCGTCATAAGCTAAAACTGACATGACACCGTCAATACTTATTTCACCATTTGGGTATTTGATAGTAACGGTAGGCTCTTTATATCTTGGAAAGTCATATCCTTGAAAGGTAACTCCCATAGGTTGAACATCACCTTCTTGAAATGCTTTATATTCAGGGTTTGCATCGTATAGTTCTTTTGCTGTCATGTTCAAGGCGATTTCTAACGGTTTATCAGGCATAGTAACCTCTGGTTTGGCTTGACAGGAAGTAGTTAGTAAGCTAATAAAAATATAAAGAATAAAATAACCCAGTTGTTTAAACATAATGATCTACTTTTCTAATTCAAATTAATCCAGCGATCTGCTTTGTTGTACCATCCTGCCATAGTTTGGAGTTGTGTCTCCATATAGGTAGTTTCAGTTTGCATCAAGCTATGAAATTTTTTAGCAACCTGATTGATCCATGTCATACGACTGTCATAATCATAGACTACAGTACCCTCAGGCGCATGTGAGATATATCTTTCAGTGTTAGTAGAGCAATCGCTAGTAAAAAACAAGGCAACATTAGGTGCAAGCCAACTAAACATTCCCATTGAATCGATTTCACGCCTGTTTCTCCAGCCTTCGTATATCAAAGGCTGTAAAATCTCACCTTGTTCATGTTCAGCTATAATTAATAAATTTTGGTATTGAGCTTTTAATTTATTGTTTTTGAGACGAGCATTCTCAAACTTCTTAACTTCATCAAAGCCTTTTTTTATAAACTCGTTACTTCTGAGATTATTGATTTTGGGTAAAGATTCTGCTGCCCAGTCTGCTTTATCAATAGCTGATTTTATTTCAGGAACAAGTGTATTAGTGTTTCGCTTACTCATACAATTGAAAAAAACTTCAGACCCAAACTTACTGTAATAATGATGCCACCCTGCGATATCTTGGAACAGCCAAAAATTGCCTTGGCCAAACCAATCACTAGCAGTAACGACAATGCCATGCTTAGTTGATGTCAGTGTCCAATGCTCTAGCGTACAAGCTACAGTTTTGCTCGCAAAAGCCCCGAGCGCCATCCAATGCTATTGATTAACGCGAATGGCATTATTTGATGGGTTTTGGTTTGCTGTTCTTCGGCGATATTCTCTAATTGCGTTTTGATATTGGCATGGTCTTTAACCTGACGTCCTAACCCTGTTGCTAGTTGTGTTAAACGCTCAGCTAGATGCTGACCGCCAAGACCAGTTTGGGTGAGGGTCGGTGTATGCTGTTGATAGTTGTGCTGTTCTGCTTGCGCGTGGGTTTGCGGCTGGGTTGACATTACTAATGCTTCACTAAGATGCTCTACTGAGAAGAGTTGTATATATCTTGACCACACCGATAGTCAGATATTAAATAGATCTTAGATAATCTAAGACATAGTGTGAACACTAGGATCTAATTAATCTAAAGAAACTGTATAACCTATAGTTGTACTAGTTTCTTCATCGCTTTTTCTAAAAGGTAAAAACCAAATATTAATAACCTTTCCTTTTTGCCAAAATTTGAAAACCTTTTCCTGCTCTATAGTATAAGAGGATCTATTTTCTGAATCGACTATTGAGATAGTTAGCGAATCGAGACTATCTTCGAATAAATCATCTTTTACAACAAATGAAAGTGTAGATTGATAAGGACCAATATATATGTAACTAGATATTTTATGAGAGTATAATTCTATAGTGGAACCATGTGGCGGTGAAATATTATAGAGATTAAAAGTGACTTGAACGCTGTTATCTTTTTCAAAGCTATTTAAATAGAGACTATATTCTCTTTTTAAATCTGCCTGAATGAGTAAAAAATCTTTCTCGTCGAATTGTTGATAGTTAAATGCATTCATTGACTTCACCATATAAATATATGAAAAAACTAATAAGATTATTAGCGTAAATATAAGGAATGTGAGCTTTGGTTTTTTGTTAATCATATTATTTAGGACTGAATCTAGTCATTATTGAAGGTAATCCTGTAGGAGTGCTGGCAGCAACTGGTATTTTTAATCCACCCCCTTTTCGCCATAATGAATATCCAACTGTTCCTTCTGATACTGCCCCTCTAGGAATCCATCCCCACATATTTTTATAACCTTCACCCAATTCTGGATGTGTTAATGCTTCATAATTTTCTAATATAGAAATGACATCAATACTATTTGTTTTTCTCTTATTTTTGAGGTCTTCAGCTATTTTTTCAGCATCGTCTTTGGGGTTCAAAATATTACTATATAGTGTACGTTTATGAAATGCATAAAAATCGATATTGTGTCTATTTGCGAATAGTTGAGCAAAACTGTTATCAGGATCTGCCTCGCTAATGTCATCAAACGATCCTTGAGTCCTAAGTGTTACACTATCTGCCATTCCTGTTCTACAAGCATACGAACTAGCTTTAGCTGAACTAAGAAAGTTAGTGTTACCAATAGAATTTATATCTGAAGTAGTTAGGTCGATGTTAGGTCTGGCACTATAATTCAAGGTAATCTTTCCATTCAACCCATGGCAAAAAAAAGCTAAGTCTTTAATTTTGTAGTTTTCTCTATTCGCGTTTAATAGCTCTATAATTTTTGATTTGGTTTTCAACGCGACAAAAATTATATTATCAGTAAATTCTATTTCGTTTTTTAGCCCTTCAATAGCTAGTTTTTCTAAACGAGTATAGCCATAATCAACATAGGCAATAGTCACTTTATCACACGCTCTAAATTTTCTTCTATTTTTAATAAAAGGATAGGCAGCTGCGATAAACATATTTTTTAGCCAAAAGTTATTGTATTCGAATTCAGAACCAATAAATATAATATTCTCAGTTTTTGGTACTTTCGTACTTACTACTGCTCTATTAGTATTACTTCTTGGACTAGTTGATGACTGTCCAATTAATTCCCAATTATCAGCCATTAGAATCTTACCTCTATTTTAAGATCTTCAATTGCATAGCTTTCTATTACTTTTGTTCTGCCTTCATCATCTGTAATCCCTGTTTCAATACTTCCATCAGGTTTCGTAATTTTATAGTGATAGTTTGGTATAGGTTCTTGAGTATCTTCATCAACGATCACGAAACCTTCATCATATACAATTCTTAAGTTGTCATCTGTTTCTATCGATTTACTCGGCAACCCCGCCAAACTAAGCCCATCTATCCCACCCCCAGCCTTACTATGCTTACCAGCCTTCTCCGTAAACTGCTTCGCTGTTATCGTAATATCAGCACCATCAAGCGTAATAATGGCACCGCCAGCCGTCAGCGTAATCTTATTCGTTGCCACTATCTCAACTTCCTTAGTCGAGGAGGCGATATTCACATCCTGTTTTGCTATGGCTTCCAGTTTTCCTGTATGCGCAGAAAGGGTGATATTTTCTTTGGCATTGGTCATACTAAATTGACCATCGGCTACTATATTGAGTGACTCGCTGCTGACTTGGTTATGGCTATCACCACTACTAGTTATCATATCTTGCTGCGAGGTCATTATCATTTCACCCATTGACCGGTGAATGAGTAGGTCATCACTGACATAACCGGTATCAGCCGCACTATCAATGAGCGTGAATGGCGTTGTTTGATGGGTTTTGGTGTGCTGTTCTTTTGCGATAGTTTCAAGTTGCGTCTTAATCGCCTTATGGCCATTCACTTGTCTGCCAAGTCCCGTTGCTAACTGCGTTAAACGCGCCGCTAGGTGCTGTCCACCAAGACCAGTTTGGGTGAGGGTCGGGGTATGATGTTGATAATTGTGCTCTTGGACTTGCGCGTGGGTTTGTGCTTGGGTTGATAGGACTAAATATAAAAAACCACCCGAAGGTGGTTCAGATCGAAATATTAAAAACTAAGCTTTCTCACCATCGAACTGCCAAATAACCTCACCCCAATTATTGTGAGGGTAATCTGGCATGATGTCGCCTTTTTTAAAGTAAGCTCTGCTATCTGCTTTGGCTAAAGTGAACCAGTAACCAGATATAGGGCAGGGCTGATTTGCTGGGCAACGCCCTTTGGCTTGACTGGTGATTTCGGGTTTAGCTGTGGGCTGGTTTTCGTAGTAGGGCGTCATATCTTCGCCAGCTTCCTGACGCTTGATAAACTCTTCGTAAGTTATTTTATAGGGATCGATGGATACAAACTTGCTGGTATCAATACCTGTCTTTTCTAGTATGAGTGGTAGGGTGTAGTCAGGTTGATCTTGTTGGATGTCTAAGCCCATCTCTAATGCTTGGGTCTCTGATTGTAATCTTGCTAGCGGTAAATCCTTGTATTCTTCTGGATAGTATTGATCCCAACTATTTCTGTTTACGGAGTCTACCATCTGTTGCACTAACTCTTTTTCACTAAGAATATCTAAGTCCATCAAATAATATCGGTTGTTTGTGGCAGGGTCGGTTTGCCTGTTGTAACGTATATCCATAAAAACATCTGTACCATGGCGTAGTTGCCATGTATGTATATCATCTAGTTGCATCCATTCTTCAAAGGTGAGAGGGTAAGTAAAGTCTAAATTTAAATCGCTTGTATGATCCGCAATTGTAAAATCAAAGCTGTCTTGTTTAAAAAGACGTGGAGATCCAATACTATAATTAAAAACCCATCCTTTATTCTCAAGCTCATCAAATAAAGTCATAGTTTGATCGTAGGCTTTTTCGTCAGTAATATTATTACTTTCATCACGAAGAAAAAAAGATATGGAAAGAAACTCTAAAGAACGGTCATTATCTTTGAGGTTATCTAACCCCATAACCGTAACGACATTATTTAAAGTTATTTGCCCATTAGGATAAATAAAGGTGGTGGTTGCCATGTTAGAAGTAGGAAAGTCATATCCTTGAAAGGTAACTCCCATAGGTTGAACATCACCTTCTTGAAATGCTTTATATTCAGGGTTTGCATCGTATAGTTCTTTTGCTGTCATGTTCAAGGCGATTTCTAACGGTTTATCAGGCATAGTAACCTTTGTTTTAGCTTGGCAAGAAGTAGCTATTAATATGATAAAAAAAGAAGTAATGAACCTTAATCGCTTCAACATATCTATCTACTCATTCAGATCAAACATCAAAGTGCACTGCTTCTTACTATTCTAATTTCTATCATTAAGTCAATCGATTTTTTGGCTGTTATAAGATTTTAAAGCATCATATGTTTTAACCGCATCAAAGCTTGTGTTTAAATAACCGATTGACTTTAGTTGTAACATTTCTTCTGATGTTAAATTTGAAATATTATTTACTTTATCTATTATATGACTGCTGACTATTTCTTCAGAAATTAAACGTGCTCTTTTTCGTACTGCGGAGCTTTTTGCCTTATCTGTTGATAAAGCTACAAAATATTCAAGTGGAGCTGCACCATTTTTAAGCATACATATCTTATAGTTGATATCTGAACGATATAATATGTAATCTTTAACTTTTTTTATGTCAATTTCACTTATCTTCTTTAAAGTACTTTCATCAGGTAAAGCTCTGTTTTTTTCTTCAGCAGTGCATAGATCTATAGTGTTCTCGTACTGTTCTATTGCTGATTCTAGAGTAATTTTATCTTCTAATTGTGTCTCTGTTTTAGCACAAGCCGATACTGAAAATATGATTAATATTAATGAAAAGAATATAGTTTTTTTCATGGTATACATCCATCGTAAATAGATCTAAAGAATTTAATTTCATCGTTACTTGCTCCATCATTTTGAAGGTCAATGACAGCCATACCTGCTATGTCTTCAACTTTTCGTCGAGTTATCTTACTCACGTCTCTCATACCTTCTGCAAGCATTATCCAGTCTGTTGATTTTACTGCAACTTCTGCATTTAAAGTTGTTCCGCCTATAAAGACAGTAGCTACTCCTCCTATACCTAAAAATCTTGTTAGCCAGCTACCAAGTTTAAGACGAGAGTTAATGTCATCTAAATATTCAGATCCCTTTGCACTGAGCACCAAATTATCAAATACAGGACAAGCTTTTAAATTTTTGTTCCCCTTTGTAATCTTCACCTGTTTAGTTTTACCATCTAAGGTAGTTTTATCTGTAGAATATTGAGGCGGTTTTTGCATAACTAATAATCTCCATTCGTTGATAGGTAAAGGTGAACATTAAAGTTTTCCTCAAGTGATGATACAAGGTTTTCAGTTTCACCCTCAGCATTAGTGATTCCAAAATAAATTAACTCTTTTACCTCAGATATTGCACGATAATGAACATGGCTATAAGGGTTACCATCATCATCAGTAAATTTAAATTTAACTTTATAAAGTTCAATAGATCCCCAAGGGTCTTCATTTCTTAGTTGCACTTTAATCTTATTGGAGTTAGAGCTAAAGAAAGTTTCCGTATTTCCCTCAGTATCAGTTATGCCTTCAAAAGTCTCTTTTGTATTTTCATTAATAGCAATATACGGTGTATTGGCATAAGCGATATCATCATCGTCAGCAAATCTAAACTGAGCTTTGTACATCGCACCAGCTATCAAGCTGGGCAACCCCGCCAATCCCAACCCATCCATCCCCCCTTCAGCCTTACTATGCTTCCCAGCCTTCTCCGTAAACTGCTTCGCTGTTATCGTAATATCAGCACCATCAAGCGTAATAATGGCACCGCCAGCCGTCAGCGTAATCTTATTCGTTGCCACTATCTCAACTTCCTTAGTCGAGGAGGCGATATTCACATCCTGTTTTGCTATGGCTTCCAGTTTTCCTGTATGCGCAGAAAGGGTGATATTTTCTTTGGCATTGGTCATACTAAATTGACCATCGGCTACTATATTGAGTGACTCGCTGCTGACTTGGTTATGGCTATCGCCACTACTAGTTAACATATCTTGCTGCGAGGTCATTATCATTTCACCCATTGACCGGTGAATGAGTAGGTCATCACTGACATAACCAGTATCAGCCGCACTATCAATGAGCGTGAATGGCGTTGTTTGATGGGTTTTGGTGTGCTGTTCTTCTGCAATAGTCTCAAGTTGGGTTTTAATCGCCTTATGGTCATTCACTTGTCTGCCAAGTCCCGTTGCTAACTGCGTTAAACGCGCCGCTAGGTGCTGTCCGCCAAGACCAGTTTGGGTGAGGGTCGGGGTATGCTGTTGATAATTGTGCTCTTGGACTTGCGCGTGGGTCTGCGGCTGGGTTGATAGGACGAGGGCTTCACCTGATTTTATATTGATTTGGGCATTGGTAATGGCATTAATACCTTGACGTTTGGCGGTGTCTGATGGATTGATGACCCCCATTTTTAGACTGGCGGATATCCCGGCACTGTCTACTTTTAGCTGAGAGTAAGCTTGCTCTGTACGATGGTCAGTCACCCATTCTGATAGGCCGTTACCCGTGTTGCGATAACCGCTTTCGACCGCTTGTTCATTGTCAGTGGCAAATAGGCTTGGGCGACTTGATGATAATAAGCTACCCGTATTGATCAGATGCTCGCCATCACCGATAGACTGTATGAGGGTTTGGTCATCAGCCCTATGGGTGAAATGACTGCCGTAATTAGCACCTGCTTGTGCTTCAAGGCGATTGATAGGTTGGGCGGGGCTATCTAGTAAATAGCTTTTAGTCGGCGTCATATGATTACGGCTATCAATCTCATTTTGCATTTCAGTGATGCCCGTCATTGGTGGCAACGCGTGTCTACTATAGAGCTGACCGACCCACGGAGTATTAGCAGTGATTAATCTAAGTTGGGTTAGGTGAGTGCCAGCCTCTAAAGAAAAGGCGTGACGCTGATGATGGCGGCGACTACTTGTTAATCCTGTCACATGAGCGAGGCTATTACGTGCTAAATGTACGATATGAGTGGTACGGTAATGCTGATTCAGTGCGCTATGCTCGGCTAATACAAAGGTATCAGCGATATTTAAATCTGTAGCATGGCTAAGAGCATGATAGACGCTATACTGACTTTGATGGCTGTTTGCGATGATAGCCGCCTCATCTATGGCCTCGGTATCCGTCACTGGAGCAAAGGCGGCAGGACTATCGAAAGTCAGCGTATTGTCGTTGCCATTATTTTGCTTGGGGTTGTCGTCGTCAAAAATAATCTCAGCCGTTTGAGTAGGGTGTGCAACCTTTGCGGCATTGAAGCGTTGCATGATGACAGAATCAGGCTGTACCGTAACATGCTCACTGATTGCTAAGACAGGCGCATGCACGCGGTCAGGTAGTACTTGCTGATAGCGTAATGCGCCAATATTCTGACTGATGTTATCATTATCGCTTGGATATACTGAAGTTATGATCAGCTTCGGCGAGCGGTGCTCAGAAGTTTGCTGATGACGCAGGTAAGCGGTTAAACCTTGACGCGAGAGCCGCTCACAAATATGTGTCCAATCACTTATTTGCCATTGGGTCATACGTGCAGGTGTCCAGCCGGCATCTTCATTACCAATACTGTCATCGATGACTTCTATGTCTAGCGCCGCTGTGCGCTGTGCGACCATCGTTTGGACAGAAGTTTCAGTATCTATATGACTGCTTAAATGTTGATGCAAACGATAAGTAATAGGCTGTGCGAGTAGGCGGTAATAGCCATAGCTGCCATCATGATCCAATTGACAAATAGCGGTTAGATATAGATGGCGATAGCCGCTGCCATTCGGCGTATCAAAGCATAAGGTTAAAGGACTACCAATTAAATCCGTACAAGAAGAGAAGGGCAAATGATGGCCTTCGTGAATGTAGACCTGTAGCACATAAGTGTCGATACCATGCTGTTGATGCTGATAACCGCTATTAGGATTTAAGCGCTCAATGATAGCTGCCTCATACTCGGCATTGAGCAATTCATCTTGCCATGTTTGATGAGCAACAATATCTTGTTTGGCACTGGCATAAGGAGCTTGGCTACTGCCTTCACTGGCATATAGCCTATCAAGATGCATGGGTAGCGCCGTATTAAGCAAACGTAGCATGATTGTTGTCCCATTTTATTAAGCAATGTAAAGCGGTGCTATGAAGCGTATAAATTGCCAAGTTTTATCATTCTGAGTTATCACTGATAATGATTACTAGCAAATAAAGGTTATTCAGCAAGGGTAAACTCGATACGACGATTACGCGTGCGTCCTTCTTCATTATCATTGCTAGCAATAGGGTCTAGATCCCCCTTGCCAGCAGTACTTAGGCGAGCAGCATCAATGTTGCGACCAATAAGATACTGTTTTACCGCTTCCGCACGCTGATTCGATAGTGTTAAATTACTAGCAGAATTACCGACATTGTCTGTATGTCCGGTGATAGTTACAGGTTTATCACCGACCCGCTGTAATACCCCTGCCATATCATCTAAGATACCAAGCCCCATTGGGGTTAAGTTGGCACTTCCTGATTCAAACTCAACGATACGATTGCCTAAAGTCTCATCTATGAGCTGTTGTTCGCCTTGAGTGACAACCAGCTGATTCTCTAATTGATAAAGATCGGTCAAACGCGTATGAATGCGGTTTTGGATGGCTTGTTTTTGTTCAAGGCTGCTGACTTTGCCATGTAGGCTAATAGTCGTACCATGAATATCTATCCGACCTTGACGTATATTGGCGATGTCGCTGTCAATAATGGCAGTGGCTACTTGTTGCCAATTGGTCGGTATGTTGATATTTGAGCGCACCTCGATTTCATCTCTGACCGGTTTATCAGGGTACTGAGCCTTGAGCTTATCAAGAAGCTGCTGCTTATCTGAGCTTGTGGCAACGACGCCTTTTATAACCACAGGTACATCTTGATCGTTAGGTAGGCTATCTTGAGCAGCAAAGACCATCGCGCTCATAGATAAGGTAGTGATTGCTGCCAATAATAGGTTTTTTCTACTTCCTATTAGCCTAGAATTCTTGATTGAGAAACGAGTTAGCATGGCAGTACCCTTTTTTACTTCAATGTTTATCAGGTGTATAAATAGGAAAAAATAGACAATAAGCCTCATTGAGCTAAAAATATTTGCTTAAATAATTGTCTGGTGTCATACAAATAAAGATCGTCTTGCAACAATATTTTGTTGAATCGAGTCAAACCAATATCTTCATCGATATAGCTTTGTGTCCAACCACTATCTCCAATTGAGACCCAATCAGCAGGTAGAGTGTTCTTATGCGTTAATAATTGAGCAAGTAGCTGACTGTCTGGTTTGCTAAAGCTCAATAACAGCTGGTAATGCGCAGAGGTTCGATAAACATAGGTATTAAGCTGTAGTTGATGAGGCTGATAAAACCCATGAATCAAGTCATGCCAAAAGGTTGCCATATATATAGCAGTAGCCTTTTCAGCGGGTAGCGCCCAGCTTATAGATTTGTTTAGCCCATGAAAGCCTTTAGCGTAAGTTGGTAAAAATAGTAAACCCGTGGCAATAATTTGTTGGACCAAATGTGCTTTATCGATACCTATTAAGTCTGCAATATCTTGCATCGTGGTGGTATTGATGAAGTTGTAGTAGTGGGTACTGGCATTTTGATCGACAACCAACGAGCAATCATTTAAATCTTCCATTACTTTGATAGTGTCGGTTTGAGATTTAGCGATTATTAAGGCGTCAGACACGTCATCCCATAAAGACAGAGACTTAATCGGTACATAATTCATCCAACTTTTGGGTTTATCGTGATACATCAGGGCAAAGCCAATCAAAGGGTAGCTGCGTTGATTGCTATCGTGACTGGATATCAGGACACCAGTGACGATTTTATTGGCCGTCGTATCGATGTGACTGAAATATAGCGCTGTGTCTTCTTTTACAGCGCCATTTCTTAAAGGTTCTTTCTCTAGTGAGTGCTCAGTTAATGCAGCTTGCGTCGTTGAGATTCCTAATATTTCTGATTCTGTTAGTGCCTGACTGACCCAAGTGTCTATATCATTGGTTTCACTGATATGAGTGCGCGTACGAATAAAGTCACCACGTGCAGGCAGTTTGCCAAAATATACTAATGGTAATGATTCAGAAGTCATGGATTTTGCTCCTGCGGCTCAGAGCTGGCATTAGCATCGCTAGTAGCAGTGCTCAAATGAGACGCTTCACTGACATCGTCATTGCTTGTATTTGCAGAGTTAGCTACGCCATTCGCCGCCCGTTCACTAGCATTCGGATTTTGCGATGCGGTGTTTGTGCGTGGCGAGCTACTCAAAGGTTGGTTTTGAGCGTTTGTATCACGCTCATTGGTATTACCACTATTGGATGCTGCTGTTGTGGGCTTTGCGGTACGCGTAACCCCAAGCCCAATCACTTCGTTAGGCAGTTTCATACCCGTGAAAGGATTGCTTGAGCGACCTTGACTGGCGGTGCTGCTATTGCCACTGATAATCCTAAAGCGGACGGAGACAGTGATACCATCACCTGACCATGCCATCTCAAAAATATTATCGCCAAGCTCGGTGCGCCGTGCACTATTGATAAGGCGCTCTACCCCAAAGCTACCAGCTTCTTCAAAGACAGTGTAGTCTTTGCCATCATAATCCTTGGCTCTAATACTCGCACCTGGCTGGCTACTAGGGTTTGGCCATACAAATGTCGTCCACGCCTGGGTGCCCATGCGATAACGCAACTGCTGACCATCGACGACAATGGTGTATTCTGTTAAGCCACTAACTGGTAATGGCATAATCTGAAAGGTGGTTTGATTCGAGGCACCATTAGCACCTGCGCCGCCGTTCGTGCCACTGCCATTACCACCAGTGTAATTGACGAAGTAGCGACCAAAGTCAGCCACAAACTTCGGACTGAGTCCCAAACCTGCACCATTCCAAATTTTGCTAGATATCTGATCACCGCGGCGAATGATAAAGGGCGACAAGGTTTCATTGACGAATTTTGCTACATAGCCATCCTCACCAAAGAACTGCCCAATCTCAGCAGGCGTGGCTTCTAAATTGGCATTGGCAGTAAACGGATATTTATTGCCCAAATTGTCAAGAAAAGGCTTATAGACCTGTGCTTGCCAAACTTTGTTAATCTCATCTTTGGTAGGCTTTAAAAGCATATTAAATGAGCGCGTAAGGGACTCACTTAATAATGGGCGTACCAATTGCTTCATCTCAGAGTTGGCTTGACTGAGTATTTGTTCATCTAATATCTGTAAAGATTTGGTAAGCTCTGAGCCTTCAGGACTTAAAGTTTGTGAGGCAAACAACAAGGCATCGGGACCAATATCATCACTACGAGCGATATTATTAAAGCGGGTTCTAATATGACCCAAACTTGCCAAGTAGTTATCCAACAAAGACAGGTTTTGGTTGTCTTCTCTTGGCGTGACCAAATTATGAATAGCGGAGAACTCTTGCGCAATCAAGCCTGAATTCACGGGTGCAGCCGTAGGATTAGGGCTTGATTGGTTGTTATCTATCATGGCTTCCGCCTGACGGAGCTCCGCTGGGCTTTGACGAAGAATGGTTTGCTTAAACCAAGTTACAAACGAGCGCCGAGATTGCGCGCCATCCGCCGAGGACGAGCTTGTGGATTTATTATCCCATTGGGTCTGGCGATCAACAGTTTCAAATAAAGTCTTTAAAGGAGATTCTGTGGCATTAGACAGCTGATTTAATAGTACCGCATGATCGTCAAAGCCTTCACTGTCACGGATATAGACTTGTGATAAAAACCGCTTCCATTCGCTGATATATTCTTGCTTATAGCGACTGACCAAATATTGGCGTATTTGTTCAGGACTACCGGTCAAGGTCAAGTCGTTTTGGCTGCTGGTTGCCAATACCCAATCGTCAGCCACCATCTTATTGGTCGCCGCTTTATCGATTTCATCACTGATAAAGGATTCCCATGCTTGCTTGGTAAAGGTGCCAGAAATCACATAGCTACCTAATAATGCTTCGTTACCTGTATTTTGAGTAATCTGTGCCACCGTCACTGCTGGAAAGCGTGCTGATGAGCGCATTTTTATCTCAGAATAAACACGCTCACGTGCAGGCTGGCCCTTACTGACTTTAGATAAGTTCATGCGGGTTTTATCAATCAATCCTAAGTCGTTTTGAATCAAAGGAAAGCTTGGGTCGTTAATATGAGCCAAGCTAAAACTTAAAATCCGTTCGGCTTGTCGAATCATTTTATCGCGCGGCATATCTGCGCGATTGGCCTCAAGCCAAGTACGCCAAAAGCGCGTCATCTGATCGCTCAAATGGCTGGTTTCTAAATGTTCGTGATTGCTTAGCATCAAATACGCTTTGAGCGCATTGTAAGCATCTTCAACATCGGTAGGGTCTGATTGGATATAGGTATCAGTATTGCCAGCTGCAGACTCACTTTCTTGCGCCTCTGGCTCTTTAACGGCTAGTTGTGCCGTATTGGCATTGACCTCAGTAAGGAATTTTTCTATATTTTGTTTGGTAGGTGCTAAGACAATGATGCCAATACCGTTATAGTATTCTGATAGCAGTTTTTCTTTGAGCTTGTCGCCTTGATACAAGCCAAAACTTAACGAGAGAGGGCGATTTTCTTCGTACGCCTCAAGCTGTTCTATGCGACTTTGTAAAATACTGAGTGATTCTAGTTGTGACTGCAAATCACCGTTTGAATTTTTTTGGATTTGAGCCACTTGTTGTAAATCTGCTGCTACCCGTTCAGTCAGCTGTTTATTATTGGCATATGACCACGTCCATAGCCCAGCTGCCGCGCAGAGCACCACGACAGATGCTAAGGTTGCCAAGGCGCGATGACTACGTTTATCACGGTTCTTGTGCTGCTTAACCAAATGCTTGTCTTTTAAAATAACCTTGGAAAAAAGATCGTTTAAAAAATAAGGTTTATCAGTGCTAGTTTGCTGAGAATTAAGAGGAACGGCTGGTGGCTGCAAATCAAAATTTTGTACCATTTGTAGCGTCATCTGACTGCTAACTTGGCCTTCTTGGAGCGCACTGGTGAAATAAAAGCCACGCAATATCGGCTTAAATTGAAAAGGATTGTCTTCAAACAGAGCGTGCATGAGGGTACGTATCATAGGACGCAATGACTGAAATTCCATTGGAAATGTCATTAAACTGGGTGAGACAGTACGCTGATGGCGTAACGACAGTTTGGTGGTGCTTAAGTCTTTTAGACCATTGACTAATACGCCAAAATGCTCTTCAAAAACATCTGTAATATTGATGTTGTCGGGGTCTTCTGGATAAGGAATGGTCGCCCCCCATACTTGCCCGCGTTCTTCTTGCTCATAATCATGAAAGAAATCACGAAATCCTGATACCAAATCCATCTTAGTAAATACCACATAAACAGGGGCATAAACTTCTAGTTGTTCGGTCAAATCCTGCACACGGCTACGTAAGTTTTTGGCCAAATCCAGCGCATAGCTAGGCTCGTTTTTGGTCAATTCTGCAATACTAACGGCGATAATAATGCCATTAATAGGGGCCTTGGGACGGTTCTTTTTCAGTAGGTTTAAGAATGACAGCCATTCTGAACGATCGTCTTCATAAGCAGAATAACGCCCTGCGGTATCGAGCAGAATCCCTTCAGTAGAAAAAAACCAATCGCAATTACGCGTACCGCCCACACCTTTGACTGACAGCTTGTTGGTTTGCTCCATAAATGGAAACTTTAACCCAGAGTGTAGTACTGCTGAGCTTTTACCGGCTGCTGGATTGCCAATCACCATATACCAGGGCAGCTCATACAATGCTGCTTTACCAGTTTGATCGCCGATTTTTGATTTACGAATGGTTTTAATGGCGTCTTGCATTTGCTGACGTAATGCTTGTACCTCTTGCGCGTTCTCATCTTTGGCAATGGCGTCCTTATTATATTCGTCGCCATTGTCTTCTACCAAATTTGCCAAGTCTGCCGAGGCAAGTTTGCGTTTTTTCCAAAAATAGTAACCTAAGGTGGACAGTAGGGCACACGTGACGGTAACAGCAAGAATAATGATGAAGGTTTTTAGTGGCACATAATCGTAAAGTAAAACCAAAGCGACGATAACCCCTAAGACTAATAATACTCTTGGGTGGTAAATAAGATGAAAAAATCTTGCAAACATACTTGCTACCTAATGTAATCTTAAAATAGTAGGGAGTTATCAGATCAGAGTGAACGGCGACTATAATGTCAAATAATGAATAAAAACATACTTAAGCGGCTTCCGAAAAATATTTAAGCCATAGCATACAATTATTCTTATGTTTGGTAATTAAAAACGATAAGTCTGACTCTTGTTCATCGAGTTCATCTTGAGAAACCAGTAAAGATAAGCTTACATATGTCTTTAACCATAGGTTTGATGGCATATAATGCCCTAAATGATGTTCGTTTACCAGTACGTCTTTTTCTATTAATGAGTCGATAAATGTCATAAACGCAGATAGGTTGTAAGCCTGCTCTAATGGATTAATGTCCGTTAGGGCGTTTATATTGTTTTTAGAGGTTATGGCTTTAATGGTTGATCCATCAGCAATAGGTTCAAGATTTTGTCTTTCTATGCTTTGCATTTTAGGTTTGTCAATGAGGGCTATAGTCGACGTACCATTTAGTAATAAGTGCTTTATCTTTTGTAGGTTTTTTGCGTAGTGCTGGCGAATATCTCGTTCAAGAGGAGTCGCCTCTAAAGAATCGGAGTCAGCATCTGTAGTATTGTCTAGCGAATTGAGAGTATCGTTAGGAACCTTAGTCAGTAAGATAGAGTTGTTATTTTCTAAATTAAGAGCTTCTTGAGCAGCTTTATTAGAAAAGAATAACAAGGTTCCTGCTTCAGTTGGTATCGTATTATCGAGCGCAGTTTCATATAGTGACGACTCTACCCAAGCCTCATTAATTTGGGAATCTACTGTGATAAGCATACAAGCTACAGGAGTAGTGGCTTTGGCAAGCGTTATAAGATGCTCATCGATAAAGTCGAGCGGCTGATGGGAGTCATCATTAGCAAGTATAATGCTGACCTCGAATGACGAATCTGCTATTCCATAATCAGCCAGTTGCTGTCTGATAAAACGTATCAGAAAATCAGCGTCAGCAAGGTTTGGTATACACAAATAAATAGATAATTTTGGCAGAGCTGGGGCAGGCAAGTCCTTACGTGATTCTTCATCGTCCATATCACTACTATGATTACTATTATGATTACTGCTATTAGCACCCAAAAGGTAATGCGGCTGCCAATCAGGATGTACATGAATGGCTGAATTTGGCTCGTCTTTATCTTGTTCAAGATAAGAGGAATGTTGAGCGAGTAGGGAGAGTAACTCATCACTCAGTCGTAGCTGCTCATCAATTAAAGCGCACAAACGCAAGGTCAGTGTATCTGTAGATTGCGCCCGATCTTCCTCATCGTCGTCGTTATATGTTTCGTCATAAATCTCATAATTGTCTGCTTCGATTTCAAAATAATCGTTAGCAAAAACATTCTTATTTTGAGAAAGATATAACGGGTTTTGCTCAGTTATCACTCTCTCTATTGGCTTGATTAGAATCGCTAAACCATCAAAATCAGATAAATCTTCACTCAATACCGTGAGGTCGTTTTTATTATCTATTATCTCAGACCAGCTATTTCCTTCCGGTAAGCTGATGCTAGCTTTGATAAACAATCGGTAGGTTTCTAAAGACGATAGTTCTGCCTTTTCGTTGGTAATAAGCTCGGTTTTATTTTCTTTACTGTCAGACTTATCTCTAAACCATCTTAATGTTAATATGAAACCAAACAAAGATATCGGGATAAGGATAAACCAAAGTAATAGTCTAAAGGCAGTAAGTTGTACTGCATTATCTTTAAAATACATCCAAGTCAATAGTAAGTAAGCAATAAAAATAAGGGTTAAAGCATATAATGCATAGCTTAATCGTTTCTTAGAATGCACTTCAATACCTCTGATAGAACAAATTTATGACAGGCAGTTTATGGTATTTTCTTTATTATGGCTACTAAATATACCTACTTTAGTTTGCCATGTATTTTAGACTATATTTATCAACCGTTTATCAGTTATTTATTAAATAATATAACTAAGTTTGGTATTTTGAGAAAAAATTTTGTTTTGTCTATATAATAGCGGGCAGTTTTAACGGTAATAAGTAAGCGATAGAAGCATTTAGAAAGGTACTTGCTGCTTACTACGTATCTTGAGAGTCTGACGGAATAACGTATTTAGCCCTATGATTTATTCGATAACCACGATATTTACGCTTATTTCTATTGTAGTGATAGTCATGCTATTTGATCGTCAACTATACGGTCGTTTTCATCAAAAGGCTGGTAATACTTTTCAGTACTTATGGGTATTAAAGGACAAAATTTTTTTGCTCAAGTCACGAGTAAGGCCAAGTATTAAGCTTACGGCTGAGCCTAGTAACTCGAAGGTTAGCCTTGTTAATTTTAAAAGTTTGAATAATCAATCTTTGAATATGAGTGCTATGGCGATACCCGCCTTCAGTTTATTGATTGTCTTAGCAACGACAGTGCTTTGTTATTTTCTAGTGACGCATAATTCTCTTGAGGTATATCGCACTCAAAGTGATACGCCAAATAACACCAATGCCCAAATCAATCAATTACTAATCGGGGAGCAGTTGCACCCGCCGCCGCCACCACCAGTAGAATTGTTTGCTGAGCTTGAAGCGGAAATAGCCAGTTATCAAGCTACTCAAATGGAAGCCGGTTATTGGCCTGAAGCCGACACTGATACATTATCAATCACAAGACCGCTTATGTTGCCTGAGCCTGACCTCTCTGATTTAAGCGTTCAAGACCATACTACCGGCTACTCAGGCGATATATTGGCCTCACATATCACAAACGGTCATATTAATATCAAAAATGCTGACCGTAATTGGAATAAAATGAATTCTGAATTTGTTCAGCGAATGTTGACTGTATATAAAGTGATGAGTGAGCAATATGGCTATGATATGGTGTTACTAGAAGGGTATCGTAGCCCTGGGCGACAAGCAAAACTGTTAAAACAAGGGACACACGTGACGAAAGCAGGCTCTTATAAAAGCTATCATCAGTTTGGTCTAGCAGGGGACAGTGCTTTTATTAGAAACGGCAAGATTGTCATTAGTGAAAAAGATCCATGGGCGATGCAGGGCTATAAGTTATATGGTAAAGTGGCAAAATCGGCAGGGCTGGTATGGGGTGGTGACTGGCGTATGATGGATTTAGGGCATGTTGAGCTACGTAAGCCTGGGGTACTTGGTCGCCCACAAATGGCTGAGATTTTAACTAATCAATAAATAGTTAGTAATGATGATCAAAAATTTATATATGAGCAATTGTATGGAAAAAACTTCAATAAAAGTAATAACGTGTTGTCTGCTAAGTATAGGGTTGGTTGGTTGCGGTAGTGATGGAGTGAGTCAATTGAACCAAACATTAAAATCCAATCAATCAACTTCATTGGTAGACAATTATCAATCTGCTAAGCAGCTTTATCAGGAAGGTATAAGTAAGAAAAGTACCGACGCTAATGTAAATAGCAATGATAACGCTTATACAGATCTAGAAAAACTGAAAGCCCAACTTGAGCAGCAACAGCAACAACTTAGTGCGATGAATGCAGAACAGCAAGCGCTACAAACTCAGTTAAAACGGCAAACTATTAGTTTACAGATACTTCCAAGCATTGATGCAAATGCGGGTCGTCAAAAGCAAGGCACCGCCAGTATTGCTCATATTGCATTTTTAGAAGATGAAAGTCAGTTTTCAGAACTGGTAGAGATGGCGACTAAAGAGGTAAACATCATTCCTGGGCGTCGAACAGCGCTGAAGCTCAGTGTTCCGCAAGAGGCACGCTTTATTGCGATTAAAGTGGGGCTAAGGTATACCAAGAAGCGCTCACAGCTATTGATCCCTCTAATTAGTATCGACTTTGAAAAGCCGTTAACCCTGAATGTGGGCGCATGTGACGTGAATATCAAAGAAGGTATCAACTTAGAACTGGCACCTATTCTTGCTAGTAAACTTAAATATTATCAACAGCCACTGGTTGGTTGCGCGTAGGAGATGGTCTTGAGTAAAAACAGAGTATTATGGGGCGAGGGTTTATTTCTAAGACCTCAGCATTTTCAGATTCAAGACACTTATCATAACTCGCAGCGCGCGCTCAGTATGATGCTCGTGCATCCTTACGCTTATGGTATCGCTGATGTGCAAATAGATAGCCAGCTGCTAGAAAGTCATATCTTAAGCTTCGAAACTATCTATGCCGTTTTACCCGATGGCACGATATATCAAGCGCCGCGTACAGATGCACTGCCTAAAGCGGTGAGGTTGGACAGCCAAGATAACGGCGATGAGGTATACGTATTTTTAAGCCTAGAGATGGTGCAGAGTAATGGTAGCAATATACAGACAGAGCATAGCGATAATCCTGCCCGTTATATAAGAGAGGGTATCGAAGCCCAAGATTTATATACTCAGGGTGCAGAAGCAATGATTGATATTCTAAAGCTATCACCAAGCGTGCAATTGAACCATACAGCGCAAGTACCGAGTCAAGATACGCTTTCTATCTTGATTGCTAAGCTGACGCGCAGTACGCAAGGTATCTATCAGTTAGATGAAGACTATATGGTGCCAAGCGTCCATATTATGAGCAATTCTGCGCTACTCAATCAGCTCTATCGTTTGATGACGATGATTAATACCAAATCAAGCTCGCTCTATGATCACCATCGCCAGTCTAATAATGATTTGTTAGAATTTCGCTCATCGGATATTGCCTCTTTTTGGCTATTACATACCTTAAATACCGCTTATTCACAATTGAGTCATTTATATAATAATGCAAAATTACACCCAGAACGATTGTATGAAGCGCTCCTCAATGTTGCCAGTCAGTTGGCGACTTTTAGCTCATTATATAAGGTGGGCGACTTACCACAATATCACCATAATAATATCAATGATTCGTTTACCAGTATCATTGGCATCATCCGTGAGCTTCTTAATACCGTTATTGCCAGTAACTTTATCTCCATCCCTTTACGTCAGACCAAACACTCATATTATATGGGCGATTTGAGCAGTGACAAAATCACGCGTAACTCGCAGCTATATTTATCTGTCAGCTCATCGCTACCGATGCATGAGTTAATAGATTTGGTGCCAAGACGCTTTAAAATTGCGACACCAGATGCCGTAGAGAAGCGCGTGCTATCTGCGCTACCAGGTTCACCGATTTCACATGTCTCGCAAGTGCCAAGCGCTATCCCTGTCAGACCGGGCTTTAGTTATTTCACCATTGAGCCAGTAGGCGAGCTGTATGACGAGATGATTAGAGCTGAATCCATCTGCATTTATGTACCAAATGGTTTTGATGATTTGAAAATTGAGCTGATGGCTATCGTACAGTAATTTTTTTAGCATTTTTAAAATGTTTTTTAAGTGGCTTTTTTTAAATGAGTTTTTTAAGCGGATTTTTAAAATAATACGGATTAGGAACAATCATGCTCGGAAATAATTCAATCGGTTCCGCACCTTCTTTACTAGACTCAGGTGAGGTTGCTTCAAAAGTTTCAACCGCAGGGCTTGATAGACGTATCAACAGTCAATCGCTGGTTGATATTATGTATGACGGCTTTTATTTGGTTTTTTTATTACGCAATCATTATTTCAGTAACGAGCCTCGTCATTTTCGTCAAAAAATCTATGATTTTTTAGATAAGTTTGAGATGAACGCTCGTAAAAAAGGCTTTCTATCAGAAGACATCCATGAAGCAAAATACGCTTATTGTGCGTTGATTGATGAAACCATTATGACGTCTCAAGAGTCAGACTTTCAAACTCTAAAAGATGCGTGGGAGCTTAATCCTTTGCAGTTAGATTTGTTTGGTTCACAAATCGCCGGTAATGAGTTCTTTGAGCGCTTAGATGGGTTGCGCGAACAAGGAGAGCAGCGTTTAGCGGCATTAGAAGTTTATCACTACGCGATGTTGCTAGGATTTCAAGGAAAGTATCGCCTCGAGGCCCCTGAAAAGATTCGTTACCTTATCTCACGCTTGGGCGATGAAATCGAGCATTTACGTGGTAATAAAAACGAATTTTCACCGTTCTGGGCAATTCCTGATCAAATTAGGCATAAGCTCACCAGTGAAACGCCGCTTTGGGTGATTCTTGCAGTGATGGCAGTGCTGTTAAGCGTAATATTTGCAACCATGTGGCAGTTTACCAACAGCTTTACAAATAACCAGTTGGCCGCATACGACCATGTTATTCAAGAAAATAAAGAGCAGGCTCATATCTCAATCTTCTTACCCTAGTGCTTGTCTTCATTCAGATGATTATTTAGATAACTATTGATTAATGTGAAGGTGTGCCCTCATTATTAGCAATCGTTATCTTTAAATAATATATCACTTACAAAGAAACGGCCATAAAAAAACCCCCATCAAAGTGATGAGGGTCTTGGCAAATGCCATAATCGAATCAAAAATGATTCAAAAGATTTACGACTAAAATATGGCTCTCCAACCTGGGCTCGAACCAGGGACACACGGATTAACAGTCCGTTGCTCTACCAACTGAGCTATTGGAGAATAAGCGGTAAGGGTTTTATGACTTACTGCGAGCTTAGAAAGTCTCTGATGAG
This sequence comes from Psychrobacter pulmonis, assembly GCF_904846465.1. NCBI lineage: Bacteria > Pseudomonadati > Pseudomonadota > Gammaproteobacteria > Moraxellales > Moraxellaceae > Psychrobacter > Psychrobacter pulmonis. The sequence continues at coordinate 235,293 of NZ_CAJHAT010000001.1, forward strand.
TTCTTGCTAAGTGGGGCGTATTCTAGCAAAGATAAAAAATACGTCAAGCTTTTTTTTGCAGATTTTAGAAAGATTGCGTTTTCGCTTGGTAGATAAAAGCATTTACAAGGTTTTTCGCGCCAATACAGGGCTAAAGTAAGCATAAATAGCCCTAGCCATATAAATAAAAAATATCTCCTACACTCACTCTAACAGTCTTTATTTGCGATTTAGCAGAGGCTACTGTATAACGGATATTTAAAATAGACAGGTTTTACGATAACAGCAAGGAATATTATGTCGCAATATAACACCAGCTCTACTGCTAAAAGCGCCCCTTTAAATCATGAATTGTATATGTCGGTGCTGATGACGCCAGATATGGCCAATTTCATCGGCAACGTCCATGGGGGTGATTTGCTCAAGATGCTTGACCAAGTCGCTTATGCTTGCGCCAGTCGCTACAGTGGTAGCTATGTCGTGACGCTATCAGTCGATCAAGTGATGTTCCGCGAGCCTATCTATGTGGGCGAGTTGGTTACTTTTGCCGCTAGTATCAATTATGTCGGTAGAACGTCTATGGAAGTGGGGATTCGGGTTGAAGCGGAGGACGTTCGCGCCCGTACGATTCGCCATACCAATAGCTGCTATTTTACCATGGTAGCGATTGATGATAACGGTAAACCGACGCCTGTGCCTGCGCTTGAGATTAAAAATGCCATGCAGCAGTGCCGTTTTGACGCAGGCTTGGCGCGTAAAGAGCTACGCATGCAAAGCTCGCATCGCCCGAGCTGCGACATCAATCAAATGATTGGCGAAAGTCTGGGCGCTGATAAGATGACGGATAAAAGCGGCAACGACAATGATATGATTGGCGAGCTTGCTCAGCATAGCAATGCTAAATAAGGCGTATTTTACCTAGCAAAATCATCAATACTTAAACAAAGTCTCACGAAAACCTTACTGACCAGTAGCGGCTATTTGGTTAAATTTAATGATAAGTAAGGCAGTTAAAAATAGTTAGCGCTCATGGCTTAACTTTTTTGATGGCTGTTTAACTTCATTATATTAACCATTTATTGAGACTCATATGAGTTCAAAAAACACTGAATCATCAAACATTCCTTCCAAAGATCAGCCAGCACCGCAAGCCGTTCGTACCCGCGGTGCTGGCAGTGCGCGTTCTATTGCCAATCTGAACAAAGATACGAGCAATTCTAAAGACGATATCAATCCTAACCTCAATTTTACTAACGTCACGAGCCCCGAAAACGTTCAGGAGGACAAGAAGCAGGAAGACGAGAAATCCTCGTCGCTGGTTACTGTGCTAATTGCCGTAGGAGCGAATGTTATTATTGCCATTGCCAAAACCGTTGCGGCATTTATGACTGGCTCTGCTTCTATGATTGCTGAATCAGCGCATTCGTGGGCAGATGCAGGTAATGGCACTCTACTCATCGTGGCGGAGAAAAAGGCGGTCAAACCTGCCGATAACAGTCACCCGTTAGGCTATGGTAAAGAGTCATACGTATGGTCTATGATTGCCGCTTTTGGCGTTTTTATGGCAGGCTCGATTGTTTCCATCTATACCGGTATCACCGAGTGGAATGCGCCTGAAACAGAAACCAATTACACCATTGGCTTTATTATTTTGGCAGTGGCCTTTGTGCTCGAAGGTTTTTCTCTAGTGCAGGCGTATTTACAAAGTAAAAAGCATGGTCAGGCTATCAATGTCAGTGCGTTAGGTTATGTGGTGAATACTTCAAACCCAACGTTGCGCGGGGTGTTTTTTGAGGATTTGGCAGCGGTTATCGGTTTAGTGGTCGCAGCAGCAGCGATGGGCATGCATGCCTATACGGGTGAGCCGTTCTGGGATGCCCTTGGTTCTATTATCGTTGGCATATTATTGGGTATGGTTGCCATCTTTTTAATCAATCGCAATCGTGATTTTTTGGTTGGCTATAAAGTCTCAGAAAAGACCCATTGCTATATCTTAACGGAACTATTGAACCATCCTGATATCGACAGCGTCTCTTATTTACACTTAGAGTGGGTCGGACCCAAAAAAATCTTTATGGTGGCAGCGGTCGATATCGCCGGTAATCAACAAGAACAGCAAATCGCGCAAAAATTTGAAGATATTGAAAACCAATTCCGTGCCAATCCATTATTTCAAGAAGCGATTTTGACATTATCTGTTCCCGATGCTGAGGTTTTACGTTTACCGGATGAGCAGTGTACTTAATAAGATTTGCCGCATAATAAATAATCGTCATCTATAATAATAAGAGTCTTATATGAAAAATTACCTAAAATCTTCCAAAAAAAATACCAGTCGGCGTCCTACTAGTATGAATCCATTGCTTACTTTGGTGGTGACAACGCTGCTATCGGCACCTATCGTCAATGCCAATGCAGAATTGATTGTCCATAGTGAGCCAAATAGGGTTAGTAAGGACACCAATAATATTGCCAAGCAGCAAATGAACAATCAAGCACCAACTGATGTGTCAATCATTAAACTGATGCAAGTCATGCATATCGACGAGCAGATTCAGTCTATCGTCAATGGTCAACAAGCGGCTATTGATGCCATTAATACGCAAACCAAAAACCAGAATAAAAGCAGTAATCAGCGCGCCAGTGACCAACAGTTAAATAAGCGCCAACGCGAGCTACAAGAGCAAATTCAAAGCGTGTTAGGTCAATATACGAAGATTATGACTGAGGGTATCGGCAATGCAGCCGACGCACAAACTTTGACGCAAGCTTATATCAGTGCCGCTAAGACTTACTATACGCAGGCTGAAGTCGATGCCCAGATTAAATTCTACGATACGGCGGTAGGGCAAAGTATCCTTGCCAAGCAGCCACAAATTACCGCGGCTTTTTTACAGCAATCCTTGCCTGAAGATACCAGCGAGACTGAAGCGCAATTAAGCGAGCTATTGCCGCAAATGAAGCAGATTATTAAAGGCGTTTTTTAATGTCATTATTTTTTAGTCTAATTCTAACCCGTTTTAATACCCGTCTTTAAAATTAATTTTTCTTGCTTGCTGTGCCTGCGCAGACAGAGCCTACAAAGAATTGATATCAGCCATACGGTCGCGTTTTTAGGATATTTTGACTTTAACAGCAATTTATAAAAATAAGTTTTAGGGTATAAAAAAAGGTCACTATAAAAGTGACCTTTTTTTATACTTATCTGAATACCATTTATAGATTTATTCAGTCGCTGTTACTTTTTCTTTGGCGCATTAGCACCGATGAACCAAGCGTCTTTATCGACAATACGGCTTACTTCGGTCAATAAATCTGCCGTATCTTCATCGCCTGCATCACCCGCGGTATCAATACCTTCACGCAGTGAAGCGGCAATGGTTTTATAGCGATTGGTAAGCTCGCGTACGTGCTCATCAACTTCTGTGATATCAGTTGGATAAGTCTCTAAGATAGAGTCTTCGACCACACGCTTAGAGATACCGTTGGCTTTACCGCCAAGAATAACGATACGTTCGGCAACTGTATCAAATGCTTCAGTCAAACGCTCATAAGTCTCATCTAACAATTGATGCACACCGATAAAGCCAGTACCTTGCAAGTTCCAATGGCACTGCTTGCTGTCCATACTTAGGTCAATCAGATTGGCTAAGTTAGCGTTTAACAATTCAACCATTTTTTCAGCGGTTTTATCATCAATACCACTTGCGTAACGTTCTCTCATAATTTACTCCATTATTTTAAGTTTTTATTAGTTATTGGATTAATTTTTAAGCGTGTTGTTGCTTGTATTTATCGCTTCTTAATACTGCTTGTTCATTAATTCAGTACCCATAGTAGCAATTTATGAGCGCGATTGAACCCCTAGGTTTTAGGCTTTGTTAAGTGGTCGTGTAATGACTTTGTTAATCGTGAAAAGCTTTGTAAATTTAGCTGCCATTCTGTGCCTTTCCTATAAATAATAGACGTTAAATAAATAGTATTCATTTTAAATTTACCATTAATGTAGCGCAAATTTTAGCTGTTAATTATATGTGTAAATAGGAAATGAAACCTGTAATTATCCTTTAAAAACTGGAATTTAGACCCCACATTGTTATAAATCCAAATTCTTATAACCTTTTATAAATGTCAGGAAGAAAGCCATTATGCGAATGCCTGAACCGCGCTCGTCGCGTCAGTTAAACCAATTGGCCACTCAGCTGCAAGGCGAAGCTGAAATCAGTGGTGTCAACGCGTCTGGTACGCAAATATCAAGCCGCGCCTTTGAGATGGTCACCGACTTTGAGCCGGCAGGCGATCAACCACAAGCAATCGAAAAGTTGGTCAAAGGCATCAAATCAGGCATGGATGAGCAATTATTACTCGGTGTGACCGGTTCTGGTAAGACTTATACCATGGCAAAGGTCATCGCTGAATGCCAACGTCCAACCATTATTATGGCGCACAATAAAACCCTTGCCGCCCAGCTTTATGGCGAATTTAAAGCGTTCTTTCCAAATAATGCGGTTGAGTATTTTGTCAGTTATTACGATTATTATCAGCCGGAAGCCTATGTTGCGGCGAGTGATACCTTTATCGAAAAAGACAGTGCCATCAACGACCATATTGACCAAATGCGCCTATCAGCGACGCGGGCGCTGCTTGAGCGCCGTGATGCGATTATTGTGGCTTCGGTCTCCTGCATTTATGGTTTGGGCGATCCAGAAAGTTATCTAAAAATGCTCTTGCATGTCGTCGTCGGCGACAAAATCGATCGTACTGCTACTATTAAACGTTTGGTTGAAATGCAATATAACCGTAATGAGTTAGATTTTGGCCGTGGTACCTATCGCTTGCGCGGTGAGCTATTAGATATTTATCCTGCGGAATCTGAGCAGCTAGCGGTGCGCGTGCATTTATTTGATGATGAAGTGGAGAAAATTACTTGGTTTGACCCGTTAACCGGCAAAACCGTCCGAAGTGTGCCGCGTATTACCATTTATCCGAAATCGCATTATGTGACCCCGCGCAATAAATTGGAAGCGGCAAGTCATACCATTCGTGCTGAGCTTGAGCCGCGCTTAGAGTATTTTCGCGACAATAATAAATTGGTTGAAGCGCAGCGTCTAAAAGAGCGTACCCAGTATGACCTTGAAATGATTCAGCAGCTCGGCTACTGTAATGGTATCGAAAACTACTCGCAGCATCTGTCTGGTCGTCCGTCAGGGGAAGCGCCGCCAACTTTGTTTGATTATATTCCAGAAGATGCGCTGTTATTTATCGATGAATCGCACGTGACGGTTTCGCAAATTGGGGCGATGTATAAAGGCGATAGGTCGCGTAAAGAAAACCTCGTTAATTATGGTTTTCGTCTGCCAAGTGCCATGAATAATCGCCCGATGAAGTTTGAAGAGTGGGAGCGTATCAAGCCAAAGACCATTTATGTTAGCGCAACGCCAGCACAGTATGAGCTTGAACACAGCGAGCAGGTGGTCGAGCAAGTCGTGCGTCCAACCGGTCTGATTGACCCTGAGATTGAGATTCGTCCTGTATTGACGCAGGTTGATGATGTGCTATCGGAGATTACCAAACGCCGCGAGCTTGACGAGCGCGTGCTTATCACCACGTTAACCAAGCGTATGGCGGAAGATTTGACCAGTTACCTTAAAGAATACGATGTCAAAGTCGCTTATCTGCATTCAGATATCGATACGGTTGAGCGCATGCAGATCATTCATGAGCTGCGGACAGGCGTTCATGATGTGTTGGTCGGTATTAACCTGTTGCGTGAAGGGCTTGATATGCCAGAGGTGTCATTAGTGGCGATATTTGATGCTGATAAAGAGGGCTTTTTGCGTTCTGAGCGCTCGCTGATTCAGACTATTGGCCGTGCTGCCCGTCACTTAAACGGTAAAGCGATTTTGTACGCCGACCGCATTACACCGAGTATGGAAAAAGCGATAGAGGAGACTGACCGTCGCCGCGAAAAACAAGTCGCCTTTAATCTTGAGCACAATATTACGCCAAAAGGCGCGCGCCGTAGTATTACCGATAAAATTGACACGGGTGAAAACCTTGATGTCAATGACAATCAAGTGATTCCTGTGAAAAGCAATTTGCCTGATGTCGATATCAGCATTTTGCGCAGTCCTGATTTACTGGCCAAAGAAATCAAACGCCTTGAGAAACAAATGCAGCAAATGTCACGAGATTTGAAGTTTGAAGAAGCGGCAAAAACGCGTGATAAAGTATTGGAATTAAAAGCGCATTTGATTTAATGGTTTAATTCCGACTGAATGTAGACGTAGAAAGGTGAGTTGCATAGGCTGCAGCTCACCTTTTTTTATTTAACAATGAGACTCAAAAAAGCTTGTCCTTGTATGCATTAATAACTAATAATTTGCTATTAGATAACTTGTAATTATGATAAATGCCACTTAAGATGATATGACGCAGCGGCATGCGCTATATCACTCACGGACGACGTAGGCGGATTACCTATCATGCATAATAATATCGATAACAACAGTCATAAATTACTCAAGTTAGACTTTAATGAAAACTCTTTAGGCATGTCGGACGCTGCCAAAGAAGCCATCACTAATGCTTTGGCTGGCGCTGCTCGCTATCCTGATAAACATCGCGCTACGCTGCTGAGCAAAGTAGCGGCTCTCAACGGCGTACCTGAAAATCAGGTTTTACTGGGCAATGGCTCAATTGAGAGTATCAGAGCAGTGGTGCAAATGCTGCATGACAAAGCATTAAAAACAGATACAAGGTTTCAGCTAATTATTCCAGACCCAACTTTCGGCTGTGCAGAGCTGTATGCACGCTCATTAGATATTCCAGTAGTCAAAGTGCCATTAACGCGCGATGACTATGATTTAGACTTTGATAATCTACAAAAAGCGGCTGCTACATTTGACGGTATCAGTCTTTTTTATTTGTGCAATCCTAATAATCCAACGGCTATCATTACCGAAACGGATACGCTCAAAGCGTGGATAAAAAATGCGCCGAAAAACCACTATTTCTTAGTGGATGAAGCCTACTTTGGCTATATCACCGATCCAAGTTTTGTGAGCGGCGTTGAATGGATAAAAGAGGAACTATCAGATAACTTGATTGTCGTGCGCACTTTCTCAAAATTATTTGGGCTAGCAGGCTTGCGCGTCGGTTATGCGATTGCCAATCCACCGATGATTGCAGACATTGGGTCTTTGATGTCTACGGATAATATCAACATGTTAGGTGCGGTTGCAGCAATAGCAACGCTAGAAGACGAGGCGTTTTTGGCGCATAGCTTACAAACCACCAATCAAGCAAGAAAAATGATGCAGACAGCGCTCGATGAGCTGGGGCTGCGTTATTTGCCCTCGCAAACCAATTTTATTTTTTATGAAGTCAAGGGTGACGTGCAAACCTATATCGATCGTATGCTCGAACATGGTATTGCCGTTGGTCGCGAGTTCCCTTCGATACCAGGTTTTAACCGCATCACACTTGGCACACCCGAAGAGATGACAGTCGTTATTAAGACGTTACAGTTATTTCGTGAAAAAGGCTGGGTGTAATTACGCACAATCGTATGATTGGATTTACCAAAAAAGAAAGGACGCTTAGACGGCGTCTTTTTTTTACCAACATCAAACGCAGTTTTACATATTCTGTCTTAAAAAGTATCCGTACACCTTATAGGATAAGTTAATAAAGCATGATCTATCATAAGCAGATATGCGAGACGCATACCATAAAGACCATAAGAATAGACGTGCTAAAGGTTTTTAAAATTTTAAGACAAAGGGTGTATGTATGTTTGATATCAAATCTTTTTTTAAGAGAGAAGTAGAAAAAAAGCTCATGGATGTGGATGATTATATTTTTATGCCTGAGCGTATCGAGATGGCGCTTGAAGGCGGAGAGTTGAATTGTGTGTTAAATAGTGATGGCCGCGTCGATATTTTTTATAGTAAGCAGGGCGTGACAGAAGTCAGTTCGGCATCGCGTAAGCATCCTTTTACAGCGTTTGAGACCGAGTTATATCATGGCGTTTATGATGATGTCATCCATGCTTTGGTCAAAGAAGTAAATAAGATAATCGACGGCTCATCTAAGTATTTTCATCGCAGTAAAATATTGCCATCGACCGCGTCTTTGCCCGTTCGTCCAACGCCTAGCAATGAGTTATAAATTGACTAATCATAAGTACGTCAGTATTTCATAAATCCCATTAGCTAAATGAGTAATAAAAAAGGGTAAATCATATGACTCACCCTTTTTTTTGGCTACTATTTTTTTACCTTAAGTATGCAAAATACTGTGCGGAGTATATTGTGCTAAGCGCCACTTAAAACGGCAGACTTTTTCACTGCCATAGATTTGTTAGCATCAGATAGGGCAGCGACGTTAGTAAGCGGGCGCGATTGACTGCCGTCAATCAAGTGGTTAGTCTGTGTTTTAGTAAGCAAGCTTTTTGCAAATTTTACGCTATCATCTCGTTTTTTTAAGGTGTCCGTGTAATACCATTCACATTGAAACGCCTGCTCAGTGATATCGAGGAGCATATAACCACGTTCGGTCTGATTGTTAAATTTCTGATGCGGGTTGAGCTCAACACCTGCAGTTTCAGGAAAGGGCGAAGACGTCAATGCCGGACAGACGAACTCTACAGCTAAAGAACCTTTGCCGGTTAGAGGATTATAGCTACTTGCTTCAAAAGGGTTTTTTGCAATATCAAATGCAAAGGAAGCATGATAATCCCCAGTTAAAACAACCGTATTGGAGATATTATTTTCTTCGATAAAGTTGAGCAAACGTGTGCGTGCACTGGCATACCCATTCCAAATATCGCCAGAATTGGTGGCAAAAGTGCCTTTAAATGGCGCTAAAATAACTTGTTGCCCGAGTATTTGCCATGTTGCTTGTCGGCGTTTACCTTCGAGCATCTTTAAATAGAGCCAGTTTTCTTGTTCAAGACCTAATAATTGACGTTCAGGCTCGTTGCTGGCTTTGGCATCAAGCTTTTCGCGACCAAATATGCGCGTATCTAGCATGTTTAAATCGAATAATTTACCAAACTCAAAACGTCGATAGATGCGTAATTGACTGTCTAGCTCGTTGCTACTGTCATCGCGGATAGGCATCCACTCATGATAAGCGCGCACGGCCGACATTTTGCGTTCTATATAGCTGCCTTTACTCTCAGTATGAAAACCTGCACCACCTTTCCATGAATTGTCTGCGATTTCGTGATCGTCCCAAACAGCGATAAACGGATGCTGACGGTGACATTCTTGCAAATCGACATCGGTACGGTAGCAAGCGTAGCGGCGACGATAATCCTCTAAGCTGATAATCTCGCTTTTTGGCTCTAGCGGTCGCTCTTCTTTTAAATCGTTATCGCGATAGAAGCCTTCTGGATACTCATAGATATAATCACCCAAATGTATGACGGCAGAGATATCGGCTTGCTTGGCGATATTGGCATAACCATTAAAGTAGCCAAAGCCATAGTTTGAGCAGGAAACCACGGCTAAGCGCACACGATCAACTTCGCTTGCTGGCAAGTCTGCTTGTGGTATGGTGCGTGTGCGACCAATAGGAGAGCGATAGCCTAGTGCTTCAAAAGCATAATAATAAGTGGTATTGGGTTGTAGGTTTTTAGGGTCGACTTTTACGGTGAAGTCGGATTGCGCTGTCGCTATTGCGCGACCTTGAGTAACGATGTTTTTCAGCGCTGGGTCTGTTGCTACCCTATAAGCAACAGGAATGCTGGCGGCTTGGATACTGCCGTCATTGGTAATTCGTGTCCATAGTATGACCCGATCTTGGAGCGGGTCACCACTGGCAATGCCATGCACAAAAGGTGCTGCGCCTTGATAGCCTAAACCATCTAAACCATCGAGGTTATTTGGTGGCCTGACGTCATCATCATCTGATGAGCAAGCACTGAGCTGAGTCAACACAGTGCCGGCTACCGTTAGCTGACCACCAAGTTTTATAAATGCACGTCTTTTCATCAGTCACCCTTGACATGGGTTAAAGATAAATTCCATTTGTCATTCACAATAGTAAATAATCTATATGAATAAGTTGGGTTGTGCAATCAATAACCCAACTTATTTCGTGAAATAAGCCCTTTAGTCAAGTCGCTGATCCAGCATCTATTTTTCAGCTACTTATTTAACGATACTGCCATAACAGCTTTGCAGCGTTTTTGCTACCACTTTAGTGACCAGTTGGGTGCGATAGTTGGCATCAATTGCCGCATTGCCAAGTTCAACGAGGGTCACTTGCTGCGGCGCTTGCTCGCTGACGCAGCCGCAAACTCGACCTTTTATCTCTTCCTCTTGGGCATCTGACATCGCCACACTAGCAATGCGCCAAGCATTTTGTTTTTCAATCTGACTGCGGCATTGTTTATCAATAGCGGCTTTAAAGATATTCATCCCAATCTCGTTTGCCGAACCGATGGCCGTGCCAGCATTGGTATTCATATCAGAAGTGGCACAGCCAGCTAGGACAAATGTGGCAAAAACGATGCTCGAAGCAAATAGTTTTTTCATAAGTTTTCCTTTAAGGTTATCGATATTGGTAGCGGTTTTATTCTACAGATTTTTCAGACTATAACGATAAAGATAAAAAATAAACACAAAAAAAGAGACCATGATAGGTCTCTTTTTTATAGGTATAAAGGTTTTAGAATCTAGCAGCCAAGCTTACCTTCTGCTTCAAGCGCTTTTTTGCTACGAATTGGTGCTGGGCAATCTTCACCATAGTATTGACGATCGGCAAAGTAGCTTGAGCGTACCATTGGGCCGGCCCAAATGCTAAAGAAACCAATCTTTTTACCATAGTCCATATAACGCTGGAATTCGTCTGGATGTACGTAACGATCAACTGGCGCATGGTCTTTACTGGGTTGCAGGTACTGACCGATGGTAATCATATCGACGTCATGGGCTTTTAAATCATCAAGCAGCGCATAAATTTCTTCTTCGGTCTCACCAAGTCCAACCATAAAACCGCATTTAGTGGCGATATCAGGACGGCGCTCTTTATAGAGCTTGAGCAAGTCTAATGAATGCTGATAGTCAGAGCCTGGACGGAAGGCTTTATACAGACGCGGCACGGTTTCGATATTGTGGTTAAACACATCTGGCGCGGTTTCAGTCAATAAATCTAAGGCTATTTCCATACGCCCACGGAAATCTGGCACTAGTATTTCAATCAAGCAATTTGGGCTTAGCGCGCGCGATTCATTGAGAACTTCAACGAAATGTCCAGCACCGCCGTCTTTTAAATCATCGCGGTCAACTGAAGTAATCACTGCGTATTTCAGACCTAGACCTTGAATGGTCTCAGCGGTATGGCGTGGCTCGTCTTTGTCCAATTCATTTGGACGACCATGACCGACATCACAAAACGGGCAGCGACGGGTACAGATATCACCCATAATCATAAAGGTTGCCGTACCATCAGCGAAGCACTGCGGCAAATTCGGGCAAGCGGCTTCTTCGCAGACGGTATAAAGCTTTTGCTCACGCAGAGTGGCTTTGATACGCGCCACTTCCGCAGGTGACGACATTTTAACCCGAATCCAATCAGGCTTTTTCTTTGCCTCGACGGTCGGAATCACTTTAATTGGGATACGCGCGACCTTATCGTAGCCACGTAGCTTTTCGCCTTGGATGGCTTTTTTCGGTTTTGCACGGGCAGCGGGGACATGGGTTTGTACGGCGTTTGTCATAATCAAATATTCTCTTAACCCTTGATATGATAAGGGTTTTTGGCATTATTAGAATGTTTTATGGATGCAGCTATTATAGCAGATAATGGCTCAAGGTTTTTTGGGCAATCTTGTTAAGACAATCAAAAAAGCTACTAAGGCTAAATAAGGTTTTATCACTAATAAGACTACTACGAAGCGCACCTTTACCCTAGTTTTATTTATTGATATCAATGTCCATGTCATTTAGCACATCTATGGCTGCGCGAAACGCTTCTTGGGTAGCAGGTGCGCCGCAATAAGGCAGGCTATGCATCAGTACTTCTCGGATTTCAGCGACGCTGGCGCCATTATTAATTGCTCCTCGGATGTGTCCCTTGAGCTCATTTGGGCTTTTTTGCGCAATTAAGAAAGCCATGGTAATTAATGAGCGATATTTGCGCGGTAATATGGTGTCGTCTTGCCACGTGCTGCCCCAAGCATGTTCGATAATCCAGTCTTGCAGCGGCTGGGTAAATGGGGACGCCGAATCGAGCGAGCGTTTGACATGTTGCTCGCCCATCACTTCGGTACGAACTTTTAGACCCTTATGATAATTGGCATTATCGTCCATCTTATTATCCTTAATATTTATTGGTAAAGTGTGTTTTATCAAGTCGCATCTAAAAATTCGCTGATAAAAAATATCTGATCGGTTTTGAGGTTGTCAGAGTATAGCAGGCACACGGTTTTTATTTAACCGCGTCAATAATATTGGTTATGGCACTATTTTTATAATAAATGTCCAATATGGCGTTATTCTGCGCCTTTTCACGGCTCAGCCATTAACATTTTGAGCGTTTTGAGCTATGATTGCACGGATAATTATTCAATGCAGTACATCGATGTAGGCTGTCATCCTGACTACTCACGTGATGTACTGGTCACCAACCGACGAGGACGACTATTGTGTTAGAAGCTTATCGTAAACATGTCGCAGAACGTGCTGAGCTAGGGACTGTGCCACTTCCACTAAATGAGAAGCAGGTAGCAGAATTGGTAGAGCTACTTAAAAACCCACCAGCGGGTGAAGATGCGTTCTTGATGGACTTGTTAGAAAACCGTATTCCTGCCGGTGTTGACCAAGCCGCTTATGTTAAAGCTGCATTTTTAGCTGCTATTGTTAAAGGCGAAGCGACTTCACCACTTATCAGCAAGAAAAAAGCCGTTGAAATCTTAGGTACTATGCAAGGTGGTTACAACGTTCAGCCATTGGTTGCAGCATTAGACGACGCGGAAGTCGCACAAGAAGCTGCTGATGCGTTAAAGAAAACATTACTCGTATTTGACGCGTTCAATGACGTGACCGAAAAAGCCGAAGCTGGCAATGCTATTGCTAAAGAAGTGGTGCAATCTTGGGCTGACGCGGAGTGGTTCTTAAGCCGTCCTGAAGTGCCAGAGAAAACCACTTATACCACCTTTAAAGTCACTGGCGAAACCAACACCGATGACTTGTCACCAGCCCAAGACGCGTGGAGCCGCCCCGACATTCCATTGCATTCATTAGCCATGCACAAAAACTCTCGCGACGGCATCTTTGCTGACGAAGAGGGTGTTGTTGGTCCAATGAAGCAAATCGAAGCGTTAAAAGAAAAAGGTCATCCACTTGCCTATGTTGGTGACGTGGTTGGTACCGGTTCTAGCCGTAAGTCTGCAACCAACTCTGTATTGTGGCTCATGGGCGAAGACATTCCGAACGTACCAAACAAACGTGGTGGTGGTCTAGTATTAGGTAACAATATCGCTCCTATCTTCTTTAACACTATGGAAGATTCTGGCGCCTTACCAATCGAAAAAGTGGCCGTTGATAACCTAAACATGGGCGATGTGTTTGACATCTATCCGTATGAAGGCAAAATCACCAAGCACGACTCTGACGAAGTATTGTCAACCTTTACGCTAAACTCGCCAACCTTGCTTGACGAAGTGCGCGCAGGCGGCCGTATACCACTAATCGTTGGTCGTGGTTTGACCAATCGTGCTCGTGAATATATGGGTCTTGGTCATTCAGACGTATTTGCTAAGCCAGAAGAGCCCGCTGATACTGGTAAAGGTTTTACCCTAGCGCAAAAAATGGTTGGTAAAGCGTGTGGTCTAGAAGGCGTGCGTCCTGGTATGTACTGTGAGCCAAAAATGACTACCGTAGGAAGTCAGGATACCACAGGTCCGATGACTCGTGACGAGCTAAAAGATTTGGCTTGCCTAGGTTTCCAAGCAGACCTAGTGATGCAGTCATTCTGTCACACTGCTGCTTATCCAAAGCCAGTTGACGTTGAGACTCAGCATACACTACCTGACTTTATTATGAACCGTGGCGGCGTCAGCTTACGTCCGGGCGATGGTATCATTCACAGCTGGTTGAACCGTATGCTACTTCCAGATACCGTTGGTACTGGTGGTGACTCGCACACGCGTTTCCCAATGGGTATCTCGTTCCCAGCCGGTTCTGGTTTGGTTGCATTCGCAGCGGCAACTGGTGTGATGCCACTTGATATGCCTGAATCTGTGCGTGTGCGCTTCGTTGGCGAGCGTCAACCTGGTATCACGCTACGTGACTTGGTCCATGCGATTCCTTATCAAGCCATCAAAGAAGGTTATTTGACCGTTGATAAGAAAGGTAAAATCAACGAGTTTAATGGTCGTATTCTTGAAATCGAAGGTCTAGAAGACCTAACCGCTGAACAAGCGTTTGAGTTATCTGATGCGTCAGCTGAGCGTAGTGCTGCTGGTTGTACCATTACTTTGTCTGAAGAATCAGTAACTGAGTACCTAAACTCAAACATCACCTTGCTTAAGTGGATGATTTCAGAAGGCTATGGCGATGCGCGTACCATCAGCCGCCGCGTTGAGCAAATGCAAGAATGGCTAGCGAACCCAAGCCTCATGCGTGCTGACGAAGATGCAGAATACGCCATCGATATGACTATCGATATGAGCGAGATCAAAGAGCCAATTCTTTGCTGCCCGAACGATCCAGACGATGCTAAGACATTGGCTGACGTCGCTGGTGATACCATTGATGAAGTATTCATTGGTTCATGCATGACCAACATTGGTCACTTCCGTGCTGCAGGTAAACTGCTACAAGACGTACCAGCAGGAAGCCTCAAGACTCGTCTATGGATTGCGCCACCGACTAAAATGGATGCGCGTCAGTTGATGGAAGAAGGTTATTACAACATTTACGCTCAAGCTGGCGCTCGTACTGAAATGCCAGGTTGTTCACTATGTATGGGTAACCAAGCACGTATCGCACCGAAATCTACGGCGGTATCAACATCTACGCGTAACTTCCCGAACCGTTTAGGTCAAGGCGCAAACGTCTATCTCGCGTCTGCAGAGCTTGCAGCGGTAGCGGCGGTGCTTGGTAAATTGCCAACCAACGACGAATACCAGCAATACGCTGGCATGCTAAACAGCATGGGTGATGAAGTTTATAAATACATGAACTTCGACCGTATGGAAGATTACACTGAAGAAGCGGACAAAATTAACGTGGCTCAGTTGACCTAGTTTTTCATTCGAAAGCTACTTAATGTTTTGAAAACAAACCCCGTATCGTGATGATACGGGGTTTTTTACATGTTTGAAAAATATGAATAATGGTTTGCAAACTTTTATTGAGTGCTTATAATCAAAGTCGTTGATTAAATGTTTTAGTTGGCGACTCTACCGTTAAAGGTGAGTGATAATAAATCCTATGGAAAATAAAAATATGCTTGATAAAGTAACGCCGCCACCTTTACCAAATTCTGGGATGGTTAATAATCATAGTGCTGAGGCAAACTATGGCATTATGGACTGGTTTAAAAAAGATCTAAGGAATTATGCCAATTTCTCTGGACGTGCTCGGCGTAAAGAGTATTGGTATTTCGTATTGGTGCAAATGGGATTGGTCATCATAGCGATGATTTTAGATGCGATTATCTTCAATTCAGAAATAGGGTTATTTTATATTGTTGTAGCGCTTGGTTTGTTCTTGCCGGGCTTAGCAGTGACTATTCGCAGATTGCATGATACTAGCCGTTCAGGATGGTGGTTTTTGATATCTATTTTGCCATTGATAGGCTCTATTATCTTACTGGTATTTTTAGCGAGCGATACCAAGTTCGAAACCAATCAATGGGGTCCGCCAGCAAAATAAGCTGCGACTGGTTTCTCTCATTATCTTATGTATAATATAGGGGCAGGCGGAAACCGTGGCTCTGCACTCTTTTCTTATTTCTATCTCGGGACGGACCGATACTTTACTAAGCAACTTTTTGTTTATACTTAAGTGTTAAGTGCTAAGTGCTTTGGAGTCTTGGTTGATTACTTTATCCCCACTCAAACGTCGTATTGTCTATGTGACCATCTTTGAAATTATCGCTATTATTGCTTCTACCTTTGTACTAATGAAACTTAGTGGTAGCGATGCGGCAGAGTCGTTACCCGTTGCGGTGATGGTGTCATTAGCCGCTGTGATTTGGAACTTTTTATACAATACTGCTTTTGAAGCGTGGGAGCGGCGCAAGCAGGTTAAAAAGCGTACCTTATTAATCCGCAGCGCTCATGCGATAGGGTTTGAAGGCGGTCTAGTATTGATTTGCCTACCGCTATATATGATTTGGTATGACGTTGGTTTAATCAAAGCCTTTATGATGGAGGCGGCGTTACTGCTATTTTTCTTGGTTTATACCTTTGTATTTACCTTAGGTTTTGACAAGATATTCACCTTACCGCATTACGATAAGAGCGCTTCTGCTTCTTCATAAATACAGAGATGAATCGTATTAAATGACCCAATAAAAAGGCTGCTATTATATTAGGCAGCCTTTTTGTTGATCGTGTAAAAATTAGCGTTATAAACTTTTATTTACCTTGATAAACGGGCTGACGTTTTTCCATAAAGGCAGTGATACCTTCAGCAAAGTCAGCGGTTTTTGCCATCATAGTTTGTTGGTCAACTTCCATATCGAGCGCTTCATTTAAACCTGAAAAAGCATGTACGTTAATCATATGCTTCATCGAAGCCAGCGCCTTGCCTGGTAAATTACTTAGGCGCGTTGCCAATGCTAGTACGCTGGCGTCAAGCTCATCTTTGCTCACGACGCTATTGACTAAGTTTAGACGCGCGACATCGTCACTAGTAAGCTTATCACCCAGCATCACAAGCTCAGTCGTTTTCGCCGCGCCAATCAATTGATTGAGTAAGTAAATGCCGCCCGCATCTGGAATCAAGCCGATATTGACAAATGCTTGCACGAATTTGGCATTGTCAGCGGCAATACGGAAATCACAGGTTAATGCCAAGTTCATCCCAGCACCCGCGACGGCACCTTCTAATTTGGCAATAATGGGTTTGTGAATATTCCGTAGCTTTAAGCTTACCTCAGCCACTTCTCTGAGCATAAAATCAAGCTTTGCCACAAGTGCTTCTGATTCCATGCCATTCTCTAACATCTCACCGATATGACCGCCACTAGAGAAATTATTATTTGATCCTTGCAACACGATCACGCGTACGTCGGCATCTTGATCAGCCTGGTCAAGCGCGTCCATAACCGCGCCTTTTAATGGTGTGCTAAAGGCATTTAGCGTCTTAGGGTCATTCATGGTAATGGTGGCAATATGGTTTTCGCTGTGATATTCGACCAAAGGTTGTGACATGGTTGGTTTCCTTAGTAAGAAGTTCTAGATAAGCATTGCGGATAACAATGGACGTTATAATGGACAAGGTGTAACAAGTCATGCAAGCTGATTACTATAGCAGCTTGTTATGATTATAAAAGCGAGTTTTGTGGGCGCTAAAGGCACGGACAAAAATATTTGAGTTTTTTATTTTGTTATATATTTGTTTTAATAAATATATACGATCTGCCTACAAAAATAACGCTATGAAGTATTTGCTTGGTGCATTATGCTAAACATCAGTAGTGTTAAGGATTTCGTTAACCAAACAAGCAATCAATAAGCAACAAACAAGGAAGTAATTATGCCAGTGATAAATGTGAATAACGTTGATATTTATTATGAAGACAGCGCGCCGGATGATAAGCAAAAACCAGTGATGGTCTTTGCCCATGGGCTGCTTTGGAATACGCGGATGTATGATAAGCAGGTGGAGTACTTTAAATCTGGCTGCCGCTGTATTACATTTGATTTTCGTGGACAAGGTCAGTCTGAGATTAGCAAATCAGGCTATGATATGGAGACGCTGACCGAAGATACGCTAGCGTTATTGGATGCGCTTAAGATTGATAAATGCCATTTTTTAGGGTTATCGATGGGTGGTTTTGTCGCTCAGCGTATCGCGCTCAAACGTCCGGAGCTACTGTTATCGCTGACCTTACTTGAAACGTCAGCAGACCCTGAAGACCCAAAAAACGTCCCGCAGTATCGCAAATTGATGAAGGCTATCCGCTGGCTGGGTATGAAACGCGTCAGTCAAAAAGTCATGCCTATTATGTTTGGCAGTAGCTTTTTGAACGATAAGTCGCGTAAGGCTGACCGTAGAGCGTGGCTCACGATGTTACAAGGTAATCGTAAAGGTGGCGTCGTAAAGGCGACCACAGGTGTCATTGAGCGCTCGGGCACTTACGATCAGCTAGGCGAGATTAGCACGCCGACATTGATTATCGTTGGTGATGAAGATGTGGCAACGCCTTATTCAAAAGCGGAGCGCATGCATTTTGCCATTAAAGGCTCAAAGCTTGCGGTTATTAAAGGCGCTGGACATACAGCGACGGTAGAAGAGCCTGAGCAAGTAAATAAAGTGATTAATACCTTTTTAGCAAACTGTGTTTAGGTTGTAGCTAAAGTAGAAGTCTTCTTGAATGAAGCGAAGTATTTATAAAAAGAGCCGTTAACTTAAATAGGATAACGGCTTTTTTATTGAAACTTAGACTAACAGATTAACGTTAAAGCGGCAGTTTTAAAAAATACTATAAAAGAGTCAGGCTAACGTCTTTATTTATAAGCGGGTCGTATAGTCGCTATTAATATCATCAAGGGTGCCAAAAACCTCAGCGCGATTGACTATTTCGGTGGCCCATGCACGGTGCGTGGCAGGCTCAAGCATGGTATCGTTATATTTAAAGACCGCCTTTGCCTCGCTATGCAAAATTGCCTGCGCTTCATCCAAGGTACTTAAAGGCACGCAATACGCTTGCTGTACCAACGCAATCTGGCTTGGGTGAATGACCGTTTTGCCGACCAGTCCTAAGTTTACATCACGCATCAGCTCTTTCATAAACAGCGTTGGCTGTTCTAAGTATTCAAATACCGGTGCGGTAAGATAAAAACCATGCGGTACAAAGCAGCCAAGCAGCTGATAGGCGAGCGTACCAATCGGCGTATCATAAACGATGCTATTTTTAGGACGGCGTAAACGCAGTGCGGCAAATAAGTCGTTACCACCGATACGCAGGGCAAAAACGGGCTGGCTGAAGGCTTCTTTAAAGCCAATCGCCAATTCTTGATTGTGATGAGGATTAAAGAGCGCTGCCGTCTCAAGCGTCGGCATCAATAGCTGCTCAGTGCTTAAATTCTGAGACGCCATGCGCCAATTAGACAAGCTATACATATCAACTTTTGGCATCACAAAACCGTCGACCAAATCAATATGAGCAAAATCTGCGAGCTGCTCTAGCATCGCCGGATGACGCGGGCGCACGAAAACCAAAGGTCTGGTTGGCTGATCGGTGTGCGCTTTTGATTGAATGCCATCTTTTTTTGCTGGGTCATTGATACTATCGACATGCGCCGCCCACGTATGTAGCAGCGTTTGTAGACGCTCAAGTGCCAACTCAACATCGCTATGGCTGACCGCATCTTCTAAGCAGATAATAATACTGTTAATCGTCGGTAATTTATCACGCGTAATGACTTGCCAAATATCTTGCCGCGTCGCAGGCATATATAGGCTAGCACCCAGCTGATACGGGTGATGGGTATTCGGTTTGAGCATCGCATGACGCTCAGTAATCAGGTGGGCATAAGACTGATTGTTATTATAAAGGTTGGACTCATTGTGGGGCATATCGGACATAGTTGGCATCGTAAATAGTGATAAGTGAATGGTTATAGCAAGAAATCATAGCGTAAGGACGTATGATAAAAACAGCGGTGCTGATGCGGTATTGATGCATTTCTTTCGCAAGGCATCAATACATCAAGGCATCAATACATTAATGAATCATGAGCGATCTGTTGACCGCTGCTTAATCAGCGTAATCGCTTGATAGGGGAGTATTTTAGCACCTAATACCGTGATATTGATATCACGCTCGCTACATAAATGCCGCAATAACACCGTATCAGGGTGATCGGCGGTTGCCAGCAAGATGCGCTCAGGATCACGGCGTAATATCGCCCGTGTCGCCTCTGCGATGGTCGGCTTAATACGGTTGCGATTGCTAATGTCATACTCTGCTGCCAGCATATCGATTAAATCCGCCGTCTGATAGCGAGGTTGCTCAAACGTTTGCAAGTATTGTGGAGATGTAGACAATGAACGCCGCGTGCTATCAATCTGCTCAACAAAGGCTAAGCTATGGTCTACCGCAACCAAATTATCGTAAAAGACGCTACGATGTAGCCCCGATTGTGGCTCGGTATATAAACTGCGTGATATCAGCCCAGATACCGTACTGTTTAATAACCCTGATGGAATCAGCCAATCTTCCTCACTTGCCGCCAACCAAGCAACGCCTGCGGGGTCAGCAAGGGTCAGTAGCGGAATAACATTCTCACCTTGATGGAAAATATTGGCAAAATTTGGATGATTAGGGTCACTAAAGGCGTCTAAGCTGCGAGCCAGCTCTTGATAAATTGCCCCTTTGCCCGTCCAGCCGTCGACAAATATGATGGTGCTGTCTGGATGAGCAGCCAATATCATCTGCAGCGCGACTGGATCAAGTCCGCGATCGCGAATGATACTGATACCATAATGCACACTTGGCAACGCATAGCTGCTATCAGCATCTGCTAATGCCCGCTGCAACAATACGCCAATGGGTAAACCTGCGCGTACCAAGCTGACTAATATTAATGGACGTTCAGTACTTACCGTTTGCTGAAAAATATGATGTAGCGTATAAGCCAAGTTAGCGATATCAGTTGCGGTTCTGGTTGTACCTTGCGCTAATGCCTGCTGATACAATTGCTCATGCATGGCAGTCGGCGTATGCTCTAATGTCAACATATCAGAATAATGGCGCTGGCCACTTTGGATGAGCGCTTCTTTTTGACTGACGGGTACATCAGCAACCGCGTCTTTATCAACGATATCAAGCAGTACGGTCACATCGCTGGCAAGGTAGCTGCCCGAGCCGTATTCCTGTGTTTTTTGAATATTTGGGTTCGTTAGAGGATGGGTCATAAGATGGTTTCTACTTACAAAAATGAGTTCTACTACTATTGTTGTTATTTAAAAACTATTGCGAGCTAAAGCGCTCATGTAGCTGACCATGATTGGGCATGCCGTACCAGTCAAGCAATTGCAAAAATGGTAAATCGGCCAAGCTATCACCAAAACCAAAGCTTGGACGCTGATGGTCTAAATGCTGGTCTAATAAGAACTGTACTGCATGGCATTTATGAACCGCGTGCGGCAATATCGCCAGATTATTGGCATTCACATGCACATAAAAATCTTGCTCAAAATCACGTATTAACGTTGGTAACTTTTTAGCGAGCTCTACTAGCGCTTGATGGTCTTTTTGTCCATGCTTAATAGCCAGGTAAATAGTCAATTTTTCATTAGCAGAACCATTATTAAAGTGATCGATATGCGGTGTAAATACCAGCTGGCTATTGTCATTTTTACTGTGATTGGCAAATAATTGGCTCAGCTGCTGTAATTTATCTTGCAGTGGTGCAAGCTGACTATGCATACGCTGTTGCCACTGGGCTTGTAGCGCACCGTCTCTATCAAGAATAATCGCACCGTGGGTTAAGACCTGCCAACTATCAAAAGGCAGCTTAACGCGTTTTATTTCACTGCGATCGCGTGCTGTCACTACGATTAGATCAGTACTAGTAAGCAGCCAGTTAAAGAATACGGCTTGACGCTGACTCATAAAACTTAGTGGCTTACCTTGTTTATTAACGGTCGCGCAAACTAGATTTTCAGGTTCAGACGTTGGCAATTCCCATGCATCAATTTTACGTTGGGTTTGAAAAAGCGTATCGTCTAAATCCATCAGCGCGTAGGGTTTGATAATATCGGGATTGGCTTGAAAAAATGGGCTAGTCATAGTATTTGCCATAAAAGCGTGCGTAAGGGTTAAATGTGAGCATTAAAGCAGGATTTAAAGGATAGTTTTAATAGGACAGCTTTTATAAGATAGCCTTGGTAAGCTAGCTTTTATAAAACAGCTTAAAGCGTCGGACTCATCACCAACACATTATCCAAATCTTTCCACATCTCATCGACGCTATCCGCCGATGTTTCCACGCACAAGACAATCAAGTCCCAATCGCTAGGCTCAACATTATAAGCAAAGTTGGTCATACCAAGCCCATAGTTATCGCTAAAACTGAGCATCGTGGTAATCGCGCCCCCAAGGGCAATCGGCGAGCGGGTTAAAGCGCTAAACTTAACCGTAGCGTTTTGAGTTTGCGTCTCAAGCCATTCTGCCAATAAAAACGGCAACCAAACAAACTCATTACTGCCCAATACTAAAATCCGCTGTGGCAACTGTTCTTTATCAAACTGTTCTTTCTCAAACGAGGCTTTTTCAGATTGGGCTTGCTGATTAAAAAGGTTAAATGCTGCTTGAAACTTCGTAAGATAAAAAGCAAAACCATCGGTGCTGTCTAAGGTTGGGAATCGTCCCCAGTTGCCAGTATCGCCTAGCGCATAACTGCCAGCCTCAGTGGTATCGACCGATGGCATCGTAATGGATTCAGGGTTGGTCGCATCCGTCCATTGCCACGCGCCAGATAGTAGGTGATGACGATGAAAGTCAATATTAGGCAAACGTGCAGATATGTTGTCATCTACGTCAGCTTGAGCTCGGTTCTGATTTAGCGACCAATCCACCAAAGTGGTTAGATGCACTTGTTCTAATTCGGTCAGTCCTGCGTTACGAAGGGCGGTGACGACATTGACGCAAGTATTGCCCGTTGACGCTTCATCATCCACCATAATCAAGGTTTTGCTCGCTAGTAGCTGCGCTTGGGTTACTGTATCTGCACTTTGATAAATTAAGTGCTGGCTGGCATGACTGTGATCTTCGCTAAAAGTCGTTAGCAAGGTTTCAGTATTATCCTTGTTATGTTGTGAATGACGGGTTGAGTTGAGCAATAAAGCGTTTGGATAGCGAGTTTGTAGCGCTTGGTGTACGCCAGCAGATAAGCCAACGGCAGTCTCTGCCATACCGATGACCAAAATGGGTTCAGGCAAATCATCTGGTACTAAGTTTGCCAAATCCGTAAAAGCATGACGCATGGTGCTAGGCGCGACTGGAATATGGCGACCTAAGACTTTTGAGACAAACAAAAACGCGCGTTTAGGGTTAATGCGCTGCGCAAATCCAAGCAAGTCTTCTAGCTCGTAGTTTTTACTGTCACCGCTAAAATTGGTTTGATAAGTTAAATCAAGAGTGCCGCGTGGTAGGGTGATGGTCGTACTGTGTTGCTTATTTGGCATTTATTTTCCTTCGGTCTTGCAATTTGTTAATCGTTATTTTTACTTACTCGCTAGCATTTTCTGCTTCAATCTTTACGCTAACCATAATTGAGCGTACTTGGCAGGGCATGATTTGCTGTGCAATATCTGCAAGCTTTGGCTTAGCGGTTAAGCCAAGCCAATTGCCAAATGCAACTTGGGTTAAATCTACACCGCTATGAGTGGTGTAACCGATACCACCAGAGGGACGACTATTAATCTCAAGTACGCGGTGCTGCCCGTCATCGTCGGCCTTGGTTTGTACGCTGACGATACCATCACAGCCAAACGCTTTAATCAGTGGAGTAACCACATCCATGACCGCTTGCTCGTAGCCGATATGCTGAATTTTACCCGTTTTATAACGAGTAACAGCCGCCAATACTTCGCCGTATTCACAGACGACATCGATAGAGTACTCTTGCCCTGATAAATATGGCATCAGCAACATAGGAATAGGGCGCTCGTGCACCATCAGACTGTTTGCATAGGCATGAATAAACTGCGTGGTATTGATTTTTTTCTCTTCGGTAAAGTATAAATGTTCAAAGCTGTCATATCGCGCGTCAGCTTCCTTGTCGGTATCAAGTCGCCAAAACCCTTGGGCAAAAATACCAGTAACCGGTTTGACGCATAAAGGCTGATGACCGTGCGTAGCAAGGAGTGATTCAAGCTCGGACACAGTGTCAAAGCGCCACGCTTCGGCGACGGGAATATCATGCTCATGACACTGCTGCATAAAGGCAAACTTATCATCTATCGCTTCTAACGCCGCCACACTTGTCGCGCCAGTTAATAAACGAATACCCGCCGCGTCAAATGCTTCCCGCTGCGCTTCATAATCAATGCCATTGCGCCCCGTGAGTAGCACTTTAACGTTATTATTTTTGGCTTGCTCTAAGACAAACTGCCAACGCGGCATTACTGGCTCAGCAGACTCAAGCTCTGCTTGCTCATCGCTATCTGTGGCACTTGCAGACGGCTCAATATATACGCTATCGGCAAATTCAAAAATCTCAGGTCTATTATGACGGTGTGAAGCAATAATGTTAAATGGCGTCTCAGATTGGGCTTTTAATGCTTGTAGGCTGGCGAGCATATCACGCTGGCTTGATTGACCTTCAGCTAACCAAACGGCAGATGGCGTAGTAGACGTTGTATAAAGGCTTTTGTTAGCAGAAGTTTTCATGATTTTCTCAGCGTTACTAAAATTTATAGAGTGGAACAACTAGAATTGAGTTTTGAAGAGGGTCGGTCGTTAAGCGCGTTATCATACTGCCTAAAATAGAGGCTATTATATACAAATGCTAAGCGCTATAAATACTACTGACAAAATAACGTTAAGGATTTGTAAAAATGTTTTTGCAGGCTTGTTAACCCCTTGTTGAACTGTACCGTGCGCTGTAAAAATTAGCTGTTTTCCATGCTACTATAGGGCGATAGCCAACAGCACCCATATTAACAAATAATAAATAACCTAAGGGATAAATGATGAGTCAACCTCAACGACTGATTGCTGGTGCCAATGCGCCGCTGCCAACGGACAATATCAGCATCCGTATTTTAAGCCAAAGCGCCATCGATTGCGCCGCTTATCGCCTGACGACTAACGGTAAAGTACGCGGCGATGGCGACATGATATTTTATGGGCAGACACGTAGCGATGATGGCAGTGTAAGCTTCCGTGGACATGATAGCGATGGGTTTTTTGATATTAATTTACCTGTACAGCCAGCGAGTATTGACAAGATAGCCCTTGCGTTTTCTAGTGCGCAAACGCTTGCGCAAGTCGGTGACGTAGAGATTCAAGTCTTACAAGGCAGCCAAGTGCTGATGACTTGTCAGTTAAGTGCTGCTGGACGTAATGAAAAAGCCATTATCCTTGCAGAATGCTACCGTCGCCAAGGTAGCTGGAAGTTTCGTTTTATCGCCCAAGGTTTTGAAGGTGGTCTAAAGCCCTTATCTGAACATTTCGGTGTAGAGATTGCTGATGAAGCGCCAGCTCAAGCTCAACCAATCAATACGCAGAAGCCAATCAACACGCAAAAAGCGGGTAGTGCGCCGCAAACAACTACGCCGCCGCCAATTCCTAGCGCTGCTCAAAATCCGTCAATCAATCTCAGTAAAATCACCTTAACCAAGAACCAAACTAGCATCAATCTAAAGAAACGCGATGATTTTGGTAAAATCTCTGTCAACCTCAACTGGAATCAACGTCCAGATAATAGTACACGAGCGCCTAAAAAAGGCTTGCTTGGTGATCTGTTCAAACAGCATAAAGCTAGTGGTATTGACCTTGATGTCGGAGCGATGATTCATCTGAAAAATGGTGAAAAAACGCTGATTCAGGCCTTGGGCAATCGCTTTGGTAATTTACAATCAGCGCCTTATGTGTTGCTCCGTGCCGATGATAGAACCGGACAAGTCAGTGGCGGTGAGTGGCTCGATATCAACGGGCAACAGTGGTCGCAGATTGAAGAAGTCTTTATCTTTGCTTTTATTTACGAAGGCGTACCAAATTGGGCGCAAACCGATGGCGTTGTGACCATTCATGTGCCAGATCAGCCGCCGATTGAAACTCGTTTGACAGAAGGCACAGGTAACTTGCCCATGTGTGCGATTGCGCGTCTGGTCAATCAAAATGGCAGTATTAATGTTGAGCGGATCAATCAATACTTTAAAGGTCATCAAGAAATGGACAAAGCCTTTAATTGGGGCTTCAGCTGGAAGCGTGGTAGTAAATAAGGCTTTTTGATAATAAAGTATAATTTAAAAAAACAGCCCGTCTATTTATATAGACGGGCTGATTGCTTATAGATTACTAAAACTCTTAATTAAGATTGCTTAACCTATTTACGCATGCGGCGTGATAGCAGGCATCAAGTCATGGAAAGTACGACCAGAAGCAGTTTCGCCAATGGCATGCATTTTCCACTCATTATTATGACGATAGACTTTTGCCATAATCATTGCGGTGTGTCCACCTTGCGCTGATAAATTGTAGCGGGCAACTTCCTGATTGTTATTGGCATTGACGATACGGCAAAAAGCGTTTTCTACCGTTTCAAACGTCTGACCAGTAAAGCTATTTACGGTAAATACTAACGATACTACGTTCGCTGGCACTTTTGATAAATCAACGTTAATGACTTCGTCGTCGCCGTCGCCGTCACCTGTGCGGTTGTCGCCAGTATGGACGATGCTGCCATCTTTTGATTTTAGCTGACTGAACCAAATCGCATCGACCGCTTGTTTATTGGCATCAAACATAATGCATGAAGCGTCTAAATCGATCGAGTCGCCGCCCGTACCGCCGCCAAATAACTTGCCTAAGAAGCCACCTTTTTTCTCTTGTGGTCCTTGAAAGACGTCCCAGCCTAAACCCAATTTTACTTGCGTAAGCTCACCGCCAGCTTCTTTGCTGAGGGAGATTTTTTGACCCTTTTGTAAACTAACTGCCATGGTAAAATCCTTATAATAATTGTGAGGGGATTAATGAATTTTTAGTGCTTCATTTCTACGCTGTTTTAGTGCTTCATTTCTACGCTGTTTTAGTGCTTCATTTCTGCACTGCTTTAGAGCTTCATTTCTGCACTGCTTTAGAGCTTCAATCTTGGCGATGACTTTAATGATAGAATGCAACTTCAATTATAAAATATTATCTAAAAAACCACCGCTGCCACCGCGACCGCCTGAGCTCGTACCTAAGATGCTTTGTAACCAGCCTTGATAGCTGTCACGATTACGTGAGCAGATGATAACTTTGCCCGTTCCTGAGAAGTTTAAAACCATGCCTTCACCACTGGTGACCGAGTTGATAATATTGCTCATGATGCCTTTTTTCTTACTGGTCGAGACTGACAGCTTATAATCAAGGTTTGAATCCCAACAGACCACATGGCCATTATCAATGATGACGTCTTTATCAGGCGTCACATCAATCTCAAATAGCGAACCAAAACCAGAAACGACAACTTGGCCTTGACCTTGGGTTTGCATCACCATAAAGCCGCCCGTATCACCAAAGACTGCGCCGCCGAGGTTACGCTGGATATTGGCTCTGATATCGACGCCAGTTTGTGCGGCAACGAACGCCCCATCGCTCAAGGTATATTGCTGCGCGCCGCAATCGATGATTTGCATATCGCCATCAAGCGTCGGTGCTAGCAGACAATCACCTTCACCATTGACGGCTTCAATCTGCTGTTGGAATAAGGATTCATCGTTGGCAAAGCGGCGCATCAGTGATTGCATAAGACCGCCTTGTAGCTTACCTTTCAGCTCAAGGTTCGACTCCATCATCACCATGGCATTGGCTTCACAATAAATCGAATCTCCTTTCTTTAAGTTACAATGCAAAAAAGGTTCAATGGTGCCGATTAAGCTAAACGTCGCTGCCATAAGCTGCAAATCCTTATTCTGAAATTTTTAAATGCTTCGTTTTCTATAAAAATCATCGTTGTTAATTTAAGCCCGCCAATTACATTTAAAGCCATCAAATGCTATGAATAGGCACACTTGATGGCTTATTGATTATCGCAATCAAATAGTCGATTGCGATAGTGGTTTCGGTAGTCGTCTTACAAACATCTTATAGAGCGTTAAACGTTGACGCCATAAGAAGAGGCTAATGGGCCTAGACCACCACTAAAGCCTTGACCAACAGCGCGGAATTTCCAGTCACCGTTATGGCGATATAACTCACCAAAAATCATCGCCGTTTCAGTGCTACCATCTTCTGATAGGTCATAACGGGCGATTTCGGCTTGACCATTATCATTGACCACACGGATATAAGCGTCGCCAACTTGACCAAAGTTTTGGTTACGCGCTTGACCTTCATAAATGATGGCGCAGATAGCGACTTTACTCACATCTGCTGGAATACTAGCAAGATTGATTTTGATTTTTTCATCATCACCGTCGCCTTCGCCCGTACGGTTGTCACCTGTGTGCTCAACCGCGCCATTGTCCGACTTTAGATTGTTAAAGAAAATAAAATCTTGGTCATTACGCACTTTGCCTGCTTCGTTTACCAAAAAGGCAATGGCGTCTAAGTCAAATTCTTGACCATCAGTAGCGCGTGGATCCCAGCCAAGACCAACGGTAATGTTGGTTAAGCCTGGGGCTTCTTTTGATAAGTTTACGTTGCCGCCTTTTGTTAAGCTAATAGCCATATAAATATCCTTTGGATTAATAATTAAGTGGATTTGATTTTATAAAATAAAAATAGGGCAGTCATGCTATTTACGCGTAAGTATTTCAGCGCAAAAAGGTCAATAAATCGACCTGTACGCCATAACCTGCCTATCATTACGTTTTACTATACTAAGCGTTTGCTTACTAAGCAAGGTGTATTTTGTGTGCCTATCTGACAGTTATATTTTTGCTTATATAAGAGGATGTTACGAGCATGTCTGACCTATTTTAGCTATTTATCTTATTATCATTTATAATAGCGCGCTCAGGTTCCCTCCACCCTGACTCAAAAAAAGGCCTCCTTTATGAATACCTGTACCATTTCGACCAATCCCTCTACATCCATTCGCTACAGCCGTGCGTTGTTCTGGCTTGTCAGCCTGCATATCTTTATCATCGCCATTAGTAATTATTTAGTGCAAATACCGGTCGGGCTATTTGGCTTTATTACCACATGGGGGGCGGTCACTTTTCCTTTTATCTTTTTAATTACGGATTTGACCGTACGCATCTTTGGTCAACATCTCGCTAGACGCATTATTTTCTTTGCCATGCTGCCAGCGCTCGCTATTTCTTACTATTTTTCGGTCGTATTTGCAGATGGACAGTTCGTCGGTCATGAGCATCTGCTCGATTTTAATTTATTTGTCTTTCGCATTGTCCTTGCCAGCTTTAGTGCTTACGTCATTGGACAGCTGTTAGATATCAAAGTCTTTAATAAGTTACGCCAGCTTAAAACGTGGTGGATTGCACCCCTAGCATCGACGTTTATTGGTAATCTGGTCGATAGCTTCTGCTTTTTTGCCATCGCTTTTTATAAAAGCCCAGATGCTTTTATGGCAACGCACTGGGTTGAGATTGGCGCGATGGATTATCTGTTTAAGATAGTGATGGGCGTGCTTATCTTTTTACCTTTATATGGTGTGATATTGGCAAAACTACAAAAGATGCTCGCTGATAAGTAGAGCAAAAATTAACAGCCTAAGCTAATCCCTGCTCACAATTCTATTCTTCATAGCCACTATAAAAAACAGGTCATAACCAATATTGGTGATGACCTGTCATGGAACAACTTAACTGAGTCTAATGCTTACACTTAAAATTACGACGTTATTCGAGCGCTTGGCGTTTGCGATAATTGAGTGACGCGACAAACGCCCAACCAATGAAGGCAATACCAATCAAACCTGTGATAAGCTCTGGCACATGGAATTTCACCGACAATAGCATAATGATGGCTAGAGCGCCGATGGCATAATGCGCGCCATGTTCGAGATAGACAAACTCATCAAGCGTGCCTTTATCGACTAAGAAAATAGTCATCGAACGTACGAACATCGCACCGATTGCTAGACCGAGCATAATCACGATAACGTCATTGGTAATCGCAAAGGCGCCAATCACGCCGTCGAAGCTGAATGAGGCATCAAGGACTTCTAGGTATAAGAAGCCGATAATACCTCCTTTCATAATCGCGCTGGTTGCTGCTGCACCTGAGCCAGCTTCAGCGTTTTCTAAGTCTTCTTCAAGGTCGCCTTCAAGCATACCCGAGACCACTTGTACGCCAAGGTATACCAAGATACCCCAAACGCCTGCAATCAATACCGCGGCTGACTGCTCAGGGTCAGCAAATGATACGGCAATCATCAACACGATAAGCGCGACAAAGACGCTCATGGCATCTACTTTGCCAAGCTTTGCCAAGCGGCTCTCGAGCCAATCAAACCAGTGCACTTCTTTATCATCAAAGATAAAGTTCAAGAACACCAATAGTAAGAAGATACCACCAAAGGCTGAGATTTCAGCATGGTGTGCCATTAGTCTTGCCGAGTATTCTTTAGGATCGTTCAATGCCAAATCTATAACTTGCATCATACCAAGGTCAGCCGTCACTGCTACGATAACGATTGGGAATACCAAGCGCATCCCAAATACAGCAATCAAAATACCAACGGTTAAAAATATCTTTTTCCAAAATTCATCCCAGCCTTTGAGGACTGAGGCATTAACCACCGCATTATCGAATGATAATGAGATTTCCATGACGGCCAAAATAGCGGTAATAGATAAGGTTGCGATCAAACCACCCATCCCGCCATGTGAATATCCCCACCATGCCGCGATCGCTAATGCAATGGCGGTAAAGATAAAGTCTAAATAAAAATGTCTCATGACATATCCTGTCTGGTTGCATAAAGCTAAAGTCGGTCTATTATAAACACAAACCACAAAAAAAGTGGTTATCGCTAACCACTTTTTTGCCTAATTTTAAACGAAACTTAAAGCATTACCAGTCTTTTAGCTAGGAATAATTGTGACTATTTTGCAACCATATTTTACTGGCAGAATGACAAGTGATAACGCTGCCATATTGTCCTAAGTTTCGGAAGTGTTTATGTCTAGGCATTGTTTTTAGTATGGGCTAAGTTTTTCGCAGAGGTTAATATCGAGTTAGATATTGACGCCATACTGATGACACATGGCTTGTAAGCCGCCTGAATAGCCTTGACCAACGGCGCGGAATTTCCACTCACCGTTATGACGATAGACTTCGCCAAACACCATTGCCGTTTCCACCGAGTAATCTTCTGCTAAGTCAAAACGTACCACTTCCGTGCCAGTTTCTTCATTGACCACTCGGATAAAGGCATTGGCGACTTGACCGAAGTTTTGGCTACGGGCAGCAGCATCATGAATCGTGACTGTAACGACGATTTTATCGACATCAGCAGGCACTTGGGTTAGGTTTACTTTAACGACTTCATCATCGCCGTCGCCTTCGCCAGTACGGTTGTCGCCAGTATGCTCAACTGCGCCATTGTCAGATTTTAGCTGGTTGTAAAAGATAAAGTCATGATCGCCGCGTACTTTACCCACAGTGCTGAGTAGAAATACACTGGCATCCAAATCAAACTCAGCGCCAGAGGTTGCGCGCTCATCCCAACCAAGACCGATAAGCAGCTTGGTTAAGTTTGGGTCAGTTTTAGTGAGCGATAAGTTACCGCCTTTATTAAGGGATAATGCCATGGAATTGTCCTTGTTATTAGAGTAGGGAAGGTTTAACTATTAAAGCGTTAGGAAGGAATGCTATAAAAGTCAAAGTCTATAAATATAAGCGATAGCGGGATTAAACTGTTCGTAAAACTATCGTTTAACGGTTGTCTAACCATTACTTAATGACGCTCTATCATAACAACAAAAAATGACCCAATCAAAGCCGATTGGGTCATTGTTATGTGTACGGTTATGCGTACGATAAGACTGACGATAAAGGACAGCATTTAAATGCGGTGCTTAACCTTTACCAGCATCTAGAAACCTAAATTATAGGCTTTGACGATGGCGAATCTCAAAACTTTGATGAATCGGCTTTTTGATATTAAAATCAAAACCTATCGTTTGTGGCGTGATATCAATAATGTCATAGCGTTCGGTTAATTGCTCATCAAGCTCAAAGCGCGTGAA
The DNA here is from genome assembly GCF_904846465.1 of Psychrobacter pulmonis. Classification (NCBI taxonomy): domain Bacteria; kingdom Pseudomonadati; phylum Pseudomonadota; class Gammaproteobacteria; order Moraxellales; family Moraxellaceae; genus Psychrobacter; species Psychrobacter pulmonis. The sequence goes on from NZ_CAJHAT010000001.1 coordinate 267,338, forward strand.
GTTGTTGGAAAAATACAACACGCCATCAGAGGTCAAACGGTTCATCGCACGATTAATAAGGGCCGGATGGTCACGCTGCACATCAAAAGTTCCTTGGAACTTTTTTGAATTTGAAAATGTTGGCGGATCGATAAAGATAATATCAAATTGTTCCGTATTACCCTTAATCCATTCAAAAATATCAGCGGCGACGAATTGATATTTATTGCTGCTGACATTTAAACCATTTAAAGCAAAGTTTTGCTTGCCCCAATCGAGATAGTTTTGCGATAAGTCAACGCTGGTGACTTTTTTCGCGCCAGCCAATGCCGCGTGGACGCTCGCCGTGCAAGTATAAGCAAATAAGTTCAGCACCGATTTGCCGCGGCTATTGTCTTTGATACGGGCGCGCATATTGCGATGGTCAATAAACAAGCCCGTATCGAGGTAATCGGTAAAATTGACGTACAGATAGGCGCCATTTTCGCGCGCAACATAAAATTTACCGCGTTTTTCGCTACTGCCTTGCTTGCTATATTGGTCATTTCCCGATTGGCGTGCCCGAGTTTTGATAAAAACTTGTTCGCGGTTAATATTGAGCACTTCGCGAATGCCCATCAAGGCCAAATTAAAACGTTTTTTCGCGGTCTCTACCGGAATGGTTTTTGGTGGCGCGTATTCTTGTACGTGTACGTAATCGCCATACAAATCAATCGCCACTTTAAAGTCAGGCAAGTCAGCGTCGTAGACGCGAATATTGCTGGCAGTGTCTTTGCTAGCGAGTCTTTTAAGTTTGCCCAGATTTTTTTGCAAGCGGTTAATAAAGTCTTGGCCTTCTTCCACGGCAATCTCGCGCTTCTCAAAGCGACTAATAAGGCTACCTGTTTGCCCAGCAATCAAGGTACCGTAGCGGAAATAAACCGTGATTGCCCCATTATGGCAGCGTAAAGTTTTTGGCTCTTTAATGGGCAAGATATCAACCTGTTCGACATTGGCTGCCAAGATACCAAGCATCGGATTGACGCCACTACCCGCAAAGCTGTCTTGTAAGATAAGCCCAAGCGCTTGATATAATGGCTTAATCATCTCTTCATCGCCCAAGCGCTCACCGTAAGGTGGGTTGGTAATGACCAAAGGATTGCTTAAGCGGCCATCATCGGCTAACGGCTTTAAAACGTGGCTGAGCTGATTGAGGGCGCGGGTTTCAAGGTCAAGTAGCGGTAATAAATCCTGCAAACCTGCGGCAATCAAGTTCTTTTCTGTCGCCAAAATCGCGCCACTATCGGCATCGAATCCCAAAACGAGCGGCAATGTATCAGGTTGTTCGTTGATAATCTCTAAAGCTTCACGAAAACGCGTCTGCGCATCGTCAATCATCTGTTGCCATAGCGCTTCATCATGATGTTGCCATTGATAAAAGCCAAATTGATTGGCCGCTTTATCGATACCGACAGCATAATCGCAGTGCATGAGTAGCGCTTCAATGATGAAAGTACCAGAGCCGCACATCGGGTCGATTAGGGCATTATAAAAAGGGGCATTACCGGCATCATTTTTCTTATGCCAACCCGCGCTATAAAGTAGCGCCGCTGCCAAGTTTTCTTTTAGCGGCGCTTCAGTCATGGCAACGCGGTAGCCACGGCGGTGCAAACTGGTACCTGATAAATCTAAATACAGCTCAGCCTGCTTATCATTGACCGTCGCAAAGACTGAAAAATCTGGGTTTTTACTATCGACATTCGGACGGCTGTCATAGATTTCGTTAAAGGTATCGGCAATCGCATCTTTGATACGCAGCATGGCAAATTGCTGACTGACGGCAACGCGCTTATCGACAGACAGACGAATGGCGAACGTCTGCTCTAAGCCAAATTGCTCGGTCCAATTGACCGATTTTGCCAAGCCATAGAGCTGTTCTGCCACATCGTATTCAGTATTGATATTTTTACGTTTAATCAGCATCAAGACCCGCGACGCCACCCGCGACCATAAACAAATGGTATATAGGTCGCGCAAGCTACCAGTGACCGCTAAGCGTCCTGTACTTTTCATCTCACTTGCAATGCCAAAGCTGCTTAGCTCAATTTGTAGCGGTGCTTCAAGCCCATCGGCACAAGTAATAATAAGGTCAAGCGACAACTCGGCTGCAGCGGTTGATAAGGAGTTGGGCGTGGTAGTTTCGGTCATACGGTTACCTGTGGGCTAAATTGATAAATAATGCACCTCAAAACCCTGATGTTTAAAATCTTAAGGCTTAAAATTATGAGGTTTAACTGGCAATTTTACCATAATTACGAAGTTGATAGTTTAAAGTGGCAGTGTTTATGGTGCAGTGTTTAAAAGCTACGTTGAAAAAATGATGACTTACTGGGTTTTGAGATTATCGAGCCGTTATTCAGCATCTTTTTTTAATGAGTTGTCTTCAGTAATCAGTTTGGTCGTGGTTGCAAAGGGTTTGGTGTCGATAGGAGAATCAACGTTTTTTGGCATTAGCAGGCGCATATGCGGGTAGGGGGTTGAGATATTTGCCTCATCGAACGCCCGTTTGATATTTTCCGTCAAGGCCTCTTTAATCTTTGGCATACGCGCAACGGCGGCAGGCTTGACCCAAAAACGGATGACAAAAAATACCCCATATTCGCCAATCTCGTCTACCGTCGCTGAGGTTTCAGGGCGTTTTAGCACCACTTCACTATCAGACAATACTTGTAAAATAACCTCGCGCGCCTTATCGACATCATCTTCAAAAGCAATGCGCATACGGATATCAAAACGGATAAAGTTTTTTGAAGTTAAATTGGTGACCACTGATGAGGCGACATTGGAGTTGGGGATGATGACGGTGATGTTATCACGGGTTAAAATATGGGTCGTGCGTAACGCGATGACCACAACCCGCCCTTCATTGTCATTGATATTGACCCAGTCACCGACTTGAAAGGACTGCTCAAGTAAAATGGTAATGCCGGCGATAAAGTTAGCAAGCGTCGATTGGGCGGCAAAACCCACGGCAATACCGGCAATCCCCAGACCTGCTACCAAAGATACGATATCAAAGCCAAATTGTGCCATAACGCTGGCAAGCCCGAATACCAATAATAGCACCGATAAAATATTTTTAAGCAGCTGCTCAATAGAGGCGTTTAGACCATAATGCTGTAAAACCTTATGTATAATTTGTCCAGATGACGCCCATAACACATAGTAAATTCCCGCCCACGTACTGGCTTTGGCCGTGGCTTTGACCGTATCTGGTTCAAAGCTTAGCTGACTCATAATAGCGATTAAACTGCTGACTATCCAAATATAGCGTAATACCGAGCGGGCGATTTTGGAGCGGCGTTCATTGAGACCAATGCGGCTTTTGCTTTTTTTGATAAGATAGATGGCAAGCCAATAAAAAAATCCCAATACCGCCAGCAGTATTAGGATTTTGATGGCCGTGCTCACCAGTTCTACTGATTTAGAAGTCCAGTCGAGTGAGTCTTCTTCGATGGAACCGCCGATAGCAATATATAGGCTGGTATGTAGGTCGCGAACAATCTCTTGAAAGAAGTCAGTAATACCAGCGATTGCCATTGTTTTATCCATGCAAAGTTTGGGTCTACATCAAATGAATCGTAAAAAGAGCTTATACTAAGATAATTCAGCTATAAAATCATCTAAAAATAAAGTTTTAACGCTAAATTTCTAAGGAACAATCAGCATTTTTAAGGAACAATCAGCGTAAACCGCACAGCTCATTTTCGATCTGAGCTTAGCTGCGCGTAATAGCTTAAACCATATTAACGTTAATTTTAATAAAAATGGTTTTATCAGTCGATTAAAAAGTCCCTTCTTGAGTATCGTGATACTGATAAGGAATTTTCATCATACGCTGCACATCACGTAACGCCGTACGCAAACCTTCTAGTATCGTCGGATGATAAAAAGGCGTATCGAGCATGTCCTTTATACTCATATCATTGGTAATCGCCATCGCCAATATATGACCGATATATTCCGCATCAGGGGCAACCATGCTTGCGCCCAAGATTCTATCTGTCTTTTTGCAACCATAAATGTGCAGTAGACCACAATTGACACCCATCACGCGGCTACGACCTTGATTATCAAAGCTGGCTTTTCCAATCACATATTCAAGCTCTGGATCGGCTTGTATTTCAGGTAGCGACATGCCGACGTTAACGATTTGTGGTGAGCAAAAGACGATAGAAAACGGCGCGGCAGTTGGGCGGATATATGCATCGCTATTGTTGTTACAGACCATACTACCCGCACTAAAACCTTCATCACTGGCAACGTGTAATAAAGGCAAATTGGCATTGGCGTCACCGACAATATAAACTTCTAAATTGCCAATTTTACCCGTTTTTTTATCGAGCTGCTTTGGGCGATTTTTGTCATCAAGCTCAACCCCTACGTTTTCAACGCCTAGGGCCGCGATATTATTGCGTCGGCCCGTAGCGACCAATACATACTCACCCTGCCACTGGCGCGCTTCACCAGCGCTGTCTTCGTAATCGATAAAAGCCGCTGAGCCTTCGTTATCTGCTGCTTGCTGACCGACATCGTTAATCTTGCTGCCCAAATGCATGGTCAGCTCACGACTTAAGCAATCAATGGCTTTATTACTGATATCCTCATCTTTTAGACCGGCGACGCGTTTGTCGCGATTAAAAAGTGTCACCTCGACGCCCAAACGTGTAAAGGCTTGGGCGAGCTCCAAGCCGATAGCCCCTGCGCCGATGACGGCGAGAGACTTTGGTAAATCAGTTAGCTCAAAGACGGTATCGGAAGTCAATAATGTTTTGCCAAGTTTATCCGCCCAGTTATCAGGGATAAACGGCTTACTACCAGTCGCCACGATAATTTTATCGGCTTCGATGAGTTCATCATTGATCTCAATAAGACCTTGTTGGTTGATGTAAGCTCGACCCGCTATTTTTGTCTCAGCAGGCCAGCTTTCTACTTGCTTTTGGACGTAACTGGCAAAATGATTGCGTTCGGCGCGAACCCGCTCCATCACTTGTTTGCCATCTATTTGAGCAGTAGCATGAATACCAAACTCGCCAGAATGGTTGGTGTCATGGGCGCGATCGGCAGCAGCGATGAGAAGTTTACTCGGCATACAGCCGACGGCAATACAAGTCGTTGACCAAGAGCCGTCATTAATAATGAGGACGTCGTCTTTTAGTTTTCTGGCTTGGCGAAAGGCGTTTTGACCGGCGGTACCGGCGCCGATGACCGCCACCGATACCTTGCGCGTCGCTTTTTTATTAGTGTTATTATCGGTGGTGCTGTCAGTCTGTTGATTCATATTACTCACAAAAAAAAGGTTTTATAGTAGTCGATAGAGATAAATAAAATTGCCAAATAATCATAAAAATATTATGGCGCGAGCGTGGCGAGTAAGCGTTCGGTATAGCCGGCTGCGCGTAAATTGCGCTGTGCATGGGTGAGCGTGCCATCTTTATCAAAGACAAAGGCTGAGCGTACAAGACCTAAGCTGACTTTGCCATACATATTTTTTTCTTTAATTACATCAAAATATTGGCATAATTTCTCATCACTGTCGCTAATCAGAGGAATATGCAAATTGTACTTAGCGATGAATTTTTCGTGAGACTCAACGCTATCGCGCGACACACCGATGATATCGTAGCCCAATTCATCAAACGCATTGATATGAGTAGTAAATTCTGTCGCTTGCGTGGTACAGCCTGGGGTATTGTCTTTTGGATAAAAATATAAGATAAGCCCCTTATCGGTATGGGCAACCAGCTCTTTTAGGCTGATATCGTCATAAATAAAATTGCCGTCTAGCTCGCGCACGATAGTGACCGGAAAATCGGGCAGGGCAAGGTTCTCTGTAGTGGGCTTAGCCATTATAAAATCCTTATTAGTTTCGGTTATGCGTATATTATAGTAGGTGGTCTTATTATAGGCAGTTTGGCAGAAATAAATACTCCGTTTTACACTTCACTTATTCATTCGCTACAAAATACAAAAGACTGGCGATGACCAGTCTTTTGTATTTTGTAGCAAATATTTTTTTAAGCAGCTTAGGCAGGTTTTTGTGGCTGTTTTAGGTCCAAGCCCACGGTGCATTGCTGCAAGTCTTTTTGCATTTTTTTCACGTAAGGGAGACCAGATGGGTCTTTTTTACTTTTTGCATAGCTCTCGATTTCCCACATTTGACCGATGGTCATATTGCTACGGACACCGATGGTGCAGTTACAAAGTTTGGTAGCATCGCTTTTATTAGCGACTTTATATTTGACCGCGCCATTGACACAGGTATTGATATTGTCTTGTTTGATGTCGGCCGCGTTTGCTTGTGGTAAGGCAAACAGCGCAGCAAGAGCTAGGGGTAATACAGGCAAAAACTTCATAAACATCCTCTACGGGTCGTGTCAATTTCTCAGATTTTATATAAAAATCTTGGTAGTGTTATGTGGTCACAGGTTTTATGGCTTATATAAGTGATGATAAAAGTATAGGTAACTATAAAAGCCTTTTTTATCTATGTCACTCATTAAGCTGTCGTAAACCAGCAGTACATGCCGCTTGTGACTGACATAGTCGCCCATACCATAGCAAGTAAATCACTTAAAATACAACGCTAGCGTGCTGTGTTAATGCAAGCAAATGTTGCGCAAATGTTTAATAAGCCATTATGCTAAGATAATAATGGTGGCATTTTCAAGTGCTTAACAGAATATTTCCAAAGGCTTATGAAAACTCTTTAGACAGGTAACGCGTCGGGTCAGCAATCCCAGCTTGGGCAAATCCTTGGCGACGTAGGACGCAGCTGTCGCAAATACCGCAAGCAAGACCATTGGCATCTGCCTGATAACAAGAGATCGTCTGCCCATAATCGACCCCAAGCGCTAAACCGAGCTCAATGGTTTTGGCTTTGCTTAAATGCTGTAGCGGAGTTTGAATGGATAAATGATGACCAGTAATGCCAGCTTTGGTGGCAAGGTTTGCCATGTGTTCGAAGGCGGTGATATATTCTGGACGACAATCAGGGTAGCCTGAATAGTCGACTGAACTGACACCGATGACGATATGATTAGCATCAGTGACTTCAGCGACTGCTAAAGCATAAGATAAAAATATGGTATTACGCGCCGGCACATAGGTATTTGGAATGGCGTCATTAGTATCTATATCATTGATATCACTGTCATCGCGACTGTTACTTGGGAATTTATCAGTATCGCCATCAGGGACAGTCATGCTGTGGTCGGTGAGTGATGAGCCACCAAGCTGGGCGATATCGATATCAATAATGCGGTGGTTAACATTGGCAGTCTTTGCAATGGTCTTGGCAGCGACAAGCTCGCTATTGTGGCGTTGACCATAGTTAAAACTGACCGCCGTCACAGACGTATAGCGCGCCTTTGCCCAATACAAACACGTCACGGAATCAAGCCCGCCTGATAGCAGCACCACGGCATTTTGGCTTTTATGTAGTGCTGCTAAATCAGCATTGTCTTTGAGACTGGGAGAGGAGGTTGGCGCAGTTATTTGAGTCATAGTATTGTCTATTGTTGGTTTAAGAAATTTGAAAAATTTGAGTTTTTGAGAAATGGCTATTTTAACTAAGGTGGCATTATTACATAACTTTGAAGATATGTTTAATTGCGCATAAGTTGCGATAAAAAGTCGCACAAAAAGCCACTAATTTTGTGCGACTTTTCAATCTGTTAGCAAAATTTGTTATAATCGCTGCTTTTAAAGCCAGCCTGTTAAAGTTACGGCTGCTTATTTTTACCGTAACATCAACTTTGTAAAGATATTGAGTGTCTTATGACCGTAGCGACCTTGTTTACGCCTAAAATCCCTTCCCAGTTTGATGCAGCAACTAGCGATACGATTTCTGCAGATGCCGATTCTACCAATACCGGCTGGGATAGTTATGCTGAAGATACTGATAGTATGGGGTATGACGACATTGCTGGCGCGGCTATAAGTAATAATACCGCTGAGCAAACATCCTCTACGCAAATTTTACCGACTGAAACGGCAGAATTTCGCAAGCTACAAAAAAAGCTACGTCGCCAAGTATCATGGGCGATTCGCGATTTTAATATGATTGAAGACGGCGATGTTGTTATGGTTTGCGTTTCAGGCGGCAAAGACAGCTATACGTTGCTCGATATCTTATTGCTGCTCAAACGCATTGCCCCGATTAGCTTTGATATCGTTGCGGTAAATCTTGACCAAAAGCAGCCCGGTTATCCCGAAGATATTTTGCCCGCTTATTTGAATGAGCAAGGTATTGCCCATTATATTTTAGAAAAAGATACCTATAGTATCGTCAAAAGCGTGGTGCCAGAAGGTAAAACGTACTGCTCAGCCTGCTCACGCCTGCGTCGCGGTTCGCTATATGGTTTTGCCAAACAAATCGGCGCCACCAAAATCGCCCTTGGTCATCACCGCGATGATATGCTCGCGACGTTCTTTTTAAATTTATTCCACGGCGGCGCGCTGAAATCCATGCCGCCAAAACTGCTAAGCGATGATAAGCAAAACTTACTGATTCGTCCGCTTGCTTACGTTGAAGAAAAAGACATCATTGAATACGCACGTTTAAAAGAATTTCCGATTATTCCGTGTAATCTATGCGGCAGCCAAACCAATCTGCAACGCGCAATTATCAATGATATGCTACGCGAATGGGATAACGCCCATCCACAGCGTTTGGCGTCTATTTTTAAAGCGATGCAAAACGTCGCGCCGTCACAATTGGCCGATCGCGAGTTGTTTGACTTTGAAACTTTAAGCATAGAGCGCGATGACAATGAGCGCTTATTTGAAGGCGATAATATCCAAGCAGGGCAGACCGACAGTTTGGCTGAGATTGGTTTACCAGTAGCGCCAAAAACTCAAGTTTTTAATCCGAAGTTTGCCCATCATCAAAACCCCAACCAGCAAGTGGAAACAGCGGATAATACTACAAAAAATAATCGCAACACGCAAAAAATCCCCACGATTAATCCGGTGATTTAAATCATATAGATAGCTATAGTCAAAATATCCTAAAAACGCGACGGTATTGCTGATATCAATTTTTTGTGGCCTCTGTCTGCGCAGGCACAGCAAGCAAGAAAAACTGATATCAACAGTGCGTGATATATCAATATTACTTTTCACTCGTTATATTTTTATAAAATTAACCCCCAAAAAAAACCAGCGCATTATTCACTAATGGCTGGTTTTTTTTGTATTTATTTAACCTTAACAATTAACTTTTGGCAAAAACGGGTAGAGGGTTAAAACTCACCTCAGGGCGTGGTAATTTTGCCACATCCTGCATACGCCAATCATTCTTTCCATCATAACTGACTTGCAAATAATATTTGCCTTTTACGTCATCCAAATCGACTTGCGCCGTGTACTTGTTACCTTCTTGATGTTTGAGTACCGCATCGCGGTCTTTTTTAATGTCGGTGGCGTGCGAGATAGACAACTCTAAAGAGTCAGGATAGGTTAAAGGCTCACCGTTTAATAATTTACCAGACTGCAAACTTTGCTCAGGATAATTGAGATAAAAAACGACATCGCCATTATCGGCAAACTGCATCTTGCCATGTAAATCTAAATCATAGGTGAGCTTGTCGCGTGAGACGTCATGATATAGGGTTTTGCCATCCATATACCAATCGTCGCGTACCACGCTATCACGGATTTGATAAGAATAATAAACAAACCAAATGCAAGCGATTACTACAAAAGCTGGCATGCCAATGACAAAGATAACCACCATATAGTTTTTGTACCATGGTTGGCTGTCTTGATGCTTAAAGTTCGGTGCTGGACTAGACATAACATACCTATTAATCAGATATTCGTTTATAAAGTGCGGTTTGTCAGCTTATTATAAACGCTATCAAAAAATAAACCGACGGCTCAGAGCAGCCAGTTTAATGATAAATAATTCAGCTGCCAGTCAGTGATGATTAGCCTTTGACCAAGCACCACTAACGAGCGGATGAATAGATAAAAGCAACTACATACTCAATAATTACTGCCCTTGCGTGGTAAAGATATTTTGTTTACTCACATTATATTTACCATCTTCGCTGGCTACTGTTAAAGTAATCGGCGTTTGACCAAACTCAATCACCTCAGGGTCGCCATAAATACTGACTGGCATATCAAAGCTTTCGCCTGCTTCTAACGGTACATCGTTGAAGCGTACGCCTAAGCTCAACCCATCTTGTGGCTCAAGGCTTATTTTATAAGTGTGCGCACTTTGGGTTTTGTTGGTCAATTTAACGATATAGCTGTTTTCAATCATGCCTTGTTGGTTTACTGACGACAACTGATTACGGTCACGGCGAATATCAATCTCTAACGGTACGCGGTCTGTCAATGCATAAACCACACCGCCACAAAGTACCGCAAGCAAGGTTAAATAAGCAAAAAAGCGCGGGCGCAGTACACGGCTTGGCTCTTTTTCGACCAATTGACGCTCTGTGGTATAACGAATCAAGCCACGTGGGTAGCCAACTTTATCCATTACATCATTACAAGCATCGACACAGGCGGCACACTGAATACAGGCAACCTGCAACCCATCACGAATATCAATACCCGTCGGGCATACTTGCACGCACATCGTACAGTCAATACAATCGCCTAAATTCTCAGGATGGGTGCCTTTTTTACGGGCGCCGCGAGGTTCACCGCGCTCATAATCATAAGAAACAATCAAGGTATCTTTATCAAACATCACGCTTTGGAAGCGACCATAAGGACAGATTTGCACGCACATCTGCTCACGCATATAGCCTGCATTGACGTAGGTCGAGAAAGCGAAAATAAATATCGATACCCATATCCAAGTTGACCAGTCAGGGAAGGGGATAACGCCCCCTAACATTTGCCAACTACCATATAGAGCTTCTGTCCCTGATACATAACTGACAAACGTCATCGCCGTAATCATCGAAAATACAAACCAAATAAAGTAGATTAAAAAACGCTTGAAGACTTTTTTAGCATTCATAGGTTCTTTATCAAACTTGATACGTTTATTGCGATCGCCGATGACTATTTTTTCAACGTATTGGAACATATGCGTCCAGATGGTTTGCGGACAGGCATAACCACACCAAACCCGCCCTGCATATACCGTCACCATAAATAGCGCAAAAGCCGCAATAAGCGCAAAGACGGCAAGAAAGTAAAAGTCTTGGGTCAGAAACGTCATACCAAAAATATAATAATGCTGCGACGGCACATCGAACCAGATAGCTTGCCTGCCGTTATACCTTATCCACGGTAAAATCAAAAATAATGCCAATAACGCATACATGCTAATCACGCGGATATTTTGGTAAAATCCGGTGATAAATCTAGGGTGAACGCGTTTTTTATTGGCGTTAAGATCCACCTCAACGACAGGAATTTTATTGGATGGTTGTGCTGACATAAACGTGCCTCTTTAAAAAAAGAATCAGTCTGCTGGCATGATGAACAAATACCTTCAATACCTGGGTATATGGATGTGCGATGTTATCAATGTCAGTAAGTAGCAAGAGCCATACCAAAAAAAGTATCCAAACTTGCTACCAAATGAGCGATTGTAAATAAAGGATTAAAATATGCTTAAATAGATGATTCTATAGTGTTTCTAATAGATTACTATTTTAGCAGTTTCCCTACTATAAATGGGGTGAGAATGCTAAAAAGCAATACTTATCTGCGACTTATTGATAGACAAAGTGCGTATCACTATTGAGCTTGATAAATATCAAAACCAGTGGTGATAGAGCATAAAAAGTATTAAATCTATCGGCAGTTTGATTTTGCGAGTTGCTCGTAGGCAGAGTTTATTAATAAAACATAAAGCTGATAAATAACTAAAAAGGGAGAACTGCAATCACAGTCCTCCCTTTGTCAAACACTACTTATTTACGATATACAACTGACTAAATGTGCTTAGTTTGCAACTGCCGTTTCAGGTGTGGCTGCTTTTGGTGCAGCGGCAGAAACAGGCTGCGCTTTAGCAGGCTGAGGCGTTCTGTCTGATAGAGAATAAACATACGCAGCAAGCAGCATAATACGCTCATTACCTAGTTTGGTTTCCCACTCTGGCATCACACCGGCACGGCCATAACGGATGGTATCACGGATACTTTCACGATCACCACCATACAACCAAATATTATCAGTCAAATCTGGTGCGCCAGTAGAAATCATACCTTTAGCATCATTACCATGACACAGCACACAGTTGGTAGGCTCATTGAATATCACTTCACCTTGAGCAACTTGAGTTGGGTCAAGATCATAACCTGGTTGGTTACCAGAGATTGACAAGACATATTCAGCCGCTGCCCGCACACCATCTTCGCCAAGTTGGTCACGCCAAGCTGTCATACCACCAACACGACCATTATGTAGCGTCGTTAGGATATGTGAAGCTTCACCGCCATATAACCAGTCATTGTCGGTCAAATTAGGATAGCCTAGCGCACCTTTCGCATTAGAGCCGTGACAGACAGCACAATTCTGTAAGAACAAGCGACTACCAACCTTCAATGCATTCGGGTTTTCAGCCAGCTTTTCGACATAAGGTGCCAACTCGGCCACTTTCTCGTCGATTTGCGTCTGCAAGTCAGCTGGCGGATTTTCACTACGACGCATGGTCGCTTGCATGTCAGCAAGAGACGCTAGCGTCGTTGTTGCACCGCTGGCATCTGCTTTAGCCAAAATGTTTTGTTCAAAGTTATCCGTGAATACTTTGTTATTGCTCTCAAGCTCGCTGAACAACTCATTCTTAGAAGACCATGGCACTGTTTCACCATCGACCTCTACTGTTGCCAGACCGTTCCAGCTTGCTGGGAAAATTGCTGGGAAAAATACCCAGTAAGCGGCACCCCAAATGATTGAACCAAAGAATATCACTAACCACCATTTAGGCAACGGTTTGTCATACTCTTTAATGCCGTCATAGGCGTGGCCTGTGGTACCGTCTTCTTCTAGTTCTGGTTTGTACTTCAATACCATCAGTAAGACACCAAGAATACCTGCCCAACACATGATACTTAGTATGGTAATCCAAGAACTCCAAAAAAATGTCATCGTTTATCCTTATTGCGCTGCTCTTCAGACAGAGACTTAATATCCTCGTCATCAAGCGCAAGTTGTGCATCTTCTTCGAAGCGTTTTTTGTTTTTTGGCGAATACGCCCACCATGCAACACCTACGAAGGCAACAAAGGCAGAAACGGTCGCAATTGTTTGTAATTCACCAATACCCATTAGCGCTGTCCTTCCATCGCGGTGCCTAACTGTTGTAGATAGGCAACAAGAGCGTCAAGCTCAGTGGCACCAAGAACAGCATCGGGAGCTCCTTCGATATCTTCTTCAGTATAAGGAACACCGAAGCGATCGCGGAATAGACGCATTTTCGTTTGAACGTTTGACCCATTGACTTCGTTGGTTGCAAGCCAAGGGAAACCTGGCATCACTGATTCAGGAACGAGTGATTGCGGGTCTATCAGATGCTGCTTTTGCCAATCTTCAGAGTAGCGTCCACCAACACGTGCCAAATCTGGTCCAGTACGTTTTGAGCCCCATAAGAATGGGTGATCCCACGTTGACTCAGCAGCACGTGAGTAAGGTCCGTAACGTTCAACTTCAGCACGTAGAGGACGAATCATTTGGGTATGACAAACGTGACAGCCTTCACGAATATAGATGTCACGACCTTCGAACTCTAGTGCAGTCCATGGCTCCATAGAAGGAAGGGGAGCGTTCACCCCACCTTCTTCAGGACCCTTGTTATCATAAATAAGTGGTACGATTTCAACTAGCGTTGCAAAGCTAATAGCAATAACGATACCGATGACCAACAAGCCTGTATTTTTTTCGATAATTTCATGCGGTGTACCAGCCATGATCGCTCCTTATACGTTAGCTGTCGATGGTTTTTCGACACTAGGTTCATGATCCGTTGGATCAGCGACATCTACAGGCTTACCTTCTGGCATCTTGAGTGTTTTATAACAGTTGTAAGCCATCACAAACATACCCGACACATACAATAGGCCACCAAAAGCACGACCAATGTATGGGAAATGCGAGAATTCAACAGTATCAACGAAGCTATATACCAAAGTACCATCTGGGTTGGTAGCAAGCCACATCATGCCTTGACCAATGCCCGAGATCCACATAGATACGATGTAGAAGATTGTCCCTGCAGTTGCCAGCCAAAAATGCGTAGTGATTAAGCTGATTGAGTACATTTTTGGTTTGTTATAAATACGTGGTAACAGTACATATAGCGAACCAATGGTAATCATACCTACCCAGCCAAGCGCACCTGAGTGTACGTGACCTACTGTCCAGTCAGTGTTATGCGATAAGGCGTTCACCGTCTTAATAGACATCATTGGGCCTTCGAACGTCGACATCGCATAGAATGACAATGCCACAATCATAAAGCGAATGATTGGATCGGTACGCAGCTTATCCCAACTACCTGATAGCGTTAGTACACCGTTAATCATACCACCCCAAGATGGTGCGAATAGGATGATAGAGAAGACCATTGCTAAAGACTGCGTCCAATCTGGAAGCGCTGAATAATGCAAATGGTGACCACCAGCCCACATATATGAAGCAATCAATGCCCAAAAGTGAACGATAGACAAACGGTAAGAATAAATAGGACGACCAATCTGTACTGGAACGAAGTAATACATCATTCCAAGGAACGCTGCCGTTAGATAAAAACCTACCGCGTTATGTCCGTACCACCACTGCACCATGGCATCAGTTGCACCGCCAAATAATGAGTAAGATTTAAACGCACTAACAGGGATGGCCATACTATTTACGATATGCAGTAGAGCAATCGTAATAATAAAAGCTGCAAAGAACCAGTTAGCCACATAAATATGTGAGGTTTTACGTTTGATTAGCGTACCGAAGAAAACGATGGCATAAGAGATCCATACCAATGCAATCAAAATATCGATAGGCCACTCAAGCTCAGCGTATTCCTTGGTTGATGTTAAACCTAAAGGAAGGGTAATAACGGCTGCTACGATAACCGCTTGCCAACCCCAAAAGGTAAACCAAGCTAAGTACGGTGCAAATAGGCGCGTTTTACAGGTACGCTGAACAATATAGTAAGACGTTGCGAACAGGGCACAGCCACCGAATGCAAAGATAACCGCGTTAGTGTGTAGCGGTCTTAGACGACTAAATGTCAGCCATGGAATGTCAAAGTTTAGTGCTGGCCATGCTAACTGTGAAGCAATGAACACACCAATACTCATGCCGACGATGCCCCATATCACGGCCATTATCGTAAAGAATCTTACGACAGTGATTTCATACTCACGGTCAATTGGGGCGACTGCTGTGTTTTGTAAACTCATTGGATGATTCCTTTACAGCCCGAATTATCAACAGAATTAACTAACTCTCCGCAGCCTCTATATTATAAAAAATTATAAGCAGATTATGGTTGCGGTACATGTTGTTTTTGCCAAATCTTATTATCGAGACCTTATTTACTATTAAGTCAAACCTACACTAGTTATCAGCGGTTACTGCTGAGTAGAGGGCGGCGATATAAATGCACGGCGCTCACAGCTGGACGATAATAGGATAATTAATAAATAATAAACGGTTAAATTTGATAAGATAATGTGCCTTCCTTGAGCATCAAACATCTATTGAGGCTGAGTATGTATCTTAATTATTACTGCTAAAAAGCCAGTATGAACGAAGATAGATACTGATATTCAATCGGTGATAAAAAACTTATACACCATAAATGTATGCTAGCGGCGGCTGACAAAAACCATGTTTACGTAATGTTTAGTTAAAACTCCCGACTCTGTTTAAGGGTATTGTAACGCAAACCTAATCAAATATCATCAGAACTATGCGCCAAAATACAAACTCTTTGGTAAAAATAGTTATGAACGATATAATCTTTCAGCGTTATACACCTATTTTATACCCAATTTCCCTACTATTCTAGGGGTGAAAAAAGATAGTGCTTTTTGGCGCAAAAAATACAATTAAGCGGTGGTTTTGTAACAATAGCAGCATTTGCGCTATAAATAAGTTTTACTTATCATCGAATCGCACCTTATAATGACGCCTTGTAGTATCGCTAACCAAGTGCTTTATACTGATATTAACGAATATTTTGAACTTTTAAATAGTGGTTAGGCTTAGCCGTATGCTGGCACAAGCCTACCTTCATAAATAACCTCATAAATAATAGGTATTAAGGATAATAATATGGCAGTTTTTTTGACAGACGAATGGTTTGAGCAAGTTGAGAAAATGGGTCAAGAAGCCGGTGAATTAAATTTACCACCAGCGCTTGCTAATATGGTGGTGAACTTAAAAGTTACCGATACGGAGCAAGATATCGAAGCAAGCTTTGCTGACGGCTTACTGCACCGCGGTTTGAATGATAAGGCAACCACAACCTTATTATTGGATCGTAGCCTGCTGCAATCTATCATTACCAACTTTGATACCAATGAAATCATGGGCGCTTTTATGGCCGGTAAAATTCGTGTCGAAGGTGATATGTCACAATTGATGGCAGTACAAACCGCGCGCCCAAGCGCTGAGCAAAAAGAGCTTTATAGTAATATCAAGTCAATAACTACCTTAGCTTAATGGCCTGTTTTTCATTTTTGTATCAATAACGTTTCGCATAAAAAAGCCCTTAATTCACATTAAGGGCTTTTTCGTCGGAGAATTTAACAGTAAGGTAATTTCTAAATTAACTGGCTTTTGATTGTTGCGCAGTTGGTTGCAATTTTTGATTTTCTTTGTAAATCGCCGCTTGTAACCAGATATTGGCTTGTACATAATCATGCACTTCAATAGCAGCGGTGGCTTCGGTTTTAGGTGCGCCGATACGAATGACAAAAGGGTCTGCATCTTGTTCACGCAGTACCACCACATCAACTAAGATAATGGTCTGACCATTAAATAGTGTTTCTTGCTTACCAAGCACCTGACCTTGACACCATGCTTCATCTTCTTGCCCTATGGTATCGCCGAACAAATACGCGCACATATGACCGAGATTAATCTCGACGGGCGCCATTTGTTCTTTGGTTTGAGGCTGCCATGCTTTGATTTGCTCTTGTAAATCGTCAGGCATTTTTCCATCATTAGCGGCGACGATGTCGTTAAAAGCGCGATGGTAGCGAATGGCTTCTTGGTCTTCGACCATAATCACTTCGTCTTGTTCACTCAGCTTAATCTCATGCGCCCACGCACTAAAGTTCACATAATAGGCGGTATCTTGCTGATATAAATGGCGGTTAGCGGTGTACAGCTGGTCGAAAGCATAAATAATGCTGCCATCAGCGGTGCGTAAGCGTAAGACGGTATCGTGAGTGTTGTCATTGACAATCATGCGCTCGATTTTGCACGTCAAACCATAAGGGCTATCGACACAAGGGTAAGCATTAATAAAGCATTCAGGCTTGCCGTCTTTCATCGCCAGCACTTGATTGATATGACAAGGCTGGTCTTCAGATAGCAATAAGCAGCTGTCTTTAGCGCTGACATTGCTGTTGAGCCCTTTCGGCATCGCCGCTTTTTCAATCATCTTTTGTAGCCATTCTGGCACGTCTTGACTCATGTCATCGGTCAAAATCCGCCAATGATCGGCGTGACCGGCAGATTGCTCGTCAGTTAAGGTGATTTTGGTGGGAGATTGGATGTTTTTATATTGATAATTAATGGTCATGAATATACTCAAACTTAAGTCAGCCATGAGGTTTGGGTCTAAAACTGTGATTGCTGACCATTATCCAATATATGAGCGGATTGGTTTATGATAACCAGCAATGTCGTCAGTAAAGAGGCAGCAAACAACAATGAGGGGTTAATGACAATTGTCCTTAGCATACAATATATAGGTATAGACGCAACTAATAGCAAGCCCCTCGCGAAAAATAATATGAAAAGTTGAATTTTTATTAAAAAATACCGGCAGTTTGCGCTAATGACTGGCACATATAAGTCAAATTGTGTCAAACTAGCTCCCTTTTGACAGCGGTATTTTGCTGCTCATAATCCCCTGTTTTTTGTTCGATTGATATGTTTTTGCGGCAACAGCCTTAGTGAGTGTCATACTAAAAGGCGGTTGCTGCATTGGATTTTATAACATAAATAAAGTCGCACGTAGATAAGATAAAGAGTTTGAATATGTTTCGTCCTTTAGCGTTATTTATCGGCTTACGGTACACCCGAGCAGAGCGTAGTAATGGTTTTATCTCCTTTATATCGCTGATTTCAATGATTGGACTGACGCTTGGCGTGGCGGTACTGATTACGGTGCTATCGGTCATGAATGGTTTTGATCGCGAGCTCAAAACGCGTATTTTGGGTATGGTGCCACAAGCGACGGTTATTTCAACCGAGATTATCGGTGATTGGAAAGAGGTAGCTGGTAAAATTAAAGAAGATCCCGAAGTTGCTGCCGTCGCACCCTTTATTCAGCTGCAAGGTATGCTGACCTCCAACGGTCAAGTGGCTGGGATTATGGTCACCGGCGTTGATCCAGAGTATGAGAAAAACGTTTCTATCATCAACGAGCACATGATAGAAGGCAGTATTGATACGCTGCAAAATGGTGAATTCAGTATTGTCCTTGGTGAAGAGATGGTGCAGTCTTTGGGGCTGCGCTTAGGTGATAAAGTGACCTTGGTGCTGCCAGAAGCGTCGCCATCGCCAGCAGGTGTGATACCGCGCTTCAAGCGTTTTACGTTGACAGGTATTTTTACCATCAGTCCCGAGGTAGATAGCTTAATGGCGTTTATTCCGATGGGTGATGCGGCAAAATTACTGCGTCTACCAGAGGGCGCGCAGGGTATTCGTATGAAGCTTGACGATATCTTTAACGCACCGATGGCGGCCCAAAAAGCAGCAGCTATTGCGCCTAACAAGCTTTATCCTAGCGATTGGACGCAAACGCACGGCAACTTATTTGGTGCCATCCAAATGGAAAAAGCCATGGTTGGCTTGCTGCTGTTTTTAATTATCCTTGTAGCCGCTTTCAATATCGTTTCAAGTTTGGTGATGCTAGTCACTGACAAAAAAGCAGACATTGCTATTTTAAAAACCTTTGGCGCTTCACCGCGTCTGATTACCCATGTGTTTATGGTACAGGGCATCGTTATTGGCTTTATTGGTACCATTGCGGGCACGATACTTGGTGTTATCTTTGCCCTGACCGTCAGTGATATTTTGGGCTTTATCAATCAAACCTTTGGCCTCAATTTGTTTGATGCTTACTTTGTAAATTATCTGCCATCGCAGCTGCGTTTGGCCGATGTGGTGCTGATTACCAGTGCGTCATTTATACTGAGCTTCTTGGCGACCATTTATCCAGCGCGCCGAGCAGCGAAAATTCAGCCTGCGCAAACGTTGCGTTACGAGTAATCTACAGGCGTCAATCGTCAATGCCATGATAAAGAAAACAAAGGAAGTACCATGTCTGAAATTTTAAAAGCGACCAATATTAATAAAATTTATGATGAAGGGGCGGTGAGCACGCAAGTATTGACCGGTCTGGATTTGACCGTCAATGCCGGTGAGCGCATTGCGATTGTTGGTACCAGTGGTTCGGGAAAAAGTACCTTGCTGCATTTACTCGGCGGACTTGATACCCCCAGTAGCGGGGAGGTTTGGCTACACGGGCAGCTATTAAATAGTATGAATGAGACCGAGCGCGGGGCGATGCGTAATAAACACTTGGGGTTTATTTATCAGTTTCATCATTTGTTAGCCGAATTTACCGCGGTTGAAAACGTTGCTATGCCGCTACTGATGCGCCCAAAAGTATCGACGACCGAGGCACGTCAACAAGCGATAGATATTTTAAAAAGTGTCGGTTTGGAGCATCGTTTGGCGCACAGACCCGGTGAGCTATCAGGCGGTGAGCGTCAACGTGTGGCGATTGCTCGCGCGCTTGTGACCAAACCATCACTTATTCTGGCCGATGAGCCGACTGGTAACTTAGATTATGACAACGCCCAAAGTGTGTTTGGGCTGTTATCCGAGCTACAAAGCACCATGCAAACGGCGCTATTGATGGTGACGCATGACCGTAGTTTGGCAGGCCTTGCTGACCGTCAGCTGTTATTGCGCAATGGGCATTGGGAAGATTACTAAAGGCGTCATTTTTAATACTTTTTTTCAATAAACTGTAGAACTGCTGTTACTGAGCAGCAGCATGATACGGTTAGCTTTTTTATAAAAGTTACTGATAAAAACGACGCAAAAAACAGACTGTATCTAGCAGCTTTAACAAGTAGATAAAACCATAACTAAAATGCTAAATAAGGAATAATGAAATGGATAAAAATGATGATCCGATTGAAGCGTTTGGTAGTGCTGAAGAAGGTAACGAACCACTAAAGCCTTATATGGATCCGACGCTATTTGACACCATTGATAAACAAGCACAAATAGACTTGCTGACGCCGGTTTTTGACTCAATTACTTTAGCGGGTGCAGATTACGATTTAAAGGCACAAGATAGCGCCACGGGAAAACGTTATACGCTGCTAAAAGATGAGAAGGTGATAGATATCTTTGTGATGGATAATAATCTGGCTGATAATGTTAAAAACGCTATCGACAAGCATAAAGAGGAAGAAGGCGAGTTATAAGGTCGCTTATGAATTGGGTAATGATTTTATAAGATATTTCCAACTTTATAGAATGCTGCTATTTTTATAAGATGACTGACGCGACAAGATCGATTATTAATAATTAAGGCTATTCATGCTTGCTGGTTTTTTCAGCAGAGTCTTTCTGACGTTTTTGCCAGCTGGTGACAGTTTTATAGCGCCAGATGGCTTTAAACGCCAGTCCGCAGACAATACTACTGATGACCGCTAAAATTGTTAGCCCTAGACAAAAAGCGGCGATAGATACCGTACCTTTATAAGTAATAAAAGGATTGGCGCCATCAGAGATAATCCATAAGGTAAAATCTGAAATCATGCGACCGATAATGCGCAAGCTTATCATCGGCACATCAAGGATTTTGGCACCGATATAGTAGCCAGCATAAAACACCGGCAGGGTCGTCAGCGGGTTAGTAATCCAAGTCAGACCAAGCGCCATTGGCACATTGGCACGAAAAATAAGCGCGCCGATTAAGGCCAGCAACATCTGTCCTGGCAACGGGAAAAATGCGCTGAGCACGCCTATATAAACCGCTTTATTTAAACTATGGCGATTAAAATGCCATAAACGCGGGTCGGCAAGTTGCGGCGCAAATAGTTTTAATGAGCGACTTTCTAAGATTTTTTCAGGGGTAGGGAGTAGGTCTTTTAGACGTTTGTTTGGCACAGAATCGCCTTTACATGTTAACTTCAACCCGCTCAATCATATTGATGGGATGATATACAGTGATATTATTAATAAAAAATATAGCTATAAATGTTATCAGAAAAGCGGCTAGATAATGTTGAATAATCACTATTGCAATATTTCTGGTAAGTATAGGGTAATAGCCACATAAATGCCATCGCTTGACGGTTTGCGCACTTGGTGGTTGGTTCAATGTTTAGAACGGTCATTATCCATCATGCAAATTATATGCAATGGACGAGCTATCAAGCAAGCGAGGAGCGCTGGTGTACTGGTTAATTGGTAGCTTGATAATCATCGTTATGATGGGGGTTTTGGCCGTCTCGGATACTATTCCGCTGCCTATTGGCTCCTTATTACCAGACCTCAGCACATCTTCTATCTTGCCGTTATTATTAATGGCTTTGACCATTGTTCTGCTATTTATCAATCAGCGTTACATTGCGCTTGCACCTTCGATTGACGCTAAAAAAGGGGTTTCTAAAAATTCCTCTGCTCAAAATCTTGCTGTTCAAAATTCTGCTAAAACCCCATCTTCTACATCACCATTACTCTATAAATTTGCTCATTATTTATTAACGACAGTATTAGCGTTAGCGCTGATTACTGGTAGTGGGCTGCTCGCTTTGATAAATCAGCAACAGGCGCAAAGTAATGCCATCAAACAAACTGTGCGCGTGCAAGCGTTGGTGAGCATCGAAGGCATCAGTGACAGTGTCTATGACGACGCAAGTAATAGTGGCTATCGGCAGGTTGCTACCATTAGCCATATATCGCCTTTACTGTCCGAGATAACGTCGCAGGATTTGGACAAACTGAGCGTAAATTACAATGCCAATTATAAAGAGGTGACTGATAATAGCCTAAGCAATAAGGAAAATAATTTAAACGGAGATAATTTCGAATATTTCGAAAATAAACAATATCGTATACTGCTAAATGCTTATCCAAAAAAATCTTACTCTAAGAAGTCGCTCCCTAAAAAACCTTCTAAGAAAGGTACTGACAATAAATCGCAGACTATAGACCTAAATCATTTGCAGCCCGGCGATCAGTTACTGATGACTTTGACGCTGGCGCCACTTGCTAACTCTGAGCAAGCGTTGAACAATCCAACGGGATTTGATAGTTATCGGTGGTTGCGAGGGCGACATATCGATGGGGTTGCCACGATATTAGCGACCAGTACCTCAACTATTCCGTTTAATGACTCAGCAGCATTGTCTAAAGCGGACGATTCTTATCTATACCGTTTGCGTACCGCTATCGACCAAGGACGTTGGCAACTACGTCAGCATTTTTATCAAGATTGGGCAGGGCAAACTCCCGCAGAGCAGCAAGCAAAAGCAGTGACTTTAAGCTTACTGACCGGTGATCGCAGTTTAATCAATCGCGCTACCAAAGATTTATATCAGCTGGCAGGTATTTCTCATTTATTGGCCATCTCAGGAACGCATGTTTTATTTTTAGCGATTGTGTTAGCGGGATTGGCAGTCTTACTGTTGAATCGTTTTTACCCCTCTCTCTATCGTCATATCCCGCGCTGGCAATTGCGCTGGTGGGTTATGATGAGCGCGGCTTTTATTTATGCCTTATTTACTGGGTTTGATGTCCCTGCTGCGCGTACCGCGTGGATGTTATTAGTTATAGGTTTGATACGCTTAACGCTACTGCCAATTAGTACCATGCGTACATTGTTGGCGCTGGCGATACTGATGGCATGGTTCGACCCGTATGTACTGTGGCAGGCTGGTTATTGGCTGTCCTTTATAGCGGTAGCGCTGCTATTAAAGTACGAAGATAGTTCAGTAGCATGGAGTCAAGCAGAGTCTGCAAGCTTAACGACCACGAACTCTAATGACAATAAAAATGCGAAGATAATTCAACGCTTACGGCTAGGGTTTAAAAGGTTGTTTAAGTTACAGTTTTGGCTATTTATTGCGCTATTACCCATAACCTTATTGTTATTCGGTAAGGCATCACTGTTAGGGCTTATCGTTAATTTATTTGCTATTGGATTATTTGGTTGGGTGATTGTACCGCTAAATTTACTGGCTGGGCTGTGCTATCTTATCTCGCCTGCGCTAGCTGATACTATTTGGGCACTGGTGATTGCTCTCGTCGCTCATTTACACGAGCTTATCACGTGGCTAACGGCGTTACCGATATTCTCAGGGGCATGGCTTTATACGCCAGTGAATATGGCAATTTTGCTGATGGTATTATTGGCGATGTTGCCGTGGCTATTAGCGCGTGGCCTTATCAGTCGTTGGCTCGCGCTAGCGCCGTTAACGCTACTGGTTATGACGGTATACGCCAACCAGCAGTCGTTAACCATGACTCCAACTCTCTATATTCTGCCAACGGGCGACCAATATTTAAGCGCGGCGGTGCTACAATACCCTGTGCTAAATAATGAAGATAATAAGACAAACGTTAGCTGGTTAATTTTAGCCGATCATAGGCCTTATGATACTCGTACGATGCCAAGCACGCTAACCGCTGACAAGCTATCTGCGACATTAGAGCAACAACTACGCAGCTTATCTATCAAGCGTCTAGAAGGTATGGTAGTCCAAAGCAGTAGCGCGGCCTTGACGACATCTTTAGTGACATTAACAAATAACAACCGTCAGTCATTGCAGCCGACCATCTATAAGCCAAACGACTCTGAGCTGCTACCAATGACCGTCGCTGAGTTAAGTCAACGTCTCCCAACCGCTCAGTATTGGCAAGCCGGGCGTAGCGAGCGTTGGCCCGAGCTCCAGCGCGCTTATCAACTGACCAGTCAATCTGGTAAAAATAAAACTCAGGCAACCATCAGTGCCCAAGCTTGTGAGCAAGGTAAAACCTGGCAACTCGCCAATGGTGATTTAACGTTGCAAGCTATCACAGGTTGGAGCAAAATAAACGATGCCAGTGTCTGGGACTGTACGCTTGCGCTTGATAGTCGATTACCTATTCAAATTGTCAGTTATAATGCTGCTGACCCGCTTAAATCATTAGCTACTAAAGTACAAACACTTCAGTCCGATAACAAAGAGCCACCTTCTCATACTAAAAATGCTCAATCACGTTTGATTTTAAATGTCGATACCCATCCGCGCGTGTGGCAAATGTGGTCGTTATTATGCGCGATTGAACCGAATACTAAAAATGACACTTTAAAAAACTCTTTAAATAGTGCTATGAATAGCACAACATGGCTTGGGTATAGCACTTCGCATATCTCTGCAGATGCAATAAGGGCGCAACAAATCGATGAGACAATCACTTATGATAATAAGTCACTAGATGCCGCTCTAGCTTTTGAGGCCGATAGTAAGGATTAACCTTATAATCTGACTTATTGGTATCATCCTTATAAAACATCTCGCTCCTATAACCTGTCGCCTTTATAATATCAAGCTATTTCACAGTTCTGCTATTGAACCATGAGCGAAATGCTACCATACTTAGTAGCTTATTTAATTATTATTCTTATTATTGAAGTTCTAAAAAAAACTGCTTGTTTAAGTAAAAATATTTAATTCTTATTATGTAATTTTTTAGAGTTTCTCTTTTATCGTTTTACATTGTTTCTGACTTAGGAAGTTATATGCCCAACTGGCCACCAGACCCTAACAAACGTCCTGACAACTCGGCCAACCAGCCAGCGCCGCTGCAGCAGCAAAATCAGCCGAGTGGACAAGAGTGGCGACTGCTTGAAAATACGTTATTAGCCAGTGTGGTTGAGCAGCGCCGCGCCCGTCGCTGGAGTATTTTCTTTAAGTTATTAACCTTTGGTTATATTTTATTGATATTTTTGACCATTGGTCGCGGTTGTAGTACCAAAACACCGTCCGGGCTTGAAGGCGTGGATACCAGTAAGCCGCATTTGGCGGTGGTTGAAATCCAAGGAACGATTAGTAGTGGTGATGTCGCCAATGCTTACGATGTTAATGAGGCCTTAACTCGCGCTTTTGAAAACAGTAATGCCAAAGCCGTGGCGCTTGATATCAACTCACCCGGCGGCTCACCCGTACAGTCTGATGAAATCTGGCAGACGATGATGGATTTGCGTCAAGAATATCCTGATAAAAAACTCTACGCTGTGATTGGTGATATGGGTGCTTCGGGCGCTTATTATATCGCTTCAGCTGCGGATGAGATTTATGTCAATCCATCAAGCTTAGTCGGTTCGATTGGCGTAATTATGCCAAGCTACAATATCGAAGGCTTAATGGATAAATTTGGCGTTAAAGACCGCACCATTACCGCAGGCGAGTATAAAGATATTTTAAGCTTGTCACGTCCGCTCACTGATTATGAAGAGCAGCACGTCGAAAAAGTTTTGGACAATACTCATAAGCACTTTATCAATGCGGTCAAAGAAGGTCGCGGCGATCGTCTAAAGAATCCTGAGGAAAACAAACTGTTTTCAGGGCTATTTTGGACCGGCGAGCAGTCGATTGAGCTTGGCTTAGCTGACAAAAAGGGCAGTATTTCGACTTTAGAGAAGAAGCTGAAGCTTGATAACGTCGTTAATTATACGCCGACCGACCCATTTAGCTTATTTATGGACCGCTTTGCCGTTAAGTTAGGCGCCGGTCTTGGCTCAAGTATCAAGCTTGACGTGTTACCGCAAGAAGAGGGTCAAGCGCAGATGCGCTAAGCGCTTTATATTTTAGATTTAATGTGTATGATTGTTAAGGCTGAGTATGTGATTATGCTCAGCCTTAATTGTATATAAATTTCGATTATTATAATAAACAGCTATTTAAATTACTGAGAGCTTGTCATGAGTGCCATTAATCCACAGACCTTTGCGTCACTACCCAAGTCTAAGATAACCCAAAAACCTGTCATTCATTTTGCCCATGCCAATGGTATGCCAAGCGCCGTTTATGCGCCGTTTTTTGCCCCGCTTGCTGAATTTTTTACCATTGAATATATCCCTATGCTGGGTAATACGCCCGATTATCCAGTAGATAACCATTGGCAAAGCCTGACCCAGCAGATTATTGATAGCGTTAAACGCACGTGTGAGCAGCATGGGGTGAGTCAGTTAGTAGGCGTTGGGCATTCGCTTGGTGCCATGTGTACTATGCAGGCGTTATACCGTGCGCCGGAGATATTTGCGCAAGCGGTGCTGATGGATCCACCGTGGATTTATGGCAAAGTAAGCCTGCTGTGGCATTTGGCAAAAAACGCCGATAGATTACCGCTGATGAATAATCGCTTGATGGATAAGCTGTCGCCAGCGGGCGTGTCCAAGCATCGCCGTGATGTCTGGGATAGCCGCGAAGACGCTTATGATAAGCTGCGTCATAAAGGCTTTTTTAAAGATTTCGATGAGCGTAGTTTTCAAGGCTATATCGAGCATGGTTTACATGAGCGTGCGGACGGCAAAGTCACACTGGCAATCCCTAAAGCCAGTGAAGTTGAGGTGTTTCGCACCAACCCGTCATGGTATTGGCTGACCCCAAACCGTGCACCTAAACCGCCAGTGACGCTCATCATTGGTGAAGACAGTATCTTTCTCAAGCGCCGCTTCCCGCAGCAAATCAAATCACGCCTGAATATCGATTATGAAACCCACACTGGCGGACATATGTTCCCGCTTGAGCACCCAGAGTCGGTGGCGCGTCAAGTGCTTGAGCTTATCAAAAAGCAGTTGCCACAATAACTGATGGTTGTGAATCCTAGAAGTTAGGATAAATGTAATGTGAGCAGCTAGCACACTTTTTTGAGTGACGATTTATGCTAAAAAAAGCGACCACCGCATCTATTAAGACCACAGCGTCTAAACCTACGCCGCTATTTTCACGCTTGGGTGCGTTGTTGTTAGTGATAGGCATGGTAGTGACTTTCTTTATCAGTCAATTAATCGGCGTCTATATCGCCGGAAAGCTTATATTGCCCGCTACTAAAAACGCTACTATGGGCGATATTTTCTTTTTCGGCAGTAATGATGGTACGGTGGTCAGTCTTTCTATCATTATTGGCTGTGTATTACTGGTGGCAGTCAGCGCTTTATTGATTGGGGTGAGGGGCGGCAATGTAAGGAAGTATCTGGCGCTACAGCCATTTTCATGGTCGGTTGGCATCGGTATGTTAGGGTTATTGCTGATATTTATGATTGGCAGTCAAGCGTTAACTTACCTGCTCAATGAATCACCGTTGGTCTTCGTCGACCCTTTATATCAGTCTGTCAGCTCAGTCTGGTTATTGATATTTGCCATGGTGATTGTCGCGCCGATTTATGAAGAGCTTATATTTCGTGGATTATTATGGTCGGCTATTGCTGAGCAGTTCTCAAACGTAGCCAACGCAGAGCATCGCGGCACAATAGTCGCAAGCCTAGTGACCAGCGTGATATTTGCGGTGATTCACTTGCAATATGGCATTTATGAAATCGGCACCATTGTGGTATTGGCATTGATATTTTGCTATGCGCGTATCAAATCAGACTCGCTAGTATTACCGATGCTGTTACATGTTGTTAATAATGGCGCCGCGATGGCGCAGTATTTAGCGGAAATTAGTTAAAGGTTTATATATAAACGTCAAATAGCTAATTGATGAATGTCTTTATCAACTAGCTATGCACCCATTAGCTGTTATTTTATGTTTATAGTGATTGATGACTAGGCATCTGGATTTAAGGCTAAGACTTCTTCAGCGGCTCGTTTAATATCGTCTATCGTTAGCTGCGGTTTACCGCTCAATGCCTGTCGCCACTTGCGCGCACCTGTTAAGCCTTGAAACAACCCTAAATAATGCCGAGTCATCGTTGGTAGTGCTTCACCTTTAGCGATTTGTTTTTCTAGATAAGGGTACAATTGCGCTAAAATATCCGAGCGCTTAGTAATCGGCGCGCCCCATAAACTGTTGGCTTCTGCCAGTAGGTACGGATTGTGATAAAACGCTCGTCCAATCATCACCCCGTCGACATGCTGTAAATGCGTTTTAATATCGGCAACTGTTTCGATACCGCCATTAATTTCTATATCAAGCGTTGGAAAGTCTTGTTTGAGACGGTAAACATCATTATAACGCAGTGGCGGTATTTCGCGATTTTGCTTCGGGCTCAAGCCCTGTAGCCACGCCGTACGGGCATGAACAATAAAGCGCGTACAACCTGCCGCTGCGACTTTTTCGACAAAACCTACCATAAACTCATAACTATCAAAATCGTCGATACCAATACGATGTTTAACGGTCACCGGAATATCGACCGCTGCCTGCATGTGCTTGACCAAATCAGCAACCGTCTGCGGCTCTGCCATGAGGCAAGCGCCAATTTTATTGTGCTGGACGCGATCAGAGGGGCAACCGACGTTGATATTGACCTCATCGTAGCCATGCTGCTGGGCAAATTGGGCACATTGGGTCATCTCGCTAGTATCGGCACCGCCAAGTTGTAGCACCAGTGGATGCTCAAGCGTATCAAAGCGCAGATGCCGCGCGCGATTGCCATAGAGCAGCGCACCAGTACTAATCATCTCGGTATAAAGATAAACGTGCGGATTAAACAGCCGTGCAAAGTAGCGATAATCTGTCGTTGTCCAGTCGATCATGGGCGCAACAGAGAGTCGTTTGTTGGTCATATCAACCATTAGGGTAAAGCCTCGTTATTATGCAAGCATATAGTAGGTCGTTTTAAAATCGTTATACCAGTCTCACGTCGATATTCATCAATTTGCCAATTTTATTGCGAACCGACCATACTTTTACGTGCATTTTTAAATGTGTTTAAAAGGAGAATAGATAAAGCGCCATGAGTGTTATTTTCATGACGCCTTTTGATTATTCTATCTATATAAGTTAAATAATAGGAAAATCAATAATAAAGCAAAAATAGGGAAAAACTCAGTAATTATTCTCTAAATCACTTCATCAATTTTTTTGAATTCAGGCAAATTATAAAAATAAATGCCCATGATAATGCCGATAAAGCCTACAAAGGCAATGTATAGCGCAGGCGAAAAGCTGATATATAAAGTGGCGTAACCAAGCCCAAAAGGCACCAACACTCCGACAATCCCATAAGCAACATTATAACAAAGTGCCATACCTGTCAGGCGCACGTTGGTGGGAAATAATTGTACCAAAATGGCCGGAACCATGCCCACAATACCCGCACAAAACCCTAACAGCGCATACATGATAAGAATGTAATCGCCACTTGCTTGTAGATGATAAAAGAATGCAAACATCTGCGCAATCAACAAGATAGAACCAATGGCCAATACTTTACCAAAGTTTTGATGGTTGGATATGATTCCGTAAAACACACAGCCGAGAATCATAAATACGATGCCTAAACTGTGTGAAAAGCCAAATAAATCATTATCCAAAGTAAAACGCAGCTCAATTAAATCGGGTAGGAGTAGAATGATAACGGTGGTGATACTGGCTATGATAAAGGTAAGTAGCAAGCCGATAAAGATAGAATGCTTACAATGCTTAAAGAGCAGGATAAAGGGTTTGGCAATATAATCACGCGGCTTTGCAGCTTTCATGGCGATAAAAAACGGCGATTCATCTATCCAGCGCCACGCCAAAAAAGGCACCACGCTTAGGATGGCCGCCATAAAAAATGGTACCCGCCAGCCATAAGCGGCCAGTTGCTCGGTGGTCATGGAGTTGGTTAGCCAAAGAAAAAAGGCGTTGGAAAATAGTACACCGACAAAAAAGCTTGCCGTTACATAACTACAGGCGACTGACAAATATTGGCGCGGCACATGCTCTGACACAAAAACCCAAGCCAGCGGTGCAAAAAGCCCAAACGCCATTCCTTGTATCAGGCGTAAAATAATGAATAAAGCAGGCGCAGCCATACCCCATTGCGCATACGTTGGCAAGCAGGCCATCGCCAGCAAGCTTGCAGCGGTCACCAAAATACTCATTAATAATATCGGTTTTCGTCCACTGATATCACCAAAGCGCCCAAAGATAACCCCGCCAAACGGACGTGCCAAATACCCAATCGCAAATAGCCCAAGCCCTTGTATTTTCGCCATCGCCGCACTGGTATTAGCAGGAAAAAAGGCGGCAGCGATGATATCAGCAAGATATAAGTAAATCAAAAAATCAAAGAACGCGACTGCGCTGCTAAAGCAGATAAAAAGCACAGCGTTTCTATCTTTAGAAGACATCAGAGCATATTGAGAACGAGAAGGCATAATAGATCACGCATCCACTTAAAGAGGGGTTGATTAGAATGGGTAAATAAAGCGTATGAAATAACAGTCGTGCGATAAAAGTATTGGCTATCTATAACAACCAATCAATCGGTAGCCATGACATGATGGCCAACCAAACATGATCACTAATATCGACGCGCGGCTCTGAATCGTAAACAACCTTTTCACCAGCTTCTACGGTATGCCATTGCAAGCTGCCATTTTCTAACAACTTAACTTCATAGGCTTGACCCAATAATTCATCGCTGAGCGCACTATGCAATTGTTTTGCCAGCTCCTCGTCATTGATAATGACGCCCATCTCGGTATTAATATTGGCGGAGCGCGGATCGACATTATATGAGCCAATAAATACTTGGTAGTCGTCAACGGCAAAAGTCTTGGCATGCAGGCTGGTAGACGATTGACTGCGCGCTTTCCAAAGCTTGTTTTCGCGTTTTTCTTCAGAAGCGGTTGATTTTAGCTCGTAGATTTTTACCCCAGCTCGCAATAAGCTTGGGCGCCATTGACTGTAGCCAGAATGCACCGCGGTCACATCAGTGGCGTCAAAGGAATTGGTTAAGATCTTAATATCAATACCAGCTTCTGCCAGCTCGACCAGTGTATTGACCCCGTCTTTGGTGGGGACAAAATAGGATGAGATAATCGTCAGGCGTTTGGTTGGACTGCCCAATAAAGTACGCAGCTGATGTACCAAATTGGTATCGGCTGGGACAGTCTTGGTCAATTTGCCGACGTCATCGCTTAAAAACTGCATGTCAGTCCAGCGAAAGGGCACGCGCTTATTGATTAAGTCACTATCAATAGAGGAATCTTCGATAGCCGTTTTATAGACGTCTAAGCTGCTCTTACTGTTGTTTTTTTCATCAGCTCTGAGTTTGTCCAAACCTTCCAAAAAATCCGTGGTTTCACCTTTATCAAGGGTGGCAAGGGTTTGGATATCAAATGAAATTGGCGCTGACCAATAACTGGCAAAGCTATTGTCAATGTCAGCGACTACTTTACCGATGAGCAAAACGTCTAAATCGGCAAATTGGCTGTTTTTGTCATTGCTTAGGTATTCGTCGCCAATATTACGCCCGCCGATAATAGTAATTTGCTTATCAAAAGTCATACTTTTATTATGCATACGCCGATTGATGCGCGGTAGACCTGTCACGAAGTTTAAGGTTTGAAATTTACGGTACATCAATGGATTGACAATACGCACCGCAATATTTGGGTGGCTGGCAAAACGTAATAAATGCTGATCAAATTTGGCGCTATTATTAAAATCATCCAACAACAAACGAACGATGACGCCGCGCTCGGCCGCGTCCCATAAGTCCTTTAGCATCAGCTGTCCGGCTTGGTCATCGTGCCAGATATAATATTGGGCATCGATATTACGCGTGGCCATGCTGGTCAAAATACTGCGTGAAGCAAAAGCGTTGGCACCTGTCACAATCGGATGATAGCCCGATAAATCAGGGTGAATCTCATTTTGTTCACTGATAGCGGCGACTAAGTCAGTGCTATCCGTTTTTGTATTGGTATTTTGGCTGTTTTGTTGGCCGTCTTTCTGATTGCTATTTTGCTCGCGACCCTCTTGTTGATATAAAGCGTCGATACGCGCGGATAAAGCTTGGCTTTCAGGCAAATGCGGCTGCTTTGGTAAAGTTTGGCAGCCACTAAGACTTAAGGTGAGTCCCAGTGTTAGACTCAGCGATAAGTTGCTTGGTTCTATACTAAACATCGACATAAATGAGATACCTTAATGAGCCTGAATGTAATGACATACTGGTGAATAATGGACTTAACTTTGCTTGCTGTTTTTACCGATGATAGCACTGATTATGAAGCGGATCATAATATCGCTCAAAGCAATATTCAAAGCGCGGCTAAGCTTAGCAGCTGTTGTCATCTGTGCCTATTATAAATACGTTATTTTTGTTAGATACGGCACGTTATTTGGTCATGATAACCACATCGTCCAGTCATCGTCTGCGCTTGCAATGTGTCATTAGAAATGCAGCAAGCTATTTTGGCTCAAATATTTAGTGCGAGCTGTTCAACCACAAAGGTTTAATGACAAATAACGACTAGCCGCTATGCAAAAATAATATTTAGCATGGCTTTGAAACCAGCTGTTTGGAATAAGTTGCCATGCTATGATAACGCGAATAAAGAGTGTTTATAATCAAAATAAGCCGTATGTTTAATAATAACCAGTGCAATGGAAAATTTATGAGCCAGTCGCAAGTGCATGATGATAGCAATGCAAATAAAACAGAGACAAATAAAGTAGACCCTAACTGGCGCAGTGACGCGCTCAATCTAGAACTCGATTATGGTATGCAAACGATAGCAGTACGGGCAGGGCAGCATCGTACCGACGAGGGCGAGCACTCAGAAGCTATTTTTACCACCAGCTCTTATGTTTATGAGTCGGCGGCAGATGCAGCAGCCCATTTCAACGGTGACAAGACGGGCAACGTCTATTCACGCCATACCAATCCTAGCGTCCGCACCTTTGAGCGTCGTTTAGCCGCGCTTGAAAATGGCGAGCGTGCGGTGGCGACTGCCTCAGGTATGGGCGCGATTTTGACCATGTGTTTGGCGTATCTTAAAGCTGGCGATCATTTGCTCGCCGCCAATCAATTATTTGGCTCATCGATTGGTTTGTTTAATAACTATATGGCAAAGTTTGGCGTTGAAGTCAGCTATGTCGATTGCTTCGATAATGACGCTTGGGCAAAAGCTGTGCGGCCAAATACCAAGGTTATTTATTGTGAAAGCCCGAGCAATCCGCTTGCACAAATTTGTGATATCGGCTATCTGAGCGAGCTGTGTAAAGCCAATGATATCTTATTGGTCGTTGATAACTGCTTTGCCACACCAGCCTTGCAGCGCCCATTAGATTTGGGCGCGGATGTGGTCATTCACTCTGCGACCAAATATTTAGACGGTCAAGGTCGGGTATTAGGCGGCGCTTTAGTCGGTAGCGATAAGCTGATGCAAGAGGCGTTTACTGTGGTTCGTTCAGGTGGTATCAGTATGAGCCCATTTAACGCATGGGTCTTTACTAAAGGGCTTGAAACGCTGAAATTACGTATGCAAGCGCATTGTCGAAATGCCAATCAAATAGCAGAATTTTTGGTCAATCATCCTAACGTCAGAACCGTGCACTTTTCAGGATTAAGCGACCATCCCGCTCATGAATTGGCAACGCGTCAACATCATATGAAAGATGGTTATGGCGCTATCATGGGCTTCGAAGTTAAGTCGTCAGCTAGCTCTGATTCAAAAAGCCTTGATTCAAATATTGAGGACGCAAAAGCCGCAGCGTGGCATGTGATTGATTCAACACAAATGGTCTCTATCACCAATAATTTGGGCGATGCTAAAACCACCATTACCCATCCCGCGACTACTACCCATTTTCGCTTGACGCCTGAGGCGCGCGCAGAAGCAGGCGTTAATGATAGTCTCATCCGCCTGTCGGTAGGCTTAGAAGATGTGGAAGATATCATCAAAGATTTGGCGCGTGGTTTAGACAGTTTGTAAAGATCAAGGTATAATCGCCATTAACATCAGATTTAGTGATGAATAACGCTTTATAATTATACGCATTAAGACAAAATAAAAGAGGCAACTATGAATATTCAAGCATTGATGCAACAAGCACAAACGATGCAAAAGAAAGTCGAAGCAAACGTTGAAAACGCTAAAAAAGAATTGGCCAATAAAGAAGTGCAAGCCGAAGCGGGCAGTGGTCTGGTTAAAGTCACTATGACTGGTCGCCACGTCGTTAAGCGTTTGACCATTGATCCAAGTTTATTGGAAGACGAGCCAGATATGATTGAAGACCTAATCGCTGCTGCCATCAATGATGCCGTGCGTCAAGCGGATGAGCTGTATGAAGAAACCATGGCTGGCGCAACATCAGGTATGGGCTTACCACCAGGCATGCAAGGTCTGTTCTAAATAGCGGACTATAAGCGCTAAAAACTGCTGATTGACCACAAAAATGGGGTTGTTATCGACACGATACGACCCCATTTTTATAGCTACGATTTATAAATTAAGTTAAATAAAGGAAGTTACTTTGCTGACAGCCAAATTTGATCAGCTGGTCAAACAGCTACGTATTTTGCCGGGCGTGGGGCAAAAAAGTGCCCAACGTATGGCATTGCATTTGCTTACCAAAAAACGCCCCCAAGGCATGGCGCTAGCCCAAGCACTTGATGAGGCGATGCGTGATATTGTCGAATGCCAGCGCTGCCATAGTTTTAGCGACGAGGCAGTTTGTCCATTATGCCAAGATCCACGGCGTGATGATGGCTTGTTATGCGTGGTCGAAACCGCCGCCGATGTGATGGCTATCGAGCAAACCGCAGGCTATCGTGGGCGTTATTTTGTGTTGGGCGGGCATTTATCGCCCATAGACGGTATCAGCGCCGATGATCTAAATATCGATCAGCTGGTCTGGCGGGTGAAGCAAGAGCCGGTTGAAGAGCTAATTTTAGCGACTGGTACGACGGTCGAAGGTCAAACGACGGCACACTTTATCAGTGAGGCGGTTGGTCGTCATGTCAATAAAGTCACCCGCTTGGCGCAAGGCGTACCGATGGGCGGCGAGCTTGAGTACCTTGATAGTATGACCCTTGGGCAAGCCATGCAAAATCGCTCATTTTTGTAGTATTAATGGTAGCAATTTTATAAATTCTCTATAAAACTCAAGTCTTGTCCATTTTATTTTGTGATATTGTTATAATGGTTTTGATATTCACTTTTATTAAGGCGCGGTTTAGCGTTTTATTCTTTTCTATTTAAGCAGGTATCTGCCCGTGTCAAACCATGTTTCAAAAGCTTCAAGCACTTCAACCGTCTCAACTCAATCAAATAATCTTGAAAATGCCGTTAGTTATGACAATTTAGCACAGCAAGCAACGAATGTTGCTACACAATCAGCAGATTTGCCGCCAGAGCCAAATATCGATGCGTTGTTAGATGCCGCTGATGACGCGGCTGTTACCTGGGTACGTAAGCAGGATGATTTGGCTGAAGTTATCGATGCGTTGGCAACTTGCGGCCGGGTGGCGTTAGATACTGAATTTATCAAGCGCGATACCTACTATCCGCGCTTGGCACTGGTGCAGCTGAATACTGGCAATCATGTGTATTTACTAGATGCGCCGCAGTTGCAATTGGCCGAGCTATGGGAAGCGTTGGCTAAAGTAGACGTGGCGATTTGGCATGCCTGCGGTGAAGATTTGGGGATTTTTTATCTATTGTCTGACTGCCCGCCGTTGACCAATATTTTTGATACGCAAATTGCCCTGTCATATTTAACTGGCCAATTGCAAATGGGCTATCAGCAGGCGCTTGATGACCAATTAGATATGCATATCGATAAAGAGCAAAGCCAATCAGACTGGCTGCAACGCCCGCTATCAGATGAGCAAGAGCAGTATGCGATAGATGACGTGCGTTTTTTGCCAGCGCTTTATCTAAGCCTTGAATATGAGCTGAAAAAGCAGGGTCTGTTTGAATACGTGTGGGCGGACTGCCAGCTTTATGCTAGTGATTTATATGACGCGCAGCATGTAGCCGATGATGAGATGTATCTAACGATGGCAGATTATCGTTATACCTCTGAGCAGATGGCGTTACTACAAGCAGTGGCAACATGGCGCGAAGAGCTAGCACGCGCGACCAATCAGCCGCGTACCTTTGTGATAAAAAAACAAGCAGTACGCGAGATTATTACAGAAAAACCAAGCAGTATGCGCGAGCTGGCGCACAAAACCACGATGCACCGTAGTATGTTACGCCTCTATGGTGAAGAGTTGCTCAAGGTGATTAAAGAAGCTAAAAACCTGCATCCTGCTGAGCATCCGGATTGTCTACTGCCACCGTATCGCTCAAAAAACAAAGTCTTATCAAAAGCTGTGCAACAAGCAATCGATGCGCAAGCAGAAAAAATCGGTGTGCCTGCTAATGTCTTGATGCGTAAAAAATGGCTCGCGCAGCTCTATGAAGTGATTGCTTTTGATAAAGAAATAAGCGAGTTGCCTGAAGGGTTAAAAGGTTGGCGCAATGAGTGGGTGATGCAAACTTTGATTCCGGTGATTGAAGAGCATAAAACTGAGTTGCAGCAGGGTATGGGTATCAATGTTCGCTAAGCGATAAAGAATAGCGTTTATAAGTATTAAGCATTCATAAATGCTTAAGCTCGCTATGGTCAAACTGTCCATGTTGTAAAAAACACTTGGTTTGTGCGGCCACTGTTTTGTCGACCAGCATCCCAGTATGCGACACTGGTAAAACAATATGATCAGTGGCTGCCTCTATTTTGGTTTCTTCTATATATACTGTGCCATCGTGTAGCAGATGTTCTGCTGATGGCTTGTTATCTGTCTGACGCAGTTTGCGATTATGATATTGCAAAAATAACTGCCCCAAGCCATAAGGACGATTACCGGCAATCACGCCTAAGGTAATATGCTCCGGTAAAGGTGCGACGGTTCCATCTAGTGCATCGATGTAAGAGCGTCCCACCACAGCTGGGGTTAGGCGCCAAATATAATCTGCACAAACACTACCTAAATGCGGTGTCCCAAGCGTTACGCAGCGTCCAATTTGCCATTGTGGATATTCATTAACAAAATCACGAATAATTAAACCACCCAAACTATGACCGACTAAATCGATTGGCTGGTCAGGATGGTGGTTTTCTTCCAGCCAACGATTGAGCCGTGCGCTATTGGTTTTGATGCCATCACGCAGACTACGATAGCCAAATTGATAAGTATCAAATCCTGCGGCTTGCAAGCGTTTGGCTAATGGCCGCATAATCCAAGCGGTTTGATGCAGACCATGAATCAGAATGACGCGGTTTTTTTGTGGCATGGCGTTTTCCAACAAAGTAAAAATAGTTTTAGTAACATATAAAAAAAATACTAAAAATATGAAGAACCAGTCTTTATAACTCATATAATCTATGTATATTAATCTAGTTCAAGTTTGACTCATTTTACGGAGCTCTATTCCCAACCTTATATAGCAATATATAATAAGGATAATCGAGAAAACAAATGCCCAACCTAGAAAGCTTAGGAAGTACTTATCCCAATGTTTATAGACAACAAGTTGGTAGTTGTGACTCAGCTTTCTGTTTTCTTCAATTTCTTGATTTTCTAAATAATCTACAAAGGCGCCACTATCATCATATCCAAAGCAGTTTTGTTCCCACCATCCATTATAATGCTGAGTTTTCCAAATTACTTCTTTATAAATACCATATAATTGAGCTTTGCACCGCTTTTTTTGGAAGTTATTACTAACTGCGCTAGGACTGCTGTTAAAAACTGATACTCCTAATACATTAGCAGTAGTAATAGGTTGATCATTAAACAACACAGTCTTCTGGTCAAGTAGGTTTACTTTAACAACTTGACAGATTGCGATTTCGTTATGTCGTTTTTTTTCACAGCTGATGTTTAACTTATAGTCATTAAAATAGATACTGATAACTGTGGCTAGAGCAGCAAAAAACATGATGCCTGCTGTGAGTATGACACCTTCAAGCTGAATGGGCTCGTGATTAGACACTGTCGTATTTTTATTTGCACGAGTCATTTTAGCTATTCCACATAAGATTAAATGAGAAGATCATTATAAAGCGTTTGCTTATAGAAACAATTGTGGTTTTAATTAACTATGGTTGATTAAATTTGAAAAGAAGCAAGCGCTGGTGAGATGAGTTTTACGTAATATCTACAGTGACGAAGTCGCACAGCAAGCAAGATACCAGTAGCAGGCTATTCTGGTCATCCTCTGTTTTATATAGAATTAATAATGCTAAGAGCATAATAAGTCAGATAAAGTAAATACAAAATAAAAACCTCCAAATCAGCTACTGACTTGGAGGTTTGTTTTTATATCAACTATTTATCTTTGTTTGAAAACTACATATAGTTTTCGATACTTGGGCAAGAACACATGAGGTTCTTGTCGCCGTAAGCATCATCAACACGTGCCACACTCGGCCAGAACTTATGGGTGCGGATGTAAGGCAGTGGGAATGCAGCGGTATCACGGCTGTACGGATGTGACCATTGGCTGCTAGTAATCATCGCCGCGGTATGCGGTGCATTGACCAGTGGATTGTCTTCTAATGTCCAACCATCTTCGCCAGCTTTGGCTTTCATTGCCTCATTTTTGATAGATTGTAGCGCACTGATAAAACGATCTAACTCTTCTTTAGATTCAGACTCAGTGGGCTCAATCATCAAGGTGCCTGCAACTGGGAAACTCATCGTTGGTGAGTGGAAACCATAATCCATCAAGCGCTTAGCAATATCGCTTTCACTGATGCCAGTTTCTTCCTTCAATGGACGAATATCGATGATACATTCGTGAGCGACGCGGCCATTTTTACCCGTATAAAGAACAGGGTAGTGGTCTTTCAGCTGGCTGGCAACATAGTTGGCATTTAATAATGCAAGCTCAGTGGCTTTTAGCAGACCATCACGGCCCATCATCGCGATGTACATCCATGAGATAGGTAAGATACTCGCTGAACCATAAGGTGC
Organism: Psychrobacter pulmonis; assembly: GCF_904846465.1. Classification (NCBI taxonomy): domain Bacteria; kingdom Pseudomonadati; phylum Pseudomonadota; class Gammaproteobacteria; order Moraxellales; family Moraxellaceae; genus Psychrobacter; species Psychrobacter pulmonis. Next base: position 306,491 of record NZ_CAJHAT010000001.1, read on the forward strand.
TGCTGATACAGCTGAGCAATCATTTTGCGCATTATGTACAGGGCTCAACGTATGGTTGGCCATGTATGGTGCTAAGTGTGCTTTCATGCCAATAGGGCCCATGCCAGGACCGCCGCCGCCATGTGGAATGCAGAAAGTTTTGTGCAAGTTCATATGTAGTACGTCTGCACCGACATCAGCAGGCTGCATCATGCCGACCTGCGCATTCATATTGGCGCCGTCCATGTATACTTGACCGCCATGCTTATGAATCAAATCACAAATATGACGAATGCCTTCTTCAAATACGCCATGTGTCGATGGATAAGTAATCATCAAGGCACCTAAACGCGCGCTGTGCTCTTCACATTTGGCGGTCAAGTCATCGATGTCTACGTTACCGTTTTCATCGGTTTTCACCACGACGACTTGCATGCCCATCATCATGGCGGTAGCAGGGTTGGTACCGTGCGCTGACATTGGAATTAGGCAAACATCACGGTCCGTTTCGCCCAATGACTCATGGTAACGACGGATTGCTAAGAGACCAGCGTATTCGCCTGAAGCGCCAGAGTTAGGCTGCATAGACACTTCATCAAAACCTGTGATGGCTTTGAGTTGCTCTTGCAAGCTATCAATCATTGCAATGTAGCCAGTCACTTGACCGCGTGGCGCAAATGGATGCACATTGGCAAATTCAGGCCACGTAATCGGTAGCATCTCACTGGTCGCATTCAATTTCATGGTACAGCTACCGAGTGAAATCATGCTACGGTTCATCGCCAAATCTTTGTCTTCAAGCGATTTTAAGTAGCGCAGCATTTCATGTTCGGTATGATGCGAGTTAAAGACTGGATGGGTCAAGATGTCATCGCTACGCAAGTGAGCGCCATCGAGTGACACGCGAGCTTCTGTTGGCAAGTCATGAGCTTTACTGACAAATAGTTGCGTTAAGACATTAAAATCTTGCGCATCGCTAGTCTCACTAAAGGCAACACTTAATTTAGTGTCGCCAAGACGCCATAAGTTGTAGCCAATATTGTCGGCGTTTTCAAAAATCTGCGTTGCCATTTTTTCTGAACCACAATCAACGACGACACTGTCAAAGAATTGATCATGTACCACATTTAAATTGCTATCGTTAGCGCCTTTAATAACATCAGCAAAGGCAGTCGCAAACGCATGGATACGAGTGGCGATACGCTTAACGCCATTTGGACCATGATAAACGGCATACATACCAGCTAGATTGGCAAGTAATACTTGTGAGGTACAGATGTTTGAGTTGGCTTTTTCGCGGCGGATATGCTGCTCGCGAGTTTGCAGTGCCATACGTAGCGCGGTATTGCCTTGCGAGTCTTTAGAGACACCAATGATACGACCAGGTGCTGAACGCTTGGCTTTATCCGAGAAGGCAAAGTAGGCGGCGTGTGGACCACCAAAACCCATCGGAATACCAAAACGCTGAGTGCTACCGAGTGCTACGTCTGCGCCCATATCGGCTGGTGACTTTAATAGCACCAAGCTCATGATGTCACTGACAACGCTCACATAAGTTTTGTTTTTCTTTACCGCCGCAATAACATCGGTTAAGTCTTTTACATCGCCTTCAACACCGACGTATTGGAAAATAGCACCGAAATAATCACCTGATTTAGCCAGTTCGAAATCACCAACCACCACTTCCCAACCGAAATATTTGGCACGAGTATTGATGACATCTAAGGTTTGCGGATAGATACGCTCATCCACAAAAAACTGATTTGATTTGCTTTTGCTCACACGCTTCGACATGGCCATCGCTTCTGCCGCAGCCGTTGCTTCGTCAAGTAATGACGCGCCAGCCATCTCCAAACCTGTTAAATCAATACAAACTTGCTGGAAGTTAAGCAGTGCTTCTAGGCGACCTTGGGCGATTTCTGCTTGATAAGGCGTGTAAGCAGTGTACCAACCTGGATTTTCAAGGACGTTGCGCTGAATCACTGCTGGCATACGCACAGGCGAGTAACCTTGACCAATATAGCTCTTATTAACCGTGATATCGTCTGCCATGGTACGTAGTTTAGCAAGCGCGGCGTGTTCACTCATGGCCACAGGTAAATCTAGCTCTTTATGCAAGCGCACAGGTTCAGGCACGGTATCATTGATAAAGCTTGCCATATCTTGATAACCAACGGCATTTAATAGGTCGGCTTGTTTGGCATCATTTGAGCCTAAATGACGATAGACAAATTCAGCTTCGTTGAATAAACCTTGAAAGGTATCAAACGTTGGGTTTTGAGAGATAGTCATAACGGTCCTTGATAAAAGGGATGATAAAGGAGATGGCTAAAATAACGAATAAATAATAACGGTTTACGGTTTTAGACGTAATGGACAAATTGAGTTTGGTCAAAGCGGAACTGGGTGTTGTAGACGCCATTATCAGCGCGCTCACCGGCACCAATCATCATAATGATATGGTGATCGTCGCTTAAATTTAATAAGCGTTTCATCGCAGGCTCATCAAAGCCGCCCATCGGACAGCTATCAAAGCCGTGCGCGCGTAAAGCAAGCATGAGGTTTTCGGCTGCAAGAGCAGTATTGTTGGTGGCCCAGTTTTTGGTGTCTTCAAAGGTATAATAAGGTGATTTAATCGGACCCTTTACCCGTCTGACGACTTGCGTTGCACCCCATTTGGCCGCTGATATAACGTTGACCGGTCCGCGTAAGAAATCCATGGTCACAACTTTGTTGTAGTAATCTTTGACCTTTTTGGGCACGGGCGTGTCCGGATATTCACGCAATATTTGCTTGGCATGGTCGTGCCAAACATCGGTACGCGCAACGACGGCAATCAAGCGCGCTGAGGTTTTCGCCGCATTTTGATTCATGCAGTTTTTTATCGCGCGTTTGCGTTTATCCGCATCATCAATCACATAAAATTCCCACGGCTGTAGATTGCTCGAGTTCGGCGCGAGCATGGCCAAACGCAGACAGTCAGCCAACACGTCATCAGGTATCTTGGTGTCGGTAAAGCGACGCACAGAGCGGCGTGATTCAACCACATCGCGAAAGGCTTGCAGTTGCGGAGTATGATCGGGCGTCGCAATAATGGTTTGCTTATTAGTATCAGAGGTCATATGAAAATCCATGCTGGGATTGAGTGCGTGGCTAAGTTTGTGTGTCGAGATACTTGAGGTGCGTGGTTAATATTCTTTGCTCAATGAGTACGGCCCAAAAATGAGCGGGCGATTGCAAATGCTAAATTAAGCCCTAAGGCTAAGTATGTTAAGAAAAAGCGCACAGATACCAGCTGACGCCAATATCTGTCATAACAAGTTGTGTTTTTAATATTAAAAATAGCGATAGCTTAATTAATTAGCGCCTATTAGCTTACTATTACAGCTCGTTTTCGTACTCATCAGCACTTAGCAAAGCTTCGTAGTCAGCGATATTGTCAGGCTTCATTTTAAAGAACCAACCTTCGCCGTATGGGTCAGAGTTGATGATTTCTGGATCATCTTCTAATGCTTCGTTGATGGCAACCACTTCGCCTGAAATAGGCGCGTAAACGTCAGAGGCCGCTTTTACAGACTCAACCACAGAGATTTCGTCATCAACCGCGATGATATCGCCAACGTCTGGTAATTCAACAAACACCACGTCACCGAGTAAGTCTTGCGCATGGTCAGTGATACCAACCGTAATCGTACCGTCGTCTTCTAGGCGCAGCCACTCGTGGCTAGCGATGTATTTTAGTTCTGCTGGGATGTTGCTCATGGTCTCTCTCCTAAATGATAGAGAATGGTTAATAAAAACAAGGGACGCTCATAATAAAAGGTAACAAGGATATCAGTCAAATTGCTGCTTGCCATTACGCACAAAGGGCAGCTTGACAACGCGGACGTCGACGAATCTACCCTTGCCGCGCAAATCGACCTGCACGCTATCGTCATCTGATAAGCTGGCAGGCACACGGGCAATAGCAATCGAATTTTTTAGGCTAGGGGAGAAAGTGCCACTGGTAATAAGACCCGTTTGTTCATTATACGTGCCTTGATTGATGGTCACGGTCATGCCTTCACGTAAGACGCCGCGTGTCGTCAATAATAAACCGACTTGCTTCATGGCACTGTTGTCATCTTTTGCTTGTTGACGCTTATTAACTAAGGCTTCACGGCCGATAAAGTCGCGCTCGTCTTTTAGCGCCAGTGTCCAGCCCATGTTGCACTCGTAAGGGCTGGTTTCTTCATTCATATCATGACCATACAAGTTCATGCCCGCTTCCATACGCAAGGTATCACGCGCGCCAAGACCAGCAGGTTTGACGCCATTGGCTTTTAATTGCTCAAAAAACGCTGGGGCCTCATCGCCATGCATGATCACTTCAACGCCGTCTTCGCCTGTATAGCCAGTACGCGCCACAAACCAATCTTTGCCTTCGATATCGGTTAAATCAGCACCAACGAAAGGCTTAAGGGCAGCCAATGTATCTGCCCAACTTGGTTTGACTTCTGCTAATTTTGCAACGGCATTCGGTCCTTGGATAGCGAGCATAGCCAAGTCATCACGTTCCGTTAAAGCAACCTCAAAACCTTCGGCAACTTTTTCAAATTGTGCCATGTCTTTATCACGGGTAGCCGCATTTGACACGATACGATATTCGCTCGCGTCTTCATTCATCAGATAAACGATTAAATCGTCAATGATACCGCCTTGCTCATTGAGCATCGGAGAGTAAAGTGCTTTACCGACGGTTTTTAATTTATCGACATCATTGGCAAGGAGCTTTTGCAACCATGCTTTGGCATCAGAGCCTTTAACATCAACAACGACCATGTGTGAGACATCAAACATACCGGCATCGGTACGCACAGCTTCATGTTCTTCGATTTGTGAACCATAATGGATTGGTAATTCCCAACCAGAGAAATCCACCAGTTTGCCGTCACTATCAAGGTGCGACTGGTAAAGGGGCGTGCGTTTAGGGGCGGAAGTGCTGGTATTGTGAGAATTGGTATTGTGAGTGTCGGTCATAACAAATCCTTATGGAACATCAGCAGCACTTGATAATCAGGTATAAAATATCAAAGTAGCAGGGCAGATGTGCATTATCATAGTAGTGAGTAGCAATCTTGCAGGGCGCAAGCAGTGCAACCAAGGGCCGTACAAAAAAATAGAACAATCAGCCAAACAGACGCCAAACGTCGGTTTAAGCAAAAGCCCTATCTGTCCTGTAACCTGAGATTTTCAACACGAACCATCATTGTGATTTTTTAAAGCCAAAGCCTTAAAAAGCCCAAGCAAATAATGTCGCATTTTCTCCCCTTCGGTGGGTAAGGCGTCGTCCGTCCTTACCGCTCTCCAGATTTGTTATGTCTTATGTTTTGGAATGCTATGCAGTTGTGATAGCAATAAAACAGTTGTGACATATGTTTTTCAGTCCTTTTACCTGAGCGATTGGCAGGGTGTATGCGCCTTCGGTGGTCATCAAGCAGTGATTAGCGCAGCTCGTAAATATAAGCGCACTTAATATAATGCCCAAGACTCTCTCCTGAAAAACGCTTTTATTATGAAAGGTTCAGGCTGTTTTTACAAGCCATCTGCCGCATTAAAGTCGATAATGTTGTTAAAAACAACTTTTTAGCAGCAGCGCTGACAAATTTATGAATAAATAGCATGTGTAAAAGGTCATTAAATTAGCGGACTTTACAGTGATTTACCATAGCAAAACGTAAAGCGACTACTGATTGCAGCCGCAAATATGCTAATCTATGGCGATAGTTTCTGATAGGTTGTTTTTATGCATTGCGATATTTATAAATTTCCCAAACACGACGATATGTATGTTTACATTGCTCGCCCTGATTATCCTGATGATACCGATGAGATTAAAGACTGGCTTGGTGTACTGCCAAAAGAGTTTCGGGCAAGCTTAGGGCGTAGTCAGTTTGTCATGCATTTAGACTTGGCGAGCACGCCAAAATTGGCGCGCGTTGACAAAGAAGAAGTGCTGACAAAACTAAAGTCGCAAGGGTATTTCGTGCAGTTGCCGCCGCAAGATGTCATGCGCCGTCAAGCGGAGCTACGCGCTCGTGAAGCGCAGGATAATATCTACGATTGATAGAGGTTTTGAAATTAAGAGACTTGGCCTAAATGCACTAAAAAAGCGACGAAACATTTGCGCTTATGCATTTTGCTAGCAAGTCGTGATAAACTAATCGCCATTAGACACGCATAATTAAGTGCAGTTGATGATTATGTATTTTGTCGCACTGTTAGTCTGACAAAACTTACCCTATACCGCCTGACGCCTTACGCGCCGCAGGTAATAAACGCAGGTAAAGAAACACGCATGGATTGGTTAAAAGGCATTATAGACAGCTTACCGATAGGCGCTATCAGTGATATCCTCGGTGAGATTACGATTTGGTGGGGGCAACTGGTCAAAGATGTGCCACCCGCAGACTTACCTATGTATGCGTATCTTGGCGGCGTCATTATCGTTTTGATACTCTGGTTGTTGGTTGCTCGTATTTTGCCGCGCCCGCTTGGTGGTATGAGTTGGATGATATTGTTTGCCGTCTTGCTCGCGCCTGGTACGGCGCTTGGTGATCCTAGTGTGATTGCGCCGGCGAGTATCAGTGTCGTTTATGCGATTATGATGAAAGATACGGCTGGCGCGATAGCCAATATGCTGCCGATTTTAGTGGTGTTGGTCGTGGGCTTGTTTGTGGGTTTTGTCTGGCAACTGATTCGCGGCGCGTTTGAGTCCAGCTTGGATAAAGCTCGCAGCCGTACGGCGGATGATGCGCAAGCGACTGCCCAATTGACTACTGGTAATTATTTAGCAGACGACGCGGGTTTATCAGAGTCGTTTGACCATTCAGCATTGTCGTCTAAACCTGAATTGGCTAGGACTGAATTAAGTAAGCCTAAAGCTGAGGTTAGCTTAAAAAAAGACCGCAAATAATAGATATGAGTAATAAAGCTTTTTGCTGTAGATATTTATTAGACAAAAGACACCCTGCGTGTCTTTTTTTATACTCATTTATCGGCTGTACAGCCAGTCAATGATAACTACGAACGCATGAGTATTTTGGCAATTAATGGCACTGTGCTAATCTAAATAATTAGGTATCTGCTAACGACTTTCTCTAAGCTTTCTACTATATTTAACGGATAACAATAACTGATTTTAATAACTTTTTCTAATAACTGAGAATGTATTATGAGCACGACTGATAAAACGAAAAAAAGCTTTACCGGTACGCAAAACTACATTGCTACCGATGATTTGCAGCTGGCCGTTAATGCGGCAATGACGTTACAAAAGCCGCTACTTATTAAGGGCGAGCCGGGTACGGGTAAAACGTTACTGGCTGAAGAAGTGGCGGAGAGTTTAGGGATGCCGCTGATTACGTGGCACATTAAATCGACCACTAAAGCTGAGCAAGGGCTGTATGAGTACGATGCCGTATCGCGCTTGCGTGATTCGCAATTGGGCGACGACAAGGTGTATGAGATTGGCAACTATATCAAGCCTGGTAAACTGTGGGAAGCCTTTACGAGCAGTGAGCGCAGTGTGTTATTGATTGATGAGATTGATAAGGCCGATATCGAGTTTCCAAACGACTTACTGCATGAGCTCGATAAAATGTCTTTCTACGTTTATGAAACGGGCGAGACCATCACTGCTGAGCAGCGTCCGGTGGTTATCATCACCTCAAATAATGAAAAAGAGCTGCCAGATGCGTTTTTGCGCCGCTGTTTCTTCCATTATATCGATTTCCCAGAAGAAGATACCATGCGCCGAATCATTGAGGTGCATTTCCCGAATATCCAAGAAAAACTCGTCAATGATGCGCTCGATATTTTTTATAAACTGCGTAACATCCAAGGACTTAAAAAGCCACCATCAACCTCAGAATTGGTCGATTGGCTGACGCTATTATTGGCTGATGATATGGCACAAAACGAGCTGGAAGAAAACTTACGCGGGGAAAAGTCTATTCCGCCGCTATATGGCGCGCTGCTGAAAAACGAAGCCGATGTGAGTTTATTGCAGCGTTTTGCCAATATGATGCGTCGTTAAGCGATAGCTCGTTTGTCATAATTGAAGCTAATGAAGCAGTCCAACTCGTAACTCTATCAGCCAATAAGTGATGCGACTTTTATGTTTATCAAATTGTTCTATACCCTGCGGACCTACGGCGTGCCAGTCAGTACGCGTGAGCTGCTTGACCTAAACGCGGCCTTAGATCAAGGGCTGATGATGCAGCCGCATCCTGAAAACCCAGAGCTATCTACTTTTGCCAGTCGCGAGGATATGTATCGATTGATTCGGCTTTGTATGGTCAAAGACGAGCGTCACTTTGATAAATTTGACCGTGCTATGGCAGATTATTTTGAGGGCGTCGATAGTCTTGATATGGATGAGCTGCTTGCAAAGTTGACGGATATTCCAAAAGAATGGCTAGATTTAAAGCTTGATCCAAAAAATCTGACCGAAGAGCAGCGGCGCTTGCTGAAAAAATATGGCTCATTAGAGGAGTTGATGAAAGCGCTTGAAGAGCGTCTTAAAGAGCAAAAAGAGCGTCATCAAGGTGGCAGTAAATGGGTCGGCACTGGCGGCACGTCACCATTTGGTGCCTATGGCGACCATCCAGAAGGCGTGCGCGTCGGCGGCGAGTCACGTAAACGCAGCGCTGCCAAAGTGTGGGAGCAGCGTAAATATCGCAATCTCGATGATGACAATCAGCTTGGCACGCGCCAAATCCAAATGGCACTGCGCAACTTGCGTCAGTTTGCCCGTACCGGCAGCGCCGATGAGCTAGATATTCACGAAACCATTAAGCGTACCGCCAAAAAAGGTGTGCTCGATATTCATATGCAAGCTGAGCGCCGCAACCGCGTCAAAGTGCTGATGCTATTTGATGTTGGTGGCAGTATGGATGTTCACGTCGAAGCATTGGAAAAGTTGTTTTCTGCGGCCAAAAACGAGTTTAAAACCTTAGAGTTTTTTTACTTTCATAACTGCTTATATGATTATGTTTGGAAAGACAATAATCGTCGCCACAGCGCTCCGATGCCGACTTATGAGCTACTCAATACCTATGGTCGCGAATATCGGTTGATATTTGTCGGCGATGCATCGATGTCGCCGTATGAGCTGATGACGGTTGGCGGTAGCGTCGAATATATGAATAATGAGGCGGGCATTGTTTGGCTAAAACGGGTACTGGCGCATTTTGATAAAGTCGCTTGGCTCAATCCGGAAAATCCTGCGTATTGGAATTACACCCAAACCATCGTTGAGATTAAAAAAATCTTCAACAATAAAATGTATCCGATGACCTTGCATGGTGTGGAAGAGATGACCAATTATCTGGCGCGCTAAGGGACAGTTGTAAGAATCATTTACTTTATTTATTTTGTAAACACGCATAAAAATAGCCGTTATAAAATATAGCGGCTATTTTTTCATTTCTAATTTCTGTTTTTACTCTTGCTTTGCTAATTCTTTGTTTCTAATTTTTCGTTTCTATCAGCCCAATCATCACGCCCATCTCTTTTTTATCGTGCTTATCAATGCTTGGTGCGTAGAGTGCCGAAGCGATACCGCCATCTAAAAATAAGGCATTTGGGCAGCTTAACTCATCTTTAAACAGCGCGGCAAATTGATAAAAGCTCACCGGCGCCTCGCTATTGACAAATTGTATGCTGCCATCACTGCAAACACCTGCGCCATTACGTAGCTTAAGCGAAGTGCTGTTAGGCTTAAACTGCGGGTGAATCTCATTATTGATGACTAACATAGGACCCGATTGCGTCGCATACCAAGGCTGCGCATTGCCACTTTTGAGCTGATTATCCAGCATTTTGCTTTCGGTAATCTTTACTTTGCCAGATTTATCCCACCCCATGACGCCGTTGGGCAACAGATGAAAGTTACCGCCGCCTTCTTTAATATTTAATGCGCGCAGCTCTTTACCTTCGATAACCGTATAGCCAATCGGCGCATAATTTTCATTATACATGCCAGCATTCATGGCAAAGTTGAGGGTTTGGTTAGAAGGTAGCGATGCTAATAAAGCATCAAAAGTCAGTAGCGGCTGGTTGTTATCAGCATTGCTATCGCTCTGTTGCCAAAATAGCTGTAATGAATAACGCGTGTCGGTCAGCGCCTTTGCATCAATACGGCAAACGCTATAGGCAAAGGGCGTATTTTGCGCCTGACATGACCAATTCTTGCCATCACTACTTATCGCGTCATGGTTATTATCTTCTGCTGGCTGGCAAGCACTGATGCTTAATGCAACCAGCGCTGCTGCCAACAATGAGTAAGGGAACCTAAATATAGAACTTGGCATCGATGACTTATCTTTTTATAGGATAACGTTAGATGGTCTAAAAAACGCCATAATCCTTAATCGTCTAATGGCGGAATTTCGCGGAAAGTATTATTGACGTTACCAATTAACAGACCACCATCGATGAGATCTACCGAATCATCGGGGTGCTGGGTGGTTGGGGCATTGGTTTCTTTACCTTTATCACGCGAGTCTTTGTTATAAGCAATCAGCGCATCGTTATTGGCAAGGAAGCTATCAGGATTTGCCATCACCCACATTTGGTTAAAGACGTCGGCGCGAGCATTTTCCTCAAGCAGGGCGCCTTGGTCGGCAAAGTAAAAAAACTTCGATAACAGCTTAATCTGGCCATCGTCTAAACGGCGGGCGATATGATACGGCTGTAATTGGCTTGGATGCTGAAGACCAACCGCACCAACGATACTGGCAAGTGATTTTAGCGTATTTTTATGAAAACTTGCCACGCGCTCAGCTTTACTTGGTACATCAAGAGCTTTTTGGCGATACGGGTCTTGGGTAGCAACGCCAGTCGGGCAAGTGTTGGTATGACATGAGCGCGATTGGATACAACCAACGGCAAACATAAAGCCGCGCGCCGAGTTACACCAGTCAGCACCCAGCGCAATCATACGCGCAATATCAAAGCCTGAGACGATTTTACCACTAACGCCAAGCTTAATCTTATCGCGAATACCTGCACCAACCAAAGTATTATGCACGAGCATAAAGCCTTCAACCATCGGCATACCGACGTTGTCCATAAATTCAACAGGCGCTGCACCTGTACCGCCTTCAGCGCCGTCAATGATGATAAAGTCAGGATAATTGTCCATCTCTATCATAGCTTTTACAATCGCCATAAACTGCCATGGCTGACCGACACACAGCTTAAAGCCGACTGGTTTACCGCCTGATAAATCACGTAGCTGCTGCCAAAAAGTCACCAACTCACGCGGCGTACTAAAGGCGCTGTGCGAAGAGGGCGACACACAGTCTTTACCCATCGGCACGTGGCGCGTATCCGCAATCTCTTGCGTGATTTTTTCTGCTGGCAGTACGCCACCTTGACCTGGTTTTGCACCTTGCGAGAGTTTAATCTCAATCATTTTTACTTGCGGATCGGTTGCCTGTTCGGCAAAGGACTGCGGATCAAAATTGCCAAGCTCATCACGGCAGCCAAAATAACCGGTGCCCAGCTCCCAGATTAAATCGCCACCAAACTTACGATGATAAGGGCTGATGGCGCCTTCGCCAGTATCATGAGTAAAGCCGCCCAATTTAGCGCCTTGATTAAGCGCCATAATGGCATTGGCCGATAAACTCCCAAAGCTCATCGCTGAGATATTAAATACCGACATATCATACGGCTGTTGACATCGCTCGCCGCCAACGATAATACGAAAGTCTTTATTTTCTAACGGTTGGCTGACCGCTGATTGCAAAAACCATTCTTTACCGTGCGCGTATAAATTATCAAGCGTACCAAAAGCATTGGTATCACTGACGTTTTTGGCTCGTTGATACACCAGCGCGCGCTGCTGGCGTGAAAACGGCACTTGTTCTTTGTCATTTTCTAATAAATACTGGCGAATTTCAGGGCGAAAATCTTCAAGCACATAGCGAATATGCCCTGCAACTGGATAGTTTCTTAAGATGGCATGCTTTGCCTGTATGACATCATAAATCCCCAAACCCACACCCAATCCGCCAAGAATAATCAGCCACCAATTCATCAATAACAGCCCCGCTATAAACAGCAGGGTTGCAGCGGCAAAAGTACTGTAGCGCAACATAACGCCAACTAAATAAGGAGAATCCTGTTTGGGTTTTGGGTTTAGATTGGTACGAGATTGGGGCATAACGATACTCAACAGTGTTACGTAAATAATAAAAACGCAATGATAAAAAACAAAATATCCATAACAAAATAACCATGTCATAAACATGGTTATTAAGAATGGATTAAATGCTTAAATTTATCGCGTACATCATACACATATGATATCACTGAGATGGTTTAATTGGGTAACAGAGTGCTAATGTTGCGCTCAAAATAACAATTTTTAGACGTAATCGGCTCTGATTGATTATTTCAAATGATTTTCTGCTGATGATTTGGCTACGAAGATAAGGAAAAGGCACTCAATGGCAATAACGAAAAGCATTAAAAATAAGATTGAAACCGACTGTCAGTGTCTGGTAGTAAGGTCTAAATAGTGCCTTGTGAGTTGTGACGGGTGCAGGGCATGAATGGTAAAAAAAGCGTTTGCCCGCAACGCGTAGCAGCCACTACAGTATGTTTTCAACCCCCTGCTGTGGCGGTTTGGGGTCTGACACTCGCCCAGTCGGTTCCAAAGGGGCAGTCTATCCGTTTATTATCGAATAGTATTGTTAAATAAATAAAACGGACAGAAAATTCTCATATCAATGGTTTAAAAATACTTATTCAACAAGGTCAATTTGCCAGTTATTGGCTTGAATGACGATATTAATCTTGCGTAGTTTCATCGCGATGTCGTCGGCTTGCTTTTGTAAACCGGCAACCGAAACCATGATATGCCATTTAATCTCGCGAGGGCTATAACGGTCAACCTCGGTATCAGTGGCTTCAATGGCCTCAATCAATAACTTATGGCGCATCTCTAAGGTATCACGTTCGATCAATAGTGTCAGCATCGATTGACCTTCATTGGTCTGAGCGACAGCGTTAGTTCGGTGAATACGTTCAATCAAAGCCGATAATTCAGTAATGACTTGACTGGCTTCAATCATCAGCGCGTTTGGGTCTTCGTTTGGCGCGTCGCCTTCTTGGACTTTGACATTGCTACGAATACGCCCTTTAATTTGGGCGAGCTTTTTTTGCATATCGCTACGGATGAGGAGGGCTTCGGCGAGTTTCATGGTTGACTCCAATACTTTTATTATTATTGATATTTGCTTTAAAGTTTAGCGCTTCTCATTCTTTAACACAAACCACTTGCCGAAAACTATATAGCACTTCCACCAAATCATTTTGTGTCTCATCGCATTACCAACACCTTTATACACCGCTAAAAAATAAATAAATCCACTCAACTTTTCTAAACACCACTGCCAACCCTTTCAGCCAACGCCTGCAATTTTGGCACAATCATCGCTGCATATTTATCTGCTTGCCAATTGGCACTCGGCACACTGGCATTGAGCGAATACGCATACTGCCCAGTTGCGATGTCAAAGACGCCAACGGCGACCGCCAATATATCGGTAGAAAACTCACCATCGGATACCGTATAGCCGTATTTTACATAATGCTCCGTCGCCTCACTTAATGCAGATTGTGCCCGGTCATACTCTTCTTTGGATAAATGCTCTTGTAGATTACTACGAATCACCGCCTTTCTCGCTGGCGAGCTCGCTGCATAAAAAGCGCGACCAATGGCAGTGCGGGCGACAGGTACGGCTGAGCCAACTTGCAAATTGACTGATAGGCGAGCAGGGCTACGACAACAAGCGTGATAGCGCATTTCTCCTTCGACTTCGGTTGCCAAATTCACCGATACCTCATTGCTACTTGCAAATTGCCGCAGCAATGGTTCAGCAGTTGCCACCATGTCATGACGACTCCACGCGGTAGCACTTAATCGCACCGCGCTACTGCCCAGCTGATATTGTCCGTGCTCGGTCATACGTAAAAACCCAAGCGTCATCAAGGTATGAATAAGCCGAGTAATAGTGGCTTTTGGCAAGGCGGTCATCTGGCACAATTGCTGATGGCTAAGCTGCTTATGCTGCTCAAAGGCTGCCAATAAAGTCAGTCCACGGCCCAGTGCGGTGACAAACTGCCTATCGTTATCGTCCTTACTTTGCACAAGAATAGTGGTCATTCGATCGAGTAGTGGCAGAGCTGCCGATACATTTTTTGCCATTTTATGCTCATTTTTTTTGATAAAGGTTTACAGCGCCGTAAAACTTTGCTTAAATAGATTTAAATTATGAAACTAAGTTTCGCATAGCGGAATTAACAAGTCAATCATTTATATAAGCGATTTACTCATTAATCACTACTCATCGGTCAGGAAGACTGATAACAAGGAGTTCCACATGGCAACATCTAAGCGTCCAAGTTTCGACTGGGAAGATCCGTTTTTATTACGCGACCAATTAACTGATGAAGAGCGCATGGTCACTGACAGCGCCCGTCAGTTTTTTCAAAAAGAGCTGATGCCTGGCATTTTAGAGGCCAATCGTAACGAGAACTTTGATCGCAATATCATGCGTCAAATGGGTGAGATGGGCTTGCTTGGTGTGACGATTGAAGGTTATGGCTGTGCCGGTTTATCAAGTGTTGCCTACGGTCTGATTGCCAAAGAGGTCGAAGCGGTGGATTCAGGTTATCGTTCGGCGATGAGCGTGCAGTCGAGCTTAGTTATGCATCCTATTTGGGCATATGGCACCGAAGAGCAAAGAGAAAAATATCTACCGAAGCTTGCGACTGGCGAGTATGTCGGCTGTTTTGGCCTGACGGAACCAGATTCAGGCTCAGATCCTGCCTCGATGTCGACCCGTGCACGCGCGGTTGATGGCGGTTACGAGCTGACGGGCAATAAGATGTGGATCACCAACAGTCCTATCGCTGATGTATTTGTCGTTTGGGCAAAAGATGACGCCGATGAGATTCGTGGCTTTATTTTAGACAAAGGTATGAAAGGGTTATCAGCGCCGAAGATTGAAGGTAAGTTTTCATTGCGTGCTTCAGTTACCGGTGAGATTGTCATGGACAAGGTATTTGTCCCTGAAGCCAATGCTTTCCCAGATATCCGTGGTCTAAAAGGGCCATTTGGTTGCTTAAATAAAGCTCGTTATGGTATTGCATGGGGCGCAATGGGCGCGGCTGAATTTTGCTGGAAAGCGGCGCGTCAATACACGCTAGACCGTAAGCAATTTGGTCGTCCGCTCGCCGCAACGCAGCTCGTACAGTTGAAACTTGCCAATATGCAAACAGAAATTACCTTGGGTCTACAAGCGGCATTGCGTGTTGGTCGTCTGATGGATGAAGACAATGCGGCGCCTGAGATGATTTCACTGATTAAGCGTAATAACTGCGGTAAGGCGCTCGATATCGCGCGTATTGCTCGTGATATGCATGGCGGCAACGGTATTTCGGATGAGTTCCACATTATTCGTCATGTGATGAACTTAGAAGCGGTTAATACCTATGAAGGTACGCACGATATTCATGCGCTTATCCTAGGTCGTGCGCAGACGGGTATTCAAGCATTTTATTAAGCCTTATTAGCTAATTACGTGCGCTACTGTTTGGCTTCCTATAAGCAGATTTTAAACAGTAGCGTACGTTTTTCAGTTGTTTTTCATCATTTAACTGCTTGGCAATTAAATGATGAAAAACAATTTTACCATCAAAAAATCAAAAAAATACGCGACACAATAAGGGATTATTATGACGGATATGGCAAAAGGTGCATTACACGGTATTAAGGTGCTCGACTTATCGAGAGTATTGGCCGGTCCTTCTTGTACACAAGTACTTGCAGATTTGGGCGCTGAAGTCATCAAGGTTGAGCGTCCGCATATTGGAGATGAAACGCGGCATTGGGCGCCGCCAAAATTCAGCGATGACACTTCTGCTTATTACGCCACTATTAACCGCAATAAAAAATCCCTCACCGTCGATATCACCACACCTGCCGGACAAACCATTATCAAACAGCTTGTCGCCGATAGCGATATCGTCGTTGAAAACTTTAAGGTTGGCGGTTTAAAAAAATACGGCTTAGATTACGACAGTCTAAAACAAGACAATCCGCGCCTTATTTACGCCTCATTAACGGGATTTGGGCAGACAGGGCCTGATGCCAAGCGCCCCGGTTATGACTATATCATTCAAGGCTTGTCAGGACTGATGAGTATTACCGGTCCAAGCGATGGCGAACCGCATAAGGTTGGCGTGGCAGTGGTTGATTTGTTTGCAGGGTTACAGCTGACCATCGGTATTCAAGCCGCTCTATTAGCGCGTCAGCATACCGGACTTGGGCAACATGTCGATGTGGCATTGCTTGATAGCGCGCTTGCGATGCTCGCCAACGTCGGCATGAACTATTTGGCATCAGATAAAGTGCCGCCAAGACTTGGCAATCAGCATCCCAATATCGTGCCTTATCAAGTGTTTGCTGGGCAGGGTGACGCGCACTTTATCTTAGCCTGTGGTAATGATAGTCAGTTTGCCAAGCTTTGCACTGTGTTGGGCGTTGATTGGCATAGCGACAGCCGTTTTGCGACCAATCCACAACGCGTGGCTCATCGTGAGCTGCTGTGTGATGAGTTAGCTAAGAAGTTTGCCGAGCAACCTCGTACTTATTGGTTAGAGGTGTTAGATAAAGCAGGTATTCCTTGTGGGGCGATTCATAATGTCTCTGAGGCATTGGCCATGCCGCAAGCGCTGGCACGTGAGATGGTGGTTGATTTTGCCAAACAAGGCAGCCCTGTTCGTGCCCTTGGGAATCCGATTAAATTATCCGCCTCACCGGTCACTTATCGTACGCCGCCACCGCAATTGAGCGAGCATACCGATAGTACGCTTGCTGATTTGGGCTATGACAGTGACATGATAGCCAAGCTTAAAGCCGATGGAATTGTTTAAGCTTATTTTTAAATCATAGATATCAGTAGCGGACGTTTAATAATATTTATTGCTATCTCAGTTTTAAATACTCGGCTTTAAAACCCAAACGCTGCTCAATTTGCTCTGCCAATTCAATCAGTACCGCACTGACCTCAGCTCGCTTGGACTCATATTCTGCTTGCAAAAAGCTGACCGCCATACCGGCAACCGCGTTGCCTGACGCATTGCGAATATAAGTGCCTAAGCAATACATGCCCTCGCGCAGTTGTCCATCGTCAAGGGAGATGCGACTATTTTGAATAGCCGTCAGCTCAGTGGACAAGTCATTAAAGTTATCGACACCATGCTGGGTAATAGGCGTAGGGAAACCGCTGGCATAGATGGACTTTATGCTGTCCATAGAAAAGGTGGAAAGCATGGCTTTACCGGTAGCAGAAAATACTGCCGGTACACGAACACCAGCGCGGAAAGTAAAGCCAAGCGGAGCCGGCGCTTCATGACAGGCCAAAAACACCACTTCACCAAAATCGAGCTTGGATAAAGTCACCGTATGTTGAAGCAGGGTTGGATACTGGACAATAAGGTCTTTAAATAGCTGGATGACGCCTTGCTGCTGCTCATATTTGCCCGCCCAATACATTAAATACGAGCCCAAATGAAAGCGGCTATCGCTGTCTTTATAGATGACATGCTTGGCCAAAAGACTCTGCAAAATATTGTGGGTTGAGCTACGCGGCAGGTTGAGCTCCTTTGCAATATGAGCCGCCGTTAAAGGCTGGGCGCTGTCGGTTATCAAATCTAAAATCTGAAAAGTCTTGTCCAAAGCAGGAACGGCAGTGGTGCTCATAAGGAACCTATAAAAGTCGGTAAAATTAAAAAAATATCAAAATAAAGTGATAAATCATCACAAAGTTGATAATAGGGGTTGCAAATATGCGTCCATCATTCTTATAATGATGTCTCATATATAGAATAGATGTTCAGTATATTGAACAAATAACAAGTTATCAATAATTATTTAAGTTATAACCTTTTACTTATTGTTAGTGATATATCGCTATAAATCTGCAAACCCTATCTGCAAAATAACATTGACAAGGAGTGTCAACATGTCACAACTGCCACATACGCTACCGCTATCAAACCCAGACCTACTCAAACAGCAGTGCTTCATCAAAGATGGCTGGCATGGTGCTAGTGATGACGCGACTATTGACGTCAGCAATCCTTTTAACAGCGAGATTATCGGTAGCGTGCCAAGCCTGACGACCGACGATGTCAATGATGCGGTTGCGGCTTCTCATGAGGCGCAAATCACGTGGGCGGCCAAAACCCCAAAAGAGCGCGCTGAGCTACTACAAAAGTGGGCCGACCTTATCGATGCCAACAAAGAAGATTTGGCCATCATTATGACCGCCGAGCAAGGCAAGCCTTTAACCGAGTCACGCGGGGAAGTTGGCTATGCCAATAGTTTTATCCGCTGGTTTGCTGAAGAAGGCAAGCGTGTATACGGCGATGTTATCCCTGCCAATCAAACCCAATTGCGCCATGTCATCTTAAAACAGCCGGTCGGTGTTTGCGCGGCAATCACGCCTTGGAACTTTCCAGCAGCGATGATTACCCGTAAAGCAGCTCCTGCACTAGCGGCAGGCTGTACCATGATTATCAAACCTGCAACCGAAACGCCATTTTCTGCATTGGCATTAGCGGTATTGGCTGAGCAAGCCGGTATTCCAGCAGGCGTTATTCAAGTCGTCACGGGCAAATCGTCAACCATCGGCGATATCCTAACCGGCGATCCACGCATTCATAAGCTGTCATTTACTGGCTCTACCGAAGTCGGTCGTACCTTGATGGCACAGTGTGCCCCAACTATCAAAAAACTGTCATTAGAGCTCGGCGGCAATGCGCCATTTATCGTCTTTGATGATGCCGATCTTGAAAAAGCCGCTGAAGGCTTAATCGCTTCTAAATATCGTAACGCGGGTCAAACCTGTGTTTGTGCCAACCGTGTCTACGTGCAGGATAGTATCAAAGACAAATTCCTCGATGTCTTTGTAAAAAAAGTCGCTGAGCTTAATGTCGGTAATGGCATGGATGAAGGCGTGGATATTGGTCCTTTAATTAACAAAAAAGCGTTGGATAAAGTACAAGCGCTGCTCAAAGACGCGTTAGATAAAGGCGCAACTCTTATCACGGGCGGTAGCACCAACGGCGCATCAGAGCTGTCTTATAACCCAACGGTGATTACCGATATCAGCAGTGACATGGATATCGCCCATGAGGAGATATTTGGTCCTATCGCTACTATCTTTACCTTTAAAGATGAAGCCGACGTCATTCGCCAAGCCAACGACACTATTTATGGTTTGGCTGCATATTTTTACAGCGGCAGCTATGCACGGTCATGGCGCGTCACCGAAGGTTTAGAGTACGGCATCATCGGTCATAATACCGGTCTTATTTCTACCGAAGTCGCACCATTTGGCGGCGTCAAGCAATCAGGCTTTGGCCGTGAAGGCTCAAAATACGGCATTGAAGAATATGTCGTGACCAAATATTGGTGCTCTGATGTTAGTTAATAGTTAGAGCTAATGGTTAGCTGTTTTATATTTTAACCATTTGTTTTTTATAGATTTTCACCTAGCATTTAACGGGATTCAATAGCATAAATCCTAAATTTAGCCACAGCTTATTTTATAAACCGCCATACCATCATTGGCATCTACGTAAAGAAAAAAGAAAAGGATATTCTTATGACTACCAATCAATCATTACTTGCGCGCCGTAAAGCTGTTTTGCCAACAGGCCTTGGCATTGCCTTTCCTATTTTTGCCGAAAAAGCAAAAAACTCAGAAGTGTGGGATATCGAAGGCAATCGTTATATTGACTTTGTCGGTGGTATCTCAGTACTGAATACCGGTCACAGCCATCCAAAAATCACCCAGCGTGTGCACGAGCAACTAGACAAATTTACCCATACTGCCGCGCAAATGGTTAACTATGAATGCTACGTCGAGCTTGCTGAAAAGCTTTGCGAAAAAGCGCCTATCAGCGGTCCGAAAAAAGCTTTGTTCTTGACCACTGGCGCAGAAGCGGTCGAAAACTGTATTAAAATTGCCCGTGCAAAAACCGGTCGTCCGGGTGTCATCTCTTTCGTTGGCGGTTGGCATGGTCGTACGCTAATGTGCATGAGCCTAACGGGTAAAGTATTGCCGTACAAAAAGAACTTTGGTCCGATGCCAGGTCCTGTGTTCCATGCGTTATTCCCAGCAGAAGAGCTAAACGTGACCGAAGCACAAGCATTGCATAGCCTTGAGATGATTTTCCAAGCGGATATCGATCCAAGTGAAGTGGCAGCGATGATTATTGAGCCCGTACAAGGCGAGGGCGGCTTCCATCAAGTGACGCCATCGTTTGCCAAAGCCTTGCGCGAGATTTGCGATGAGCATGGCATCGTACTGATTTTTGATGAAGTCCAGTGTGGTTTTGCTCGTACCGGTACCTTGTTTGCGTCTGAGCAATTGGGCGTTGAGCCGGATCTGATGACCAGTGCTAAAAGCTTAGCGGGTGGCTATCCTATTTCTGCCGTTATCGGTCGCGCTGATATCATGGATGCCCCGCAAGTCGGCGGTTTGGGCGGTACGTATTCTGGTAACCCATTGGCTTGTGTGGCTGCGCTTGCTGTCATGGAAGTGATTGAAGAAGAAAATCTGCTTGAGCGCAGTATCGAGATTGGTGACAAAATCGAAGCATTTTTAAAAGATTTGAACCTAAGCAGCATCGGTCATATTCGCCATAAAGGCGCGATGTTAGCGTTTGAGCTAATCGACAACGATGGCAAGCCTGATGCGGCGGCGACTGCCAACCTAAAAGCCAAAGCTTTCGAGCAAGGATTGCTGCTTGCGTCTTGTGGCATGTTTGGCAACGCCATTCGTGTGATGGTGCCGCTCACAGTGGAGGACGAAGTGCTACAAGAAGGCCTTGATATTATCAAAGGTATTTTGACCGCTCAAGGCGTTAATTCAAAAAATGAAAGCTTAAGCTTAGGATAATGACAGTGCTGCTTTGAGTGGTGGTTTTACAGCGGCGCCTTGCAAATCAAGACGCCGTTGCTGTCTTTGCTAAGCAAGTTTTGAATACTAAACCTATCGCTTGATAGGCAGGAAAAGATAAGAAAGGGCAGCGCCCTATTACATAAAAATAGTGGGTATCAGTACCGTTTAAAAGGGCTGACACGGATGACACACGGACAAGGAGTAGGTTATGTCTGAGCTAAAAAAATCGCTGGGCATGTTTGACATTATTGCTTTAGCATTCGGTGCTATGGTTGGTTGGGGCTGGGTCGTTTTAGCAGGGGACTGGATTTTAGCGGCGGGCACATGGGGCGCGATGTTAGCATTCATGATTGGTGGTCTGGCCGTTATCATGATTGGTGTTAACTATGCAGAGCTAGCGTCATCAATGCCGGTCACCGGCGGTGAGCATACCTATACCCACCGAGCGCTCGGGGTCACGGTTTCCTTTATTTGCTCTTGGAGTATTTTATTTGGTTACTTCTCGGTCGTTGCTTTTGAAGCAGTAGCGCTGCCGACGGTAGTTGAATATTTTATTCCCAATTATAACCAAGGCTATCTGTGGACGATAGCGGGCTGGGACGTTTATGCCACGTGGGTTGGCGTCGGTATGCTAGGCTCAATCATCGTCACTTGGCTTAATATTCGCGGCATGGAAGTCAGCGCTTGGTTCCAAAAAACAGCCGTACTCGGTATTTTATTTGTCGGTACGTTATTGTTTATTGGTGCGGTAATTTACAATCCTGCGAATTCAACCGCTGTACAAGCGCCTGCCTTTATCGGTGGTATCGGCGGTATGATGACGGTGATTGTCATGGTGCCGTTTATGTTTGTTGGTTTTGACGTGATTCCGCAAGCGGCCGAAGAGATTGATCTGACCCGTCCTAATATTGGTAAGTTTTTGATTGTCTCTATTATTATTGCGGTGATGTGGTATGTCGGCGTAGCATGGAGTGTCGGTCGCACTTTGCCGCTCATTCAAGCACAAGGCTCAACCTTGGCGACCGCTGACGCGATGACCAATGCGTGGCATGGCAAATGGGCGGGTATTTTACTAGTCATTGGCGGTGTATTAGGCATTTTATCGAGTTGGAACGCGTTTTTAATCGGTGGCAGTCGCTTACTTTATGCCATGTCAAAAGCCCATATGTTGCCTGCATTTTTGGGTAAGCTACATCCGAAGTATAAGACGCCAAAAAACGCCATTTTATTGATTGGTGGTCTAGCGACGCTTGCGCCATTATTTGGTCGTAAGATGCTAGTATGGATTGTTAATGCTGGTGGTTTTGGTATCGTGATTGCTTATACCTGTGTCGCCATCTCTTTCTTAGTCTTGCGCTACCGTGAGCCAGATATGGTGCGCCCGTTTAGAGTGCCAGCGGGCAAATTGGTCGGTATGTTTACCATCGTACTGGGCATTGGCTTGCTCATCTTATATATGCCGGGTATGCCGTCAGCGCTCAGCGCTATCGAGTGGTGGATTTTCTTTGGTTGGACAGCGCTCGGTATCGGTCTTTATAGCTATGCCGTCGTCAAATATCCAGGCATCAGTGAAGCTATTATGGCAGAAGAGCTACGCGAGTTAAAAATCGTCAATCAGCTATGGTTGAAAGATAATCCGCCTAAATAAAAATAAGATTTTTTCAAAATAAAGAAAGCCTAGCGTAAGCGTTAGGCTTTCTTTACATATTCACAGCATCAATCTTATCAACCAATAATCTTGCACCAAACCGTTAGCGAGATTGGCATTTTATAACGGTTTATTATCTAACGCATCATTCTTTAAAGCGTGCTTATCTAAAGAGGCATTATCCAGTTTTTTATCCTTTAAAGTGATACTGTCTTTATGTTGCATAACTTCTTTATCAGATTTCATAACCGCGTTATCTTGCGCTATTATTTTATCCTTTTTGAGAGTAATGGGTAGCGCAGGCTCTTGATTGACTAAACGATCAGAAAGTTTATCAAAAGGTTTTATCGTTGGTTTCAGACTTTTCTTAATTTTTTTAATCGCCGCTGCATCCGCCTGCGCTTGTTCTTCTGCAAGCGATTGGTCATATAACCCTTGATAGACGAGTAGGGTTTGTTCAATCATCTCACGCATGGTGAATTTATTGGTCATCTCAGGACGGGTGACACTCTCTAGCTGGTTGCGCACCGCTTTACAGAGCGCTTTGGCGTTGTATTTTTTGACCAATCCTTGCGGATAAAGTGGCTGTAGTATCTCGCTAAAGGCCGCTTGATCCCAGCCAATGACTGGCGTACCTAAGTGAATTGCTTGCAGGGCATTGATGCCAATCGATTCTGGCTCGTTGGCCAACGCCATGACGATATTGGCCGCCGACAGCCATTCGCGCATGTCATTACGTTTGCTGCCGACGTAAGTTATGCGCTCAGACAGTCCAAGCGTATTGCTGCGCTGGCGGAAATCTTCATGCGCCACATCACCTTCGCGGTAATCATCGTCCATAATAATGACGTGAATATTGGGAAATTGTTCTTGCAGATTACCCAAGATATCAATCAGCCATTCTTGCCCATATTCATTGCCAATAATAGTCGGAAAAACCAGCCATTTTTTATGTTCAAGTTCAGGGTATTCGGCGAACGTATGTCGCAGCCAATACACAGAAGGGTTGTGTCGATACGGATAGCGACGGGTATCGACACCGCGGTAGATGCGCTTAATAACTTTAGGTTCTAGCTCCTCACGGCGTAAGCCTTTTTTTAAATAATTGGTGACGCTATCAGAGACCGTGATGATGGTATCGACATCGAGCAGCGCTTGCGAGTACTTATTAATCGGATAAAAACCGTACATGGTCGAGACCAGTTTGGGACGACGCTTGAGGCGGGCGCGGCGCAAGGCCAAATGCAATATCCATGCAGGGGTGCGCGAATGCACATGAATGACATCAGGGTCATATTTCTCAATCAGGCGGCGCAGCGGGGCGACTTGTAGCAGCGACAGCCAAGATTTCTTATTCATATACAGCTGATGGTAGATATTACCATCGCGCTTTAGGCGTTTGACCAAGTCATTTTCTTCATCGGCGCTAGCGATAATAATGGAAGTATGCCCATTTTTAACCAAAGCGCGACCCAGATGAAAAATGCCGCGCTCGGATTCATCATGCTTTAAGGACGACAGTAAGCGCATAACTTTCATAATAGCGTCGGTCACCAAATAAGATATCAAGCTGCTATTGTCAGTTAAAAGTACTGAAAACTCAACCACCAAGGTAAAAAGATAAGGTCAAATTTGCCATACTTTTTTTAGCTGAGAATAAGCAGTTGGCAATAGGTATCGTTACTAAACTAGCGACGTTTTTGTAAATGCTCAGCATTTGGTAGCACTTGCTTTTCACTAAGATATTTCCAATAGCGCTGCGGCAGATATTGCTTATGTAGCCGTGGGTTTTTACGCTCCTTGATATTGACATTAGTAAAGTAGCCTTGCCAAAACTTTTGATAACGCTGTTCGTCCTTACTATGAATGCTGGCAGGATTACGCAGTACCGCATCATCTAGGTTAGTGATGGTTTGCAGGGCAGCAGGGCGCGACGGCGTACTTTTACTTTTATCATAATAAATGCCATAGCCGCGCACCACATCATAAATCGCCCAATGCTGGTCTTGGTAGCGCTGGCGAAAATGCTCACCAATCAAAGGCAGTACATTAAAATCAGGCTCAACGCGGGCAAAGTAGATATCGTCAGTGGTATGCTCAAAGCGCACAAATGCTTCCATGCGATGTTTTTCACGGGCAACAGACTTGACGGTTTGTACCAATTCTAAAACATTTAGGTTACCCAAATCTTCCATGATAGAGCGGCTAGGGTAGTCAATGGCGTATTTGATTACTTGAAATAAAGTGGTGCCGATATGAGCTTTTTCTGATAAAAATCCCCAGAGGATATTGCGCATACCTGAGCGACCTAAGAGTTTATGCAGCTTGGTTAGTACACGTTCGGCGTTGTCTGCATCCATTGCTACGCTTGTTGCCTGCGCAATCAACGATGGTATATAGCAGTCGTGAGCAATTAGTTGTAGGGATTCATCGTCCTGTAACTTATTGGTATAGACATAAAATACTGCGCTGAGCCAACCTTCAAAACTGGGCTCATAAAGCACAATACTGGGCGTTAAGTGACCGACAATATAGTCATGACTTTGCATCAACTGTGACATTTATGTTCCTATTTGAAATAGTGACAATTAAAACCATGCCGACTAAAACCATGCTGATTAAAACAGCGCCAATTGACCATTGCGCTGATCTTTATATTTGGTTTGCGTTTGCGCCAGTACATATTGACGGAAATTATCACGCGTTAAATGCGCCAAATGCTCGTTTTTACCCGTTGTTGCGATAAAGTACTTAGCTCGATTGACCGCCGCGCCCATTTTTTTGAGATGATAAAGCGTCAACTGATTAAACTTACGCGCCTTCACTATCTTCTTAGCGGTTTTGGTACCGATACCGGGAATACGCACAATCATCTCGTAAGTGGCGGTTTGAATATTAACGGGAAAATGCTCTCGGTGGCGGATTGCCCAAGCAAGTTTCGGGTCGCAATCCAAGTCTAGAAATGGCGAATCTGGCTCAACGATTTCGTGCGCACCAAAACCATAAAAACGCATCAGCCAATCCGCTTGATACAGACGGTTTTCACGTATCATCGGTACAGGCGTCCCAATCGCTGGCAGACGACTATCAGACAACATCGGCACGTAACCTGAGTAATAAACACGTTTTAAATCATATTGCTGATAAAAATGGCTCGATAGCTGTATGACTTGCAAATCGGTCTCATTGCTGGCGCCAACAATCATCTGACTGGTCTGACCCGCTGGCACAAATTTAGGCGTTTTTTTATGGGTTTTACGGCTCTCTTTGATGGTGATAATTTCAGTTTTAACCGTTTCCATTGGCGCTTTTAATTCATCATGCGACTTCTCTGGAGCGAGCAAAGCCAGTCCTGATTTGGTTGGAATCTCAATATTGACGCTAAGGCGATCGGCATACAATCCCGCTTCTAGTAGCAATTCTTTTGACGCGCCCGGAATAGTCTTAAGGTGAATATAGCCATTAAAGCGTTCACGTGTCCGCAATATCTTGGCGACCTCGACCAAGCGCTCCATCGTATAATCGCCGCTTTTAAAGATACCTGAGCTGAGAAAAAGCCCTTCAATATAATTACGACGATAAAATTGCATGGTCAAATCAACAACTTCCTCGACACTAAAAGCGGCGCGCGGCGTGTCATTGCTTTTACGCGAGGTACAATATGCGCAATCGTATATACAGTGATTGGTTAGCAAGATTTTAAGCAGGCTCACGCAGCGACCATCTTCGGTGTAGCTGTGGCAAATACCGGTTGCTGAGGCATCACCGAGGCCACCGCCTTGGTTTTTGCGCGTACCAGCGGAGGATGAGCACGAAACATCATACTTAGCAGCGTCTGCTAAGATATTGAGCTTACCTTGCAGGCGTTCATAATTGATGGTTGCCATAAGCGCTATTTACCAAATCATTTATAGGTATGTATTTTAGCAAAATTAAGCTTAAGTCATTGTAAAGGTAGGATAATTATATAAACAAGACGACAACTAGTGTCGCTAGAACACTAAAAATATTAACAAGAATAGTTGGTATTCATACTTCTTTAAGATGACAAAAGCCCCGCGTTTGCAAGGCTTTAGAGTAACCATTTAATAAAATATGATGTTTTATGAGATAGTCGTTACTGAACCTTCGCACGTATAACGACGGTCTGAGCAGCGTTTGGACTTAGATCAACCAAGTTCCATTTAAGACCAGAATAGTTTTCTTTAACCACGACTGTATTGCCTACTTGCTGAATAGTTTGATAGCTATCGCCGCCAGTGGTGGCAAGCGTTGGTAACGGACTGTTTAGTGACAATAATTGCACGCCATTTGGCAGAGAAACCATGGCATTGATATCGGTAACAGGCTGCGCGGTGGTATTGGTATAAGTGGTGTGATATTCGATGACGTCACCAGGCGCGATATGATTGGCGGGTACGGCCACTTCACGACCATCTTTATTTTTTAATATTTTCATGACTTTGGTTTGAGCATTAACCACATCAGGCGTGCTAAAAGTTGGGGTCAATTGCAGAGTATCTAAAGAGGTAGAAACGATTTGCGTCGTTGCCGGTTGGTTGGTGACGATAGTAGTCGTTGGGGCATTGATGACGGGCAACTGGGTCACCGGCGTCACCGGCAAGACTTCGGTCACGCTGGTCGTTGGAACCGCTATGACGTCAACTCTACTGGTTTGATTGGTGACTTGGTTGGTCACAGGTACGCTCGTGACCGTGGCATTGCCTTGAGTAACGACAGTATTAGCGCCTGAGCGAACCACATAACGGGGCGCAGTACTCACTTGTGTACTGTAAAACGGCATACCATCTTGCATGGTAATGCCATTTGGCGTTGCAGTGATAACCGCTGTTTTGCCGTCTGAGTAACTTTCGACCACTGTGGTGCTGTTGCTCACAGATGGTACGATCGTGACTTCAGGTGCAGCTTGGGCAGCAGTTAGCGTCAGAAAACTACCCGCTAAGACCATTGATATGGCTGTAGGGATAGTGTTTTTCTTAATGAAGGCGTGTTTAAGCGCTTTTTTATTCGTAGCCTGAAATGCTGGCGTATTGATTGGCGTGGTCATAATAGATTCCTTTAAAGTAGCAGTAAATAAAGCCGCTAATGAAGTAGCAAAAAAATAAAATTTAAAAAAACAAGGTTGAGAAAAACAACGCTTATATAAGAAAAAACCCTCGTCAAATGAGCATGTAAACCATGTCAAATAACGAGGGCAAAGGTACTTAAGATAGCCAACACTTGCTATCATTCCATCATTATTTTAGTCAAATGCTTAGCACTTAATGTGTGAACAATTATGCGCTAAAACGAATTGAGTAAAAAAGCTGCATTGTGTAACTAATATTTTACTAATAATGACGTTGTGTACTATTTTTTGCATCTATAAGTTGCACTAAAAATATATAGTTGAATACAAATAAATTAGATACGTCGCTATCAAATCGTTCAATGAAAAGTTGTATCATTTTTATATCTAATTAACTATACCTATCTACAAAAAAAGCTTTTGTTATCAAAAGCTTTTTTAAGGTGATCTATTTATCTATAAAATAAGCAAGATTAATCGTAAATCACTTTCATGATTTCATACTCGACTATGCCTTTGGGCGTTTCGATACGGACTTCGTCGCCTTCAGACTTGCCAATCAAACCACGCGCAATCGGCGAGTTGACTGAGATTTTGCCAGCTTTAAAGTCAGCTTCGTCATCACCAACGATTTTGTATTGTTTTTCTTCTTCGGTATCCATATTTTCAATGACCACACTCACGCCAAATACCACTCGGCCATCATTTGGTAGCGTAGTAGGGTCGATGACCTGTGCAGCGCCAAGCTTGGCTTCGATATCACGTATACGCGCTTCGCAAAAACCTTGTTGTTCGCGAGCGGCATGGTATTCAGCGTTTTCTTTTAAGTCGCCGTGTTCGCGCGCCTCAGCGATGGCCGCTGTAATACGTGGACGGTCGACACTTTTTAACTGTTTTAGTTCGGCTTCTAGCGCCGCATGTCCTTGTGGAGTCATGGGATAACGTTGCATGTTTTTTCCTTAAACCAATAACACCACACCATCTCCTAGTGAATAGTGAGATGGTGTCAGTGTTGTTGCAATGAGTATGTAATATAAAAAGAATGAGGTTGAGGCTGCGTCGTAAGTAACTGCACACTTAGCGATTAACTATCAGTACGGATACACTTACCGAAAAGACGCCTTAACCTTACGTAATAAAAAGCATAGTCGCAGTTCAGCCACTATGCTTTTTAGGTTTATCTTTTAAAAACTTTATTTTTCTAAAGTACAATTTTTTTAAGTACTATAGTCGTATAAAAACCAGACATAATTTTTGCCAACGCTTTTAAATAAACGTCACTATGATGCTTAATCTACTGAAATTATACCACCAAGTCAATAGTGCTAAGCGATAGTCTTTGCTTGTTCATGCAAATCTTGTAGCTTATACACATCAAACGGTAGGTCAATCGCATAAGATTTACAAACTGCATCTGCCGCGCCTAATGTCGTGACGTAGAATACTTTACCTTGTAGGGCACTGCGGCGGATAGAGAATGAATCCTCTTGCGCCTGTTTGCCTTCAGTAGTATTGATAATAAGGTCAATTTTGCCATTTTTCAAGGCATCGACGATATGTGGGCGACCTTCGGTGACTTTGTTAATTTGCTTACATTCAATACCGTTTTCCGCCAGTACTTTTTGCGTACCAGTGGTGGCAACAATGTTAAAGCCAAAATCTAGAAGCTGGCGAGCGATAGGAGTGACTTGCTCTTTATCGCTATCACGCACCGAGATAAAGACAGTTTTGGTTTCGCCCTCAGTTGGTAGACCTGGCAGACGCTCATTACTACCGATAACCGCTTTGTAGAATGCTTCGCCAAAGGTTTTACCAACGCCCATGACTTCACCGGTTGATTTCATCTCAGGGCTCAAGATTGGGTCAACACCCGGGAATTTAGCAAATGGGAATACCGCTTCTTTGACCGCATAAAATGCTGGGACGATTTCAGTGGTAAAACCTTGATCTTTCAATGACGTACCAGCCATACAGCGCGCCGCGACTTGTGCTAATGACGTACCGATACATTTAGATACGAAAGGTACGGTACGGGCTGCACGTGGGTTCACCTCTAGAATGTAAACCGTTTCGCCTTTTACCGCGAACTGAACGTTCATCAAACCGACGACGCCAAGCTCTTTTGCCATCGCAACGGTTTGCGCGCGCATTTTATCGCAAAGCTCATCTGATAATGAGTAAGGTGGTAATGAGCAGGCTGAGTCGCCAGAGTGTACGCCAGCTTGTTCGATATGCTGCATGATACCGCCAATCACCACGTCAGTGCCGTCGCAGACACAGTCAACATCGACTTCGATGGCATCATCTAAGAAGCGGTCAAGGAGTACAGGCGCTTCGTTTGACGCTTGAACCGCGGTGCGCAAGTAATGTCTTAACTCGTCTTCGTTATAGACGATTTCCATCGCGCGACCACCAAGTACATATGATGGGCGGACTACTAGCGGATAGCCAACGTCTTTGGCTTTAACCAAACCATCTTCTAAGCTTGTCGCTAACGCATTGGTTGGTTGCACAAGATTCAATTGCTGAATCATATGCTGAAAGCGTTCGCGGTCTTCAGCACGGTCGATCGCATCAGGACTGGTACCGATGATTTTGACGCCAGCAGCTTCAAGCGCACGCGCCAGTTTCAATGGCGTTTGACCGCCAAATTGCACAATCACGCCGTCTGGATTTTCGATACGCACGATTTCTAACACATCTTCAAGCGTGATTGGCTCAAAATACAGACGGTCTGAGGTGTCATAATCGGTTGAAACCGTTTCTGGGTTACAGTTAACCATGATGGTCTCGTAGCCGTCTTCGCGCATGGCAAGGGCTGCGTGAACACAGCAATAGTCAAACTCGATACCTTGACCGATACGGTTTGGACCGCCACCGATAACCATGATTTTCTTGTTATCCGTTGGATTGGCTTCACATTCGCTATCGTACGTTGAGTACATATAAGCGGTGCTGGTGGCAAATTCTGCTGCACAGGTATCGACGCGTTTATATACTGGATAAACGTTTAAATCCCAACGCTTTTTGCGTAGTTGTTTTTGTGAGACGCCAAGCAATTTTGCCAAACGTAAATCTGATAAGCCTTTACGCTTAAAGCTACGCAGATTTTGCTCAGTTAAACCGCCAAAGCCTAGGGCTTTAACTTGTACTTCGGTTTTGACAATGTCTTCAATTTGTACCAAAAACCATGGGTCGATTTTGGTTAAATTAAACACTTCATCGACGCTCATGCCGATACGGAAAGCATCGGCAAGATAATAAATGCGCTCAGGTGTTGGAATGGTTAAGCGATTGTTAATCTCGCTACGGGCTTTTTCAATACTGACTTTTGCTAAGTCGATTTGCTCATCAAAACCATCATTGCCGGTTTCCATGCCGCGCAGGGCTTTTTGCATCGATTCTTGGAAGTTGCGACCGATTGCCATCACTTCACCAACCGATTTCATCTGGGTTGATAACACACTGTCGGCTTGTGGGAATTTCTCAAAGTTAAAGCGAGGTATTTTGGTCACAACATAATCGAGCGCCGGCTCAAAGCTCGCTGGCGTTTTGCCGCCTGTGATGTCATTTTGCAATTCATCTAGGGTATAACCAATCGCCAATTTGGCAGCGATTTTAGCAATCGGGAAGCCGGTTGCTTTTGATGCCAATGCCGATGAGCGTGAGACACGCGGGTTCATCTCGATGACGACCATACGACCCGTGTCAGGGTTGATACCGAACTGGACGTTTGAGCCGCCTGTTTCCACACCGATTTCACGCAGTACGGCTAATGAAGCATTACGCATGATTTGGTATTCTTTGTCGGTCAAAGTTTGTGCTGGGGCGACTGTGATTGAGTCGCCGGTATGCACGCCCATTGGGTCAAAGTTCTCAATCGCACAAATGATGATGCAGTTGTCGTTTTTATCACGAACCACTTCCATCTCATATTCTTTCCAGCCGATTAGTGACTCATCAATAAGCAATTGATGGTTCGGTGATAAGTCAAAACCGCGCTCACAAATCTCGATAAATTCGTCACGATTGTACGCAATACCGCCGCCTGAACCGCCCATGGTAAATGACGGACGAATGATGCACGGATAGCCCATTTTTTCTTGGGTTGCAAAGGCCTCTTCCATGGTCTCAGCGGTTTCAGCGCGCGGGCATTCAAGGCCGATACGCTTCATGGCTTTATCAAATAAGTTGCGGTCTTCTGCCATCTCGATTGAGTCTTTGGTCGCGCCAATCAATTCACAGTTGTATTTGGTCAAGACGCCATGTTTGTCTAGGTCTAAAGCACAGTTTAGCGCTGTCTGTCCGCCCATCGTTGGCAGGATAGCATCAGGACGCTCTTTAGCAATGATTTGCTCAACCGTCTGCCAGGTAATCGGCTCGATATAAGTCGCATCAGCCATGACAGGATCGGTCATGATGGTTGCAGGGTTTGAGTTGACCAAGATGACGCGGTAGCCTTCTTCTTTTAGCGCTTTACACGCCTGCGCGCCTGAGTAGTCAAACTCACATGCTTGACCGATGACGATGGGGCCTGCGCCAATGATAAGAATGCTTTTTATGTCGGTACGTTTTGGCATAGTTAGGGCTACCTTCGTTTGGGTGATATTTTGAGTAATCTGTATTTTAACGATATGTTCGATAATACTTATCGTGTCTGCTAGGGTGCAGCTTGAACCACCATCTGTGCTTCAAGCTTTATACTTATATTTATTCTCTGTTTGCGGTTAACTATTGATAAGTTACGCTTTTGCCGCTGCCATCATATCCGCAAACCTATCAAACAGTGGCGCAGCATCATGTGGACCAGGGCTGGCTTCTGGGTGACCTTGAAAACTAAAGACCGGCTTATTGGTCAGTTCAATGCCTTGGTTGGTACCATCAAATAATGAGCGATGGGTAGATTTAACGTTATCAGGCAAGGTGTCTTCATCAACGGCAAAACCATGGTTTTGACTGGTAATCATCACCGTACCAGTGGCTAAGTCTTGTACTGGATGATTGGCACCATGATGGCCGGTTTTCATCTTAATGGTGTTGGCACCGCTGGCAAGACCAATGAGCTGATGACCTAAGCAGATACCAAAGGTTGGAATGTCGGTTTCTTCAATGATATGACGGACCGCATCGATAGCGTAATCACAAGCCGCAGGATCGCCAGGACCATTTGATAAGAAGATACCGTCTGGATTCATTGCTAACACATCTGCAATAGGCGTTTGGGCGGGTACGACCGTCACATGACAACCGCGGTCTACGAGCATACGCAGGATATTGGTTTTGCTACCAAAATCGTAGGCGACAACGTTGTATTTTGAGTCAACATGGGTGCCAAGCTGTTTAAAAAAGCCGCCCGTACCGCTATCATGGCTGCCCGGTATATCGCGGTTGAGTAGGGTGTCTGACAAATCCCAGCTGCCTGCTGTCCATTCAAACGTCTTCGGCGTACAGCATTCTCTTGCCAAGTCCATGCCTTCGATACCAGCGAATTCTTGCGCCAATTTAATCGCTTGCTGCTCATCTTCGCTGCTAATCGTTGCGCCGTTAGAAGCGGTCATGATACAACCGTTTTGTGCACCTTTATCACGTAATAAGCGCGTCAACTGGCGGGTATCGATATCAGCAATGGCGACCGTATCATGGTTCTGTAAATAATCCGTCAATGACTCTGAGTTACGGAAGTTTGAAGTGACCATCGTCGCGTCACGAATGATAAGCCCTTCAGCCCATACTTGATGGCCATTACCAGATTCGACATCTTCAGCGTTGGTGCCAGTATTGCCGATGTGCGGATAGGTAAGCGTGACCAGCTGGCGCGCGTAACTTGGGTCAGTTAGAATTTCTTGGTACCCTGTCATGGCTGTATTAAATACCACCTCACCGACACGATGACCAAGACTACCGATACTCAAACCGCGAAAAATAGTACCGTCTGCTAGTGCCAAAATTGCTTGTATTTCTGCCGATGAATTCAAGGGTTGCCTCCGCTGTTATGGGTGAGTGCCGTGATGTTTTATGATAAAAATTTTGTTCTAAAATGGCTTTTTAGAGGTATTTAAATACTGCTAAATACACATAAAAAAGGGCTGAAGCCAAATTTTTTCCACAAAAAAGCGAGAAGACATCATAGATGAAAAGGTACAGGATTCACTAAGGGTGAATGAGTAACTTGCATCATGTCCGCTCGCTTTGGCACAGATTTTGCGCATTATACTAGAGTTTTGCGTTAAGGGCTAGCATCTTATCTCTTCTGTTATTTCTAATGTCTGTATTTAGTGCTTTCAAATGGGATAAATAAGTGCTATTAAAAATTATAATGCACCGATACCCCATAATAGTCGGGTGCTAAATTGGTGGCGATGTGCACTTGGTCGTCATAATAGCTTTTGGTTAAATACATACTACTGGCAATTCCTAATGCTGCCCCTGCCACCACGTCGGCCACATCATGCTCATCGGCTTCAACACGACTATAAGCCACGAAACCTGCGCCAATATACGCAGGAATGCTATATTCTAAGCCATAGCGTTTATGGATAAAGCTGGCACCCTGAAACGCCATCGAGGTATGGCCAGAAGGGAAGGAATCCTCATCACGGCCATTGGGTCGCTCTTTGTCTATCACCGACTTTAGGACTTGCGTCGTAGCAACGTTGGTCGCAAATGAATAGTAAAATTGCTGACGACCCTCTTTATCATCCATATAATAAGTGCTACCGTAAGCAGCAGCTGGGATAGCAAAGCTCAGCACATCGCCCACTTTACTAGTAGTGCTACTGTCTGCGTGAGCAGGGAGAGTGACGATAACGCCACTGGTTAATAGGACGCTAGATAATAGAATAGTCGTTGGATGTTTTTTACTGCTTTTAATGATAAACATGGCGGCGAGCCTAAAGAGGATTTATGGGCGGCATTATACTATAAAGTTTTTATAAAATAGTTTTTATAAAATTTTACAGCTATTTATGACTTACAAGCTTTACACCATATTTATTTAAGACAAGACTATAACGCTATCATTTTTTACCACACTTTTACTATTTATAAACGTTTATGAGAATAATGACTAAGGATGGATGATGATTTATCAATATTTAGACAAAACGCCAGAGTTTGCCGTACCATTTAACGGTTGGGTAGCTGATACCGCACGCGTAATAGGCGATGTGTATTTGGGTCATCAAGCCAACGTCTGGTTTGGGGCGGTGATACGCGGTGACAACGAGCGCATTCATATCGGCGATTATAGTAATGTACAAGAAAACAGCGTCATTCATACCGATGCTGGTATTGAGGTTA
Organism: Psychrobacter pulmonis; assembly: GCF_904846465.1. NCBI lineage: Bacteria > Pseudomonadati > Pseudomonadota > Gammaproteobacteria > Moraxellales > Moraxellaceae > Psychrobacter > Psychrobacter pulmonis. Next base: position 341,541 of record NZ_CAJHAT010000001.1, read on the forward strand.
AAATCGGCGATTACGTCACCATTGGCCATTTAGCGATGTTGCATGGCTGCGAAGTTGGTGATAATAGCCTGATTGGTATCGGTGCGGTGGTATTGAATAATGCCAAAATCGGCAAAAACTGTATCATTGGTGCCAAAGCTTTGGTCACCGAAGGTAAAGAGATACCGGATAATTCGCTGGTGATAGGCGCGCCGGCAAAAGTGGTCAAAACCTTAAGCGATGAGCAAGCGGCAATGTTAAAGCTATCAGCTATGCATTATGCGGAGCGCTGTCAGAAATTTAAAACCGGCCTAACAGAAATAGCGATGCCTGATTGAGGCATCAGAAAGCGGAATTTTATGCCATTAGCATCATGATAAGCCAAATAACGGCAAAAATGATAATACCGATAATCAGTCCGCGGAAGATATCATGGCGTATAGAATGGTCATTAAGGTAATAATTATTACTCGTATCATCGATATTTAAAGCATTGACGCTTTCAGCGCCGGCGCTTTTACCGACAATAAAACCCGTTAACGCCCCCAAAACTAGCATAAACGGCGTGAATAGCCAGAATATCTCGCCATTGCCCATACCGGCGATGGAGCGAATAACAACGATGGCAAGGTCGATAAGTAAGCCGCCAAAACCATATAACAGAGCGTTTAACAGCGCATAAAGTAGACGCTCTAAAGGCGATTGATAGCTTTTGCCTAACTGCCGTCGCCTGATTTCTCTGATGGAGCGGGCAGGACGTCGCGGTCGGTTGGACAAAGCAGTTTTATCATCAGGCGCTTTCATACAGTTCTCTATTGTTATTATCAAGCAGATTAAAGATAAGGTAATGAGATATTAAAGTAAATAAGTTAGCATAATTATGTTTAGTAAACAGTAGACTTATAGCGCATGATGCAACACGTTTTATATCCAATAATTTTCTAACATATTTTATAGTCAAAAAATCATTCCTTTAATTAATAAAAACAAGGCTCCATTATGCAGGCAACACAAGCGGGACAAGCTCCAAAAGAGTTGGCACTTTTTGATTTAGACCATACGTTACTCGATGTCGATAGCGATTACCTATGGGGCGAGTATATCGTCAAGCATAATCTGGTTGACGAAGCTGAATATCGCACCGCCAATCAAAAGTTTTATCAAGATTATATCGAAGGTACGCTCGATGCGACCGAATACAATGAATTTGTCGCGCAGTTTTTGAGCAGTTTACCGATGGACAGACTGCATGAGCTACGCGAAGATTATATTAAGACGGAAATCGAGCCGCATATTCGCCCAAAAGCCATGGAGGCGCTCTGTCATCACGTCGAGCAGGGTCACGACGTGGTGATTATTTCTGCCACCAACAACTTTGTGGTATCCGCCATTGCCAAGCATTTCGGTATTGAAGATGCCAATGTGCTCTCGACACCGCTTGAAATTCAAAACGAGCGTTATACCGGTAAATTAACCGATAAGCCCAATTTTAAAGAAGGTAAAATCTACCATCTAGACAAGTGGCTTAATAAAAAGCAATTAGCGGGTATCACTTTTGATAAAACTTATGCCTATTCAGATTCCAAAAATGACATCCCATTACTCGAATGGGCGGATGTGGCTATCTGCGTGTCACCCGATGATGCGCTACATGCGCACGCGCTTGCCCATCGCTGGGCAGTAGAAGATTGGACGATTTAGCTGGTCTATAGCTATTTAATATAAAGGCAGTATTAATTAGCCAACTATTTAGCATCAATCTCATTTAAAATAGCGCCATATCAGTAAGATATTTATTTAAAAAGACAGGAAACTTTATGGAAATCAATCCGTATCAAGAACGTATCAAAGATTTATCTGAGCGTGGGCAGGATTTGCGGAGGTATCTTTGACTTCGACGGTAAGCAAGAACGCTTAGAGGAAGTCAATTTAGAGTTGGAAAACCCTGAGCTGTGGAATGATCCAGAGCGCGCGACCAAGATTAATAAAGAAAAAAGTCAGCTTGATGGCGTCATCGACGTTGTGGTTTCGCTTGAAATGACTTTAGCAGATGCCGCTGCCATGCTTGATTTAGCAGTAGAAGCAGAAGACGAATCCTTGCTTGCTGATGTGCAAGCAGAGCTCGACAATGCGGAGAAACGCGTTGCGGATTTAGAGTTCCGCCGGATGTTTAGCGGTGAGATGGATCCGAACAATTGCTACTTGGATATCCAGTCGGGTAGTGGTGGCACCGAAGCGCAAGATTGGGCAGAAATGCTGCTGCGGATGTACACGCGCTGGGCCGAATCTCATGGCTTTAAAGTCGAAGTTATCGAAGTATCGTCAGGTAGTGTCGCTGGCATTAAGTCAGCGACGATTGAGATTAAAGGCGATTATGCCTTTGGTTGGTTACGTACCGAAATTGGCGTGCATCGCTTAGTGCGTAAGTCACCATTTGATAGTAATAATGGTCGTCATACTTCCTTTGCCGCCGTTTTTGTATCGCCTGAAATCGATGACAACGTTGAAATTGATATCAATCCAGCCGATTTGCGTATCGATACTTACCGCTCATCAGGCGCGGGTGGTCAGCACGTGAACACCACCGATTCTGCGGTGCGTATTACTCACGAGCCAAGTGGCGTGGTGGTCACGTGTCAGAACGAGCGTAGCCAACATGGAAACAGAGCGACGGCGATGAAAATGCTCCGCGCCAAGTTGTATGAGCTTGAGATGCAAAAACGTATGGAGAGCCAGCAAGCGGTCGAGGATAATAAATCTGATGTCGGTTGGGGCAGTCAAATCCGCTCTTATGTACTCGATGACTCGCGTATCAAAGACTTGCGTACTGGTGTTGAAACCTTTAATACTGGCGCGGTATTAGATGGCGACCTCGATCAATTTATTGTAGCAAGCTTAAAAGCTGGGCTGTAAATTTAGTCTATAAACACTATCGACTGCTATACATAAAAGGAACAGCAATAGCCTATTATAAAGGCGATTTAATAAAGATAAACGAGCGACTTTGAGAGTTTACGAACAACAGAGCCGAGTGTTCTTTATTAAATTGCTATGCTGTTATAGATGGGCTATTGCTGCTATTTAATCACTAATCAGACTTTAAACGAAACGACTTAAGGAAAATTATGCCAAGCGTTAATAACTATTTTGATAATAAAGTGACTTCTATTGCCTTTCAAACGGCAACCCTGCCAGCTACCGTCGGCGTGATGGAAATTGGTGAGTATGAGTTTGGTACTAGCGAATTTGAAACCATGAGCGTAGTCAGTGGGGCATTGACGGTTAAATTGCCAGAAAGCGATGAGTGGCAAACCTTTAAGGCTGGCGAGCAATTTACCGTTGAAGCCAATCAGAAGTTTCAAGTAAAAGTAGACGTTGAAAGTGCTTATTTATGTACTTATGGTAAATAATCATTTTTAGTTTAGATTTGTGTCGTAAAAAAACGCCAAGCGTTTAACACTTGGCGTTTTTTTATGGCTGTGTTTTTTGATAAGTTTAAGTCATAAATCTTTGCGATATTGCACCATATCAGTTTTAGTAGCGATTACATCATAGAGTTTGCGCGCCGTCGCATTGTCTTCTTGCGTCGTCCAATAAACACGGTTGCAGTTTTTCTCATTGGCAAATTCATACACCTGTTCGATCAGTGCGCGCCCAACGCCTTGCCCGCGAACCGCATCACTAACGTATAAATCTTCTAAGTAACAACATTCTGTCGTATTCCAAGTATTGGGATGTAGTACCACATGCGTGATACCTACTAACTTGTCGTCCTGCTACGCACCAAAGCCATAAATCGGCACATCGCTTTCAAGTAGGTTGTGCCATGTCTTTTCTGTGGTACTTGGCGGCAGACGAGTTTCATAAAAGGTTAAATAACTTTGCCACAATTTTAACCAAGCGTCGTAATCCGCTTTAGACAATGGAGCTATAAATAACGGGACTATTTTTATCAAAGTATTTGTCATTATATTTATTTGACTTAAGTTGTGGGGTTCGGCGAATTATGGCTCAAAATCTCATCGTTTAGAACCTTTCAAAGCGGTGTTTTACACATCGATTACACTTTGCTTGTGGCAAACAAACAGCAAAAATAGCCGCAATTCATTATCCTAAAACGACTATTTGATTAATTGAGTATTTTTTATGGCGAAGCTAGATGACCAAACGACCACGCAAGATGTGCGCCATGATTATGAACATTTGGCGCGCTTGGCCAACTTACGCTACGTCAGCGATGATGAGCCAGGGTTTACTCGCAGGCGTTGGGGCCGCGGCTTTACTTATAAAGACGCCACCGGCAAAACGGTCAAAGATAAAGCGTTGCGTCAGCGTTTTGATGCCTTGGTCATTCCGCCGATGTGGTCAGAGGTTTGGATATGCCAAGATGTTAAAGGTCATCTGCAATCGACAGGCCGCGATGACAAAGCGCGCAAGCAGTACCTATATCATCCCGAATGGAATCGCGTGCGAGACAATGCTAAGTTTGCAGCGATGATAGGCTTTGCTGAAACGTTGCCAAATCTGCGAGCGCAAGTCGAAAAAGACTTGGAGGCAGCGCCACTATCACGCGCCAATGTACTCGCCGCCGTGGTTAAATTGCTGGAAACTACCTTAATTCGTATCGGTAATAGCCGCTATGCGAAGATGAATAAAAGCTATGGCTTAAGCACCTTACGTAGCAGGCACGTCAGCGAAACGGATAATGGCTTGGCGTTTGATTTTGTCGGGAAAAGTGCCAAAGAGCATCATATTGAACTGCAAGACGAGCGCTTAATTGAGATTGTACAAGCCTGCTCTGAGCTGCCAGGTTATCAGATTTTTAAATATTTGGATGATAATGGTGATAAGCAAGTCGTCGATAGTAGCGATATCAATGACTATATACGGTCGCATACTGGCGGTCATTATAGTGAGGGCAAGACATACCGCAGCAATGTATATAGCGCCAAGGATTTTCGTACTTGGATGGCAAGCGTCCTTGCGGCCAGTTATTTGTACGATGAGCTGCAGAGCTCGAATGGCAGAGAAATATTAGCCAGTGAGCCTAATAGCAATGAGCGCCAGCAGCTGGTCGTTGATATGGTCAAAGAAGTCGCAGAAGAGCTTGGCAATACGCCTGCTGTTTGCCGAGCGTCTTATATCAATCCGGTTATTATCGAGCGCTTTTTAGCAGGGCAGTTTTTTGAGTGTTATAAACAAGCGCGCCGTGGCCGTACCAAACAATATCAAAGCTGCGAAGAGAAAGCGCTGCTAGGCTTTTTAAATGCTATCCAATAAATTTATTTTTAGCAAAACTCGTATTAATTTCTGAAAAATGATACGTTATGTATTGATATAAATATAAAAATGCGTTACTAATAGAGTATACGCATTTTTATATGCGCAAACCATAAGAGCAAATAGTGACTAGGATAGGACTGTTTGACTTCTAATAAAGTGCTGATATCGTCTATCGTCAGCGACTCTCTATTGCTAAAGGATTAGCTTATGAACACCACCTCTTCCAATCATTCGTCCGCAAACTCTACTAAAGATACTACCCACACACCAACGAGCTACAACGATTACTATCATAATTTTGATATGAATGCGTTATTGGCAGAAATCTATGGCGAGCATTTAGATGACCGTTTAAATGCTTATATGGCTTGCTGTGGTCGTCATGTGCGTGACGGGCGCGGCGATAATCTAGCCTTAGTGCATGAAGATACCGCTGGTAATGTGACGCGCATGACTTTTGCAGAGCTTGATAAAGCAAGTGCGCAAGTGGCCAATTTATTAACATCCTACGGCGTACAAGTTGGCGACCAAGTAGCGACCATGCTCCCGCGTACCCCTGAGCTGCTCACCATTGTACTAGCGACTTGGCGGATTGGCGCAGTCTATCAACCCCTATTTACCGCTTTTGGCTATGATTCGATTAAATACCGCATGGATAAAGCCAATACCAAAGTGGTTTTTACCAATATTGATAACCGCAGTAAATTCGAAGACTTAGCCGAGCAGACCAAAATGGTCATGGTGGGCAGTCAGAATGATGCGCAAGCTGATAATGAAAGCAAATGGGCTGATGATAATTGTGCTCAGATGATGGCGACCCAGCCGCAAACGCTAGAGGCGGTTTTGCTCAATGAAGATACAGCGTTTTTGCAAATGTTTACCTCGGGTACGGTCGGTAAATCAAAAGGCGTCAGTGTGCCGTTATCAGCGCTATCTGCTTTTTATCTGTATATGCGCTATGCGATTGATTTGCGCGCTGATGATAACTATTGGAATATGGCCGATCCCGGCTGGGCATATGGGCTATATTACGCGATTACGGGGCCTTTATTGATGGGCGTCACGACTTACTTTAACGAGGCGGGCTTTGATGCTGCCAATACCCGCGACTTTATGGTTCGTCATAAGATTACCAATTTGGCCTCTTCGCCAACGGCGTTTCGGATGATGAAATCTAGCGGTGTGTTTGAGAAATCACATGACGATGCTAGCGCCCGTTTATCACTGCGCTGTGCCAATTCAGCAGGCGAAACTTTAAATACTGAAGTCGTAAACTGGGTCGAGACGTATTTAAACTGCCAAGTAAAGGACCAATACGGCCAAACAGAGACGGGCATGACCTGCTGTTCGCACCATGCATTAGCACATGAATGTCCTACTGGCTCGATGGGCATGGCGCTACCGGGTCACACACTCGTCGTATTAGGTGATGACATGCAAGTATTGCCTGATAGTGAACAAGGACAGCTTGCCGTAGTGGTTAGCCAATCGCCAGCGTTTTATTTCCGCGGTTATAGCTGGAATGAAAAAGACGCCTTTGTGGATGATTACTATTTGACTGGCGATGTGGTCGAGCGTCATAGCGATGGCAGCTATTGGTTTTCTGGGCGTGATGATGACATTATCATTACGGCAGGCTACCGCGTAGGGCCTACGGATGTGGAAAACACCGTGCTCGAGCATGAGGCAGTGGCAGAATCCGCCGCCGTTGGCGTGCCAGATGAGGTGCGCGGTCATACGATTAAGTCTTATGTGGTGCTAAAAGATGGCATCGAAGGGACGGATGAGATTGCTAAGGAAATTCAAGACTTAGTGCGCAGACGCCTATCGACGCATGCGTATCCGCGTGAGGTTGGATTTGTCGCGGAATTACCAAAAACGCCAAGCGGTAAAATCCAGCGTTTCTTGCTGCGCAGTTTGTCTGCGGCATAGATTATTGGAGATTTCGATAGCCGTTTAAGACAATAAAGTATAGTCCATTCAAGATAACATCGTTACGCTAATAGTTATGTGCGACTGGTATAAATTTTCCTTGCTTGCTACTACCGCAGAGGCTACGAAAAATTCATCCCAGTCGCACTGTATCTATTTTACAGTGAATTCATTATGGTTAGCTTAAAAAATACCAGTAAAAACCTCGATTAAAGGAATAATTATGCAAATTGAACAACACAGCTTTTTGGTTACTGGCGGTGCATCAGGTTTAGGTGAGTCAGTGGTTCGCGCTATCGTCGCTCAAGGCGGCAAGGTCGTCATTGCTGATTTGAACGAGTCAATTGGGCAAGCTTTGGTCAACGAGTTGGGTGATAATGTACGCTTTGCACGTTGTGATGTGACCAGTGGTGATGAGGTGCAAGCGGCCGTTGAGTTGGCTGAAAAAGAGTTTGGTGGTCTGCAAGGTTCTATTAACTGTGCAGGTGTTGCTGTGGTACAAAAGTTGCTTGATCGCGAAAATAACCCAGCGGATCTTGATGCTTTTAGTCGCGGGGTTAATATCAACCTCGTGGGTTCTTTTAACGTCGCGCGTTTGGTGGCGGCCAGTATTGCTAAGCGGGTTGCTAATATTGACAATACAGAAAGCGCTAATGAGAAGAATGCTGATAATGGCATCATTATCAATACTGCCTCTATCGCAGCTTTTGATGGGCAAGTAGGGCAAGCCAGCTATTCATCATCAAAAGCGGGCGTCGTTGGCCTTACTTTACCGCTAGCGCGTGAGCTGGCACGTCACGGTATTCGCGTCATGACGATTGCTCCTGGTGTTTTCGCCACGCCGATGATGCAGAGTATCCCTGAAAAAGCGCGCGAGCAGTTAGAAGCAGGCGTACCTTATCCTAAGCGTTTGGGCAATCCAAATGAGTTTGCCAAATTGGTCACGCATATTATCGATAACGCTTATTTAAATGGTGAAGTGATTCGCCTCGATGGCGCGATTCGTATGGTATAACGACTGTCAGAAGGTGCTTTTATCTTATTCATTATTTTTGCACAGCGTTTAGCGCCAAAAAATGGCATAGTGCTTTGATATATTATGACTCATTGCTATTAAATATTAGTTATATGGATTAAAGCCTATGTTATTTTTTCGTCCAAATTTTAGGGAATATTCAAATTGGTGTTCTATTGCGATAGTGCTTGGCCTTGCCATTTTTAGCACAAGTGCCATCGCTACTACTAAGAATACTGCCAATCAACCGCAGACCATTCCTAGTGACGTTATTATTGATAAGGTTTTCGTCGATAAATCTGCTCGTACCCTGCAGCTACTAAGTGATGATAAGGTGATTAAATCTTATCATATTGCGCTCGGTGGTAATCCTATTGGACATAAGCAACAACAAGGCGACCAGCGTACCCCTGTTGGCAGCTATACACTCGATTATAAAAATGAAAAATCTAAATTCTATCGCTCTATCCACATAAGTTATCCAAATACTACCGATAAAGCCCGAGCCAAATCACGAGGCGTCAGTGCTGGCGGTGATATCATGATTCATGGGCAAAAAAACGGTTTTGGTGCATTGGGTCTACTGAACCAGCAACGCGATTGGACGGAAGGCTGTATAGCCGTGACCAATGATGAGATGGATGAAATCATGGCTGCGGTAAAGGTTGGTACACCGATCGAAATCGTAGAATAAATAGTTTGTTAATCTCCCGCATTTGACTGTTTTAGTCGTCCGCTAAAATACATTTCTCTCTGTCTGTACAGCCTCAAGACTTCCTAATTTTTCTTTACTAATCTCTCTTGAAATCTCTTATAAATGTGCCTATTAATACTTTAACCTTATATCATTGTTATGAGTAAGGTTTAATTTTTTGCAGATTTTACCTTTGCTCATATATGTGCTGCATAGGTCGATACCAACAAGTCAATAAATACTATTGACAATAGTTAAAATGACATTGAAATATTACTCAACAAACCTTATATAGATAACAACGAAAAGCTTGCGGCACCTTAATACTTATAAAAAGCCGCAGCGACTAGCAGATACAAACGACTATTAATGATTAAAGGACACACTATGAGATTCGAGAAATTTACCCAAAAATTGCAATCAGCGATTCAAGAAGCCCAAAGTTTGGCGCTAGGTCGCGACCACACTGGGATTGACCCTGTGCATTTGCTGGCCGTATTGCTACAAGATGAGTCTAACTTATCTATCTGTCAGCAAGCCGGCGCGTCTATTCCAGCATTAAAAAATGGCGTGGCAAAAGCGCTTGACAATCAGGCGACAATTAGCGAGCCAACTGGTGACGTTAATCTAAACCCAAATTCGGTGAAGATTTTGAACTTGGCCGATCGCCAAGCGCAAAAAGAGGGCGATGATTTTATCGCCACTGAATGGGTGATGTTGGCACTTGCTGAGCAAGGCGACACCAAAAAGATATTTGAAAGTGCTGGGGTGACGGCAAGTAAGCTAAAAGCGGTCATTGAGCAACTGCGAGGTGATGAAACGGTGAATAATCAAAACGCCGAAGATCAGCGTGATGCGTTGAATAAATATACCATTAATTTAACTGAGCAGGCGGAGCTTGGTAAGCTCGATCCGGTGATTGGTCGTGACGAAGAGATTCGCCGTACCATTCAGGTGCTATCGCGTCGTACCAAAAACAACCCTGTGCTCATCGGTGAACCAGGTGTTGGTAAAACCGCCATCGTTGAAGGCTTGGCGCAAAAAATCATCAATGGCGATGTGCCAGAAGGACTACGCCGTAAAGAAGTGTTGTCGTTAGACTTAGGCGCGCTTATTGCGGGGGCAAAATTCCGCGGTGAGTTTGAAGAGCGTCTCAAAGCGGTTCTGAGTGATTTGGCGAAGCAAGAAGGTAATGTCATCTTATTTATTGATGAGCTGCACACCATGGTCGGCGCTGGTAAGTCAGAAGGCGCGATGGATGCAGGCAATATGCTAAAACCTGCGCTTGCTCGCGGTGAGCTGCACTGCGTCGGTGCGACGACCTTGGACGAGTATCGTCAATTTATTGAAAAAGATGCTGCGCTTGAGCGTCGTTTCCAAAAAGTATTGGTCGATGAGCCAACGGTCGAAGATACCATCGCGATTTTGCGTGGTCTAAAAGAGCGTTATGAGCTGCATCATGGTGTCGATATTCAAGACAGCGCGATTATCGCCGCAGCGCGCATGAGCCATCGTTATATTACCGATCGCAAGCTGCCAGATAAGGCGATTGATTTAATCGATGAAGCGGCAAGTCGCCTACGTATGGAGATGGACAGCAAACCTGAAGCACTCGGTAAGCTTGATAGCCGTTTGATTCAGCTAAAAATGCAGCGCGAAGTACTCAAAAACGAAGAAGATGCCGGCGCGCAAGCAGAGCGTAAAGTGCTTGATAGCCAAATCGAAGAGCTAGAAAAAGAGTACGCGGATCTTAATGAGATTTGGCAAGCGGAAAAAGCGCTGGTTAAAGGCAGTCAGCAGCTAAAAGACGAGCTGGATAAAGCGCGTATTGCTTATGATAAAGCCAGCCGCGAAGGCGACTATGAAACCATGAGTAAGCTGCAGTATGAAACCATTCCGCAGCTTGAGCGCCGTATTCACGAGTCTGATTTGGCTGAGCAAAAAGAACAGAGCGGTGAAGATAGCGGCGTAAAACTGCTACGTAATAAAGTCACGGATAACGAAATCGCCGAGGTCGTGGCAGCGGCGACTGGTATTCCAGTGAGCAAAATGATGCAAGGCGAGCGTGATAAGATGCTGGCGATGGAAGAAAAGCTCCATGAGCGCGTCATCGGTCAAGACGAAGCGGTCGAAGCCGTTGCCAATGCCGTGCGCCGTAGCCGAGCTGGTTTGTCAGATCCCAATCGTCCTTCTGGGTCGTTCTTGTTCCTTGGACCAACGGGTGTTGGTAAAACGGAGTTGACCAAATCACTGGCGAACTTCTTGTTTGATAGTGAGGATGCAATTGTTCGTATCGACATGAGTGAGTACATGGAGAAACACAGCGTTAGCCGTTTGGTGGGCGCGCCTCCAGGTTATGTCGGTTATGAAGAGGGCGGTACGTTGACCGAAGCGGTACGCCGTAAGCCTTATAGCGTGATATTGTTTGATGAGGTCGAAAAAGCGCATCCTGACGTGTTTAATATCTTGCTACAAGTGCTAGACGATGGTCGCTTGACCGATTCGCAAGGCCGCGTGGTCGACTTTAAAAATACCGTTATTATTATGACCAGTAACTTGGGTTCGCATAAAATTCAAGAAATGGTCGGTGAGAGCTACGAGGATATCAAAGCGGAAGTCATGGAGTCGGTCGGGCAGCATTTCCGCCCAGAGTTCGTCAACCGTATTGATGAAATTGTGGTTTTCCATCCGCTTGGTATGTCGCAGATGGCAGGTATTGCCGATATTCAATTGGATCGTTTACGTCAACGTATTCAAGAGCGTGAGATGGATATCGAGCTATCGGCAGATGCGATGAATAAATTGGTCGCAGTGGGTTATGACCCTGTGTATGGTGCGCGTCCACTCAAACGTGCTATTCAGCAAGAGATCGAAAACCCATTGTCATTGAAACTGTTGGCCGGTGATTTCGTCCCAGGCGATATCATCAAAATCGATGTCGGCGCTGATGATAAGCTAACGTTTGATAAGCTTAGAATGAGCTAAAATAAACGTTCGTTTTAACATACATTGGTTAAATATCATTTGCTGAATGGTATAAACCTAAAAACCCTTTACTTCTCTATATCTTATATAGGCAGGTAAGGGGTTTTTTTTGTGCCAATATTATTTACCGTTTGCGCGCTTTGATTGTGGTATAAATAATGATAGTGCATATAAGAATATGAAAAATTTAAGGGAGGTGACATCAGGATGATAACCAATGAGAAATCAACAAATACGCCATTACTATTATCATTAGTCATGACATCACTGCTGTTTAGTGCTTCTGCATGCTCCAATCCTGCCGCCGTCAATACCAATAACGATTTGACCGAGTATAAAGAAGGGCAAGCTGCTGCTAATAACTCAGCATCAAATACTGAAAAACCCGCCTTTACAACCAAGACGGTCGCTAGCTTCGATGAACCTTGGGCAATGACCGCATTACCTCGCATTCATAATCAGCCACTCAAACTGCTCATAACCCAAAAAGCAGGCGAGCTTTTGATTGTTGATACGGCAACAGGTGTCAAGACAAGCGTTAATGGTGTGCCAAAAGTGGCGTATGGCGGGCAGGGCGGACTTGGCGATATCATTCTTGCGCCAGATTTTGCTACTTCTAATAATATCTATATCAGCTATGTCGAGGCGGGCACAGGAAGCGACAGTAATAAATTTGGGGCAAAAGTTATCAAAGCGACGTTAACGGGCTTAGATACTGACGCGCCACGCTTGCAAGCCATAACGCCCATCTGGGAGCAAACCCCGAAACTAAAAGGACAAGGACATTATAGCCATCGCTTGCTTTTTTCACCTGACGGGCAGTATTTATATATCAGCTCAGGCGAGCGTCAAGAAAAAACACCAGCACAAGATATGAGTGTGAATTTGGGTAAAATTATCAGATTACATCCTGATGGTTCAGTGCCAGCCGATAATCCATTTGCGCAAAATGGCAGCGATATTGCTACCCAATTTTGGACGATTGGTCATCGTAACGTACTTGGTATGGCATTCGATGATAAAGGTAGGTTGTGGGCGCATGAAATGGGGCCGCGCGGTGGTGACGAATTTAATCTGATAGAAAAAGGCAATAATTACGGCTGGCCCGTGGTCTCGAACGGACGCAATTATTCCGGGACGGATATCCCTGATCATGATACGCGCCCTGATTTCGTCGCGCCAAAAATATCGTGGACGCCTGTAATATCACCGTCGTCGATTAGCATTTATCAGACTGGTAAATATAATGATTTTCCAGCGTGGCAAGGTAATGCCCTTATCAGCGGCTTGTCATCAAAAGCGCTTATCGTGGTTAGGTTTGCTGACAATAACGGCGCTGCAGAACGCTATCGCTATGATATGGGTGAACGAATTCGTAGTGTCTTAACCGTCGATGGGCAGGTGTGGTTATTAGAAGATGGCGATAAAGGTAGGCTGCTGCAATTACTACCTCGATAGCCATTTAAATAACTAATTAGACTGCGAGTCGTATTACTAATAAAAGAGTCTAGTCGCCCTTATCTTGTAGTAAATTGATAATTAGGGCACAGTTTGTTAAGGTAGCCTTTCTTAAATTTAAGGTTTTAGCCAATGAACGAAGTAAAAGTAAGTAAACTTGGACCCTTTCCAAAGGTAAATAAACCGGTGTTTATTACCTCAAGTGTCTTAATCGTCGGTTTTATTATCTTTGGTTCGTTATTTTCTGAAACGGCAGCAACACTTTTTAGCTTCTTACAGGCCTTTATCGCCGAAAAATTCCGCTGGTTGTTTATCATCTTATTCAATATGGCATTGGTATTCTGTATTTATCTGACTGCCAGTCGCTACGGTGATATACGTCTAGGCAAACAGACGGAGCGACCGCAATATAGCTTATTTTCATGGATTGCAATGTTGTTTTCGGCGGGCATCGGGATTGGACTGGTGTATTGGGGGACGGCTGAGCCTTTATATCACTTTATGGCGCCGCCGCTTGGTGAGGCAGAAACCTTAGAGTCGGCAAAACAAGCGATGAATCTGTCGTTTTTACATTGGGGGCTGCATGCATGGGCGATTTATACCATTGTTGCACTGTCGCTTGCGTACTTTCACTTTCGCCGTGGTTTGCCGTTATCGATACGCTCAACCCTTTATCCTATTCTTGGACAAAGGATTTATGGTAAATGGGGGCATACGGTCGATGTCTTAGCCGTGTTTGGCACCATGTTTGGGGTCGTGACCTCTTTAGGTCTTGGCGTTATGCAAATTAACGCAGGTCTTGAAGGCTTGTTCGGTATTCCCTCTACTTTAACGATACAGTTTATCATCATTGCTTTTGTGACCTCATTAGCTTGTGGTTCACTGATGCTCGGTCTTGATAAAGGTATCAAACGTCTTAGTGATATTAATATGGGGCTGACCGGTATTTTATTGGCGTTTATGGTAATTTTAGGCCCAACGCTATTTATCTTTGACAGTTTTATAGAAAACGTGGGCAATTATTTGGCAAACATTGTCACGTTGTCGACGTGGAGCGAAGCCTATAGTAATACCGATTGGCAAAAAGCTTGGACGATATTTTATTGGGCATGGTGGGTCAGCTGGTCGCCATTTGTCGGTGTCTTTATTGCGCGTATCAGCCGTGGACGTACCATTCGTGAGTTTGTATTTGGCGTGCTGCTGATACCGATGACGATTTTGTTTTTTTGGTTTACGACTTTTGGCGGTGTGGCGATACAGATGGAGCTGCTCGCCGGCATGAATCCTGAGGTGGTTAGCCCAGGATTGGTCGCGGCAGTGCAAGTCGATTACGGTAGTGCCATCTTTAAGCTGGTTGAATATTATCCATTGACCAAACCGATTACCTTATTAATTGTGGTGATGATTGTCCTTTGGTTTGTGACCTCATCAGACTCAGCCAGTTTTGTCATCGATATGCTGACGGCGGGCGGTGATACCAATCCACCCAAAATCCAGCGTTTATTTTGGGCGTTGATGCAAGGTTTGATTGCCGCCATATTATTGGCAGCGGGCGGTTTAGATGCCCTGCAAGCGGCGGCTATTGTGGCAGGTCTACCTTTTGCGTTGGTCATCTTTGTGATGATGTATGCGTTACTGCGCGGTATGAGCCGCGACCGACTTATCTTATATCGCAATCAGCAGCGTTATATTACCGATGAGTCAGCTGACCATAATTCGGCCAGTGAGTTTGTCGATGAGGACTTATTAAAAGGTCCGCCTAAAATTGTTAAAGGTGATTAATTAAGCTGCGTATAGTCGGTGTAAAATCAATAGATACGTGAGTTAGCACGTGCAACTGGTATAAATTTTCCTTGCTTGCCGCTATCACAGAGGCTACGCAAAACTCATCCCAGTCGCACTGATTGATTTAGAGCGAACCTACTGTTAGCGGTTCTAAAAATATCGGCTTTAAAATCGTTTTTATTAAACCAATCATGTAGTTAGCTGCCGTTGGTTTTACTTAAAAACACAATATAATAATTGTCATTTAAAATCTTAAGATGCATCGTTGTCTTAGGATTTTTTATGGACATTTAATCATTTATAGGTTTTAAACTGGTAATTTTCACAACGACAATTTTACAGCCACACTGTCACTATAAACATTCACCTTTGACATAGCTGACGGCTTCAGGAGTGCTACAAGCTGAGCAAGCATTGCCCGCCGTACGATAGCTTATCACTGAGCCGACTTGCGTTTTTACGCAGACCGGATCGTATTGCGCTGTACACATGGTTTTTGCAGGGTCAAAGGTTGGACACTGTGCTACAAGGCCTTTTGGGGGTTGACTGGTGTTAGAGGCGGGCGGCTGAATGGGCGTGCTATCAGGCATCGGGTTTGAGTTAGAACTAATATTGTTACAACCTGCTAAAGCTAGCATAAAGCTTATGGTGACTGTAAGTTTGAAAGTAGAGAGCGCGCGCATAATAAATATCCTTATATCGTTTTATCATTTATTTTTGCATTAAACGCCAGTTTCAAACAAAAAGCAAATGTGCTATTCGTTTTTTAATTCGTCGCTGATATTTAATAAGCATATTATTAGAGTAACAAAAAACCCAAGCTACGAAGGCTTGGGCTTTTGATATTAATTCTTATACGTTTCTTGACTGAGCTTTTATAAACTTAGAGCTTTTATAAACTTACTGCGCAGGTTTATCCTCTTTATTAAGCTGCACATATTTATCAAAGTTTTGTGCGTAATCAGTCAAGTTGTCGCTTAACATTTGGCGATATTGTTTGGTATAAAACTCAACGATATCGTCTTTTTCTTTAGCAAAATCATCGCCTTTTACAAAGCCAATCGAGGCAACTGACGCACTATAACGCGCTGCTGCATACAGCAATGACGCGCCAACTTGGCCTGAGTGAGCGTTAGGGCCCAGTTGACTATTGGCGACGCCAATGATTTCGTCAGCACGTTGATAGAACGCTTGCATTTCAGGAGTGATTTCAAGAGCGGTATCAATTTCGTCATTTTGGCTATTATTTAAAGCGTCATTTAAAGCATCGTTTAGCGCGTCATTTTGAGCATTGTCTGGCATATTGTCTTGAGACATCAGCGACTCCTAAGAATGGTAAGTAAATTTGAATATATCATGACGGTCTTTAAACTTGATACGTATGAAGACCGAATACATCTAAAAAATGGAAACAAGTGAACAGTCTTATAAACCTGCATCGGCTTTTAAGATTTCCGCTTTGTCCGTTTTTTCCCACGTAAAAGCAGTTTCAGAGCCTTGGCGACCAAAATGTCCAAAAGTTGCGGTTTGCTGATACATCGGCTGCAATAAATTGAGCATACGCGTAATACCATAAGGACGTAGGTCAAAATGTTTACGAATCAAGCTGATGATTTCATCGTTACTGATTTTATTAGTACCAAAAGTATTAATTGAAATCGAAGTCGGTTCAGCAACGCCAATCGCGTAGCTGACTTGTACTTCACAGCGATCGGCAATACCGGCAGCGACGATGTTTTTGGCCACATAACGTACTGCATAGGCAGCGCTGCGATCGACTTTTGAAGGATCTTTACCACTAAAGGCACCGCCACCATGACGCGCCATACCGCCGTAAGTATCGACGATAATTTTACGGCCAGTCAAACCAGCATCGCCGACAGGACCGCCAATGACAAATTTGCCAGTTGGGTTGATATGATAGCGCGTACCAGCGTGCAATAAGTCTGCTGGCAGTACTTGTTTGATAATCGATTCCATGACCGCTTCTTGCAAATCTGTTTGTGAGATGCTTGGATCATGCTGCGTTGATAACACCACGGCATCAATGGCAATCGGTTTATTACCGTCGTATTTGAGGGTCACTTGTGCTTTGGCATCGGGACGTAACCAAGGCAATTCACCAGCGCGGCGCAGCTCAGATTGACGCTCCATCAAGCGATGCGCATATTCGATAGGCGCGGGCATCAATACTTCAGTCTCATTGCTGGCATAACCGAACATCAAACCTTGGTCGCCTGCCCCTTGTTCTTCAGGGCTGCTACGATCAACCCCTTGGGCGATTTCTGGCGACTGCTTACCGAGCATATTAATAACGGCACAAGTCTCACCATCAAAACCCAAGTCTGAGTGATGATAGCCGATGCCATTTACCGTATCACGGACGATACGCTCAACGTCGATATTGGCAGTCGTGGTCACTTCGCCTGCCAAGATCACCGCACCTGTTTTGACCAGTGTTTCGCACGCCACGCGCGCATGTAAATCTTCACGTAAAATGGCATCAAGAATAGCATCTGATATTTGGTCAGCCATTTTGTCAGGATGACCTTCGCTCACAGATTCTGAGGTAAATAAGTTGTATTCGCGCATAATGGGATCGCTTAATTGCAGGGACTGTAATATATAAACTCAGTCATTATTAAATGTTAACGGAAAATAGAAGGTAAAAGTGAATCAAAAAATTATGGTATTTTAACGTGAATCGAGCTAAAACTCTAGTGTCAGCCATGACGCCTAACTATTGTAGAAATCATCGAGGCGGCTATCTTCTTGCCAACGGTATTCTGTATAGACAGCAACTTCTTTTGCGTTATCGCGACCTTGTCTGTCAGCAATAAAGCCGAGCGCCATATCCATGCCAGCTGTGACGCCTGAAGAAGTGTAAAACTTGCCATCTACGACCCAGCGCGCCTGCTTTATCCAATCCACCTGATCTGATTGTTCGGTCACCCATTGCCAAGCACGCTTGTTCGACGTCGCTCGTTTATGGTCCAAAACACCTGCCTTCGCCAATAGAGCGCTACCTGTACAGACGCTAAGTACCCAGTCGGCATTGTCAGCGAGCATGGTCAAGGTCTGCAAAAAATGACTATCATTAATCAGTGGACGTGTACCTTTACCGCCGACGACCAATAGTATATTCGTTTGATGAGCTAACTCTGCTACTGCGACAGTTTGCAAGGCAACACCATGATGGTTATGAATGATACCACCTTTCATTGACGCAAACTGAATGTGAAACTCGTTAGGTAAACTACCAAATAGCTCAATAGGTCCAAATAAGTCTAAAGTTTCAAAGTCGTCAAATACGAGTGCGGTCAAGGTTTGCATCCTGCTTCCTTAAGTTAAAGCTGAAGTACTTAGAAAGAAAATCTTTAAAAGTCTTTAAAGCTCTAAAAACTTGGCTTTGTCTTTAAACATACATTCTTCATAAACAGGACAAGCGCCGCATTTTGGCGTGCGAGCTTGACAAGTATAGCGCCCATGCAAAATCAAATAATGATGCGCATCTACGATAAAGTCGTCTGGGATACGTTCGAGCAGTTTTTTCTCAACGATTAAGACGTTTTTACCCGTGGCAAGTCCTGTACGATTGCCGACGCGAAAGATATGGGTATCGACCGCCATCGTCGGCTGTCCAAAGGCGGTATTTAACACCACGTTTGCCGTCTTACGCCCGACACCTGCTAGAGATTCTAAATCTTTACGGTTATCAGGAACGGTGCTATCAAACTTCTCAATCAAGTCACGGCAAGTTTTAATAACGTTTTTGGCTTTGGCGTTATATAAACCGATATTCTTAATATACGCTTTCAGTCCTTCTTCGCCTAATGCCAAAATAGACTCAGGCGTATTGGCAACCGGATAAAGCTGGTTGGTGGCGATATTGACGCTGACATCGGTCGCCTGCGCCGATAATATGACGGCGATAAGCAGCTCAAAGTTGCTGTTATAATTGAGCTCAGTCACTGGCTCATCAATCGTCGCCGCCAGTTTCTCAAAAAATGGCCGCACATCACGATTGGGCATGCGCCTCGATGGCGGTGTATCGGCAGTTTTATGTTTAACGGTTTTACTCATGGCATTGTTAGCACTGTTTTATTCATTATTTTATTCATTGGTTATTCAAAATTAGAGATGGGTTATTAAAGTTGGGCAAGCTCAGTTTGTAATGCTTCAAGCTCCGTCTGTTTGCTCTCATTAGGCCGTACGCTCAGCTGCTTTTCTAACTTCTTGATTTTACTGCGTAGTTTAGCTGCGGCAATGGTATTTTTTGCTTCTTCTTCGCTGATATTTAACGATTGACTGGCGGCATTATTTAGCTTGGCTTCTACCATGCTGACCACCGGCTTGCTATTGCTGCTATCCGCTAGCTGCTTACTAACGCGTCTTAAATGCGTATGATAACGTTGGCGCAAATCCTCTTGTTCAAGCGTGCGTTCAGCTGTCGATTGGGTACGCTCAACGGTGACTAAGTCTATGCAATCAACTGGGCAGGGCGCGATACATAGCTCACAGCCCGTGCATAAATCCGTAAAAATAGTATGCATATGCTTGCCAGTACCGACGATGGCGTCAACAGGGCAGGCAGGGATGCATTTGGTACAGCCGATACAATCATCTTCTCGAATCACCGCGCGCACTTCTACTGGACGCTGCGAGCTTACATCTATCGGCCATTTTGACGGCTCAGCGTTAAGTGGTTGTATATCGCTGCTATCTTGATTGATGATTTGCGCAATCGCATCAGTCATCGGCTGACCGCCGGGCACACATTTATTATAAGGCTCACTGTCGATAACAATTGCCACCGCATACGGCAAGCAGCCATCGGCATGGTCACAAAGACCGCATTGGGTTTGCGGTAAGCAGGCGTCAATACGCGCAATCTTTGCTTGGGTTGCGACAGGTAAGCGCTCTAGGTCCAAGCTATCGAACAAGATAGGCAAATTGGCGAGACGGATAAGATTGCTGTTGTTACTGGTAGTGCTTTGCATTTAATGTAAAACCTTTATATTAGTACTAAGTGCTAATATGAACAAATAGGGTAATAGCGTTATTTATCAAGAGCATTGATATTTAATAAAAGACATCTTGGTCTTATAAATTAAATATCGATTAGAGCGAGATGCCTTGTTCATGAGCAATTTGTGCAATCAGTGCATAGGCAATACTACCTTTAAACGGTATTTTTGGTAAATTTGTCAGGTCAAAAAAATCGGCGTGTGACAGCTCGTCTTCTTGTATGACGATATCTCCACCCGCATACGCCGCCCGAAAGCCGAGCATCAAATTGGACGGAAATGGCCAAGGTTGACTGCTGACATAGCGAATGTCTTTGAGACTAATATTTACCTCTTCTGCCACTTCGCGTACCACCGCATGCTCTAAACTTTCACCGACCTCTACAAAACCGGCAATCAAACCATATTGTAGCGCTTGTTGAGGAGTTTTTTGTTGCCCATAACGATGATGGTGCGCCAATAAAATTTGCATGGTACCCGTTTGCGGATTGGGTCGGGTAATAGCGGTGATGATACACGGCTGCACGCGTGGATATTGGCGTAAGCGGCAAACAGGACAGACCATCGCGCGCTCACCGTGGTTGGCATGGACAACAGGAGCTGCGCAGCGACTACAAAACTGCGTGTCTGCTTGCCAGCGTAACAACTGTATGGCTTGGCTAAGTTGGTCAGATAAGGCAAATGGCAGCTGTGTAATAAGCAGGCGATACGCAATAAAAGCACACTCGTCATTACCTAAAGTATTTTTTTCTTTATTATTGCTTGTTAAACCGCGACTTTCTAACTCAGCATTTTCTAAAATTTTAGGCAACGTAACATGATTTGCTATCGCATAATCATAAGTCATTGCTAAGGTAGCTTTTGACGTAAAAGCATTAGTAGTAAATGTATTAGCAGTTTCGCTTTCAAAAGCAGTCAAGCTGTTTTTGTTTTGACGGCTATCATCATTAGGTAGCCAATGAGTCGGCGCTAAGCTTTCAAATAGTGTCACTCGGCCAACTTGATAGGCTCGCTGCGTGCTATGAGTGTCATGAGTGTTTAACGCTGGGTTATCGATATCAGACTGTGGTAACTCAACCTGCATAGGCCACCAGCCATGAGGCGTTTGACGACATAAAATCGTCTCGTCACGAAGTATAAAGGCGTGGCTCATAGGTTCAGTTTCCAAACAATCAAAGACAGACTCTTATCCGTTTGGGTAGGAGTCTGTTTAAAATAAGCAGTTAGATGATAACTAAATAAGTAAGCTATCTATCTAATACACTAAAATTATGCCGCAAGCAGTTGGCTTAAGCTTTGTTGCCCGACATCTAACGCTTGTTTGCTGACAGGGCGATTATGCTCAAAACCATCTAAATGATGGTCAACGGCCATAATGACATCAGCAATATAAGCCAAAGTACCATCATCTAAGCGGGCGCCGTTGCCGATACGCTGCTGCAAATAACTTGCCAATTGGCTAAGCATACTGGCGGGCGTTGGCAGCTGTAAAAAGCGCACTGCACCTGACACTTGGCGCAGCATTTCAGGAATATTTTGAATATTTAATACATCGCGCTCAGGCTCAGCCAAATAATCGGTGATGGCTTGTTCGGCGCTGGCAATCGCCGTACGGCTTTCTTGTATCAGGGTATCATAGGCAGTATTCAGCTGATGCAATGAGATATGCGGATTATTCAAAGGTAAATAGATTGCCCCTGGGGTATGCATCTCTGCCATAGCGATAGTGGCGTTTTCTGCGTGCATCAAAGCGAGTAATAAATGGTCAAAATCTTCTGGCGTAGGCGCGCGCCATTTTTTCACCGCTTCTGCGGCAGCATTGAGACTGTTTGCAGCATTTGCCAGACCCAATAACTGAAAAGCTGAACGCAGCTCAGTCAGTTGCTCGGTGATTTGCGAGGTTTGCATATCAACAGGGTTGATAGAATCACCGCGTGCGTAGCTATCGACATTTTCTTTGATGGTGTTGATTTGCGCTTGAATAATGGTGTTTAAGGTATCGGTTAAAGCACGATTGGGTCCAAATAAGAACTGCGCCATTTGTTTGCGCTGTGAGTCTTCCAATTGATTGGCGGCATATAGTTCACGCAGCGTTTGTGCCTCTTTGGTATCGCGCTGGCAAGCAAAGCTGACCAAGTGCGCAAAGCGCGTGTCCATTACTGGCAGATAGCTTTGAAACTGCTGCTCTAAATAAATAAGCGTGTGTTTTTGGCTTAAGCTTAGCGGCAAAATGCTGGCAATATCCGTAACGGCAGCGGTGGCTGCTTGCCAAAACAGGCTGTTGGTATTTGCTGCTATCAAGGCGCACGCTGCCGACATCGCATCGAGCTTTTGCTGCTCATCCTCACTTACCTTACCGTCTTGATTTAATAAGGCAACGCCAAGTCCACTACGATAAGCATAAGTTAATAATTCGCTATCAAGATTGAGCTCATTAAGCGGTTGAAAGTTGTTTTCAGGATTAGCGATAATGACGCTGCTATGACCAAACGCGGCAAAATAATCGGCATCGATCGGTGCTGCTTGCCCATGAGCGTTGAGTCTATTGATGATAGGCAGGAGTAAAGTCGGCTCTACCGATTCGGTCAGCAAAATAAACTCAATATAACGATCAAGCGTCATAATGGCTTCTGATAAATCCATAATCAAAGCATTATCATTATTATCACGGCTGTCATAAAGTTTTTGCAAGCCATTGACGATGGCGTTATTGAGCACTTCTGCCCCGACCGAAGATATCAGCTGAAAAATACAAGACAGCTGTTTTAGGACAATAATAGAGTCTAACAATAAAGGCGCTTGGCTATCATCATCATTAAATTCGCCCAAATGAATTTCAGTATCTTTTAAAATGACCTTAATTTCATCGTGCAATAAATGCAGCGATGGTAGGTTAAAATCAGTCACACTCAAGGTCGGGGCGGTTAATTTCATTTGTGTAGAAGGATTCATAGTTGTTTTTTTCCATGACGTACTGATGAAAATAGCAAAGGTTTAGATGAGCATTTGAAAATGTCTATAAATAAGGTTTTAACGCTTATCGGCATAACAATCAAGATTTACTTACTTAACGGTCAGTATAAGGCGTTATGTTCATATAAAAAACCGTTTTAATGACTTATGCTTCACGGATTACATTTTATCTTTAAGCGCAGGATAATCGTCCGCAAGCGACGCATACCAGCCTTGATTGGCGCTGTCATTACTGCTTGACTCGAGCAATAAAGCCGCCAAATCGGCAAAGTTTGCATGGGCAGTATGTCCGCCATCGGCTTGGGTATCTTCCTCAATCGCTAGCGTGACTTGCCCGCCGGTCATCGCCAGATAAACTTCCGCCAAAATCTCCGAGTCAAGTAACGCGCCGTGGAAAGTACGGTCTTGTTTACCGACATCTAAGCGACGAACCAGAGCATCTAGGGTATTTTTTTGCCCCGGATATTGCTGTTTTGCCATCATCAAAGAGTCGGTCACTCGTACGCGCTCGGCAAAGTCGTGCATGCCAACTTTGGCAAACTCCATATTTAAGAAGTTCATATCAAAGGTAGCGTTATGAGCGATGATTTCGGCACCGTCCATAAAGTCATAAAGCGCTTGAGCCACTTGATCAAAGGTCGGTTTATCGGTTAAAAACGCTTCAGAGATTCCGTGAATACGAATCACCTCCTCATCCATTCCGCGCTGCGGATTGATGTAGACGTGCAGTTTCTCGCCGGTAAATTTACGCCCGACTAACTCTACGATACCGACCTCAATAATGCGGTCGCCCTTCATAGGGTCAAGACCGGTGGTCTCCGTATCCATAATGAGCTGGCGGTCAGATTCATGGCGGTGGATAGGTTTGGGTAGCAGGGGTATAAAATGCGGATTGGCTCGGCTAGTGTCACCATCGAATGTCGGTGTGTCCGTGTCTATGCGAGCTTCCGTTTTAGTTTCTACTTCAGTATCCATATTGGTATTTATATCTGGCATATCGGTGTGTCTCATGGGTTCGCTAGCATTGTACGGATTGTGATTCTCTTCCACTAACATATCTGTGTTTGCCATTGTATTTGTTATTGTATTTACCATATCGTCAGTAAGATTTTGACCATCTAATAGCGACTCATCAAGCTCATCATCCATCATATCAAAGCCTAATGGGTCAAATTTTAACCAATCATCGTTCGGACTCTGTTTATTATCAGCCATTAGAAGGTCTTTTTTTTTAGCAGAATCTTGCAAGCTAGCGGTTTTCAAACCTTCACTGCTAGACGTCACGCCCAAGTTTGCTAGCTCGTCAGCTTTTTCATTGCCCGCGTGTCCGGCGTGACCTTTCACCCAGTGCCAAGCAACATCGCGCTGCTGGCAAAGCGCGTCTAATTGCTGCCAAAGGTCTTGATTGGCGACCGGTTTTTTGCTGGCCGTTTTCCAGCCGCGTTTTTTCCAGCCTTCAATCCATTCGGTGATGCCTTTTTTGACATAGCTTGAGTCTGTCCAAATCTCAAGGATTTGCGCACGCGGGCTATGGGTCAATGCTTGTATCGCACCCATCAGCTCCATACGATTATTGGTGGTTACTTGTTCACCGCCATACAAATCCTGCGTCTGCCCATCGCTAAATATTAAGTGCGCGCCCCAGCCGCCAGCACCTGGATTGCCTTTACAAGCGCCGTCGGTATAGGCAACCGTCGTATTTGCTTTGGCAGCAAGCGGATTGCTCGTATTAAATGAACGCGCTGAAGTAGAGTTTTCTGACATAAAAAAGTATGAGCCTAATAAGTAATAAACATCGAGCAAAGAGGGTTTCTAGCGTTATCTTTACGCAAGCTAGCACCGTCTATTTTAGGGTTGAGTATAGCAAATCTTGCTTATCTAATCTCGCTTATCTATCAGATACTGCTAGGAATAAAAACCATAAAAGGGCAAAAGCACATATCATAGCGGTAACGCTGCCGTTTTCTGTTAAAATAGCAGTGATTGTGCGGACATACCTTAGCGCAATATGCACAATATAAGCTTTTATGTACCAATGCAGGATAAATCGATGATGTCCGTAAGCTCGAATGTTTTGAATAAAAAATTAACGCCTTTAATGGTTGCTCTGGTCGCAAGTAGCGCGCTGTTTTTGAGTGCCTGTAATGACAGTAATACGCCGGCTGATGCCAAAAAAGCTGAGGCGCCAGCGGATTTATCCATATTTGCAGGCTGCTATACGGTCAGCCATGATGAGCCAGCGCAAATAAAAGTCAGCCAACAGGGCGGCGGTTGGGTCATGCAAATGAAAGAGCCTGCTAGCGCTAAGCGCGTTTGGGATGACGCTGAACCGTTAGAAGTGCTTGCAAAAAGTGATATCCCGACGTATTTTTCTATCGACCCTGATAATGTCGATGCGGTGATTGGTCGTCCAGACAGAGTGCTGGTGTTGGCGCATGTGAAGCCTGTTTATGCCAATATCGATCCGCTACTAGATAGTGAGTACTTGTCTTACATTTATCGCGGTGCCAATACCATTTATCGCGTCGAATGTGATGACGTTAATACCGATATTTTAGCCAATCCTCACGCTAATATTGTGATTGATAACGTCAATGACAGTATTTGAAATGACAGTGTTCGAAAT
Source organism: Psychrobacter pulmonis (assembly GCF_904846465.1). Classification (NCBI taxonomy): domain Bacteria; kingdom Pseudomonadati; phylum Pseudomonadota; class Gammaproteobacteria; order Moraxellales; family Moraxellaceae; genus Psychrobacter; species Psychrobacter pulmonis. Next base: position 367,298 of record NZ_CAJHAT010000001.1, read on the forward strand.
GAAACTGCTTGAAATGACAGTGTTTGAAAAGTCTTTATAAATCAGTATTTATGATAAATAACCCTCTAATCAGAGTCGGGCAATATGAATTTTTTTAGTTATGTGGTGTTAGGCGGATTTTGTTACGCGGCCGGTTGGGCAGTAAGAACCTATATCCTCGATAAACAGCCAAAACCTGAGCAGCCTTATCATCTCAAACATCCCACTATCTTGGGCTATCTCGGCGCATTTTTCGTAATTATGCTGATTGTGTCATGGCTCATCGGTCGCTACTTACTCGGCCATGTGGCTATTGACTTGCCATTTATTATCATTAATAGCCTTATAGGCACCTTTGTCTACTCGTTTGGTCTAAATCCAGAAAAGCCAAGCTATGATGTGCCTGATTAATAAAAAATTAAAAGGCTGAGTGCTTAAATATATTTAAAATTTTCTATTTTAGGTCTATAAAAAACACGGTCATTGCATGCGTCATTGACCGTGTTTTTTATGGGATTGCTTACCAGATTATTTATCTGCTTTCTTTAAGCGTTTACTTTTATCTTCAAGTTTTTTATCGTTAGGCTTTGAGTTGTCGTCTTTAGCTTCTGTTTGCTTATCTTTCCAGCTTTTGTATTTTGCCAAATCCTTTTCTACAAGTTTCAGACAAAATCTGAGTACCAAGACGTCATCGATATGACCGATAAAGGGGATAAAGTCAGGAATGATATCGATAGGGTTGATCACGTAAAGCAGTCCAACCACGGCTGCTGAAATGGTTTTATAAGGGATATTGCGATAGTTGCCTTTATAGTAGTCTTTGACTAAGCTCATCAGCAACAGCAAATCCTTAGCATAACTCTCAAGACCTTTTTCTTTTTCAAGTTGGTCATTGAGCTTATCTTCTTTACCCAAGATGATTTTAATACTATCCATCAGACTTTTATTGTCTTTTTCTTTTGCGCTTTCTTGGTCAGCCATCTTTGTAATCCTTTTATCTATCATTATTGTTTGTTGTTCAACGCGTTTTACTATAGCAAGAGTCGGGTCTGTAGCCAAATAAGACGGCAAGTAACTCTGTATCGTTTTGTTGTCTATAGTGAGTGAAAAGTAATATCAAGGCATCACGCACTGCTGATATCAATTTTTTCAATTCATGTTACTGTCTGAACCTGCGTTATAATACGCGCTTTGTTCCAGTAATGGTTGCTAGGATAAGCAGCAATTTAACAGTAAAAAAGGTAGCATAATGACTAAGATTTCATCCGAGCTCAATCGTCGCCAGTTCTTATGTCACGTTGGTATTGGGGCTGGAGTAGGGCTATTGGCGACCCAAGGCATCACTCGAGCGCTCGCCTCTAGTAATATGGCGAAAAACAGTGACGCGCAGCTTACCAAGGATGATTTACCAACAGCGTTTCCAGATGAGCATTTGTCTTTCAAAGGTGAAGCACAACCAGCGCAAGCAGGATGTATCGTCCCAACGATTGAAACGCGGCTTTTTGCCAGCTCTAACGTCGGTGGCAGTAATGAGCGTAATGAATTGGCGTTAGAGCGTTTAGCCTGCGCGGGTTTTAAAGTGGATAATCCGGCGACTACCAAACGGCAGTATCTGCGCTTTGCAGGTACGGATTCGCAGCGTGCTAGCGACCTGCAAAACATTGCGACCGGTGCAATCAAAGCGCCTAAACTGCTACTTGGGGTGCGTGGCGGTTATGGGGCAGTGCGGATATTACCGATGGTTGACTGGTCGACGCTTGGGCGCATTATGAAGGAGCATGGAACGATACTGGCGGGTTTTAGCGATGTGACGGCGATTCAGTGCGCGCTGCTGGCAAAAGGTGGCATGAGCTCGCTTGCGGCACCGATGCTCTATAGTGAGTTTGGTAAAAATAGACCCGATGAGGTTAGCTGCCGACAGTTTGTAGCAGCATTAACCAATCCTAATTTGACGATTAATATAGACGATGCGTCGTTAACGAGTCCTAATTTACCAAGTATTCTGACAAATTCTGAGCCAAAAACTCTAACCGGCACTATTTGGGGCGGCAATTTAAGTGTGGTGTCAGCGCTGGCAGGTAGTGACTATTTGCCACGTATTGGCGGCGGTATGGTATTTTTAGAAGACGTCGGCGAGCAAGCTTACCGCATCGAGCGCATGCTCTATGATTTGTATTTAGCAGGGGTGTTTAAGAATCAGCAAGCCATCGTGTTTGGGGCGTTATCGGGTAGCGGTGAAGACAGTTACGATAAGCGTTATGATGTTGCCACCGTCATTCGTCAATTGCATCAGCTAACAGGATTGCCGATTTATAGCGGCATGCGCTTTGGTCATATTGCCCAAAAATACAGCTTTCCACTTGGCGCGAGGTGTCAGATTAGTGCCAATACAGTTGGTGGCTATCAATTGGTATTTAGCGATTATCCAACGATTCGATCTGATGCGATTCATGTCGAAGGGTTGTGGCAAAACGTTTAGCAGTCAGAAAAACCTTATAAATAGCAATAAAGTGTCAGCTAAGTATGAAAGGTTTTAAATCGCCAATCGCGAAAACTTATCCTGATATTCTTTTGGGGTTAGCTCAGTAGCGCGTTTAAACAGCCGCGTAAATGATGAGATATCATCATAGCCGACTTGCTCCGCGAGTGATTTAATCGTCACATCGCCCAATTCTAATAAACGCTTTGCCTGCTCAATGCGCACTGCTTGAATATACTCAATCGGGCGCATCGCCACGCAGGATTGAAAGCGTCTATTCAGTGTGCGCGGGGTGATATTGACCATCGCTGCCAAGCCGCTAACTTGAATGGGTTGTTTGAAGTTTTCCTCGATAAATTCTTGCACTTGCTGAACCAATTGGTCCGCATGCGGTTTATGCAATGTCACATTGGTATAGCTGTTTTGATTACCGCGTTTACTATCAATAATCTGAGTTTTTGCCACTTGGGTAGAAATTTCACGCCCGCAATAACGCTCGATTAACAATAATCCCAAGTCATAAAAGGCGCTACCGCCTGCCGCACAAAATATATTGCCCGATTGTTCTTTTGACTGGCTTTTTGTTTGAGTGACAAATTGGTTTTCTTGCAAATCAACCAGTGGAAAATCTGCCTTAAACTTACTGGCATAACCCCAATGGGTGGTAGCTACTTTGCCATCGAGCAAGCCTGCTTTTGCTAAAAAGAACGCGCCGCTACAGTTACTAGCGATATCGGCTTTGGTATTTGCCAGTCGCTGCAAATGCGAAATTAGAGCGTTATTTTGACTCAATACTTTATCGATGGAATCGCCAATGGTTGGAATTAATAATAAGTCGCACTCTGTGACTTCCTGAATATCGCTATGCGCTTGCATGATTAAGCGGTTGCTACATCTGATATCAACGCCGCCAAGACTGGCAATTTGTACGTTAAACCTTGGTTCTACTTCTTCATTCAAAAACCGCTGCCAACTCACTCCGGTAAAAGAAAATAAATCTAATGCGCCTGTCAAAGCGCTGCCGAGCACGCCATCGAAACCGACAATGATGACGTTAAAGGGTTTGAAGTAGGGCATAAGTGCTTATTTTCCTATGAAAAGACGTATTTAAAATGTCAGTTTATTAGCAGTTTTTCCCAAATTAGCATATTAATTTTGTCTTATTTGACCATAATTATGTCATAAATGACAATACGGTAAGGCGATAAATTAGATTAATATCAATGCATCACTTATTCATCACCGCTTATTTATCATTATCATAATAGGAAAATGACTATGGCAGCAGATACACTGATCAACGACTTTGAATTACCGTTCCAACTCTACGATGTATTGGGAGTTGAGCATTTAACCGAGCATGCAAAGTTTGCAGAACACAGCCGTGAAACTTTTGATGCGGTATTGGGCACCGCCAATAAAATCGCCACCCAGCTATTTTTACCGCACAACCATGTCGCGGATAAAAACGAGCCGCAGTTTGATGGCAAAAAAGTCAGCATGATAGACGATGTAAAGGTTGCCTTTGACGCCTTTCGCGAATCAGGATTTATCGCGGGTCGTTATAGTTTTGACGATGGCGGCATGCAATTACCTGAAACCGTGATGACGGCGGTAGCAGGCTATTTTATGGCAGCCAACCCATCAACCACCGCTTATCCATTTTTAACCACGGCGGCGATTAATGTTATCTCGCATTTCGCCAGTGATGAGATTAAAAATGCCTTTATGCCGCGTATGCTAACCGGTGAATTTACCGGCACCATGGCATTAACAGAACCACATGCTGGCTCGTCACTTGCTGATATCAAAACCACCGCCGTTAAACAAAACGACGGATCATACCGTATCAAAGGTAGCAAAATTTATATCTCAGCGGGCGATCACGAACTGTCTGACAATATTGTTCATTTGGTATTGGCTAAAGTACCGGGCGGCCCCGCTGGCGTCAAAGGTATTTCGTTATTTGCCGTACCCAAGTATCGTTTAAACGATGATTTATCAGTCGGCGAGCGTAATGACGTCCATTTAACTGGACTTATTCATAAGCTTGGCTATCGAGGCGCGACTTCTACGGCGTTAAGTTTCGGTGATGTAGGCGAGTGCTATGGCTACCTTATCGGCGAAGAGCATTTCGGCCTGCGCTACATGTTTAAGATGATGAATGAAGCGCGCATAGCGGTTGGCTTTGGCGCAGCGATGATTGGCTATCGTGGTTATCAGTATTCGCTCGATTATGCCAAAGACAGGACGCAAGGCAGAATTGCACCAAATAATAAGCCCGAAGATGCGGCAACGGCGATTATTAATCATGGTGATGTCAAACGTATGTTACTTGCGCAAAAAGCCTATAGCGAGGGCGGCATATCACTCTGTTTATATGGCTCAAACCTGATTGACCGTATCAATACTTGTGAAGATGCAACACTAAAAGCTGAGCTATCAGAACTGCTGGATTTACTCACGCCAGTGTTAAAAGCATGGCCCTCTGAGTATGGGCCAAAAGCCAATGATTTGGGTATTCAAGTACTGGGCGGCGCAGGCTATACACGTGAGTATCAAGCCGAGCAATTTTGGCGTGACAATCGTCTCAATCCCATTCATGAAGGTACAAATGGCGTGCAAGCGTTAGATTTGTCATTTCGAAAGTTATGGCAAAACAAGGGTCTTGGTATCCAAATTCTAAAACGTGAAATTACCCAAGACCTAGAGAGTATTACTACGCCAGAAACCGCCAAACTTGCCGGTAAATTGATGCCTTATATGGGTCATTTGCATGAAGTGTTGGTGCATTTAAGTAAAGTTCTGCAAACAGAAAAAGCCATCACACTGACTGGTAATGCGCAGGCCTTGATGAATATTTTTGCCTCAATCGTGGTCAGTTGGATTTGGATTCGCCAAGCGAGTAAAGCTGAGCAATTATTAAATGATACGGCTGACGTTGATAAGCAAAACTTCTATCAAGGTAAAATCCAAGCAGCAAAATATTTTATCGATTGGGAATTGCCGTTAATCAAGCGCGATATTGAGCTGTTAAATAACGACAATACGGTATGTACCGATATGCAAGCAGAGTGGTTTTAAGGGATTTTGAACCATGTTTGATATTAATAATAAATACAACTTTAAAGGAATAAATAATGACAACAATCAATAAGCAGTGGCGCTTAAAAGCAAGACCTGTTGGCGCGCCGAGTGCGGAAACTTGGGATTATACCGAGTCAGAACTACCGACTATTTCAGACGGTCAGTTACTGATAAAAATTGAATATATTTCGATGGATCCGGCAATGCGTGGTTGGCTGAACGATGCAAAATCTTATATACCGCCGGTACAGATTGGCGAGGTAATGCGTGCAGGAACGGTGGGTAAAGTCATCGAAAGTAAACATGAGAAGTTTGCCGTCGGCGATTATGTCGTAGGTCATAATGGCGTGCAGTCCTACGCAGTCAGCGATGGCACAGGGCTACATAAAGTCGATCCAAACCTTGCGCCGTTGTCTTATTACTTAGGAGTGCTTGGTATGCCGGGTATGACCGGTTACTTTGGCCTGCTAAAAACAGGCGCACCAAAAGCTGGCGAGACTGTGGTTATTTCTGGCGCGGCGGGCGCGGTTGGTAGCTTGGTTGGGCAAATTGCCAAACTCAAAGGCTGCCGCGTTGTGGGTATCGCAGGCGGTCTTGATAAATGTAAATTTTTAGTCGATGAGCTGGGTTTTGATGCGGCAATCGACTATAAGAATGAAAATGTAAAAAAAGCGTTAAAAGAAACCTGTCCAAACGGCGTCGATGTCTTCTTTGACAATGTGGGCGGCGATATTTTAAATGACGTACTCACGCAAATTAATCTGCATGCGCGTATCGTGATTTGCGGGGCGATTAGCCAATATAACAACACCACAGAAGTCAAAGGGCCATCAAATTATCTGTCATTGTTGGTCAATCGTGCACGTATGGAAGGCATCGTCGTCTTTGATAATATCAAAGAGTATCCGATGGCGATGAAAGATATTGCTGGCTGGATTGGGTCAGGCGACATTAAAGTAAAAGACCATATCGTTGAAGGCGTCGAGACGTTCCCAGATACCCTGATGATGCTCTTTAAAGGTGAAAACTTCGGTAAACTGGTACTTAAGGTAGAGGGATAAATTATGACATTGAATACAAATGGAATTGCATCAGACGTCACTGGTAAACGTATTTTAATCACCGGCGGTGCGTCTGGTATTGGTGCGGCAAGTGCGCTACTGCTCGCCAGTCGCGGTGCGAAAGTGGTGATTGGCGATTTGGCAGAAGCGCTTGGGGAGGCGGTTGCTCAGCAAGGGCAAGCCGCGGGCAATAGTATCGTCTTTAAAAAGGTTGACGTGAGTAGTGGTGATGAAGTGCGAGCGCTATTTGCCTTTGCCATGGAAAAGCTTGGTGGTCTTGATGTGGTGATAAATAATGCCGGTATCGACCATAAACCGGCACCGATGCATGAGCTAAGTGACGATGATTTTGACCGTAATATCGCGGTTAATCTAAAAGGCGTCTGGCATTGTATGCGCGCTGCTGTTACTTGTATGGCGCCCAATGGCGGCGGTCATGTGATTAATGTGGCCTCCATTGCTGGTTTGCGTTCAGCACCACTGCTGACAGCTTATAGCGCCGCCAAGCATGGCGTCATGGGGCTGACCAAGTCTGCTGCCCATGAATATGCACGCGTCAATATCCGCTTTAATGCGGTATGTCCAAGCTTTATCGATACACCAATGGTGCGTAATACCATGGCGAAAATGGACGAGCGTGCCCAGCAAGCAACCATCAAAGCCAGCCCAATGCGGCGTTTGGGTGAAGTTGATGAAGTATCTGGCGCGATTGCTTGGCTGGCGAGTGATGAAAGCAGCTTTATGAATGGTCATGCCTTTACCCTTGATGGTGGCATGTTGGCTTAATATTTTTATGACAATCCCAAAAATATGATTAGCGGTGTCAAACTCGCTTAGCCTACGAATTGTAGTACTTGCACTCGTTTTCCTTGCTACTCAAATTTTTGGAAATGTCGATAATCTCTTAAAAAAGTTAATAAATTTTGTAGAGCTGATAGTGACCTTGCTCAGCTCTGCTACACATTTAAAATGTATAAATAATATATTCAAAAATATAAGGAATAATGATGAAAGATTTATTTGATTTAACGGGTAAGATTGCTTTGGTTACGGGTGCGAGCCGCGGTATTGGCGAATCTATCGCCCGCTTATTGGCGTCAAGAGGCGCGCATGTGATTGTCTCTAGCCGTAAGATTGATGCTTGCCAAGCGGTCGCTGATAGCATCATCGCTGATGGTCATAAAGCCAGTGCCTTTGCTTGTCATGTGGGCGATATGGATCAGATTGAGGCGATTTTTGAGCACATCAAAAATGAGTTTGGGCAAATTGATATCTTGGTCAATAACGCCGCGGCAAACCCTTACTACGGGCATATCTTAGATACGGATTTAGCGGCTTTTGATAAGACCGTTGAAGTCAACATTCGCGGTTATTTCTTTATGTCGACGGCTGCCGGCAAAATGATGCGCGAGCAGGGCGGCGGGGTGATTTTAAACACCGCATCGGTCAACGGCTTGGTCGCGGGTGACAAGCAAGGCATCTATTCAATCACTAAAGCGGCTGTCATCAGTATGACTAAAGCCTTTGCTAAAGAATGTGGCCCACTAAATATTCGCGTTAATGCGTTATTACCGGGTCTGACCGATACCAAATTTGCCTCAGCATTGACTACCAATGATAAAGTCTTAAAAATGGCGTTACATGCCATTCCGTTAGGGCGTGTGGCTAACCCTGACGAGATGGCGGGCACGGTATTGTACCTAGTGTCTGACGCCTCAAGTTATACCACGGGTGCGACCGTGGTCGTCGATGGCGGTATGCTTGCTTAGTTAGCAATGTATTTTTAAAAAACCGATGTTTAAAAATAGAAAACCGCATGACTTTAATAGTAATGCGGTTTTTTTATACTGATATTTTTATTAAGTTATTTTTATATTCTATATCAATACTAAGTCAATAAAAAAGGCGCGGTATGACTCTCTTTGGATTTCGCTACCTCTTTAGGCGTGCCCGCGGCGACAATAAGACCACCTTCATCGCCAGCACCCGGGCCCATATCGATAATCCAATCGCTGTTGCTAGCAACTTGCATATCGTGCTCAACCATAATCACTGTATTACCGGTTGCGACCAGCCCATTTAACTGTGCCATCAGCATCGCGACATCAGAAGGGTGTAAGCCAGTCGTTGGTTCATCGAGCACATACAGCGTATCGCCGCGCTGGGTACGCTGCAGTTCGGTAGCAAGTTTGATACGCTGTGCTTCGCCACCAGACAACTCGGTCGCTGGTTGCCCAAGTCTTAGGTAGCCAAGCCCAACTTTTAGCAAGGCATCTAAGGCGCGCATTATTGGGGCATCATCAACGAAAAATTCAGAAGCCGCTTCGACCGTCAAATCGAGCACTTCAGCGATGTTTTTACCTTGATAAGTAATTTCTAAGGTTTCGTCATTGTAGCGCTGACCATGGCACACTTGGCAAGGCGAGTAAACACTCGGCAGAAATAGCAGCTCAACGCTGACAAAACCGACGCCTTCGCAATTTGAGCAACGTCCTTTTTTAACGTTAAATGAAAAACGTCCGGCATCATAGTGCCTTGCTTTGGCTTCTTTGGTGGCAGCAAATAACTTGCGCACATGGTCAAACAGTCCAGTATAAGTGGCCAGATTTGAGCGTGGTGTGCGCCCGATGGCTTTTTGGTCAACGGTGACTAAGCGCTTGATGTGCTCCATACCACTGACTATCTCTCCGCCCATTGGTGTTTCTTGTTCTTGCTCCAGTAAAGCCGCTTCATCGGTGGGGGCTTCAATTACGGTTTTTTGCCCTAGCGCATTGTAGACCAGTTCAACCAACGCTTGACTGACCAAACTCGATTTCCCCGAACCTGAAACCCCCGTCACTGTGGTTAATTCCCCTAAAGGGAATGCCACGTCTAGCCCTTGTAGATTATTACGTTCGATATTGGCAAGTTTTAGCCAATGATTAGGTTGTCTTGGCTGCTGTCTTGTTAATTGATGGGCTTTTGGTTGCTGGGTTTTTGATTTTTTATTTTTGGAATCCCCATTAAAAAGATATTGTCCAGTATAAGAATCGGAGATATCTTGCAAGCCTGTGACAGGGCCGCTATAGATGATTTCACCGCCATGACTGCCCGCTTTTGGTCCGACATCGACGATCCAATCGGCGTGGCGAATGACGCTGACATCATGCTCGACAATGAATAATGAATTACCCGCCGCTACCAGTTCATCTAGAGCGCCTAATAGCGCCTGTGTATCGGCAGGATGCAGGCCAGCGGACGGTTCATCGAGCACATAAACCACGCCAAATAGTTTAGAGCGAATTTGGGTGCCAAGTCTTAGGCGCTGTAGCTCACCGGGCGATAAGGTAGGCGTGGTGCGTTCAAGTGATAAGTAACCTAGCCCAAGTCTGGTTAACGCTTCTACACGCGATAAAATGTCGCTGGCAATACGCTTGGCGACGATGGCTTTTTCACGATCGGGCATATCATCGCTGAGTTTTTTATTGGCAGCGTCGTGAAGTTTAAGCGCCAGTTCAGTTAAGGTTAATTGTGATAACTCGCCAATATCAAGCCCTGCAAATTTAACCGACAGCGACTCTTGTTTTAACTTTTTGCCATGGCAGCTTGGACATTCTGAAATTTGCATAAACTGCGCCACGCGTTTTTTGGTACGTGGACTTTGAGTGGTGGTAAAAGAGTGCAAAACGAAATTTTTTGCGCTGGCATAGGTGCCCTTATAATTGGGCTTTTCACCTTTTTTGATTGCTTCGCGTACTTGCTCGAGATTGTACTCCGGATAAACCGGCACTTCTGGGGTTTCATCGGTAAATAAAATCCAATCGCGGGTTTCCTTGGATAACGTGTTCCAAGGTTTGTCGATATCGTAGCCCAGTGTGGTCAATATCCGGCTCAGATTTTGCCCTTGCCACGCTGGTGGCCAAGCAGCAATGGCGCGTTCTCGAATGGTTTTCGTTTTGTCAGGTACGAGCAAATCTTCTGTGACCTCAAACACGCGGCCAATACCTGAGCAAGTAGGGCAAGCACCTTCTGGCGTATTTGGTGAAAAGGCATCGGCATACAGTATGTCTTGCCCAACAGGATATTCGCCCGCTCGCGAGTACAGCATACGTAGACCATTTGAAATTGTCGTCACGCTACCAACCGATGAACGTACCGACGGCGTACCGCGCTGCTGTTGCAGGGCGACGGCGGGCGGTAAGCCTTCTATCGAATCGACATCAGGCTCGCCAACTTGGTCAATCAAGCGCCGCGCATAGGGCGATACCGAATCAAGGTAGCGGCGTTGCGACTCAGCAAACAAGGTACCAAATGCCAGTGACGATTTGCCTGAGCCTGATATGCCAGTAAAAACAACCAGTGCATTACGCGGTAAATCTACATCGACATTTTTGAGATTGTGCACCCGCGCGCCCCTGACCTGAATGCTTTGTGCAGCGGTAAGGTTGTGATTTTTGGTAGAAGTGTTAGATTTTTTATGATTAGATTTCTTATTATTGGTTGTCATACAACGCTTATTCCTTTGACTAAAATCGGCTTGTTAACGCTTTGATTCAACAATACCCTATCTGTTTGATACTGTGTTCTTTTAATATCGTATCTGCTTAAAGTCATCCTACCACCTTAAAATCAAAACCCTGCGCAGGCTTACGCTTTATAGACAGAGGATAGACACAGCAACGTCAAACGATAACATTTATAAGGTTTACCCTATAAATTGCAGATTATAGAGGTTAAGAAATACGGCGTTTTGACCGCCATGAAGCGGGCAAGTGGCGTGTTAACTGGGAATGCTTTATCATTAACCTTATCTATCAATCATTTATAAAAGTATTTTATGATTTTTATCAGCAATACCATCAGCCTGAATGACAGCGAAGTAGAGATTAGCGCCATACGTGCGCAAGGGGCAGGTGGGCAGAACGTTAATAAAGTCTCTTCTGCGATTCATTTGCGTTTTGATATTCATGCCTCAAGCTTGAGCGATGTCATTAAGCAGCGCTTATTGGACAGTAAAGACAGCCGAATCACCAAAGAAGGTGTGCTTATTATTAAAGCGCAGCAGTTTCGTACCCAAGAACGCAATCGAATTGATGCGCTTGAGCGGCTGCAAAGCTTTATTATAAAAGCCACCCATGTCAATAAAACCCGCAAAGCGACCAAACCTAGCAGAAATGCCAAACGTAAACGCGTCGATCAAAAAACCCAGCGCGGTAAGACCAAAGCGTTACGCGGTAAAGTGGATTTTTAAATAAACGGCTTACTCGGTTTTTTAATTAACCAAACAGCAAAATGCCAGCCCATTTAATTGGCTGGCATTTTTTACTATCAAATTTTTAGCTAACCAAGTCTTCTACTTAATTCAGGAAAGCGCTTTATCATAAATAACATCAAGAGCAGCGACACACTGGCGATAGCGGCACCAACATAGCCGACGCTTGATATTGAAATATGCGTTACGGCATAACCACCAAACAGCGCACCGGCGCCAATGCCTAAATTAATAATCCCTGAGAACATCGACATCAGCATGTCTTGCGCTGTGACATCGACCATGATGACTTTGGCTTGCATGGAGATAATCAGCAGCATCAGCGCCGCGCCCCACAGTAACGCAATGAAACTCAGCGCCCAGATAGAGGTCACGGCAAACAATAGCACCAGCATAGATATCAGCATTAATATGATCGATATCAGCATCAATCTGGTATTAAAACGATCACCCCAACGGCTGAATATCACACTGCCGGCAATCCCTGCCACCCCAAATAATAGCAAGACAACAGTCGCGGCGTTTTCACTAATAGCGCCAACCTGCCGCATAAAGGGTTCGATATAAGAATAAGCGGTATAGTGAGCGGTAAAGACCAGTAAAATAAGCAGATACAAACAGACCAATAAGGGGTTTTTGAGCAATTCTGGGATTTTTCTAAACGAGCCTTCAAACATACTTGGTAGCGTGGGCAATAGCCTTGCTTGTAGGATAAAGACGATAAAAGCAATCACCCCAATACCGCCAAAGGTCGCCCGCCAGCCAAACCATTGACCGACCAAGCGCCCTAGTGGCACGCCTAGCACCATCGCCAATGAAGTACCGGTCGCAAGTACACTAAGTGCCAGTGCTTTTTTGCCTTCTGGTGCTACGCGTATCGCAATCGCTGCGGTGATGGACCAAAATATCGCGTGTGATAGCGCAATACCAACACGGCTAATCAGCAATACATCAAAGCTCCAAGCAAATACGGACAATACATGACTGGCAATAAATACCACAAACAAGCCCAAAAGTAAGCTTTTACGCTCAAAGCGGCTGGTGAGCAGCATCAATGGCAATGACATGGCCGCGACAATCCACGCATACAGCGTCAACATCCAGCCGGTCTCAGCCGTAGTGATGGAAAAATCTTGGGCGATGTCACTTAATAGGGCAACGGGGACAAATTCGGTAGTATTCATAATAAAAGCGCTGACGCCCATCAAAAATACTTGGAAATACTGAGTTCGGCGAGCATTTGCGCTCACCTCAAGGTTATGTTTCATATGATCCAATACAAATAAAGAAGGCGCTAATACAGCAAAGTGGCTTAACAATCACTCATTAGCTTAATAAGATGGCAAAGATACGTCGTAGTGACAGAAAGAAGGAGAGCAAGATACCAAGTCAGAAGCAGCAGTTAAAGTAATTTTTTGATAATTAGCAAGAATCTTGGCAGGATTGTTCAGGTTAAGCATTTATGCGCTATAAACTTACTTTGAACCGCGTAAATACGATTTTTTAATAATAAGAACAGTGTCTTGTTTGTCAGCCGCTGTAAATCAGGGGATAATCTACAGCATTAAATCTAATCTCGAGAAACTATTTTATGCTGATTAATGCAGATTTTACTCGCCGTGCTGCATTGGCACCCGAACACTATCAATGGGTGCCATCACCGCAAAACGGCGTCGAGCGTGTCATGCTCGACCGCGTCGGCGCAGAAAAAGCCCGTGCCACCAGTATCGTGCGCTATGCGCCTGAGTCCTATTTTTAGCATCATATGCATCCGGGCGGCGAAGAGATTTTGGTGCTGTCGGGGACTTTTTCGGCAGATAATATCGACTATCCAGCAGGTTGGTACTTACGCAATCCAACAAACTCTGGCCATCAGCCGTATAGTAAAGAAGGCGCAGTCATTTTCGTCAAACTTTGGCAAATGCTAGCCACCGAAACACGTTATGTCGCTATCGATACTAACGATTGGGCAAACTGGCAAATACAGGACAATCGTGAGGTCTGTCAGTTATTCTCAGATGACAGCGAACAGGTCAGCTTACAGCGTTTAAAGGCCAATGAAGCCCTATTTACCGACACAGTATTTATAAACGCAATATTTACCGACACAATCAAAGGCGGCGCTGAGATACTGGTGCTAGATGGTGAGCTGATAGATGCTGAGCTAGCAGATAATGCTAAAACCTATACTCGCGGTGGCTGGCTACGTTTGCCAGTGGATGCACTACCGCAAATAAAAGCAGGCGTGCACGGTGCTACGGTTTATCTCAAAACTGGTCACCTGTCTAAAGTCATTGGCGCTAAAGTAGAAGAAAAATAGTACGCAAACGTAGCTTTAGCAATTATTAATAGTGACTTTAATGGTTTATAGGCTACTGCCTCACTATAAAAAAGGCGTCAGAACTATTTTTCTGAAAAATAGATTTGACGCCATTTACATATAATTAGCTATAAAATACCCCACTCTCAACTTATTTTTCTAAGGTATTGATTTACTTAGTTTTTAAAATTTCAGTTAAAACAATTAGAATTTTAAATTCTATAAAAATCAAAAGCCTACGATAAGTTGAGATTGGCGTATAAAATATAGAAAGTTATTAAAATAATGTTCTGTAACTCCTCAGTACATACTCGCCCTTCACATTGCTGCTTTATTTCTATAAAATACCAACCGTACGGTTTCTTTGAAAGAAACTATTTTTTCTTCTATATTAATAAAACATATTCTTTTAAAGCCCAAATTATTTTTAGTTAAACTGACGCGCTAATATCGAGATAAAAATGGAAACTCAAAACGCTCACAAACGTAAAAAACAGCCAGAGCTTATACGGCGGGCGCTGCTTGATGAAGCAGCGCGCATCACTTTGGAGCAGGGCTTGTCTAAAGTGACCTTCCAATCGGTAGCCGATGCCGTCGGCGTGACCAAAGGCGGGGTGATGCATCATTTTGCCACCAAGGACGCGCTCATCTTAGAGGTGTTTTATGACGCGATGGCTAAGTTTGAGGCGGAAGTCAATCAAGCGATGGCAAAAGATCCGGTCAGCTACGGCTCGTTTACCCGCGCTTATATCGATGCCACCATCAGTTTGGGCGAAAAAGGTCAAGCCGAGTTTAATAGCCAAGCCACGCTATATGTCTTGATGCTAGGAGATAGGATGCTGCGCGAACGCTGGGCTGAATGGTCAAACGAGCAGCTAAAAAAACACGCTGCCACGGACAATACCGAAACGCTATGTATGGTGCGTCTGGTTGCTGATGGAATTTGGCTCTCTGACTTTTCGGGTATCGATATTTCGGATAAAGCTTCATTGCGCACGCGCTTGATAAAAATGACGCAGCAAGACTTTGACGCTTAAAAATGCATACAAACCACTTTTATTTTTCACCTTTAATCCATAACGACATTATTTTTAAGACTTTATAAAAAACTTTTTTATAAAGCGAACCCGTCGCCCTAAGGAAAACTTATGACAGCTACTAAGACAACCATAAATAATTTACAAGACATTATTGATTTCACACAAACACAAACCGCTTATATCAACGGTCGTTATTTGGCGGTCGATGAATCATTAGCGACCTTTGAAGATATCAATCCGGCGACAGGTGAAGTGTTAGCTATTATTCAACAAACGACGACTGAGCAAATCGATGAGGCGGTAAAAGCCGCGCAACAAGGTCAAAAAGTGTGGGCAGCGATGACAGCGGTTGAGCGCGGCCGGATTTTATTAAACGCAGTTGCGATATTGCGCGAGCGTAATGATGTGCTGGCATTGCTCGAAACCAAAGACACGGGTAAAGCGCTTTCTGAGACCAAGTATGTCGATATCGTCACTGGTGCTGATGTCGTTGAGTATTATGCGGGTCTTGCACCAATGTTAGAGGGTCGTCAGATTCCGCTACGTGATAGCAGTTTTGTTTATACCCGCCGTGAGCCACTCGGCGTGGTCGCTGGTATCGGCGCGTGGAATTATCCGATTCAGATTGCGATGTGGAAGGCAGCGCCAGCATTGGCTGCTGGTAATGCGATGATTTTTAAACCCTCAGAAGTCACACCGTTAACGGCACTAAAACTGGCAGAAATCTTCACCGAAGCAGGCTTACCAGACGGCGTCTTTAACGTCGTGCAAGGGGATTATAAAGTTGGCGAAGCATTAACCCAGCATCCTGATATCGCCAAAGTCTCATTCACAGGCGGCGTACCAACAGGTAAAAAAGTCATGGCAAGCGCCGCATCATCATCGCTTAAAGACGTAACCTTGGAGCTTGGTGGTAAGTCGCCACTGATTATATTTGAAGACGCTGACATAGATACCGCTGCTGACATCGCCATGATGGCGAACTTTTATAGTACTGGTCAGGTCTGTACCAATGGCACGCGCGTCTTTATCCCAAAAGCGCTACAAGCTAAGTTTGAAGAGGCAATCTTGACGCGTGTTAAGCGTATCAAGCTCGGCAATCCGCTGGACGAGAGCATCAATATGGGGCCATTGGTTAGCTTCCCGCATATGGAGCGAGTGCTTGGTTATATCGAGCAAGGTAAAGCGGGCGGTGCGCGTTTATTGGTGGGCGGCGAACGTATCACGGCAGGCGAGCTTGCCAATGGGGCATTCGTTGCACCGACCGTGTTTAGCGATTGCAGCGATGATATGACCATCGTACGTGAGGAAATATTTGGTCCAGTCATGTCGATATTGACTTATGAGAGCGAAGAAGAAGTGATTCGCCGTGCCAATGATACCGAGTACGGTTTGGCAGCAGGAGTGGTAACTGCTGATTTGACCCGCGCGCATCGCGTAATTGCGCAGATACAGGCTGGTATTTGCTGGTTAAATACCTGGGGCGAGTCGCCTGCGCAAATGCCAGTTGGCGGTTATAAGCATTCTGGTATCGGCCGCGAAAATGGCATCGAAGCCCTTGAGCATTATACGCAGACCAAATCTATCCAAGTAGAGCTTGGCAAGTTTGAATCGGTATTTTAAACAGCTGTACGGTAAAAATTTTTAAACAGTAAAGTTAAGGCTTGAGGACTCATTTTTCCTTTTCGCGCCGCCTTACTGCTATGAAATGATGGATATTTTTAATTTTATGGAGCGTTTTATGACATCAACCACACCTGAATATGACTACATCATCGTCGGCGCAGGCTCAGCAGGCAACGTGCTAGCCACCCGCTTGACCGAAGATGCCAACATTAAGGTGTTGCTGTTAGAGGCGGGTCGTCCAGACCATCGCCTAGACTTTCGCACCCAGATGCCAGCGGCGCTCGCGATGCCGCTACAAGGCACCACGTATAACTGGGGCTACAAAACCGATCCCGAGCCATATATGAATAACCGCGTCATGGACTGTGGACGCGGTAAAGGGCTTGGCGGCTCGTCACTCATCAATGGGATGTGCTATATCCGTGGTAACGCGCTAGATTTTGATGATTGGGCGAAAATCAAAGGCTTAGAGGACTGGACGTATCTTGACTGCTTACCCTATTTTAAAAAGTCAGAAAACTGCGATGCAGGCGAAAATGACTATCATGGCGTCGGTGGTCCAGTTGAAATGACCACCTCAAAACCTGGCGTCAATCCGCTGTTTGAGGCCATGATTGAAGCGGGCGTGCAAGCTGGCTATCCGCGTACAGAGGATCTAAACGGCTATCAGCAAGAAGGCTTTGGGCCAATGGATCGCTTTGTAACCCCTAATGGTCGCCGTGCTTCTACCGCGCGTGGTTATCTTGACCGTGCCAAACCACGTAGCAATATTACCATTTTGACCGGTGCCTTGACTGACGTGATTCTCTTTGATGGTAAGCGTGC
This sequence comes from Psychrobacter pulmonis, assembly GCF_904846465.1. Taxonomy (NCBI): domain Bacteria; kingdom Pseudomonadati; phylum Pseudomonadota; class Gammaproteobacteria; order Moraxellales; family Moraxellaceae; genus Psychrobacter; species Psychrobacter pulmonis. Next base: position 384,966 of record NZ_CAJHAT010000001.1, read on the forward strand.
GGTCGGTGTCAAAGTCGCGCACCAAGGTCAAACCAAAAAATTCTACGCCGCTCGTGAAGTGATTGTTTCATCGGGTGCGATTGCATCGCCGCAGTTATTGCAGCGTTCAGGGATTGGTCCTGGTCAATGGCTTAAAGACTTAGATATTAACGAGATTTTAGAGCTGCCGGGCGTCGGTAATAACCTACAAGACCATCTAGAGCTGTATATGCAGTATGAATGTAAGCTGCCCGTCTCAATTGCCCCTGCCAATAAATGGTGGAATAAACCTGCGATTGGTGCTGAATGGTTATTCAATGGCACAGGACTTGGCGCGTCAAATCAGTTCGAAGGCGGCGGCTTTATCCGTACTGATGAAAAATTTACCCATCCTAATATTCAGTATCATTTCTTGCCGCTAGCGGTGCGTTACGATGGCCGCAGCGCGGTGAAATCTCATAGCTTCCAAGCACACGTCGGCTCATTGCGCTCGCCGAGTCGCGGCCGCGTCAAACTGACCTCGAAAGACCCCAGCGCGCATCCGAGTATCTTATTTAACTATATGTCGCATGAGCAAGACTGGCAAGAGTTCCGCGCGGCGATGCGTATCACTCGTGAGATTATGCATCAGCCAGCGCTTGACCCGTATCGCGGCCGCGCCATTGCGCCAACTGATGATCTGGTGACCGATGCGCAGTTGGATGAGTATGTTCGCAACCATAGCGAGACGGCTTATCATCCCTCATGTACCTGTGCGATGGGCGAAGGCAATGATTCGGTGGTCAATGGCGAAGGGCTGGTACACGGTATCGATGGCTTGCGCGTCGTCGATGCGTCGATTATGCCAAATATCATCAGTGGTAATTTGAACGCAACCACCATTATGCTCGCTGAAAAAATCGTTGATAAGATGAAAGGCAAGCAATTACCACGTTCAACAGCAGATTATTACGTTGCCAATGGCGCACCGCTCAGAGCCGAACCGCTGCGCGTTTATAACTCTGTCGTTTAAACGCCTTTTTAAATGAATGCCTAAACGAGTATTTAGGCAACTGCGTGAACTAATAAACAATAAGTAATATAAGTCCATTTCTATCAAAAGGCCTTTCGTAGTAAAGGTCTTTTTTATCAGCGCTTATGTTTATAGAGATGAAAACCATTGAGGTTAAATTTACTTAGCATTCGCGTCGCTGTTTTTCTAATCGTTTATCTTTCAGTTTTTATTAATTGGTACTGCTTTGTGCGTCATGCGGTTATTTATACCTTATGAGTTTAAGATTCATAAGACTATGACGGACAAAGCAATATCAGACCCTGTTTCATTTACCTATTGAGGTCTTTTATGTACAGCTCGCCATCAGAAGATGCGACGAAACCCCTGACTCTAAATAAGACGGTTTTTTTAGGTTCAGCTATTATTTCTATTTTATTGATTATCTGGACGATTGCCTTGCCAGATTATAGTGAGGCATTATTAAGCGCCAGTATGGCATGGGTATCAGAGAGTTTTGGCTGGTATTATATGCTGGTGGTTGCCGCTTATAGTATTTTCGCTTTGTTTGTTGGTTTTTCCAAATACGGCGATATCAAGCTGGGACAAGATCACGAAAAAGCTCAGTTTCCTTTTTTAGCATGGGCGGCGATGCTATTCTCCGCCGGTATCGGGATTGATTTATTATTCTTTGGTGCCTCTGAGCCGTTGATGCATTATCTCACGCCGCATACGGGCTTAGAGCCTGCCAGTGCTGAAGCGATGCGTGAAGCGCTGTCGCAAACCTTTTTACACTGGGGTCTTCATGGTTGGGGTATTTATGCGCTCATTGGTATGGCATTGGCGTACTTTGCGTATCGTAAAAACATGCCACTCGCGCTACGTTCACCGCTGACCCCTATCTTTGGTGAGCGCTTAATCAAAGGCTGGCTTGGTGATGGTATTGATACCTTTGGCGTTGTCTGTACACTGATGGGTATTGCCACCAGTTTAGGTATTGGGGTATTGCAGGCCAACGCAGGCTTAACTCATGTATTCGGTATCGAATCTAGCAAAATGGTGCAGAGCCTGATTATCTTAGGCGTGGTTATTGCTGCCGCTATTTCTGCCATGACCGGCGTTGAAAAAGGCGTGCGCCGTTTATCCGAATTTAATATGTTGTCGTCGATATTGCTACTATTGGCCATATTGGTGCTAGGTAATACGGTTTATTTGCTCAATACCTTTACCCAAAATATTGGGCAATATTTCCAAACGATTATTTTTAAAACCTTTGATGTCTATGCTTATGATGGCAGCGCTGGCGCTGATTGGAAGTCAGGTTGGACGATATTTTTCTGGGCATGGTGGGTCGCTTGGGCGCCCTTTGTCGGTTTGTTTATCGCGCGTATTAGCCGCGGTCGCACTTTGCGTGAGTTTGTCTTTGGCGTGATGTTTATCCCGCTTGGTTTTATTTTTGCGTGGTTCTCCATCTTTGGTAATTCAGCGATAGATTTGGTTGCCAATGGTGCCACCGAACTTGGTGAAATCGCCGTTAATGATGCTGCTATGGGTATGTTTGCCTTGTTTGAATACTTCCCCTATAGCGATGTTTTTTCATTGGCAGGTGTGGTAATTGGCCTGATATTTTTTGTGACGTCTGCTGACTCAGGCGCTTTAGTCCTCGCGAACCTAAGCTCAAGAGGTATGACTAATGATACTGACGCACCTGTTTGGTTACGCCTATTTTGGGCGGCAGCCACGGGCTTGATTACTTTAGGCTTACTGTTTGCGGGTGGTTTTGCCTCGCTACAATCAGTCTCTGTAATTGCCGGTTTACCGTTCTCTCTTATTTTAGTACTTTACATGATGGCTATGTGGAAGTCATTAAAAGAAGAGGGTAATAAGCGCAAAGCCAGTACCGTTGGCACGGCAAACGTGCTCGATAGTGGTAAAGGTTGGAAGGCGCGCTTGCAACGTATCGTCAGTTTCCCAAGCCATAAACAAGTCGAACGCTTTTTACAAACGGTGGTTAAGCCTGCCATGATTGAAGTTGAAAAAGAGCTAAAAGCAGGCGGTCTTAAAACCTCACTGGATATCCGAAATTTGGCCAGTATTGGTAAAAATATCGATGCTGCAACCGACGAAGATGACGGTCAGATAGATGGGGTAAAACTGCGCGTCGGGCATGGTGATGAAGATGACTTTATATATGAAGTCAATCTAATCAAAGCTGAGCGACCAAACTTTACCCTTAATACTTCCAGTAAGCAGGCCGAGTTTTATTACCGTGCTGAGGTGTTTTTAAGTGATGGCTCGCAAGAGTATGACTTGGTTGGTTACACCAAAGAGCAAGTGCTGGTCGATATCTTGCATCAGTACGAATGTCATATGCAGTATCTGCATTTAGAACGTTAATTCATTTATTAAATCATTCATCAAACGCCAGTATATGGCTTGCTAGATTTTAGATATCTGATTCACAATTTGGCAAAAGATAACCCCATAAGTTGCATTCAGCTTATGGGGTTTTTATATATAAATTGGTTCAATAAATAATAAGCTTAATGATAAATTTAGTGATAAATCTAGTAATAAGTGATTGGGCGACAGTAGTTGTCGCACAGCTTTTTTAGCCTCTTTATTTTTATAAGGTTTTATATTATAGTTATTGAGTCAGGCAAAAATAACATGGCAAACAGTTAACCCTCGGGGCGCAACGCTTCACTTTTTAACTGAGTTGTTTTTAGCAAGCATTTTAATAATGTCCTTTGAACAGTATTTTTTAAACAGTATTATTTTCGTTTACTCCTAAACCACTTCGCCTGTACAAATCCAAACCTAAACCCCAAAAAACATATTGATTGATAATCAGAAAGACTAAACAGAGAACGCTCGTTAATTTTAACTTTGTAAGACTAATAACGATAAAAAAAGCAGCTTCATGATAATGACCAGCTACGGCTAAACAATTAGAAAAAACACCGAATCCTACATTCTCAAACCGATTAACTTACTTAACTTTATATCTAATAACGTCATTCGATAAAATGGCGAATAGACTTGGCTGGCTTAAAATTGCGCTTAATAAACCCCAAGAAATAAGAAAACAGTATGAAAAACAATACGAAAAATACTGCAACGAACAAACTAAAATCAAAATCAAAATAATAAGGATATGACGATGACAAATTTAACGTATCAATTTGAGCAAAAACGCATAGACAATGTGCAGTGGTCGGATGGCGCAAAACTGTCTGGAATAACGGCACTGGCGAATGATGAGAAAGAGCGGGTACGAAACAGCCCATTGTTTTATCTTGAGACAGTTTCGATAAATAATTATGAAGATGATGTGTATTTTGTCAATAATACCGATGATACCTTGAGCTTTGTCGCGCCGTTTAGGCTGTGCCGAAACATAAATGATGCAAGAGCTAAGCTTGGTGATGTCAGTGCTGAGAACGTAGAAAAAGTAAAGCTTTATAGCGATGATATAGACCGTTTATACACGGATGTTTTACCCAAGCAAGGGGTGCGTATTGGCAGTATGCATATCATTTATGATAGCGATGCGTTGATGCAATGGTTTATCAATGTGCCTTATAAGGGCGTTAATACGCATTATGGCATTTGGTGCTTTAACGTGGTCAAGAAGGGCGGTATTGGCGGATCTTATCCATTGCTTTTGCAGGACTTTAGTAAGCCCTCAAACGTGGTGGGTGCTGATTGTTTGACTGAGCGCGATGAGATGCCGATAGAGCCTTTACTCTATGACGAGCGCTGCTCGATGTTAGAACAATTTATCGAACAGTATGGCGTGGCTGAGGCTATATTTATCTTGGCTATTAATGATGTGCTTTATCGCTATTGTGTGGGCTGGAGTGCGCCCTACAATGAGTCGGATATTCAGGCAAAAGATATTGCGCGTAAATTAACAGAGCAAAAGCCAAAAGATACTAAGGCGGTAAAAGCCATTGTCCAAGCCGTTTACGATTTTTGGTTTAACAAAGGTTTTGCAAAAAATATCTCAATGCCGGCTTGTGAGGAGATTTTGAGTTTATACCAAGCGCAGATTGCCAATCAAAAAGCGGTTTAAATAACAGACCAGATTAATAACAATAAATCTAAAGAATAATGATAAAAGGAGAGAGCTATGATGTTTCCTATCGAAAATAACGAGACGTTTTTATTGTTTTTTCATGGTCTTGATTCAAGTAATGAAACCAGTAAATACACTTGTATCACACGGGAGCCGAAATATTGTCAAACGGTCAATTACCGCGAAAATTTTGCAGAAATATTTGAAATTTACGATGATCTAATTCGTGAGAAAATGGCACAGTATCCACGCGTGGTGCTGGCAGGGCATTCGCTTGGCGCTTGGTTTGCCAATCATTTCGCCCATAAATATAACTTACGCGCGCTCTTGATTGCGCCTTGTATTTATCCAAGTGACGTTTTGGCGGACCGTATTCCGGCAGTGGCCGATATGAAATTGTCGTTTCCGACCTCAAATACTGAGATGATGCGAGTGATGGTAGAAGTCGACGATGAAAGCTTGGATGTGGCGGTCGCTAGGCGAACTTTGGTTAATCTGCCGGATAGCTGGGAAGTCGATTATTTTGACGGCGGTCATCACCGTATCGCTCGCAGTAGTGATATTTGGTATCACTTGGTACATCTGTGTGAAGACCCTATCGTTTGGATGGATGAGGCGACGTATCATGGTGAAGATTAGGATATTTGCTGATTAAAAAGAAGTCATGATCGCGTATTTATTTTCTATGGGCTGATGTGCTATCATCATTGGATAAACTATCGTGGGTTTAACAGTTTTGTCCTCGTCATTTATTGCAAATCATCAAGATTGCGATTGATAGCGGCGTACAAACCTTGCAACTTCCAGCACGATATAAAACAATCCTGGTAAAGCGCATGAGCCTGTACTCCGACATCCTCATTTGTGCCTGATTTTATACTTTTTCGTCGGAGTGATAGGAATATAAGGTCTTCATCATCATGAGCCAATCTGCCCAACCATCCAAATTTACCCGCCGTTTTCAGCCGTGCCATCCTCTCGCACAGTACGTCATCGCGCAAATAGATACGTTAGAATATCGCGCGCAATATATTGTCAAAACTATGGGTTACCCTTTAAAGCATACCATGCCTGCTTGCGAGCGCCTGCGTCATGTGCTGTCCAATAAGCATCTTGGCCTTGATGGCAGCTATATGGATAAATACTTTAGCGCCGAAGAGTTCTTAGCCAAGCTATTTTTGGTACTCGATTTGCCTTATGAGCCATTTGCAGAAGATATCGCCCAGATTAAGGACGAGATAGCACAGGGTTCTGTGCCGCAGCCTTGCTATCGTTTATACGCCGATGTTGATTTTAAGTTTGATGACAACGCCAATTGGTTGTCTCGTTGGGGCGCTGCACTTTGGACTCAGGTAGATTTGCCGAGCGGATTTGACAAACTGGATGAAACGGCGCGTAAAAGTATTATTAAAGAGCGTATCTGCACGCATTATCAAGAGTGTGGGTCTAACGTGCCGTACGATGGCACTATAAAAGGCTATCGCTTGATTATGGAGCTGCAAGATAAAGAATTCGAGAGAATCGAGTATGACTTACCAAAATCTAAAAGTGTGTAATAGCCTAAGCAAAATTAAAATCATAATTTCAAAAAACTATCCTTACATTGCTTTAAATTAAATGTCATATTAAAAATCATCTTAAACATAAGCCTCTCTATCCTTTTATGATAGCGAGGCTTTTTTGTATTAAGTAAAACTTTTTAAGATTGAAGCCTACCATTGAAGGCAAGTGTGGTCATTGTTATGATAAGCCAAGCTATACATAATAACTTTTAAGCCTAAAACGATAAAGATTAATCAAACTGCGAAACACGTCTATGACTCCCTCGACTTCCCTTTATCCTCGTCTGTACTCTTTTCGTCGCTGTCCTTATGCCATGCGCGCCCGTCTTGGGTTGTTGTTTGCGGGGCTGCAGGTCGAGCTGCGCGAGATAACATTAAAAAATAAGCCGCCGCAAATGCTCGCGATTAGCCCCAAAGGTACGGTGCCTGTGCTGCAGCTTTTAAATGGCACAGTGATTGAGGAGAGTAGAGAGATAATAATTTGGGCGCTTGAACAGCAAGATGCGCAAGGGTTGCTTGCTGCCCAGACTCTGCCACAAGCAAATGCGCTGATTGATAAAAACGACAATGAGTTTAAATATTGGCTCGATCGTTATAAATACGCCGACCGTCATCTCGATATGAGCCAAGCAGAGTATCGACAACGAGGTGAAGCTTTTTTACAGATTTTAGAGGAGTTATTAATCAAAAATCCTTATTTGCTAGGGGAGCGCATAACCATCGCCGATATCGGTATCATGCCATTTGTGCGTCAATTTGCGCATGTGAATCGTAAGGTTTTTTACGATTTACCTTACCCAAGTTTGCAGCGCTGGCTACAAGACTGGCTCTGCCATCCGCTTTTTTTGCAAGCGATGACTAAGTTTGCGCCCTGGCAAGAAAAAGATGACGTGGTGGTTTTTCCTGCCGCTTTCATCGAGCGTCATTAGTGCTATGATAAAATCTCTCAATTACATATAAGAGGTTGCCATGACCGTTGATCTCAATAGACGCTATGGCTTGAATCCTGCTCATAGTGAAGTCGTAGAAGCGTGTCAAATTGTTGAGCCGTGCGATGCGCTCGATATGGGCTGCTCAAATGGGCGCAATGCTTTATATCTTAGCCAACTTGGGTTTAACGTGACGGCGATAGATGTCAATCCTAGCGCTATCAATATGCTACAAGACATTGTTGAACAAGAAGGACTTACAAACCTCAAAGCCGAAGTGTACGATATCAATCGTGCCAGCCTTGATGCCGATTATGGTTTTATCAGCTGTACGGTGACCCTGATGTTTCTTGACCCCGCGCGCGTTGACGCTGTCATTGCCGATATGCAGGCGCATACGCTGGCTGGTGGTTATAATTTGGTTGTGTGCGCTATGAACACTCAAGCCTACTCATGTCCCGTTAATTTTCCATTTACCTTAGACGAAGGACAATTACGCGACATGTATCAGGGCTGGGAGTTGATTAAATATAATGAAGACGTCGGCACGATGCATAACGGCGTGCAATTACAGTTTGCCACCATGTTGGCACGTAAGACCAGTTAGACAATAAATCTTAATCAGATCACATTAATCATACTATTAATTTAAAAGGTTGTTTGCGCTATATTTACCATAGCGTTAGCAGCCTTTTTTAATTAAAAATTTCACAAGCATATACAGCAATAACAAACGCGCTATACAGCGGAGCAGTCGTTTTTTTAATATACTCATACTTAGAGAAATAACACGATAAAAAAGAATAATGGAAAAATAACATGGATTGGTTCAGTATTTTTATTTATGACACCACCTGGTCTTTTGCGGCAGAAATTGCCATACGTACTATCATCATGTTTTGCCTGATTATTTTATTATTACGCTTTACGGGCAAACGCGGCATCCGCCAACTCTCTATTTTTGAATTAACCATTATTTTGTCATTGGGCTCTATCGCAGGCGACCCGATGTTTACAGAAGATTTGCCGCTGATTCAAGCAGTGCTTATTATGAGTATTGTCTTGCTACTTTATCGGTTTTTTACTTGGTGCTCGACAAGGTACAAAATTTTTGAGCTTATCTTAGAAGGTAAGCCGACTTGTATTGTCGAGGATGGTTTATTGGTCTTAGAGGACGTCAAAAAGGGCAAAATGTCGCACGATGAGTTCTTTTCAGAAATGCGCCAAAAAGGCGTGCGTCATTTAGGCCAAGTTCAAGTAGGGTTGCTCGAAACAGATGGTGATTTTAGCGTGTTGTTGTTTGAGCCTGAGAAAACGCAGTATGGACTGCCTATTTTTCCGCAAGAATTTAAAAAGGCAACAGTATTAGAAAATAGTCATCCCTATGCTTGCATGCACTGCGGTTATGTACAATATATCGAAGTGGCAAATGAGAGGTGCAAGCGTTGTCAGCACTCCAAAGGATGGGCGAAAGCGCTCAAAACCAAGTTTGTAAATTAAGCAGTATGACTGGTGACCACCTCAATAATACTTTTGCAAATAAGGCTGTTTATACTGCGTAGCTTTTGCTCAGGAGCGCCGTGGCACAGGCTGCGAAAATCATAAATCTCGCCTTGATAGCCGATACAATAAAAAAACGTGCCGACGGGTTTTTCTTCGGTTTCAGAGCCGCCAGGCTTTAACAGTCCCGTACAGGCAACATGTAAGTCGGCCTCAAACATTTTTTTGGCTTTGATGACCAGCTCACGCGTCACTTCTAACGACTCAGGCGTACAGTCCTCAATTAATTGGCTAGGTACTTTTAATACCTGCTTTTTTATCGAAACGTCATAACATACTAGGCTTCCCATCAATACATCACCAGAATATGGACTGACAGAAAAGCGATGCGCTAAGTAGCCCGCGGTCGCGCTTTCAATAAAGACCACCGTCAGTCCTTTATCAGCGAGTAATTTTGCACAACTATCGGTCACGCCTGCCTCCTTTTCTTTATTAAAGCTCGTAAAATAAAAACAACCACTATTCACTTAAAATATTACAGTACTTTGCTCGTAACTATTCAATTTATGGATTGATGAATTTGCGTAACTATTATTTAAAACTTACCTTTCTTCACTAAATGTTATTTAGCTTTAGGATTAGTTCTTGTAATATCTTTATATAGTATAAAATATTTGATAGGAAATCGGTTTTTAGCTTAGTCTGAAGAGACTGGGTTTTAAATAAGATTGATGACCCTTTAAACGGACTTTTAGGCGATAGTTATGTTTGTATTTGATATCAGTATGAAGATTTTAACCTACCACGCCTTTTAGCTTGGCATTGCTTTTATACTGTCACTACCGATTGCCCTTAATCGTGAGCTTGAAGACAATGGTGCGGGACTCAGAACCTTTCCTTTGGTGACGATTACGATTGCCTCGTGCGCTTTTATGTTGGTAGGTATGGATATTTATCAAGGCTCGGACGCAGAAGCTCGTATCATGTACGGCATCATAACTGGTATGGGTTTTATTGGTGGTGGGGCTATTTTTAAAAACGAGAATGGGGCAAAAGGCACGGCAACCGCCGCTGGGCTATGGAATACAGCGGCAATTGGTATCTCGGTCGCCTATGGGCGCTATGAAATTGCCATTATCCTATCAGTCGTTGGATTTATCATTTTGCAATTCTCCAAACCCTTTAAGCCAAAGCATAGGCGCAAAGATTGATAATTAAGCTATTTAATATGATTGGATAAAAGATATTAGACATAAAATAAGCGAGAACCATGATGGTCTCGCTTATTTTATGTCTCTGTTGCTGTGCGGTTTATTTATTGCGTATAGCGATGCGGTTTGCCAAGCCCAAATTTATTGCACGCCCTCTGCCGGTGTTTGATCGAGGTTTGGATTGTTTTCATTAACAACCACAGCATCAACGCCTTTTTCTTCATCTTCTGTACCATCTACGCCAGAATAATAGGTTTGATCTCCATCATTCTCGGTCGCGTCAGTAGAGGTGGCGGTAGTGTCTGTAGAAGTGGTCGCCGTGGTGGTCGAGGTTTCGTTGTCTGTCGTAGTGGCTACAGGCGCCATTTCGTCAGCTTGCGTATCGGTAGACTGGATGTTGTCATTGGTCGTGGTCATGTCGGCAGTGTCAGGCTCTGTACTAACATCCGTTGCATCTTCTCTTTCATTGCTACAAGCGCTAAGCCCAATCACACTGGCTAATAAGGCTATCCATAGTTTGTTTTGAAGCTTTTTAGGCGTTACCGATGTTTTCATTTTTATATCCTTGTTATTGTTTTTGATTGTCTGCTTATAATAAGATTTAGCCAGTTTAGAGGTTTATTCCTATGTCCCTGATAATTAAAATACCTGACAATTCAGCTGACAGTATGCCTAAATATAATAAATAAACTTAAAAAACTCAGGTGAATAAAGGTAAAGGTTTGTCAATCTGTGTATCATATATTCTTTAAAATAATTTATAAGTAACCAAAAGAAAAAATACATTATGAAACCCGATAATAAAACCCCACTTGCTTTTAGAAGGTATCCTTCGACCACGGCGCTGCAATGTTTTGAGACGGCGGCGCGGCATTTAAGCTTTACCAACGCGGCGCAAGAGATGCACATGACGCAAAGCGCTATCAGTAAACAAGTCGCGCAGCTTGAAGAAATGCTGAATCTGTCACTGTTCTATCGCACCCCGCATCGTATCTCTTTAACGCCGGCTGGGAAGACTTACTACTTAGAAGTGCTTGAAATCCTCAAACATATTGAGGCGGCGACTACTAGTCTGATGTCAAACAGCGATAATTCAGAAGTACTGAAAATCGTCTCGCATCCAACTTTTTGCTCGCGCTGGCTGATGCCTGCATTAAACGGCTTTGGGGCAGCAAATCCACTGATTAATTTAACCATCAAAGAGCTGGCGGGGCCGTTTTTTTCTGAAGATCAAAACGTTGATGTGGCGTTTTTATATGGTGATGGGATTTGGGGCGGCATGGAGTCGATTAAGTTGTTTGATGAGTATAATGTCGCCGTCTGTCATCCGGATTATTTAACAGACAAAGCCGTATGCATGGGTGATATAGGCAATATAGATAATTGCACGTTATTACAACTCAGCTCACGTCCTAGCGCTTGGTATGAATATTTTAGACAGCAGGATATTCGTATCGATGGTACCTTTGTCGGCCCGCGCTTTGACACCTTTCATACGACTATTTCGGCGGCACTACTCGGCTATGGTATTGCACTGGTGCCACTGCGTTTGGTTGCGCCAGAGCTACAATCAGGTGCCTTGGTGACGGCATGGCGTTATGCTTCAAAAGGTAGGGGTGCTTATTATATGTCTTACCCTTTAGCCATGGGCAACTCGCATAAAATAAAGGTCATTGTAGAGTGGATTTCAGCTTATCTTGCTAAGTCAAAGGAGCCTACGCCAGACTTAGATTTTATCTTCTAATGTAAAACAGATTGGAACTTTTTAACTACGAAAGTCTTAACTACGAACCTTTTAACCCTTTAGGTATTAACAAGGTTAAAAGACAAAATTTGCAAAAGCAAAGTTTGAAAAGTACCGTTTGAAAAGATAGCAACGCACCGGCCTTGAGCCGGTTTTTTTATCAATGTTAAATATGGTAATAATAAGCATGGCAATGACAAAAAGGAATAGCGTCACAACTATTATTCGTTTGCTGATAGTGGAGCAGTTTGCTCAAATGACTCTCTCATCAAGGAAGATAAGAGACCACCATGGAGCAGCTATACAACGTCACCGATGCCTTTACGATGGTGCATCCGCTGACATTAACCAAAGGTAAAAATGCCAACGTTTGGGACGATAAAGACCGTTGCTATATTGATTTTGTCGGCGGTATTGGGGTCTTAAACCTTGGTCATTGCCATCCTCATATCGTCAGCGCGATTATCACTCAAGCGCAGTCGCTGATTCATTATGCTTATAACGCCGCGGCTCACTTGCCATACCAAACCTTTATGCCAAGACTGTGTGAATGGATTCCTATTAAAGGTGAGCTTGCAGGCATGCTCACCAACTGCGGCGCAGAGGCCACCGAAAATGCCATAAAAATCACTCGCATGAAGACTGGGCGCACTGGTGTGATTACCTTTGATGGTGGTTTTCATGGGCGTACACTGGCGGCGGTTAATTTAAATGGTAAGGTCGCGCCTTATAAGCGCGGGCTAGGGCCATTGTCCGGCGGCGTCTACCATATTCCTTTTCCCAGTCCTGATAACGATATCAGCGATCAGCAGGCGATCGCGGCTTTAGAGCGTCTATTTGCGGTGGAGACTGATGTAGCTAATATCGGTGCCATTATCGTCGAGCCGGTTCAAGGTGAGGGCGGTTTTCAGCTGCTGTCAGCGACGTTTGCCCAATATTTACGCAGCTTTTGTGATGAGCATGGCATCTTACTCATCATGGATGAGATTCAGTCGGGGTATGGACGCACAGGTACGCCTTTTGCCTTTACGCATTTAGGCATTGAGCCTGACCTGCTATTGCTCGGTAAAAGTATCGCCGCCGGCTTGCCACTTGGGGCTGTAGTCGGCAAAGCTGGCGTGATGAATGGTCTGCCAAAAGGGAGCTTGGGCGGGACCTATTCAGGTAATCCAGTGGCGTGTGCGGCGGCAAATGCTACTTTGGATATCATGCAAGACGAGGAGGTCTGGCAATCAGCTCAGCATTATGCCAACACCATTGAAAATACTGTCAATGAATGGCAGCAGCAAAACCTCTCTGCATGGCTATATGGGCTTACAGGAGTTGGCGCGATGCGCGGTATCGAGCTGCGTCATCCAACTTATGGCACGCATCCAAGTGTGATGGCGCATGTCTTAAAACAAGCGCGCGAGCAGGGCTTGCTGTTGATGCCAAGTGGTAAGCATCGACATATTATTCGCTTATTGCCGCCGCTGACGATTGAGCCTGAAACCCTAACAGCGGGTCTTAATATTTTAAAAGGCGTGCTAAGCAGTATTCCTAATGAAATGCCAAAGCTATAGTGTCTGTGAGCTGCTGAGAGTTTTTGTGAGTTACTGAGAGTTTCTGAGACGACTGTTTTTATCTAAAAAAATACCTTAATTAAAAAGGATACATACTTGTGAACCCTACCTTTATCAATAGTGATGATGTTCGCCACAATTTTTCTATCGCCATGTCAGAGATGTACCAAAAAGAAGTGCCGTTATATGGTGACCTCATCGATTTGGTGAGCGAAGTAAATACCGAAGTATTAAATAAGCAGCCTGAAATTAGGGAGCAACTTGAGCACACCGGAGAGATTGATAGGCTAAATATGGAGCGCCACGGTGCGATTAGATTAGGCACCGCCGCTGAGCTAAGCATGATGCGCAGGCTGTTTGCGGTGATGGGCATGTACCCCGTTGGTTACTATGATTTGGCGCCCGCTGGCGTGCCTGTGCATTCTACGGCGTTTCGAGCGCTTGAGACATCCTCTTTAAATAAAAGTCCCTTTCGCGTTTTTACTTCTCTATTGCGCCTTGATTTGATTGATGATGAAGCATTAAAACAAGAAGCGATAGCTGCTTTGGATAAGCGCAAAATATTTACAGATGATGTTATTAGCTTGATTGAGCGCTTTGAGGAGCAGGGCGGGTTGACGGCGGAAGACGCTAAGCAATTTGTCAAAGAAGCATTAGAAACCTTTCGCTGGCATGACAATACGTCCGTGTCTAAAGGGCTTTATCAGCAACTATTAAGCCAACACGGTCTTATCGCCGACGTCGTGGGTTTTAAAGGCCCGCACATCAATCATTTGACCCCTCGAACCTTAGATATCGATGCGGTACAAGCTGGTATGCAGGCAAAAGGTATTCCGCCAAAAGCCATTATAGAAGGGCCACCGAGACGGAGATGCCCTATTTTATTGCGTCAGACAAGTTTTAAAGCGTTAGAAGAAGCGGTTAGCTTTAAAAATCCTAACGGCGGCTATGAAACGGGTCATCATACTGCGCGCTTTGGTGAGATTGAGCAGCGCGGCGTGGCTTTAACGTCCAAAGGCAGAGCGCTTTATGACAAGCTGCTTAGCCAAGCTCGCCGCCAGTTAGCTGTGACGCCAAATGCCGATAACGCCTCAGAGTATTATCAGATTTTAGAAAGTGCATTTGCAGCGTTCCCTCATGATTATCAAACGCTGCATGATGAAGGTTTGGCGTATTTTTACTATCAAGCGGTCGATAGCGATACAGATAACGCGCCAACGCTAGACTCTATAGACGTAGAAAACGTAAATGACTCTTTATCAAAGCAAGTGGTTACTGATTTGCTTGAGCAAGGAATGATTCGCCTAGAACCTATCGTTTATGAGGATTTTTTACCTGTCAGTGCGGCGGGGATTTTTCAGTCCAATCTGCATGACGACAGCACAAACGACAATGAAAACGATAATGAAAACGGCGGCAAACAAAGTAAGGGTGAAGTTCATACTAATAAAGAAGCGTTTGAGAATGCTTTGGGCGCTCAGGTTTACGATGAGCTAGCGCTTTATCAAACGCTGCAAGCGCAAAGTCTCAAAGCGTGTTTGGCGAAACTAAATAGTAAAGCTTTAAATGGTGTTATCTAAAGCAGTGATAGATAATTGAAACTATTAATGAGCATTCCAAAAAGGAATGGCAGTACGAAATTAATTATTTTGCAACTTAGCTGGGTGCAAGTTAAGTTAATAAGTCTTCAAGGAAGTATAAATTAATAAAAGGGATGGACTATGATCAAGCAGTATATGGCCGCGATGGGCGTCGAAGAAGTGCAATATCAAAATGGTGATTTTGACGTCAATAGCCCGATTGATGGCTCGGTGATTGGCAGTATAACCTTGGACAGCGTTGATGAGGTCAATACCAAGATTGCCAATGCCAAAAAAGCTTTTAAAGAGTGGCGCGTGGTGCCGGCGCCACGACGTGGCGAGCTGGTGCGCCTGCTCGGTGAAGTGCTGCGCGAGCATAAAGAAGACTTGGGTATGCTGGTGTCATTTGAAGCGGGCAAGATCAAAGAAGAAGGCCTAGGCGAAGTGCAAGAAATGATTGATATTTGCGACTTTGCCGTCGGGGTGTCGCGTCAGCTTTATGGTTTGACGATTGCGTCAGAGCGTCCAGGCCATCACATGCGTGAGACATGGCATCCGCTCGGTGTGATTGGTGTCATCTCAGCCTTTAACTTTCCCGTTGCGGTTTGGTCTTGGAATACCGCACTGGCTATCGTCTGCGGTAATCCGGTGATTTGGAAACCATCAGAAAAAACCCCGCTCGTTGCTTTGGCCTGTCAAGCACTGTTTGAAAAAGCCTTGACTAAATTTGGCGATGCGCCGGACCATTTATCGCAAATCTTACTCGGTAAAACCGATGTCGGTAACGCCTTGGTTGAGCATAAAGATGTGGCTTTGGTGAGCGCCACCGGCAGTACGCGTATGGGCCGAGAAGTCGGGCCAAAAGTTGCCAACCGTTTTGGTAAATGCTTGCTTGAGCTTGGCGGCAACAACGCCATGATTTTGGCACCAAGTGCTGATTTAGACTTAGCGTTACGCGGCATTTTATTCTCCGCAGTTGGTACAGCGGGGCAGCGTTGTACGACATTGCGCCGTCTATTTGTGCATGAATCTATCAAAGACGACATCTTACCGCGCATCAAGTCCGCTTATGAAACCGTTAGTATCGGTCATCCACTAGAGGGCAATCTGGTCGGGCCACTGATCGATGAAGACAGCTTTAATAATATGCAAGCGGCGTTAAAAAAGGCGCGAGAAGCGGGCGGCACGGTCACGGGCGGCGAGCGCGTCCTTACAGACAAATATCCTAACGCCTATTACGTAACGCCTGCCATTGTCGAGTTTGACGAGCAAAACGATGTCGCCAGAAGTGAGACATTTGCGCCGATTCTGTATGTCATGACCTACCAAGACTTTGACGAAGCCATTGAGATGCAAAACGATGTCCCGCAAGGCCTATCATCATGCGTCTTTACCAATGATTTGCGTGAGGCGGAGACTTTCCTCAGTGACCGTGGTAGTGATTGCGGTATTGCCAACGTTAATATCGGTACCAGTGGCGCTGAGA
This sequence comes from Psychrobacter pulmonis, assembly GCF_904846465.1. Classification (NCBI taxonomy): domain Bacteria; kingdom Pseudomonadati; phylum Pseudomonadota; class Gammaproteobacteria; order Moraxellales; family Moraxellaceae; genus Psychrobacter; species Psychrobacter pulmonis. Next base: position 401,591 of record NZ_CAJHAT010000001.1, read on the forward strand.
TTGGCGGCGCGTTTGGCGGTGAAAAAGAAACTGGCGGTGGCCGTGAATCTGGCTCTGATGCGTGGAAAGTCTATATGCGCCGTCAGACCAATACCATCAACTATTCAAAAGAGCTGCCACTTGCCCAAGGTATTAGCTTTGGTTAATAAAAAGGTGAGTACAGACTTTTGCTAATTTGATGTATTTATCAATAAACTGCCAAGCGTACTTTATAGAAGCTTGGCAGGCTAAAAATGATAAGCAATCAAGGATTGGTTGCCACTCCCATCGACGACTACTAAGGAAGGTAGAACTATTATGATCGATGATAAAACGCATAACCCCGATATAGACGGCTATGATCCGTCGTCTAGCTTTTTACTCGATATTGCGCCACTTGTATTGACTGCCATCATTCTGATGATACAGTTTTTCGTCTTCAAAGATTTCACCCCTCACATACCCTTAGCCTGCGGTATTTTAATCACCGGTTTGTTTATGAAACTGCGTGGCCGCAGTTGGCAAGGTATGGAAGAGCGGTTTTTAAAGGTCATTAAAATCGGCTTGCCAGCGATGATTATCCTGATGGGCGTCGGTATGCTCATCGGCGCATGGATTATCGCCGGAACCGTGCCGACCATTCTGTACTACGGTTTTAGTATTTTCTCGCCTTCCTCGTTTTTATTTTCCGTCTGTCTTATTTGCGCCATTATTTCTGTCGCTACGGGTACCTCGTGGGGCACGGTTGGTACCGTGGGTCTTGCGATGATGGGAATTGGCATGGGGCTTGGTATACCCGCGCACCTAACAGGTGGTGCTATCGTCTCCGGTGCTTTTTTTGGCGACAAAATGTCACCGCTATCAGATACCACTAACTTAACCCCAGCCGCGGCGGGTGTAGACCTTTGGGATCATATCAAAGGTATGCTGCCGACGACCGTGCCCGCCATGATTACGGCTTTGGCGCTCTATGCTTGGATTGGTATGGGTTATGGTGACGATAGCATCGATTTGTCTTCTATTCGTGCATTGCAGGATAATTTAGCGGCCAATTACAATTTAAGTATCATCACCTTATTGCCAGCGTTAGTGGTTATTGTCGCCGCTGTGATGAAAATGCCAGCGATACCGACCGTATTAAGCGGGGTGCTGGTAGGCTCAGTGATTGCCGTCTTTATGCAAGGCGTGGGCGTGAGTGATGTTTTTAATGTTTTACAAAATGGCTTTGTCAGTGAAACGGGTTTTGAAGTGGTAGATCAGTTGTTGTCAAAGGGCGGCGTCATGTCGATGACATGGGTGATCAGCTTAACGATATTTGCTTTGGGTTTTGTTGGGGCGCTCGAGCACTACGGTACGCTCAAAGCCATCATGGCGAAAATTAACCATTTCGTAAAATCGCGTTTGGGGTTGGTTTTTACGACGTACGGCAGTGTGCTCAGTGTCGGAACGCTGATTGGTGATGTTTACACGACCTGTGTTTTGCCAGGGCGTTTATTACAAGACAAATATAAAGATATGGGCTATAAGCGCACGACCTTGACGCGCTCTATCGAAGACGCGGGAACGCTTTTGTCTCCACTTATCCCGTGGAATATGGGCGGTAGCTTTGTAGCAGCGACACTTGGGATAGCAACATTGACCTATGCACCTTTTGCGTTTGCTTGTTGGTTGTCGCCTTTATTTGGGCTGTTATGGGCGTTCCTTGATAAGTTCATACCGCGCGAAGAGCCTGAGGTGGAAGAGGTTGACGTTGCTTTTTCTGTCAATGAAGCGCGCTAATAAAGGAATATGATATGTTGCAAGAGCAGTGTTTATGGAACATGACCGCGCCGAATATTGACGCTTATAGCCAAATGAGTAGCGATACCCAAGCGGCGGTGTGCATTATTGGCGGCGGATATACTGGGTTGTCAGCGGCGATTCATCTGGCTGAAAAAGGCGTCAAGGTTGTCTTACTTGAAAGCCAAACCATCGGTAGTGGCGGCTCGGGAAAAAGCGTTGGGCTCGTGAACGCCGGAACTTGGGCGCGCCCTGATGACTTGAATATCAGTCTGGGTGAAGCAGCCGGTGAGCGTTTGACCCAAGCGCTTGGACAAGCACCAAGTTTGGTGTTTGATCTAATCAAACGCTATGATATCGACGCCCAAGCCACCCAAGCGGGCAACCTTCACATGGCGCATAATGCCAAAGGTGAAATCGATGTCGATATCAGATACGAGCAGCTGCGCCGCCGCGGTGCCAATGTTGAGGTATTGACTGGCAGCAAATGCCATGAATACTGCGGTACCACCAGTATCAATAAAGCCTTATTAGACCACCGCGCTGGTACCATCAATCCGCTGGCGTATGTCAGAGGGCTTGCCAAAGTTGCCACCAATCTTGGCGTGACGATTTACGAGCATTCTGGCGTTGAAGCACTAGAAAAGGTGGACGGTCATTGGTATGCAAGAACCGCCAAAGCGCGCGTCAAGTCTGAGCGCGTCATCATCGCTACCAATGCCTATAGCGAAGGCGAATGGACAGAAATTAAGAAAACTTTTTATCTGGTTTATTACTATCAAATCGCCTCTGAACCACTGAGCGGCGAGGCGGCAGAGCGCATTTTACCTTATAAAACAGGGGCATGGGATACCCGCTTGGCGTTATCGAGTTTCCGCCGTGATAATGACAATCGCCTATTATTGGGCACGGTTGGTGGGACGCAAATGAAACCAAAATCCTTTTATCAAGCGTGGGCCAATGCGGTGCAAAAGAGCTATTATCCAGATCTGCCTGCCTTTAATTGGCAATATGAATGGTGCGGTAGCTTTGGCTTTACCCAAGATCATATCTTTCGCGTGATGGAGCCCGATGAAGGTTTGCTGACCGCGACGGCCTATAATGGTCGCGGTATTACTACCGGTACGCTCATGGGTAAATGCTTCGCCGAGTATATACTGACCGGTAATAGAGACAGTATACCTATTCCCTTCAAGGCCTTAGAAGAAGCGAAAATCCCTTTTGCAGGCATTAAATCTGGCTTTACGGAATTGGGACTGACTTTATACCATGCTGGTCAGTGTCTTAAAATTATCAGATAGCATGTTTATTTACATAGTGTGGTTATTTACTTGGTTAAAATTCGACTAAATTTTTATAAATATCATAGCCAATATGGTCGTCGTTGTAAGTTATACATTTAAGCTTATCGCTAAGAACATTTTAAAATTATAAACCGTGATAAAAGCTTTAATAAATGGCGGGTTGCTTGTTAGCTTTTTTAATGTCACATTTAGGGATTGTTAATAATAAAATTACAGGGCAGTTTAAGGAACATTATGCGAATTTTAGACATTCATACGGTAAAAAAACAGCTGACCATGTCGATGGCAATTGAGGCGATTGAGGAATTACTCAACGTGCAAGGCGAGCATCCGACTTGGGTCAAAACGCCTGAACGCCTTGTCATTCCAACTTTTGAGGAAAGCAGTACAAAAAGCTCTGGCAGCCATTTATCCATGCCGGCAGTGGTATTTGACGGTACTAATGAATATGCAGTCGTCAAACTGGTTACTATCTGCCCAGACAATCCTAAGCGCGATAAACCGACAACCATGGCCAATGTTACGGTCTCCGACAATGACACAGGAGAGATGTTGGCCTTTTTGGATGGGGTCTATATCACCCAAGTACGCACCGCAGCGCTGTCTGGTATCGCAACTAAATATTTGGCCAACCCCGATAGTCGAGTGGCAGCAGTGGTCGGCACGGGCGGTATGGCGTATGAGCAGCTCAATGCCATTCTTACCGTACGTCCAAATATCAAGCAGGTGAACCTTTGGAACCGAACCGAGCAGACCGCGCATAAATTTCAGGAGAAATTTAAAAAAGACTATCCACAATGGGACGTTGATTTTACGGTGTGCGACGATATCGAAGCGGCGATTCTAGACGCCGATATTATCAATTTGGCAACGCGTGCGACGTCAGGCTTGTTCGAAGCGGCGCAGATAAAAGCCGACGCTCATATCAATGCCGTTGGCGCCTATCAAGCATCGATGAAGGAAGTGAGCAATTCGGTGATAGAAGCCAGCACGTCTGTCATTATCGATGACGCCGAGGGCGGCTTGCATGAAGCGGGTGATCTGATCCAAGCTCATGAAGACGCTGATAGTACTTGGACGTGGGATAAGCTGACGGGAACGCTAAGTGATTTGATCAATGAAAAAGTCACAATTGACCTAAATGCCAATAAAGGTATCACGCTGTTTAAGTCGGTTGGCGCGGCAAGCTTCGATGCCGCCGTCGCGTTAAAGGTTGCTCAAAAGGCCAAAAAAGAAGATTTGGGCCAGTTTGTTGCGTTATAAAAGCTGTCTGCTAATAAGGTAACAGTTTTTAAGACAATAATTTTTAAGACAACGATTTTATTTTGGTCTAACGATCTCGAAGAGTATTGACATGCGCTATGACGTGATTGTAGTTGGGGCAGGCATCGTAGGAACCTCTATCGCGTGGCATCTGCAAAAAAACAACGCTCAGGTGCTGTTACTCGATAAAAAGCTCCCAGGAGAAGAAACTTCCTACGGTAATGCGGGCATTATCACCAGAGAAGCGGTCAATACCAAACCCTTTCCGCGAAGTGCTAAAGAGATTTTTAGCGTACTGCCCAATAACCGTACCGATATTCGCTACCGTTGGTCGGCAATTTATGGTTTTCAGCGCCCTTTATTTCAGTACTGGCTATATTCCAGCCCAAAAAATATCGAAGTTATCGATAAAGAATGGGCGACGCTGATTGAGCATTGTACCAATGAGCACGAGCCGATGATTAAAGCGGCTGGCGCAGAAGCGCTGGTCAGTAAGATAGGCTGGATTGAGCTTCATCGTAACTCTATTCATTTTGAAAAAGCTATTAGCAAAGCCGTAAAGGCTGCGGAGCAAGGCGTAGAGTATCAAGTGCTATCGCTAGTAGCGCTGCAAGCCCTAGAGCCAAATCTGAATTTTACCGATTATATTGGCGGTATCCACTGGAAAAACTCGTGGCAAATAAAAAATCCCAGTCACCTTGTAAAAGCCTATGCAAAAAGTTTTGCAGCGATGGCGGGCGAGGTTAAGCAGTCAACCGTGACAGATATTATGCAAACGGCAGAAGGCTGGCAAGTTGTATGCGGCGATGATACCTACGTCTGTCAGCATGTCGTGATAGCGGCAGGGCCTTGGTCAGCTGAGCTTATCAAGCCACTGGGTTATAACATACCGATGTTTCCTATGCGTGGCTACCATCAGCATTTTAAGATCACACCCAAAAACGCCCTTTCACACAGCTTATTTGATGTCGATAAAGGGTTTGTGATGGGTGCAATGGAGCAAGGCATCAGAGTTACCACGGGTGCTGAAATGGCAAATTTAGACGCGCCAAAAAAATTTGACCAACTAGAAGCCGTGCTGACTCATGCAAGAAAACTTGTGCCACTTGAAGATGCCGTGGAGTCTGAAGCATGGTGCGGGACAAGGCCTTGTATGCCAGATATGAAGCCAGTGATTGGCCCTGCATCAAAACATGATAACTTGTGGTTTGCGTTTGGTCATGCTCATCAGGGGCTGACATTGGGGCCTGTCACAGGGCGTCTTATCGAAGAAATGATTCATAATAAGCCATTATTTATCGATGCTAAGCCCTTTAGTAGTCATCGTTTCGCTGCTAATCTTTAACCGTTTTCCAAAGCGACTGCCTCCCTTTTTCATCTTTCTTTCTTACATCATTCATTTTACTTCTATATCGATTAATACGTGAGCTAGGGCGTTTTGCCGTAACGCTTAAGGCATATCGTTAGTACTATTGAGAGTCAAACACCCACCCTGAAAAAATGGAAATGAGGTAATATTAAGCTTAGAAAAGAAGTGGAAATGTAAATAAAAAAGGAGTTTAAAAATGAAAGGAATCACGCGCTTCTCAAATAGCTTAATGGAGAAATATTTACCCGATCCATTTTTGTTTGTCATTATCTTGACCTTGGTTATTTTTGTCATGGGCTTAGGTCTGACCGATTCCTCACCGATACAAATGGTGGCGTTTTGGGGCGAAGGATTTTGGGCACTACTGGCGTTTTCGATGCAAATGGTGTTGGTGCTAGTCACAGGTTATGTGTTGGCCAGTAGTCCGATATTTAAAAAAGGACTGGGCAAACTGGCCAGCTTTGCAAAGTCGCCCAGTAGCGCGATTATATTGGTCACCTTGGTATCCCTTGCCGCTAGCTGGATAAACTGGGGCTTTGGCTTGGTGATTGGCGCGTTATTCGCAAAAGAATTGGCAAAACGTGTTGAAAATGTGGATTACCGTTTGCTTATTGCCAGTGCGTATTCTGGTTTTATCATTTGGCATGCGGGTTTCTCTGGCTCTATCCCATTATCCATTGCAACAGAAGGCCATCCATTCGTCGATAAGATTGGGGTGATTCCAACGAGTGCTACCATTTTTGCGAGCTATAACTTAATTATCGTCGCGGCATTGGTCATTATCGTGCCGTTATTAAACCGTCTGATGATGCCGAAAAAAGAAGATACGATTACGGTAGATCCAAAACTTCTTGTAGACCCTATCGTTGAGGCGCTTCCACCAAAGTCAGATATGACCCCAGCGGAGCGCTTAGAGAATAGTTGGATTTTATCCATGGTCATTGGCTTATTGGGTATTGCTTTTATCGTTTATTATTTCGTGCAGAACGGCTTTGCTTTAACGCTCGACTTGGTGAACTTCATGTTTTTATTCCTTGGGATAATATTCCACGGAACGCCGCGTAAGTATTTGATTGCCATACAAGAAGCGGTTAAAGGGGCGGGCGGTATTATCGTTCAATTCCCATTTTATGCGGGGATTATGGGTATGATGACGGCTTCTGGTTTAGCCGGAGTGATGTCAGAAGCGTTTGTTAACGTCTCGACAGTGGATACGCTTCCGCTTTTTGCTTTTTTAAGTGCAGGACTGGTTAACTTTTTTGTCCCCTCAGGTGGCGGACAATGGGCGGTGCAAGCGCCAATTATGTTAGAGGCGGCGGAGATGCTCGGTAGTGATCCGGCCAAAGTTGCCATGGCAGTAGCGTGGGGTGACGCTTGGACAAATATGATTCAACCGTTTTGGGCGTTGCCTGCTTTGGCAATCGCTGGACTCAAGGCCAAGGATATCATGGGCTTTTGTGTCATTGTGCTGATTGTCAGCGGCGTTGTGATTGGATTAGGGTTGTTGTTTTTATAAATAAAACTCCTAGTAATGGCCTTACCTAGTTCACAGGTAAGGCTTTTTTTTGAAAAACCAAAATGCCTCACGCAAAAAACAATATCGTCCCATGAAATGCGAACCCTAATGGGGTATCATAGCTATCCTAAAAAGAAATGAATCGCTTAAAGCAGCATTGATAAAGCAGCATATCAATTCTCTTACCCAAATATTTATACCAGACCATTGATATAAGGCGTATCACGATGCAACAAAGACAGAATCCTATGGAACAAACGCCAAACGCGGTAGAGCATCAACCGGTCTTTATGCCTAGAGTCAATAGTGATAATTTGGTCAAAACGGACATGGTAAGGTTTGAGCGCCACGTGGGGTTTGCCAGTAGACAAAAGAAAAAATCCATCAATGATATGCATCAAGTCATTCGCAAAAAATATGGCTTTAGCCATGTTTTAGAGCTGTCTAGCAAATCTGGCAATAAACTCAGTTTCCCGCTCAGTCCATTAAGCTTAAAAATTACCAATGAGCATGACGGTCAAGCCTATAGTGTCGAAAATGCTTTGCAAGCCAGTAAAGTATTCGAACATGGTGGGCCGTATCTTGACTTACTGACCGTCGCACCAAGACAGGCCAAAAAAGACGAGCGTTTAACAACCTCTGGTGAGCTGATTGGCTATGATTATTTTGGCATGGAGTGGAGCCTTGAGCCATTGACTGCGTTTTATGATTGGCTGTATGTCAATGCGCTCAAGCAAAATCCTCAGCTACATGAGGAAGTTATGCAGTATCAGGCCTTTACCGATCGTGAGTTTAATCCCAAAAAATCTATCCATTGTGCGGCCTATTCGCTAGCGATGTTTGTCGCGCTCAATAAACGTGGGTTGCTTGATGGCGTCGAAGACCCGATTGTGTTTTATGATTTATATCATGACTTTAAAGTCAGTAATACGGCTAAACTTTTGGAAAATGGTTTGCTTTGATGGGTGTTTTTAATTAAGTTATTGAGCAGAAAGAAAGTTAAGCATAAAAAAAGCACCGAGCTTGCATGGCTTGGTGCTTTTTGTTTTTAGCGTGGAGATTGTTATTTCTAATTCATAGCCAGTACTTACAGCAACTCTTTACGCAGCTGGGCAGGCGTTTTAGGCGATAACAAGCTAGGCGCGACATCGAGGACGGTTTTTGCGCCACTCTCTCCTGCTTGATTCATTTTATAAGCAGCGCGGGCATAAGCCACGAGTACGCTGGCGGTAAATTCAGGGTTGCTGCCAAGCTTTAACGAGAACTCTAACACCTGATTGTTTTGCGCATTATCCATACCGCTTACGCCACTGCGAATAACGAATCCGCCATGCGGCATTTTTTGATGGTCCCGCTCAAACGTCTGCTCGTCAATAAAGTGCACTGTGGTATCGTAGTCGGCAAAGTAATCCGGCATGGTGACGATGGTATCGCGTACGCTATCGCTATCGGCACCATCGGCGAGCACGATATAGCATTCGCGGATGTGTTTCTCGCGAGTGCTTAGCGTTGGCTGCTCGCCATTGCGTACTTTTTCCATCGCAGATTCTGAGGGAATGGTATATTGCACGCCTGATTTGACGCCGTCGACGCGGCGTACTGCATCTGAATGTCCTTGGCTTAAGCCTTTGCCCCAAAAGGTGTAGGTTTCGCCGACCGGTAAAATGGCTTCGCCGTATAAGCGGTTGATAGAGAATAAACCGGGATCCCAACCGACCGATAGCATGGCGACTTTATTGGCTTTTTTGGCAGGCGTATCAAGCGCGGCAAAGTACTCAGGGATTTTGGCGTGAGTATCAAAACTGTCGACGATATTAAACAAACCAGCGAGCGCTGGACCTTGCTCAGGCAAATCAGACTTAGAGCCGCCACACAATATCAGCACGTCTATGTCGTCTTTATATTGGGCAATATCGTCCATCGCATACACGGGCACGCTGTCGTCAATCAGGGTGACGGAGGCAGGATCGCGGCGGCTGAATACACAAACCAGCTGCATGTCCGGGCTTTGCTTAATGGCTGCTTGGGCGCCGCGGCCAAGGTTGCCGTAACCGGCGATGGCGACTCTAATTATTGATGTCATTATGATTAGCCTTACGTTGATAGAGCGGAAAATCCATTACTGCTAAAGTGATACGTAACAAGTAACAATGCTATGCAATTCATATTTACTGTGAAATAAAGTATGCGCAGTAATCTGCCCTGTAATGAATAACTGATTGATAGAAATGGCATCTATTTTAGAGGATTATGTTTACAAGTGATAGGGCGCGGTCATACTAAATTTCAGATGAGGTTAAGTATGGACTTTACATAATATGACTGCCTCAATGAGTCGCTAAGTTGTTTTCAGTGATGATAAATAGGTTTGGGTTCATCTCTCTTAAAATAGGTACTGAATTTCCTATATAATGTCAGCTATCTCGTTATTGATTATTCATTCAATTCAGTCTTTTTCTTAGTACAAAAAGCTTTTTATTAGGTGAAAATGGCACTTTATGTTTAATACTTCCTCGACTCGTTTAAATAAATATATTAGCGAAAGCGGTATTTGCTCTCGGCGCGACGCTGACCGTTTTATTGAACAAGGTAACGTGTACGTCAATGGCAAACGTGCTCAAGTAGGTGCGCAAGTGGTTGCTGGAGATACGGTAAAAGTTAACGGGCAACTTATTGAGCCACGAGAAGCAGACGATTTCATTTTTATTGCGTTGAACAAACCAGTCGGGATTGTGAGCACCACAGAAAGCTCTGAGAAAAACAATATCGTTGATTTTGTTGGACATAGCGACCGTATTTTCCCGATTGGGCGTCTGGATAAAGATTCTCAAGGTTTAATCTTTTTAACGAGCAATGGCGATTTGGTTAATAAGGTGTTGCGTGCGGGTAATAACCACGAGAAAGATTATGTGGTGACAGTCAACAAGCCGATAACCGATAGTTTTATTGAAGGTCTAGCAGGTGGCGTACCTATTTTGGGGAGAATGACGAAAAAGTGCCCGGTGACTAAGGTAGCGCCTACCGTGTTTAATATTATGCTAGTACAGGGATTAAACCGTCAAATTCGCCGTATGTGTGAGCATTTTGGCTATGAAGTCGTAAAGCTTGAACGCACACGGATTATGAATGTGAGTCTAAAGGGTATTCCCGTTGGAGACTGGCGAGATTTAACCCCAAAAGAGTTGTCCGTTTTACTGAAATCTGTAGAAGATTCTTCTTCAGAAGACAATACTGCGGCTAAGAAATCACGTAAGTCGCCACGAAGAAAACCGCGTACTGATACCTCATCAAAATCAAAAGAGTCGTCAAAACCAGCGGGCGCAGCAAAGCACAATGCTAAACACCCCAAAGATGGCGCTAGAAAACCAGCGGGTTCTAAAGGTAAGCGTCCTTTCGGGGATAGCAAGAAGTCTGGGGGCAATGGCAAACCTGCTGCTAATGGTAAGCGTCCTGCAAGAGGTCGAGGTTCTTCGCGGTCCTCAAAACGATAGACCAGTAGGTAGTGACTTTTGATGCAGTGGAGCATTTAAGTTAGGTTAGTAACCAAACTAAGTAGTGATATAATGCCGCGATAATCGATATTTTATAAAAGGTTTCCATTATGGCTCGTACCGCTAGCGCCTTACACATTTTAGTAAAAGACAAAGAACTGGCTGATGACATTATGGCCAAACTTAAAAAAGGTGCGCAGTTTGACGTGCTGGCTAAGAAACACTCAACTTGCCCATCAGGTAAAAAAGGCGGCAACTTAGGTGAGTTTAAAAAAGGTCAAATGGTACCAGCATTTGATAAAGTTTGCTTTAACGGCGAACTTTTTACCCCGCATCTAGTGAAGACCAAATTTGGCTGGCATGTGGTTAAGGTGCTTTATAGGACGTAAGCGTTAGGCTTTTTATTTAATGATACAGACAATAGATGTTACCTAAAAAGCCAGACAACTTAAGCGGTCTGGCTTTTCTTATGATTCACACCATGTTTTACCAAGTTGTCTTAGCATCATTTTAAGTTTGTCATTGCTTGATCATAATATTAAACCACTTTTCATTTCTATCTACTCTTTGATCATCAGTAAGCCAAATACTGTCTTTGAATTCATGGTTGGTTTTTTGCTTGATAGCTTCCCAGCGTTCTTCATTCATATCGCAAAAAAAGCGGCTGTCTTTCACGTACTCATCATCGCCATATTTAAACGATCCGTAAAAAACGCCATCGTCTGTCTGACCCATGCCGTCAAATCCGTACACATAAACTTGGGAGATTTTAATTACGCAGCCTGACGATAGTAGTCAAACCACACCTGTCTTGGCGCTCGATAGCCCAAGCCCTTTTGAATCCTAGTCTGATTATAATACAGCTCAATATACCCAATGATATCGCTAGTGGCTGCAAACCTCGTTTTATAATCTTGATGATATACTAGTTCATTCTTCAAGACGCCCCAGAAGCTTTCTATAGGTGCGTTGTCATAGCAATTACCTTTGCCGCTCATTGAGCCTGTAAACTTATGCTGCTCGATAATCTTATGGTACGCATGGCTACAATATTGGCTACCTCTATCTGAATGAACAATCAGTCCTTGAGTAGGTCGTTTGTTCTTGATTGCCATATTGAGTGCACGGCATACTAAATCAGCGGTCATGCGCTTATTGATAGCGTAGCCGACAAGCTCTTTGGTGTATAAATCTTTCACTCCAGCTAAATATAACCAGCCCTCAGCAGTCCAGATATAGGTAATGTCGCTGACCCATGCTTCGTTAGGACGCTTAGCGTCAAACCTCTGATCTAAAACATTGTCATAGACCAGCTTGTTGTGGTTTGAGTCAGTAGTGACTTTAAAGCGCTTATGACGACGGCATTTGATGCCGTGTTCCTCTTTGATGCTTCTTACCATATACAGGCTAATGTTGTGGCCTTGTTTGCTTAGATGAGCATGCAATCGATCTACGCCATAACGTTCTTTCATTTCACTGTGAGCGGCTTTAACTAGTAGCTCGCACTGATTGCGGTGTACCTGCTGTTCGCTGATGTCACGACTTAGCCAATCGTAGTAGCTTGAGGGCTTAACGCTTAATACACGGCACATAGTAGTGGTGCTAAATATCTGACGATTGTCTTTGATAAAAGCGTACTTTACGGGCTGTTTTTCGCGAAGTACGCGGTCGCCTTTTTTAGAATCTCGCGCTCCTCTTCAGCCACTTTGAGCTGACGCTTGAGCTGCTTTATTTCTTGAAGAGCACTCATAAGGTCAGGATCATATTGCTCTGTGCCAACAAGCTTGCCTTGATTGGCTTTGTTATGCCAGTTTGATAGCGTTTGCATAGCAATACCTAACTGCTTTGCAGTAGCTGAGATATTGCCATTATTATCTGCTATCTTCTTGACAGCTTCAGCTTTAAATTCGTTACTGTAGGTTCTTAATTTCTTGGTCATGGTAAACTCCTATAATTGTGCTTAGTTTACCAAGTTTAGTTGTACGGTTTCTTCAGCATAGCTCATTGTCATCTTGGTTGGTTTTACCGCTATATGCTGTCATAAGGTTACCTTTTAATGCCTGTTAAATAATAATCGTTAAATGAAGTGAATGCATTCAAGTTTTTAGTGGGTTTTATCGCTGTGTATCAAACGTAAAGAGACGTTGGGCACAGTAATAAAACCAAGGTAAGCTATATTCTTAGCGTAGCTTAGACTATCAGTGACTGAGACTGATAAAGGTTTATGAAGCTGTTTTATGGGCTTGCTTAAAAAAGCGAAATAGCAGAAAGCGCTCATAGGACTCAGTAGCTGAGTATGAGAAGAATGTTTTAGAAGTATGAATTTTGGAATCAATAGACTAGAAGTAGTCATAAAGAAATCTCCTGTTGCTCTGTCTGTGTCAAATTGAAACGACACAGTCACCTTACAGAGCGAAAAGGAGGTGTGCGTTTTACCAGTCTTTGTTTTTCATCGCGCTGGAAGTAGCCGTAAACCCACGATGTTTTTTTATCATAGCAAGCTGTTTATTATTTGTCAAAAGCGAGATTGAGCTATGCTGAAGAAATTCTAGAGAACAATGGCAATATCTTAGCGACTGCAAAGCAGTTAAGATAGCCATGGAAACCTTATCTAACTGGCAGAATAAAGCGAATGAAGGCTATTGTATTGTGTCAGCGTGCTGAGTCTTTGATAGTACTGGGGCAGTCTGTTATAAGTATTTCCATTAGAGCAGTCTATTTTAAGTGGTCTATTAACAGGTTTAAAGAGTAAAACGACTGGTTCTGTTGAGATATAGATCGCCAAGACAGGTGTGGTTTGATTTTTATCGTCATGCTGCGTAATCAAAATTTCCCAAGTTCAACTGTACGGATTTGACAGCAGGGGTCAGTTTATTTATGGGGCTCATAGGAGCATTGATAGTAGGTGGTATAAGTATCATCTCTACTAATAAACAAATTGAAGATCCAGGTGTAACCACTGAACTTGCTTTTATACTCACCTATTTTATAGGCGGACTATGTTTATGGCATATTCCTTATGCAGCGGCACTTACAGTCGTCCTTACTTTCCTTCTAGTGACAAAGCATTCAATGCATGGAGTAGCGGTTAGATGGATTACTGAGCGTGAATTTAAAGATGGTATCTTTTTACTGGCCTTGCTTTTAATTGCACTTCCTTTAACCCCCAATAGGGATCTTTGGGGTTCAGTACTAAATCCTTATATTATTTTAAAATTATTGATATTGATTTTAACCATTCAAGCACTAGCACATATGGCAAAGAGGCTTTTACCATCACGCCACGCCATGTTTTTATCTGCTTTAGCATCAGGATTTATATCCAGTACAGCCACGATTGCAAGCCTTGGAATAGAAGTTCGTCAGGGTCGTGCAGATGCAAAAGAAAATGCTGGAGCTGCCCTTATATCCTGTGTCGCAACAGTGGTACAGCTTCTTATTATTGTTGCAGGTGTAAGTTTTAGCTGGCTTAAAATTTTATTATTCCCCTCTATTATTGCCATGATAGTTTTAATTATTCCTGGGATATGGTTGATGAGAAAAGCTCGATCCGAAGAGAAAGCTAAGTTAACTGATACACCCATGTTTAGTTTAAAAGAGGCAGGTATCATTGTAGTCACACTTACTATTATTCAAGTACTTGTTTATGGTTTAAGTTTATGGCTGGGTGACGCCGGTCTTATCGCAGGAACCGTACTGAGTTCTATGTTTGAGGTGCATGCAGCAATGGCTGCTGTAGTCATGCAAGGGAACCCAACTAACCCTATTTTATTGCTCGCCTTATTATTGGGTTTAGCGACACATGCAATTTCTAAATCAATTAATGCGGCAATTACGGGTGGTTTTCAATACGCACTTGCTTTTGTTCCAATCCAAATTATTCATATGATTGTTTTAATTATCTTGATATATACTATGACAAATAATTAAAAAAACTCAATGAGTAAGGCTCATTCACCCGCTTTAGAAACCGATTTTCGGCCTTGTTGATGGTATAAAAGAATTATAAAAACAACAAGTCATACGAATTAATAGCTACGACCGATAGTTTCGCTTCAAACAAGAGATGCTGTATAAAAAAGCCAAGTAACTTGGGTTGCCTGGCTTTTTTGCATCTATGGCTTTTATCTGAAATATAGCTGAAAGATTAGGCAATAAAGAATATACATATTGATATATAAATAAAAGTTGATTACTATTGTTGCCTAAATTTAATATCCTTACTAGCAGTGTTGTATAGGCCAGTTTTTATCAATGCTATATCGCTTCCACACCTTATAATCGAGATTGAGATGAAAATATATAATAAAAAAATAGCACTGGCTTTGGGCTTCTGTGGCGTATTTGCGACATTACCTGCTGTAGCTGCATTGCAGAGTTTTGAGGTAGAGAATAACAATGACATTAAATGTGGCTATAAAAATGATAACGGGAAGATTGTTGTATCTGCAAAATATTATAGTTGTGGAGATTTTTCAGAAGGTATGGCTCGTGTCTCATTAATGAAAATGGGCACAGTTAAAGGTTACGATGGCGTTGAGGATTATGAAGACTATTTATACATGCAAGGCTACATCAATGAAGATGGCAAACTGGTCATACCGGTTGAACATCAAGCACCGCTTTTTTATGGCGTGATTATTGACTATCGTGACTTTAAAGAAGGTTTGGTTGCCGTCTACAAAAACGGCAAATATGGCTATATGAATAAAACGGGTAAAATGGTTATACCTTATGCTTACCAAACGGCAGGTGATTTCAGTGACGGTAGAGTAGTCGTCAGCAAAGATGATAAGTATGGCGTCATCGATAAAATAGGTAAGACCGTAGTGCCGTTTAAATTCAATTGGTTAGACGATTACTATGAAGGTCTGGCTAGATATAATACCTCGGTGCAGGGTGACGATGAGGGTAAGATTGGCTTCGTTGACAAGTCTGGCAATATAGCAATCCCTGCTAAATGGGATGAGGCCATGGAATTCTCTGAAGGACTGGCTGCTGTAAAAGTTGGAGCATATAACAACGGCAAATGGGGTGTTATAGATAAGACTGGCAAGGTTGTTGTCTCACCAAAATATGATATGGCTTATATTGAGCCGATGGGAGATGCTGAAGACGTCGATGGTGGTCGCTATGAAGGTGGGAAGTTAGATGTTTATAATCTGAACACTAAAGGCGCTAATGCCTATAACGATGGCTATGACAGTATCACTCGCTATACCTTAGATCGCCAAGGCAAGGTACTCACTAAAAAGACTTATGCAGACTGGAATGAGATGGACGAAGAGCGTTATCCACAAAATTATCAGTGATTCTATAAAGGTTTGTAGAGCCATTTAATCTAAATTGAGAGAAAACTTATTATGTTAAAAAAAACGAGCCTAATGTTCGCGGCATCTTTGGTTATTTTGGGGCTATCTTCTACTTCTAATGCAGCACCTAAAACGAAATACGGTGTGACAGTGGTTGAATGTGACTTTGATTATGAAGATGAAGAGTTTTGTACTGATAGCCGCTTAAAAAGCTACGCAAAGGTGATAAAAGAGCGCAAGCCTAACTTTGATGGTAATAAGATTATTTATATCTTTGAAACAAATGCCACAGGTTATGTGAACAAGAAACCATATCGATTGGTTGTTATTGACCCTGCTAAGAAGAAAGTCATGCCTTTTGGTTATGCCTTATCAGCTGCCAGCGGTAGTGGAGGCAAGGCGGTAGCCGTGAATAATAGAGGCGATACTATGCACTATGATTTTACTCTTAAATCCAACCGCTTTTGTTTCTCGGGCGATATTGATGCTTACAGAAATTCCTACGGCTATCAAGACGGGCCTTTTTGTTTTAAATATGATAAGACTGAGCAAGACTTGGTGAGAGAGTATTAGGTTCATTTTTATATATATCTTCTAGATCAAAGGCTGTAATTCAAGTCAGCCTTTGAGACCATCCCAGATTCTGTGTAACTGCCATTTAGATTAAATGCTTACTGATACGATCATCAAACATAATCATAAAGCGATTTAAAGCAGCCGTCCAGTTACGGATTGGCATCGACCACCTTGACGATGCCTGCTGGGTTGCTAAGTACACTACCTTGAATGCTGCCTGATCAGACGGGAACACCTTACGTTTATTCACCGCTGTCCGAATCACGCTGTTTAAAGACTCAATAGCATTGGTGGTATAGATGGCTTTTCTGATGTCTTTAGGATACTCAAAGAACACCGTTAAGCCCTCCCAGTTATTACGCCAAGACTTGATGACATGTGGGTACTTATCGCCCCACACCTCATCAAAGTGTTCAAGATTGGCCTCTGCTATCTCAAGCGTATCAGCGCCGTAGATGGCTTTTAAATCAGCCGCTATTGCCTTCTTATCTGCCCAAGGTACAAACTTCATCGAATAGCGCACCATATGCACGATACACAGCTGAACCTTGGCTTTGGGATAAACGGTATGTAGTGGCCCACTAAATTTAGATTCTATTTAAGAGAAGATATGCCGCGCACGAAAAAGCCAAACAACCTAAGCTGTTTGGCTTCAAATATATCAAGTAACCTATCTACTGTTATTATGCTCACGCCAAGTGGCATGCTCGCATACCTCACAGCACCAACTGTCTTTTGCCCGCATATAAGGAATGTCTGCTGGTATCTGTAAAGGGCACACATAACCACAGTACTCGCATCGCACATCATCTAAATAAGCGAAACACTCGCCGATTGTCTCGAAAAGTACTTGAGTGCTAATCTCATACTTTTCACAGACCGCTTCTACATGCACGATATAATCACTTTCGTTATCATATGACCAGTAATCCTCACAGATTCTTAGATCTCGTGCGTTCTGCGTCATATTCGGCTGAAGCTTTACACTCATCACATTCTCCTTAGTAGCCGACATAGTCGGAGTGCGGTAATAGCTCATAAAGCTCGCTCTGAAGCTGACAACGCATATCCTCAATCACATAGTCAAGATTCGCATCCAAGCGCTTCTGTACCCACACACGCAATGCCATATCGTTATTAAAGCAAGACTTCACTCCTAAGAAGCGAGCGAGGTTATGACCCGATGAAATATACAACTCACGCATCAATGCATTAGCAATCTCATTCGCATCATCACTGATTGCACCGTCAGGCTTAAACTCAGCAAACCGCTCTTCATAATTGATGATTGTCATTGTGACGTCTCCTTGTCTGTTTGTGCATTAGAGCTATTTCCTGCGTTGGTTAACTTTTCCTTGCTCGCAAGTAGCAGATTATCCATCGCTGAGCCATCCTGACGGGTGATATCAGGCACATAGCGGCTATACACCCGAAACAGCATCTCCGTACTACTGTGACCCATCTGCCGGGCTATCCACTCAGGGTTCTCACCAGCAGCGAGCCAAAGTGTCGCTGCGGTATGCCGAGTCTGATAAGCCCGCCGATGTTTCAAACCGAGTAGGGCAAGCGTGGGTTTCCATACCCGCCGGTTCACATTGCGGTACTCCATCGGATTGCCTTGTGAATTGCAAAACACAAACTCTGACTTACCAAAGGTGCGTGCCTTCTGCTCTAGTAGGGCGTCATACACTAACTGTGACATCGCAATATCACGTTGCGAGCCTAACGTCTTCGTTGGACCCATCTCACCGTTTACTAGCGCACCACGGATACTTATCTCACGGCGATCAAAGTTAATGCAGTCCCATTTCAGCCCATCGATCTCACTGGTACGCATCCCGGTAAAAAAGCGAATGGTGTAGTAGGGCTTATAATCCGCACGGACATGCTTTAAAATCAGCCATACCTCACTCAATGTAAACGGGTTTACATCCGGACGAGCTTGCTTGAGGTTCTTAATATTTTTATAAGGCATCTCAAACTCATGGCGATCTGACGCTTCTTCTAGTATCATACGAAGAAGTATCATGATCTGGTTGATCCGTGCTACTGACAGACTTGACTGACCATCTTTACCGTAACGAACTTTGGCGAGAGAGCTACGGAAGGTCAGCAAGTCTGGTTTTTTTATGGCATGCACTGCTTTACCACCAAACTCAGGCAACAAGTACTTATCAAGAATAATCTTTATTTTTTGCCGATAGCTCGGCCGCCATTCAATTTTCTTCTCCTCATACCAAATCTCTGAAAACTGCCTAAAGGTAGGGTTGCGACTAATACAAGCTTCCGCTCTATCAGCCAGTGCTGTCATCTCTTTTAAACGCGTACTCTTCGGAAAGTAGGCGCCATAGTCGAAGATGCCTAGGGTTATTTCTGCATCTATCTTTTTCAAAACAGTCGCTAATTTTTTTCTGTTAGCTGGGTTATCTTCCAAGCTAGTCTTTTCTCGACAACGTATACCTAGGTAGTAGAAATCAGCGATTAGTTTGCCAAACCGTCCTTGTATAGTAGCCATGATAAATCTCCTGCTATTATTGAAGTGCCATACCGTTGATAGCGCTCATAACCGGCTTGCACATATCCTCTTCGATACGCTCCCATACATATAGAATTTTACGGCCACCAAAAGGGCGTATGTAGTGAATGTTTTCAATCAAAACGGTGTCTTTCATTTGATTGCGGATAGTACGTGCGTCGTACTTGATGCGTTCGGCTAACTCATCAGTTGTTAAATAAGTATTGCTCATAGTGTTTACCTCTTTTCAGTTATTAAGTCATTGCATTAAGTGATAGAATAGAAATTATTTTATCAGCCTTAAAAATGCACCTTTGAAGTATCAGCTGTTATTTACCTGCTTAGAGGTAATTAGTAACCGATTTGTGTACTATATTATCTTTTTACCTCAATGTAAAGCATTTTTACCCGAAAAGAGGTATTAATTATGATTGTGTCTAAACTTCCTGTAATTTTGGCAGAGAAAAAGTTGCGTGTAGCAGATGTTGTAAGAGCAACAGGTATGAGTAAATCAACACTTCATAAGCTATACAATGAAGAGTCATCAAGAATTGACTTCAATACTATCGACCAGTTATGTGAGTTTTTGGATGTGCAGGTAGGTGACTTATTTATTTATGAGCCAAATACTAAGGATGATGAAGAGTCTTGAGGATCTACAAAATTGAAAAATATGCGCAGAGAAATAAGTGGCAGAGCGATATATATAATGCGTTTCAAGGTGTGAAATTAAGGTTGGGGTTATTATTAATAATTGCTTTTTCATGATTTGGTCACGTTTTGGTCACGCAATGAGCTTAATTCGCAAAAGTAGTGAAAAAGTAAAAACCATGTTAAGAAATATTTTCTTAGCATGGTTTTTTATAAAGATAAGAATAATAAGTTGGGGTCAATTATAGAATCAGTATTTATGGCATGGGCACGAAATGGTCACGTTTTGGTCACGGTACTGATTTTTGAGCTTTTAATATATTAGCTAAACTTAGCAATTAGACTGAATAGCTCATGCTGAAAAACGCTATAACCCTTGAAAATTGGACAAAAAAAAGCCTCACTGTTAAGTGAGGCTTTTTAAGTATTTGGAGCGGGAAAAGAGATTCGAACTCTCGACCCCAACCTTGGCAAGGTTATGCTCTACCACTGAGCTATTCCCGCTAATTATCAATTAACTATCGTCAGTTGATGAAGGCGTATTATACGCAGTTTTATTTACCTGTCAACACCTAACACGAAAAAAAGTAAAAGTTAGCAAAACAGGCATGTCATCCATTCATAGTTTTATGTTATAACAGTTTATTATAATATGTATTCCAAAAGCTTTGTATGGAAGAAATAAGCTGGTGTGCATTTTATAAGAAATTTCATTCTTATGGATAGTTATCAATATTTATAATTTTAAGCATTAAGGATAAAAAATGAGTCAACAATATACCATCGCGGATTATTTATTCGATCGTATCGCTGAAACGGGTGCGACTGAAATCTTTGGCGTGCCCGGTGATTTTAATTTAACGTTTTTAGATAATATTATTGCGTCTGATAAGTTGCGCTGGGTCGGCAATACCAATGAGCTAAATGCTGGCTATGCTGCTGATGGCTACGCACGTGAGCGTGGTTTTGCTGCTATGGTGACGACCTTTGGCGTGGGTGAGCTGTCGGCGATTAATGCTACCGCGGGCTCTTTTGCCGAGTACGCACCCGTGCTGCACGTGGTCGGTGCGCCAAGTACCGCCCTGCAAGATTCGAAACGCCGGATTCACCATACTTTAGGTGATGGGGTGTTTAATCATTTTATTAAAATGGTTGAACCGGTCACCGTCGCGCGAGCGCAAATCACGCCTGATAACGCGGCCTCTGAGATTGATCGTGTGATTCGAGTTATTCTGAAAAAGCATCGTCCCGGTTATTTGTTGTTATCACCAGATGTGGCGAAGATGCCGATTTATCCGCCAACGACCAAGCTTGATGACAGCCAAGAAGATATCACCAGCCAAGCCGCGTTGGCAGACTTTAAGCAAGCACTCATAGAGTTTTTACCTAATAAAACCACCACACTGATGGCAGATTTGATGGTGCATCGTTTGGGGTTGCAAAACCAGCTAAAGGCTTTAATTGCTGATACCGATATTCCTTATACGACGTTATCATGGGGCAAAACCTTGCTTGATGAAAACAGTGAGCGTTGGGCAGGTACTTATGCAGGCGTGGCATCACGTCCTGTGGTTAAAGATGCGGTAGAAAATTGCGAATGCTTAATTAAAATCGGCGTGCAATATACCGACACAACCACCGCAGGTTTTAGCCAAAATATTGATGAAAAAGTTGTGGTTGATTTGCATTATGAGCGGGCATCTATCAGCGGTCAAAACTTTGCACCGATTGCGCTTAAAGATGCGCTGCAAACCCTGCATGAAGTCATGACCTCAGGCATTAATATCGTACCGAAGCAATTTTGCAAAGAGATGCAGCCGCATGAGCAAAACGGCAAGGATGACGAGCCGATTCGCCAAGATGACTTGTGGCATATCATCGCCGATGCGCTTGATGATAAAAACCTCGTATTTTCTGACCAAGGCACGGCGTATTTTGGTATCAGTGATGTGCGGCTGCCAGAAGGGGTGACGTCTTATGGGCAACCAATGTGGGGCTCAATCGGCTATACCTTGCCAGCGAGTTTGGGTGGCGCTATTGCCTCACCGCATAAGCGTAGTATCTTATTGATTGGTGACGGCTCGGCTTTATTAACCATTCAAGAAATCGCGGTAATGATTAAAGAGCGCATCAATCCGGTTATTGTCCTGATTAATAACGATGGCTATACCGTTGAGCGAGCGATTCATGGTGAAAATCAGCGCTATAATGACATTCCTAAGTGCGACTGGCAAATGATGCCAAAAGCCTTTGGCGCGACGGAAGAAAATAGCTTAATCCTTAAAGCAGAAACCGCTGGCGAACTAAAAGCAGCGCTCCAGAAAGCAGCGGCCACCAAAGATAAACTGGTGATGTTAGAAGTGATGACAGATAAACACGATATCCCGCCATTATTGGCTGATATCAGTGCCGCCCTTAAACCAAAATAGCCTAAGTAATATGATTTTATAATTTGCATGAGTATTTATCATTTACCATTAATAATGATTAAGCATTTATAAAAACACTGAGCACTTATAAAACAGAAAAGTCCTATTTGGCATTATGCTAAGTAGGGCTTTTTTGATGATGAAAAGGCAGGTTATTAATTTGCTTTCTAATATTCTTAGACTAAGGTTTATAGCGACGCTAAAAGCCTTTATGATTGAACAAATAAAGAGCCAATAGTGAATATTTTCTATAGGAATTGCATGCGTACGACGCTTAACACAAACTACCATTAGGATTCTATGTTATACAATAGAGTAGGCTTTTATAGATTGGGTTTTTAAAGTTAGACAGTTAAGAAAACTACAATAAGACTGTTTAATTTAGAGCATTTCAATTTGAAGCTTTTGCAACAAGTACGCTAGAAAAGCTAAAGGACACACTTACATAATAATGATTAAAAATAGGGCTTAAAAAAGATGGATACCTTAAATATCCTGTATTTCGTAGGAGCAGTTTTAATTTTTGCCAGTATCATGGCAAGTACCTTGTCGGCGCGTTTGGGCGTGCCGCTATTATTGTTGTTTTTAGTCGTGGGCATGCTCGCCGGTGAAGAAGGTATCTTGGGTATTGAGTTCTCTCAATATGGTCTTGCTAACTTTGTCGGGCAGGCGGCGCTGGCTTGTATTTTGTTAGATGGTGGACTGCGCACCTCCTTTAAATCTTTTCGAGTGGGGCTAAGACCCGCCATCACACTTGCCATGTGGGGAGTGCTGGCAACGGTCATGATACTGGGCGTCTTTGTCACGTGGCTACTCGATGTCGATTGGCGCTTTGGGCTATTGATGGCAGCTATTGTCGGTTCGACCGATGCGGCAGCGGTATTTTCATTGCTGCGTAATGGCGGGGTTAAACTTAACGACCGCGTACAAGCGACGTTGGAGCTTGAATCTGGTGCCAACGATCCACTAGCCATTTTATTAGTCACCGGATTGATTGCGCTAAATGTCGACCCTGAGGGACAAACGGTACTGGGCTTTATAGGCTTGCTATTACAGCAGCTGAGCTTCGGCCTCGGTATGGGTTTATTATTTGGTTATTTATTGGCAAGGCTATTACCGAAGATACATTTGGCAGAAGGCATGTATGCCATTTTGATATTGTCGGCGGGCTTGGCAGTATTTGCGGCGACCAATTTAATCGGTGGTAGTGGGTTTTTGGCAGTTTATCTGGCTGGCGTGCTGATAGGCAACCATAAAGTGCGCTCAACCGAGCACGTGATGCGGGTAATGGACAGCTTTGCGTGGCTATCGCAAGCAGTCTTATTTGTGGTCCTGGGTCTGTTGGTGACGCCATCAAACGTCATTAATGTTTGGTATTACTCGGTTGCGATTGCCGCCTTTATGATTTTAATTGCTCGTCCTATCGCCGTATACAGCAGCGTAAAACCCTTTAAGTTTAAAGACCGAGAAATCGGTTTTATTTCTTGGGTTGGCTTGCGCGGTGCCGTACCGATTACCCTTGCTATTTTGCCCGTAATGGCGGGTATTGACGGCGCCTTTATGCTGTTTGATATTGCCTTTGGCGTAGTAGTTTTATCCTTGATTTTGCAAGGCACAACCATTCCCTTTATGGCGGATTTATTTAAAGTACGCATTCCCAATAACAAAGACCCCGAAGAGAAGCATGAGGTTTGGGTATCGGACAAGGCAAGTATTACTTTATATCAGTTTCAAGTAAAGTCTGGGGCGTTTGCGATTGGACGTCATCCAAAAAGCATTTCTAACCACGTTAACCCTGATGAAATTAGTGTGTTTGCCTTGGTACGCGGTCAGCAGATTGTCATTGTCGACGAAGACACTAAGCTAAAATTTGGTGATAGCGTTTGGTATGCGATGCGCGGCAATCATGCCAGCCAAATTGCGCGGATTTTTAATGACACCACCTTAGACCGCAAAGCTATCGATGATTTTTATGGCGATTGGCTCCTATCACCGAGCGTTAAACTGGGCGACTTGCCATTTTTTACTGGTGTTATGACCTCTGAGTCTTTGGTCGATAAGCTTAAGTCCATGCCAGAAGATAACGAAAAAAATATGTGGCAGCAAACGGTTGCTGAATACGTCAAAGGTAACCTAGATATGGCGCCGGTATCGGGCGATACAGTGGCGATTAATGATGAATGGTCACTGGTCATCAAAGAAGTCGATGATAAAGGCAAACTTAGAACGATTGGTTTAAAACGTGAAGAGCTACCAAAAGCAGGGTAGCTGTTTATCGTTATTTTTTGCCATGACTGTTTATCGTTATCCTTTATTATTATCCATTAAATGCTTGTCACTCTATAAAAGCCCAGTCATTTGCTGCAAAAAATCAGCGACGTGCTTATGCAGATTTTCTCGATAAGCCCAATGGTGTTTGACCTCGTAGCTTGCCTCATTGGGCAATAGTATTTTCATCATCCCTTTCTCTTCATAGCGCTTGGCCAAATCATTGGGCAAGTAGCCGACATGATGACCTGCCAAAATTAACTGCGCGGTCGCCTCCATATGGTACGTGGTGGCGCTTAACGTTTTTGGGCGGACATGATTGATGCTCAAATCGGTAATATAACCCCGTTTTATCCATGGATAATTTTGTTCCAAATCTTCAAAGGTTAAACCGTCTGCTTCATAAAACAGCGGATGCTCGTGTCCACAGCAGACGACTTGCTTTTCGATAAATGCTGGTTGGAAATTCAATAGAGGCGGGAAGCTGCCAAAATATCCCACGCCAATATCACTTTCATTGCTAACTAACTTATCAAGCATACTCTCAGGGCTTTGCACATCGATAGAAAAATGTATCAGTGGGTTTTGACGATAACTCGCAGCCAAGCATTGACGCAAGACATCATAAAAAAATGTTGGCATCTGATCGATAAGACATAATCGAATATGACCGCCGCGTACTGAATCCAGTTGCCGAATATAATGCAGTTGATGCTGAAAGCTGGCCACCGCCTCATTAAAGCTTAAGCAAGCCTCATAAACCGCTGCGCCGTCTTCGGTGAGCTTAAAACCCGCGCGCCCGCGATGACAAAGCGTCATACCCAAACGATCTTCTAAATGGGTTAAATGACCGCTGATGACAGACGGCGTGACATTTAAGCGTGACTGCGCGGCGGTCACACCTTGGCATTCCACGATAGCCATAAAGCTACGTAAGGTTTTGATATCAATTTTTATCAATTCATTTAGCATGGAAAGTCATGTCTCCGTGTCTATTATCTTAATCTGTCTTAACCAAATTTTTTATAAAACTTCTATAAATAACGAATAAATCAAAGTTACTACGAAAAACCAGAAGTTTACTTCTGAATTTTACCATGGTCTCGCCTTTGATATTTAGGTATTGTCAGAGCTATAGAAAAAACGGCATAGACAAAAAGTAATATAGATAAAAAGTAATATAGACAAATTGTCTGTTTTGACCAATCGATACAAGGATGTGAGTGATGAAATTCAATCAACCATTAAGCGGCAACGATATGCCAAGATTTGGCGGCTTCGCCTCTATGATGCGCCTGCCAACCCAAGCCGATGCTGAGGGGCTAGACGTGGCTTTTGTTGGCGTGCCTTTAGATATCGGCGCCTCAAACCGTAGCGGTGCCAGATTGGGACCACGCCAGATTCGTGATGAATCACGCATGATTCGCCCTTATAACGTCGCCACTCGTGCCGCGCCTTTTGAGTCCTTACAAGTCGCTGACATTGGCGACGTGCCTATCAATACTTTTAACCTGCTAAAAAGCGTCGATATTATTGAGAAATTCTATACCGATAAAATCCTTAGCCATGGCGCTATTCCTTTAACGTTAGGCGGTGATCATACGATTGCCTTGCCTATCTTACGTGCGCTCGCCAAAAAATATGGCCCTGTTGGGATGGTGCATATCGACGCCCATGCCGATATCAATGATGAGATGTTTGGCGAAAAAATCGCCCATGGCACCCCATTCCGCCGTGCCGTCGAAGAGAACCTTATCGATGGCAATCGCGTCGTTCAGATTGGTCTGCGTGGCACGGGTTATAGCGCCGAAGAGTTTGATTGGTCGACCGAGCAAGGTTTTCGCGTCGTGCCTGCTGAGGAGTGCTGGTATAAATCATTGACACCATTAATGGCAGAAGTGCGCGAAAAATTAGGCGACGGCCCTGTTTATTTAAGTTTCGATATCGATGGTATTGACCCTGCGTTTGCACCGGGTACGGGAACGGCTGAAATTGGCGGTCTGACGTCAACACAAGGTATCGAAATCATTCGCGGTATGCGCGGACTGGACGTAGTTGGTGGCGATTTAGTAGAAGTGTCACCGCCGTATGACCCGTTTGGCAATACTTCGGTACTGGCCGCGAACCTGCTATTTGAGATGCTATGTATCCTACCGGGTGTGCGCTATGACGATAAGGTCAAAGCCATTTATTAAGCACAATTTATACACTTAAACTGCCTTTTATAAGGAATTAAAGGGCAGTTTGGGTTTAGCTTGGATTTGATACTGAACGACTTATTTAATTGCTATTGAATTTTTTAGGATGATTAACTCATGACGCACTCTCTGCAAACGCCTTCTTTATTGCCAAATTCCGCGCCAACTGCCTCATCTTTGACTTGCGGTGAGCTACTTGTCCAGTGGTTAGAATATTACGGGGTGGAGACGGTATTTGGTATTCCGGGCGTGCATACGGTCGAGCTATATCGTGGCCTGCCGAATACCAATATTCGCCACGTGACGCCACGTCACGAGCAAGGTGCTGGCTTTATGGCCGATGGTTATTACCGCGCGTCTGGCAAAGTGGGGGTTTGTTTTATCATCACTGGTCCCGGCATGACCAATATTATGACGGCGATGGCGCAAGCATTGGCGGATTCTATACCAATGCTGGTGATATCTAGTGTCAATAAAGTGCAGCATACCGGCAGCGGTGAAGGGCACTTACATGAGCTGCACGATCAGCAAGGTATGATCAGTAAGGTTGCGCTTATGAGTAAAACCATTTGGCAACCTGAGTCACTACCCAAAGTCATCGCTGAAGCTTTTGCGTTATTTAATGGCGCGCGTCCGGGACCGGTGCATATCCAGCTGCCCATTGATGTGATTACCGCCGATGCCAGTTATGTCGCCAAGCCGCCTAAACTAAATAAGCTAAATGCTTCTCTAAACAGCCAATCTGCTAATAATATTTTGGCGCAACCACAAGCAAACAAACCACTTCCTCATCCTGCGCAATTAGATTTGATTGTTGAAACCTTAAAAACGGCAAAAAATCCAGTCTTGCTTTACGGTGGTGGCTGCGCTGATGTTAATCATGACGCACAAAAACTGGCAGAACTTATCGATGCGCCAACATTTTTGACCATCAATGCCAAAGGTTTACTGCCGCCTGCGCATCCGCTGAGTTTGGGTAGCAATCAATCATTGGCCGCTGGTCGCGCCGTCATTAGCGAGGCCGACTTAGTATTGGCGATAGGTACGGAGCTTGGTGAGACTGATTACGATGTTTTTTTTAATGGTGGGTTCAAAATCAATGGCACGTTGATTCGTATCGACTGTGACGCTCAGCAATTACAGCGTCCGTTTAGAGCGGATATTGCGCTATTGTCGGATGCGCAAATGGCTATTAGTGGTCTATGTACGCGCTTAGAAAATCAACCGCTGCATCATCAAGCAGCACCGCGAGTAGCAAAGGTAAAGCAAGCGTTGATAGAAGAAATGACGCCAGATTTTGCTGGTCAAAACGCGCTACTACAGCTGATTCGAGATGAGGTGGAAGACGTTATCTTCGTTGGCGATTCAACCCAGCCTGTTTATAGCGGCAATCTTGGCTTTGAAGCGTTAGCTACGCGCCGATGGTTTAACTCATCGACGGGCTTTGGCACCTTAGGTTATGGTTTGCCCGCTGCGATTGGTGCCATGATTGGCTCAAAAGCGCCCGTTATTAGCCTGATGGGTGATGGCGGCATTCAGTTTACTATTGCCGAGCTAATCTGTGCCGCCGAGCTTGAGCTGCCATTAATTGTGCTGTTATGGAACAACCAAGGCTATGGCGAGATTCGCCGCTATATGCAAGAGGGCGGCTTGCCATTGATTGGGGTCAATATTAAAACCCCGAACTTTGAGCGGTTAGCCGCAGGATTTAGCGCCGGTTATCGTCGAATCACAGATAAGCAGCAGCTATTAGATGCCTTGCAAGAGGATATTAAAGGCAAACAACCAATTATTTATGAAGTCGATGAAGCCGATGCATTTCTTCTTGAAATGGGTAAAGGTTTTACCTGCTTTAGCTAAAGCATAATTGCTACTAAAAATAACTTATAAAACGTTATCTAACTATTTGCGCAATGCGCTCAGTCTATGGATAGATTGGGCAGCCAAAGAAAAAATTGGCGCTCGTCGCCTATCAAGGAGGATTAAATGACGAACTATATCGATAAATCCCAGCAGCCAATCTTAGGCAACAATATCATTGTTTCAGGCACGCCAGAAGGACTACATTGGCGCGCCTCCATGTGGAAGTTTTTGCTATTTTCAGCACTGGGTATTGCGCTGTTTATTATTCCCTTTCAGTGGGATGGCAAAGTCACCATTTTATTGGGCGTGTTAACCGATACTCTGCAAGCAGTGCTGGGCAGTTATGTGGTTTACGCGGTATTGGCGATTGTAACGGCTTCCTTTATCGGGGCGCTGGCTGTTAAGGTTTTAAGACCCAATCTGCCCGCAGGCTCCATGTGGGCAAAGCTTTTTGATGTCGACTGGTTTTGGCTTGCTGCCCGCTTTTTGGGCGTACTGTTTGCGTGGATGATTTATTTACAAGTCGGCCCTGAATTTATCATCAATCGTAATACCGGCGGCGTGATTTTTGAAGACCTGATTCCTATTTTGATTCCTTTGTTCTTCTTTGCCATTTTATCTTTACCGTTTCTCACAGATTTCGGTTTGATGGAATTTTTGGGTACTTTATCTAGCAAGGTGTTCGTTAAGTTATTCAGGTTACCGGGTCGCTCTGCGGTCGATGCGATGTCCTCTTGGTTTGGCGCTGCCTCTATTGGTTTGCTGGTGACCATGCAAGAGTATGATAAAAGCTACTATAGTCAGCGTGAAGCGGCAATTATTGCCACCACCTTTTCGGTGACGTCCATCGCCTTTACCTATGTCGTTGCCAAAACCATCGGCGTCGATAACAACTTTGTTTTCTTTTATCTGACCATTGCTGCAACTGGTTTTATCGCTGCGATTATTATGCCGCGTATACCGCCGCTGTCGTTAAAGCCTGATACTTATCATTCTGGCAAAAGTATGCTCGATGAAGAAATCCCTACTGAGTATTCTACTTACCAATGGGCGGTCAATCGTGCCGTCACGCGCGCGCATTCCATGCCAAGCTTAGGGAGGGTGTTTAAGCACAGCCTAAAGAACTTATTTGATATTTATTTTGGCTTAATTCCAGTGATTTTTGCTATTGGCGTCATTGGTCTTGGTTTGGCAGAATACACGCCGGTATTTAATTGGCTCTCTGCGCCGCTCGTGCCATTACTTGAATTATTGCAAATTCCAGAGGCAGCAGAGGCGGCGCCTGCGATGATTATGGGCTTTGCCGATATGTACTTGCCAGCCTTGGTTGGTAAAAGTATCGAGAGTGAAATGACGCGTTTTATCGTTGGTGCAGCTTCTATTACCCAGATTATCTATATGTCTGAGGTAGGCGCGCTGATATTGAAATCAAACATCAAGCTGAACGTCTTAGAGCTGTTTATGATTTTTATCTTGCGGACGCTGATTAGCTTGGTGGTCATTACGTCGGTGGCGCATCTATTGTATTAGTCGTGATTGCAACGCCTCATTTTGGCATTAAAAAAGCAGTGAACAGTTAGCGTAAAGACAACTTTATTAAACAATATAAGGCAACTAGTCATCATGGAAATAACAAATTCTTTATCCTTAACGAGAGCCGCCGCTCAGCAAAGCATGAAAAATGAAGTTAGGTTAAATGCCGCCTACATAGAGGGTGATTGGGTCACGATTGCAGCATCTGATTCGGTAGGTGAACATGCTTTATATGATCCAAACTCCGGCGAAGTCATTGCAAAAACTCGCTTGTGTTGTAGCGCACAGGTAGACAGCGCCGCTTATGCCGCATCACGCGCTTATGCAACTTGGTCGCAAACCAGCGTCAATGAGCGCGCGCGTTATCTGCAGGCGATTGCAGATACGATGGCGCAGCAGTTTGAGAAGCTGGTTGCGTTGTCGGTATTGAATAATGGTAAGCCGATTGCAGAGGCGAAAATAGACGTGAGCGACGCCATTGATTGTTATCGCTATTATGCCAATCTTATCACCGAGCAGACGACTTGGTCTAAGGTCGAGACAAACGAGTCAAGCATACGCTTATTAAAAACCTATGCGCCCGTTGGTATTTGCGCCCTTATCGTGCCTTGGAACTTTCCGATGGTGACCACCGCTTGGAAACTAGCGCCCGCGCTGGCGGCAGGGTGTACTGTTATTCTCAAACCATCAGAGGTGACACTATTACCAGAGTTGATGCTGGGCAATATATTGTCTACTATTAAGCTGCCAAAAGGGGTGGTCAATATCCTACCGGGCGCAGCAGAAGTAGGTGCGGCGATGACCAGCCACCCGTTGATTGACAAAGTGTCTTTTACCGGCAGTAATGTCGTCGGTGAAAAAGTAATGCGCCAAGCAGCAACAGGTATCAAGGATATCAGTCTAGAGCTTGGTGGTAAGTCCGCTATCGTAGTGCGCGCAGATGCTGATATTGATTATGCCTGTGATTTAATCATCGGCGGTATCTTTACCAATGCTGGACAAATTTGTTCAGCAACTTCAAGGCTGTTCGTCCATCAAGACATTGCGCAGTCGTTATTTGACGCACTGAAAACAAAAACAGAAAGCCTGAAAATTGGCGATGGTTTTGCTGTCGATACGCAAATGGGTCCATTGGTTAGCGCGCAACAACTTGCGCAAGTCGAAAAGTATATCGATATCGCGATTGGTGAAAATCTTATTTGCCTAACAGGTGGCGAGATACTAGACCGTCAAGGATATTTTGCAACGCCGACTATTTATACGAATGTGCCAGTAAGCAGTCAGTTATGGACAGAAGAAGTATTTGGACCAGTATTGGTCAGTACCACGTTTGCAGACGATACGCAGGCGATTGAACTTGCCAATGATAGTAAGTATGCCTTGGCAGCGACTATTGTCAGTGCTAATGAGACTGCAGCGTTAGAGATGGCGTTACAAATTCAAGCTGGTCATATTTGGGTTAACGAGCAGCAAATTGTAGTACCTGAAGCAGGTTGGGGCGGGTTTAAGCAAAGTGGCATTGGTCGCGAATTGGGTGCTGATGGCTTGTCTGCTTATCAGAAGAGTAAGCACGTTTTGCTACCATTGTAATTACTGTTTTTATTGCACTGTCAAAAAATCCCCTATATAGATATCTTATACAGGGGATTTTGGTTAATGTTTAGTAGATTACCACATCAAATCATCTGGAATAACATAAGCGGCATAAGGGTCATCTTCTGCCAGCTCGACCTCTGACTTGTCATTCGATACCACAATGAAACCTTCGAGCTTGGCGTTGATACGATCAGCTAGTGGACGAGGAAGCAGCGCATAATCGTCTTCTAATCGCGCAATCACCACATGACCCGCTACGATTTGATCATAGAGCTTTTGGGAGATATAAATCTTTTTAATTTTGCCATTATCAACAAACTGATAAGTGATGTCACCCTGCGTTTCTGTGATTTGATGTTGCCTAATCATTTGGATAACGTTGGCTCTTAGCGTTTTTTCTTCTAAAATCTGCTGTTTTTCTTGATTAAGCTTTTGGTCTTTTTCTATTTTTTTGGCTTGAGCGTCTGCCAAGGCTTTTTTGGCTTCAAGATTTGATGCGTCACCGGTGCGCTTGGCATGCTGCGACTGTTTGCTGATTTTTTTGGCTTTTTTGCTATCTACCAATCCAGCTTTTAAGAGTTGTTCTTGTAGGGCGTTTTTGGCCATGTCTGTATTACCTGAGTACCTAAGTGAAATTGCCTAAATCTGAAATTATAGTGTTTAAAAAGGTTATGGTAGCAAATTTTGCGCAGTACTGTCACAGTCTGGCGTAAAAATCGTTCATTACGCCTTAAAAGAATAATTTTAAAAATTAATTCTACATAATATCTCTCACATAAGGTTTAAAGATAAAGAGCTAAGCTTTTATTCAAATTGTCAAAAAGACGCACCCACATCGTGAGTACGCTAAAAGCTATATAGGTGTAATATAAAAATGCTTAAATAAAAATAGAGTTTAGTCAGATTTAGGTTGCTATAGGCGTATCTAAAGTTACTGGTTGTACCTTGCTTGTTTTGCCATCCACTGCTGCGCTTAAATTCACAAGGAAAATAGCAGTGGCTGCAATTAATCCTGGTATCGCGATAAACAAAAAGTTCGTCTGGTGGCTTAGCTCTAGTGTAAGTAACGCGCCAGTTAAGATAGGACCTACGATAGCACCAATACGACCAATACCTGATGCCCAGCCCATAGCTGTTGTCCGTACACTCGTCGGATAATACTGTGCGACAAAGGTGTAGAGTAGTATCTGTGAGCCGATAGTCGTAGCGCCTGCAATCGCGATCAGAGTATATAGTACTAGCTGAGGGCTGTTATAGCCAAGCAGTATCAACGCCGCAGCGCCTAGGGCAAACATGATGGCTAAGACAGGTTTAAGATGAAATTTATCAGCCAGTATGCCGCCGCCGATAGCTCCCACCATGCCACCAATATTGAGTGCAAATAAGAACAGCATGCTTGCACCTAGTGAGTAACCCGCCTGAATCATTAGTTTTGGCAACCAACTAGCAAGGGCGTACACCATCAGTAAGCACATAAAGAAAGCGACCCAAAACATGATAGTAGTGAAACCACGGTTTTTCAGAAATAAGGCTTTAATGGGTGCATCATCGCCTTTGGTCGGCTCGTCCAATAGCAAACTGGTAGAAGTGGTAATCGTTTCTTGCGGTGCCAATTTTTTAACAATAATTTTGGCTTCTTTATCTCGCTTCTCTTTTACCAAATACATCAAAGATTCAGGCAACATTTTCCAAATGATTGGTAAAAGTAGCATTGGAATGCCAGCGATATAAAACATAATCTCCCAGCCAAAATCTACCACCAAAAACGAGCCTAATAATGCCGATGCCATGCCTCCAATGGCATAACCACTAAACATTATAGCAACTAAAGTACTGCGAATACGTTTTGGTGCATATTCGGAGGTTAAAGCCACGCAGATAGGCATAACACCACCGATACCTAGGCCTGCAATAAAGCGCAAAGTGGCGAACTGTATTGGACCACCAGCAAAAGCACCAAGAAAAGTAAAGCTACTGAACAAGCCGACGCAAATCATAATGGTTTTTTTGCGTCCAATCTTGTCTGAGAGTGTTCCAAAAATCATGGCGCCAAACATCATGCCAAAAAGTGCAGCACTGGCAAGAAAACCTGCTTGTACTGCGGTTAATGACCATTCCTCCATGAGTAGGGGCAATGCTACACCATAAATAATAAGATCATAGCCATCAAAGATAATAATCAATAAACACCAAAATAAGACTTTCCAGTGAAAAGGTGCAAATTTGGCTTCATCAATAACCCTATTGATGTTTAAAGTAGGTGAGTCCATTCTTTTTTCTCCGTGGGTAATATCCCTATAAGTCTTTATTAAGTTATTGTTTTCTATCAAGCAAGTCAAAAACCATCTGAGTATTAATTTATACCTATAAAGTATAGATTTTGACGTAACTTAATAAAGGGCGGTGACATGTGGTAAAAGAGAAAAGCACCTACATATCCTTTAGATATGCAGGTGCTTTTCTTAAACCAAATGAAAGATTTAAGCTCTTATTTGTTAGACTATTTTTTTATTACTAAAAAATCTGATGGTATCCGTAACTCTATTAGTCATGAAAATATTGTTTGATTAATTGATTGAACACGTCAGGCTGTTCAATATTTGAAATATGTGAAGCATCGATAGTCGCAAGCTTAGCATTAGGGATGTGTTCGACCATATATTGACCATCGGCAACCGTCGTCACTGGATCTTTAGAACCTGCAACCACCGTAACTGGCACGCGGATATCTTTTAGCTGTTCACGTGTATCAGCGTCAGATAATGCCTCGCAGCAGCTGGCATAACCCTCGCTACTGCCAGCTACGAGAGCGTCAGATAATGCTTTAACTACATCTGGATAATCATCGATAAAACTTGCTGTAAACCAACGCGAGGCAGCGGTAGCGGCGATAGGTTTTAGTCCTTGCTCACGTACCAATTGCGCGCGATCTACCCAGGCCGCTTCATTACCAATCTTTGCGGCGGTATTGCAAAGCATCAAGTGATGGAAGCGGTCAGGGTAATTGATAGCTAACCATTGACCCGTCATTCCGCCCATAGAGATGCCACAAAAAGACGCTTTATCGATGTTTAGATAATCAAGCAAATCAATAACGTCTTGTCCAAGCTGATCTAAACGATAAGG
Organism: Psychrobacter pulmonis; assembly: GCF_904846465.1. Classification (NCBI taxonomy): domain Bacteria; kingdom Pseudomonadati; phylum Pseudomonadota; class Gammaproteobacteria; order Moraxellales; family Moraxellaceae; genus Psychrobacter; species Psychrobacter pulmonis. Next base: position 436,359 of record NZ_CAJHAT010000001.1, read on the forward strand.
GCCTTTTGGTGCGGAAGATTTACCATGGCCACGGGTATCGTAGCAGATAATAAAGTAATCGTTTTGTAAGGCATCGATTTGCGGCTGCCACATATGATAGCTAGTGCCCAAAGAGTTAGAAAATATCAGAGCAGGATTGCTGCTATCGCCAAAAGTGGCATAGTTTAGGGCAACGTCTTTGTTGTCAAATATGGGCATCATTATTATCCTTTTTAATCATGGTAATGTCATTGCAGTAGTAATGGTGGGTGGTTTGAGCGATATTTATGAATAGCACTATCTAATCGTTGACAACCCGTTCAATAATCATCGCAATGCCTTGTCCAACCCCAATACACATCGAGCAAATAGCATAACGCTTATCAGTTTTCTCAAGTTGATTGAGTGCTGTTAAAATTAAACGTGCGCCTGAGGCACCGAGTGGATGACCAAGGGCAATGGCACCACCATTAGGGTTGACGCGCGCGCTGTCATCAGCTAACCCTAAGTCACGCGTACAAGCGAGAGCTTGAGCGGCAAAGGCTTCGTTTAATTCAATGACATCCATCTCATCAAGTGACAGTCCAGTTTTTACCAGTAGTTTTTTTATCGCTGGTGCTGGAGCAAAGCCCATAATACGTGGCTCAACGCCTACCGTAGTTGAGGCCACAATACGTGCACGCGGTTTTAGATTGAACTTTTTCACCGCTTGCTCTGATGCCACTAAAAAAGCCGCTGCGCCATCATTGATACCTGACGCATTGCCAGCCGTCACGGTGCCATCTGAGGTGACGATAGGGCGCAGTTTGGTCAACTTCTCAAGCGTGGTATCAGCGCGAGGGTGTTCATCGGTATCGACAGTGATAGGCTCGCCTTTGCGTTGCGGGATGCTGACTGGAGTAATCTCATCTTTGAAAAACCCTGCCTTTTGCGCCGCTGCGGTCCGTTGTTGACTACGTAGGGCAAAAGCATCTTGGTCAGCGCGATTGATATTGAATTGTTCTGCGACATTTTCAGCAGTTTGCGGCATGGTCTCCGTGCCATACAATTCGTCAAGCTTTGGATTGATAAAGCGCCAGCCCATGGTTGTATCTTCAAGCGTTTGACTACGATCAAAGGGTTTATTTGCTTTACCCATTACCAATGGCGCACGGCTCATGCTCTCAACGCCACCTGCGATAATCAAATCAGCTTCACCGGCTTTGATGGCGCGTGCCGCTATCGCTAACGCATCCATTGACGAGCCGCATAAGCGATTCACGGTAGTGGCAGGCACTTGATAAGGTAAGCCAGCTAGTAACGATGACATACGCCCGACGTTGCGATTGTCTTCACCGCTCTGATTAGCACAGCCGTAAATAACGTCATCTACTTGTACCCAATCGACATTGGCATTACGTTCCATTAACGCCTTGATAGGGATAGCTCCCAAATCGTCAGCGCGTATCTGTGCTAGAGCGCCGCCGTAGCGTCCAAAAGGGGTGCGAATGGCATCGATAATATAAGCATCATTTAAACCAGTGATTGAATCAGTCATCATCCTTGTCCTTTTTATTATTTTGAATTTGTAGCATCAATTAGCGTCGCACCCGTCAATGCTTGTAAGTCCGCAAAGCTTAAGCCATCGACCATTTCAGTGACGGCTAAACCTTTATCAGTGACATCAATGACACATAAGTCAGTATAAATACGATCAACACAGTTTTTGCCAGTCACAGGGTAGGTAAGCTTGCTAACGATTTTAGGGTCGCCAGTCTTGGTGGTGTGATTGGTCATCACAAAGACTTTTTTGGCACCGACGGCTAAATCCATAGCGCCGCCAACAGCCGGTATTGCATCTGTCGCACCGGTGCTCCAATTGGCTAGATCACCATTTTCAGCCACTTGAAATGCACCTAGTACGCAGATATCAAGATGACCACCGCGCATCATGGCAAAAGAGTCGCCATGATGAAAGAAGCTGCCGCCATCGAGCATTGTGACGTACTCTTTTCCGGCATTAATCAGCTCGGGATCCTCTTCACCTTTGGCAGGTGGTGGCCCAAAAGCTAATAAGCCGTTTTCTGAATGCAAAAATACATCTTTATCATCCGGTAGGTATTGGGCAATTTTGGTCGGTAGTCCGATGCCTAAATTGACATAGGCACCATCTGGAATATCTTGTGCAGCACGCTCGGCGATTTGATCGCGGGTCAAAACGGTGTAGGAAGTATGGCTCATGATGACGCTCCTTATAGTTGGCAGTATTAAGTGGTGGCTGTAGTAGCTGTGCTAGAAAGTTAAGCGCTAGCAGCTTCAGTGCTAGCAGGCTGAATTTGCACCACATGCTGCACAAAAATACCCGGCGTAATAATGTGTTCAGGATCAAGCGCGCCAAGCTCAACGGTTTCAGAAACTTGGGCGATAGTAATATCAGCTGCCATTGCCATGATAGGACCAAAGTTACGGGCAGACTTGCGGTACACCAAGTTGCCCCAGCGATCGCCTCTAGAAGCTTTGATTAAAGCAAAATCAGCCTTAATGGGATATTCAAGAACATAGTCTTTACCATCGATTTCTCGAGTTTCCTTACCTTCTGCGAGTAAAGTACCAAAGCCTGTGGGCGTATATACCGCACCGAGTCCCATACCTGCTGCTTGAATACGGCAAGCCAAATTACCCTGTGGTACTAGCTCCAGCTCAATCTTGCCAGCATGATAAAGCTCATCAAATACCCAAGAATCCGATTGACGCGGAAAAGAGCAAATGATTTTACGCACAGCACCTGTTTTTAAGAGCTTGGCAAGGCCATGGTCGCCATTACCGGCATTATTATTAATGATGACCAAATCCTTTACGCCTAAATTAATAAGTCCATCAATGAGTTCAGCTGGTTGCCCTGCAGTGCCAAAGCCACCAATCATGATGGTGGCGCCATCTTTGATTTGACTAAGTACGTCAGTGATGTTTTTATCTGCTTTGTTAATCATGTTTATATCCTATAAAAAGTCATATGAGGTAGTGTCTTTAAAATTAATAAGTGGTACATGGGTTGGACTCATTGCTCTGACACTACTTAATTTTTTTCGTAAGAGACTTGCTCTTAATTGGCTTCATTATTAGAGGTCGTTAATGAGATAGATGATGTTGGTAGTAGGCGTTTTTTGGTCAGAATATAGTGAGCAATCATGCCAATAAGAATGCCCCAAAACACAGAGCTTAATCCCAAAAAGCTCATACCCGATGCTGTCGCTAAAAATGTAATCAATGCAGAGTCTCTTTGCTCATCATTTTTCATAGCAATGGTGATATTGGCAGAAATGGCACCGATTAATGCAAGGCCGGCCAGTGCCGCGACAAGCTCTTTTGGAAGCAAGCTAAATACCATCACGATACTGCCAGCAAATAAACCGCCAAATAAATAGAAGATGCCATTGGCGACGCCTGCAATATAGCGTTTCTCTTTTATCTCATGAGCATCTTTACCAGTACAAAGCGCCGCAGTGATGGCAGCAAGCACAATGGTAATACCACCAACGCAGGCGACTGCTAACGACGAGAGACTAGAGATGGCGACAATGGGTTTGGCTGGCGTGTTATAACCGCTAAGATTTAAAATAGCCATTCCCGGTAAAAACTGTCCTGTTAAGCTCACAAGAATAAGGGGTATAGCGAGGTTAAACGTTGAGTTCCACGACCATTCAGGTGCAATAAAAGTAGGTATGGTAACGGCTAAATCGAAATGGACAGGGTTCATTTTGCCAAGTAAGACGCTTAAGATAACACCGCATATCAATACCCAGATCATCGTATAGCGCGGCGAAAAGCGTTTGGCTAATAAATAGCAACCGAGCATGCTAAAGACGATAAATGGCATGCTATCAGTGGCTTTAAATAATTCTAAGCCGAATTGAAATAGAATCCCTGCCATCATGCCAGCGGCGATACCGTTAGGAATCCATTTTAATATTTTGTCGAAGTAACCTGTCGCTCCAACAATAAATATGACAATCGCTGAGATGATATAACCGGCAACAGCTTCATTAATACTCATCTGTGGAAATAGGGTAACTAGTAAAGCGGTACCAGGGGCGGACCATGCTGTAATAACCGGTGTTTTATATTTAATAGATAAATAAATGCCAGGAATGGCAGCACCGATGGAGACACCCCAAATCCAAGACGCCATCATGGCATCTGAAACTTGTGCGGCTTGTGCGGCCTGAAAAAAAATAATCAAAGGACCCGCATAAGAAATAAGAACCGCTAAGAACCCTGCAACCGATGCGGAGAGCGACCAGTCGTTTTTTAAGGTTTGGATTACAGAGGCCATATTGCTTCCTTGCAAATTAGCATTCGTTACGGGGTTGCAAATTAAGATGCATGCTACTAATTGGCAGATTTATTATTAGCCTTCGTCGCCACCGCCCACAGGAATGGTACTACCAGTAATATAAGAAGACTCATCGGATGCTAAAAACAAGATGGCATTGACTTGCTCATCAATCGTGCCGTAGCGTTTCATAAAGGTGCGATCAATGGTCTGATCAACCACCGCATTCATCCATGATTTTTCATCATCAGTTAATGGTTTGGCGTTACGTGGAATCTTTCTGGGCGGCGCTTCAGTACCGCCAGTTGCCACAGCATTCACGCGTATACCATCGTTTGCATACTCAAAAGCGAGCGATGCGGTCATGGCGTTCACGCCGCCTTTCGCTGTCGAATAGGGTATGCGGTTAATACCGCGAGTAGCGATAGAGGACACATTAACAATAGTGCCTGATTGCTGTTTGACCATGGTTGGTAAAACAGCATGACAACACCATAATGTTGGAAATAATGAGCGGCTGATTTCCTTTTGGATTTCTGCTTCAGAGAAGCTGGTAAAAGGTTTCATCCATATTGCGCCGCCGACATTGTTGACCAATATATCGATACGCCCATAGCTATCAAGTGCCTTATCAATAGCCTCTTTAGCACCTTGATGGGTTTCAAGGTCAGCTTGAATGGTAATTGCCTCTCCACCATTAGCGATGATTTCAGCCAGCACCTCTTCTACTAATGGAGAAAAGTCTGCCATGACGATTTTTCCGCCTTCACTTGCCAAACGTAAAGCGACTCCGCGTCCGATGCCTTGGGCGGCACCAGTAACGATACATACTTTATTATCAAATCTTTTACTCATGACGGTCTCCTAAAAATCTTGCTCATGCTTTGCTAGTAGAGTAATACGGCTAGGCTACGTTATTGTTCACTGGGCGTGAATTTTTCATAGTAAAAATTACTCGGTTTTAGATTACTGCTGTCTAACCAATTACTCACCGCATCCACCATCCCTAACGGACCACACAAGTAGACATCGACGTCACCATCGTTCAGCCACTCATTATCAACATGACTGGTAACATAGCCTTTACGCTCATGACTACTGTCTTCAGCGGCGACACAGGTGCGGTAGTCAAACCAAGGGTGGTTTTGTTTGACTTCTTCTAGTTTCTCAACTTCTATCAGATCAAAGTCGTTGGTGACGCCGTAGACCATCCTGACAGGATGATGAGCACCAGACACTTCTAAGCTTTTCAGCATCGATAAAAAAGGTGCGATACCAGTACCACCTGCTAGAAATAGGGTCGGGCGGATTAGAGGGCGCAGGTAAAAGCTACCAAATGGACCCTCAAAATTAATCTCTTGACCTATAGTCGCAGTATCAGATAAAAAGGTGCTCATTTTGCCGTTAGGAATATTGCGGACGACAAATTCGGCCTGATTGGCACTAGGTATAGAGCTAAATGAATAGGAGCGTGTCTCGTTAGAATCAGGAATACTGACATTAACATACTGGCCTGGCAAAAATACTAGCGCATCTGGATTGTCGACTTCGACGCCAAAGTGAATGGTAGATTCTGACAGTACATTTAACTGTTGTAGTTTGCCTTTGAATACAGACTTGCCGACTTTGCAGGCTTCAGAGGAGGTTGGTACTTTGATCACGCAGTCGCTTTCTGGAATCATCTGGCAGGTGAGTACATACCCTTCAGCGGCTTCAGCTTCTGTCAGTGCATCTTCGATATACATATCAGGGTGCATGTCGTAGCTGCCAGATTCACAATGGCAACGGCAAGTACCGCAAGCACCATCAAGGCAATCCACAGGGATATTAAATTTTTGACGATAAGCGGCTTCGGCGACGGTTTCGTCGGCTTCACATTTGATGAAGCCTGTGACGCCGTCTTCGAACTGTAGAGCAATATTATATTCCATGAGAAATATCCCTTTTCAACACGTATTAATTAAAAGCTAGTGGCTAAATAATGAGTGAATAATGATTAGACGTGATAGACGTCCATGATTTGATGCACATAGTCGTCTTTTAAGACCACATACTTATCCAAAATTTTTGGTTGGTCTTGAGTCATGTCTATTTTGTACTGAGAGTAACCCCAATAGGTATTGGTCTCGTGATAGCGAAAGGACTTGTTGATCCAGTTGAAACGCACCGTCACAATACCGTCATTGTCTTCGAGTAGTTCAATATTCGATAAATTGTGCGTGGTACGCGTATCAGGAATGGTCGCTGATGAGCGCTCAGTCTCGATGCGGAAGATACGATCTTCAAGACCACGGCGATCCGGATAATAAATCAGCGAGATTTCTCGTTGTGGGTCGCTGATGAGCTGACCATCATCATCCCAACTTGGCATCCAGAAAGGGCAGTCTTCATCGTAATAAGTGAGCCATTCTTCCCATTTTTTCTCATCCAATAAACGCGCTTCACGGTATAGAAACTGTCTAATGTCTTCAATGTTAACCGTTGCATTTTTCATGATTGATATCCTTATTTTTTGTCAGTTCTACAATAAATAGCAGAGTAATAATAAAAAATGTATTAGTCGCTATTAGCACCGTGTAGCTGCTGCTCTTGCTCTAGAGCTTTTTTCATCTCTTCATGCCAGTAACGATGTTGGACGGTATATAGCCCTTCATCTTCAGTCTTAACACCACTCATCAAAGGTTTAAGGTCAATAGCGGCCGCGCCTTCATCTGCACCTTGAATCCAGTGCTCGGAGCCTCGGCACATATCATTCCATTCAAGCTTGATACCGTTATAACCTTCTTGGCATGAGCGGAACTCTTCTAAGTCATCAGGGGTTGCCATACCAGTAACGTTAAAGAAATCTTCATACTGACGGATACGGCGTGCACGTGACTCATCGCTTTCGCCTTTTGGTGCGATACACCAGATGCTAACTTCAGTTTTGTCAACCGCGATAGGGCGGAGCATACGAATTTGTGAGCCGAACTGATCCATGATGTAGACGTTTGGATATAGGCATAAGTTACGTGAGCGTTCAATCATCCAGTCCGCCATGGCTTCACCGTAGCTGGCGACATACTCATCGCGATAAGCGTAGTTTGGACGGTCTTGTGGGTTTTCCCACTGTGTCCATAACAGCATGTGACCGTTTTCAAAAGAATAAAACCCACCGCCTTGTCGACCCCATTTGCCAGCGTTCATGGCTTTGATATTGTCTTCTTTGACAGCTTCAGCTTCTTTACGGCGCGCAGTTGTCGCAGCGTAGTTCCAATGGACGGCTGATACGTGATAGCCGTCGGCACCGTTTTCAGCTTGCAGCTTCCAGTTACCATCAAAGGTATAGGTTGAGGTGCCGCGTAACACTTCTAGACCTTCTGGCGATTGATTGACAATCATGTCAAGAATTTTGGTAGAGCCACCAAGCCAGTCTCCGATTGGCTGAACATCATCATTTAAGCTGGCAAAGATAAAGCCTTTATAATTAGCCATCTTCACTTGTTTTAAGTCGTGTGAGCCTTCTTTATTGAAGCATTCTGGATAGCCTGCATGTCTTGGGTCTTTAACTTTAAGCAGCTTGCCTGAGTTGTTAAAGGTCCAACCGTGGAATGGGCAGGTGTAAGTGGCTTTATTGCCTTTCTTATGACGGCAGAGCTGTGCGCCGCGGTGTGAGCATGAATTAATCATGCAGTGCAAATCGCCTTCTTTATTGCGGGCAAGAATGACGGGCTGACGGCCAATGTATGAGGTGTAGTAGTCGTTGTTATCAGGAACTTGAGACTCATGAGCCAAATACACCCAATTGTTTTCGAAGATGTACTTCATCTCAAGCTCAAACAGCTCTTCGTTGGTGAAGGCGCTACGATGCAGACGATAAATCCCTTTTTCGCTGTTTTCTTCTAAAAAATCATCAATACTGATGTCTGATCCTTCAGGTACTAGATTGATACGCTGGCTCATGGCTGCCTTCCTTGTATAATAACGGTGTTAAATGAGATTCGGTGTTACGCTTGATACGGCAGCTTGGGACGTACCAAACGTAGAGATTTAATATTTATGAACTACTAATATCCAATAACAAGCACAGATTAACCTTGAGCACGGCGGCGTTCTACTTCGCTGCCTTGTACCGGTTTATCGATGTCTTTTACTAAATGAAAGTCGAAATCGATACTTGCGTAAGGCTTATCAAGCGCTTTTTCTTTTAGCTTGTCCGCGTCTTCGACCATCGTTACCTCTGGTACCAAACCTTCGCGGCTTGCAAAAGCAAAGTCATCCCATAGGTACTCATCGCCATCGATGTTAATCTGCGTGGTCAGTTTGCGATGACCATCAGCACTGGCAAAGAAATGAATGTGAGCTGGGCGATGACCGTGACGTCCTAGCGCGCCCAATACTTTTTGCGTCATTCCTTCTGGTGGTACCGAGTAACCTAGCGGCACGATGCTGCGGAATGCATAATTTCCGTTCTCATCAGTGATGATGCTACGACGTAAGTTGAAATGAGACTGTGATTCATCAAAGAAAGAGTAGTTACCTAAGCTGTTGGCATGCCACACTTCAACTTTTGCGTTTGGAAGAGGCTGTCCATCTTCACCATAAACAGTGCCTTGCATAAATAGCACGGTACCATTATCAAGGTCAGTGCCATCATCTAGACGCGCAAAGCCCTTTTCTTCTGGCGCACCAGCGACATAGAGTGGACCTTCAATAGTACGTACAGTACCACCGTCAAGACCGGCTGCTTTTAAATCCTCTTCAATCATTAAATCCATGAAGTGATCGAAACCCAAGCCTGGTGATAATAAACCAGCTTCTTTGCCCAAATCACCGATAAACTCAACGCCAGACCAATATTCATCGGCAGTGATTTTTAAGTCGTTAATGGTTTGCATAAGGTCGGTCACGATACGCAAGACAATCTCTTGTACGCGTGGATTGACTTGCTCAGGGAAGTCGATTTTGCCTTTGATGAACTGAGTGGCTAATGCTTCAATTTGGCTGCGTTCCATGTCTCTCTCCTTGTTGAGGACTGTTTTATTAAGGGGTAATTACAGTGAGTATTCTTACTCAGTTTTTATAGATTCTGATATCAGCTGTACTGGCTTGCTTTAGCTGTCATCACTACGAACAGATGATGGATGACGTAACAATGGTGTCACTTCAACCTTCATATACGGATAGAGCGGTAATGACATCATAATGTCATGTAGCTCTTCATTACTCTCAACATCAAAGATACTGAAGTTAGAGTACTGACCGGCTATGCGCCAAATATGACGCCATTTACCTTGCTCTTGGAGCTTTTGTGACAGCGCTTTTTCGGTGGCTTTAAGCTCGTTGACCTTGTCGGCGTCCATATCTGTTGGGATTAAGACATCCATTCTGACGTGGTATAACATAATTATTTCCTTATATTTGATGACGGGTAATTTTTTTAGCTGTTACAGCATTTCAGTTTGAGCATTAGTGGCAAATTGCGGCTTCGATGATTTAAGTGAATTATTGATTGCTTGTTTGGCGTAGTGATAGACTTTATCGCTATCTACTTCGATACCAAGACCTGCGCCCGTAGGTACATTTAACCCAAAATTTTGATAATCAAGAGGCTGTACTAAAACGTCTTCGGTTAATAACAACGGACCAAACAGTTCGGTGTCAAAATTTAGACTGGGATAGGTTGAGAATACATGAGCTGAGGCCACCGTACCGATAGGCCCTTCAAGCATAGTGCCGCCATACAGCTCGATACCTGCTAGATGTGCCATTTGTCCAATAAGACAAGCTGCTCTCAATCCGCCTGCTTGATTAATTTTTACCGCAAAGACATCAGCATAATGATCTGCTGCTAAATGAAAGGCATTCTGAGGATCTTGGACAATTTCATCCGCCATAATCGCCACATCAAAGCGATCAGTTAAACGTTTTAGAGCGGCTTTATTACGCATTGATATAGGTTGTTCTATTAAATCAATGCCTCCAGCTTGTAATAGGCTAATACCTTGCATTGCCTCAAGTTCTGTCCAAGCCTGATTGACATCAACGGTAATGCGGCAATTAGGCAAGGCTGCTTTTATGGCTAATACGTGGGCCACATCATCAGTAATCGGATTGCTACCGATTTTTAATTTAAAAATGCGATGGCGCTTTTGCTCAATCATGCGCTTAGCTTCGGCGATATCGGTCGCTGTATTGCCGCTGGCAAGCGTCCAAGCCACTTCGATACGGTCACGAACACGACCACCAATCAGCTCACTTACTGGTAGGTTTAGGCGTTTACCTTCAATGTCGAGTAGGGCAGTTTCGATGGCACACTTTGCAAAGCGGTTGCCATTGATATGAAGACTTAGCAGCTGCATAGCTTTTGCTGGACTAGTCGGCTGCTCTTTTAATAAAAGAGGGGTAAAGTAGGTATCGATATTAGTTTTGATGCTATGAGGGCTTTCTTCTGCGTAGCTTAGGCCGCCAATGGTGGTCGCTTCGCCCCAACCTTCGTAGCCATCTTCTGTTTGAATGTGTACCAAGACCAAGACTTGTTCGTTCATAACGGTACAAGCGAGCTTATGAGCCCTTATAGTAGGTATTGGTACCAATAAAGTATTAATTGAACGAATCATGACAGTCCCTATTGAATAGATGATGCTTCCTTATGCTTAATAAGAACTATAGTTATTAGATAACGACATGTCTAAGACCTATTTGGTCTGATATTGATACCTTTTGGGTATTTTGATAATCAACCTTCACCGTGTTATGTTCTTTAGGTATCGATAGGCTTATAGGTCACTCAAGGAATAATGTTCAATGGAATTGAGACATTTACGCTATTTTGTAGCGGTAGCAGAGGAAAAAAGTTTTAATAAGGCAGCAGAGCGTTTGTTTATTTCACAGCCCCCACTGAGCCGTCAGATAAAACAGTTGGAAGAAGAGATCGGCGTCACGCTCATTGATAGGGACAATCGCCCTTTAAAGCTTACTGAAGCTGGCGACTTTTTTTATGATCATGCGCTTGAGATAATAAAAAAATCAGATGATCTGCGGGCGATGACCTTTCGTAAAGGCAGCTTTGACAACACATTATCGATAGGTTTTGTGTCATCGATACTGTATGGCATATTGCCGAAAGTGATTGCGCGCTTCAGAGAGGTCTATCCAAATATAGAGATTAAATTATATGAATTGAACTCTTGGCAGCAAACGCAAAGCTTAGTAGAAGGCAAAATAGATGTCGGTTTTGGAAGGCTTATATTTGAAGACGCTTCTATTAGGCGATTATTACTGAGACAGGAGCGTTTAGTGGTTGCGGTTCCTAACAAGCATCGATTGGCAAAAGAGCAACAAAAGAGTATTCGTTTAATGGATTTAACCAATGAAAACTTATTGTTATATCCAATGGCACCTCGTCCTAGCTTTATCGATTTTGTCTTAGAGCTCTTTGAGTCACGCAATCTAAAAGCAAACTATTTTACTGAGGTACGTGAGCTGCATGTTGCGTTAGGGTTGGTAGCAGCAGGTGAGGGCTTGACTATCGTGCCAAAAACGCTTGAGCATCTGCGGAGTCAGGAAGTGACTTATATTCCTTTCGAGGACGGGCTTTTAACCTCGCCTATCGTCATGAGTGTGAGACACTTTGACAAATCAGAGCTATTAAAAATATTGTTGGACGTGACTTATCAGATTTACGATGAAGAAGGGTTTGATTATAAGCCTGAGCAAATTTGAGAGATTCTGCACTCATTAAGAATCCTAATATGAACTCATAAAAGGATAATTTTATGCAAGAATTCCATTACAAACCCGAAGCAGGCCCGGCGGAAGTAGCACGGCTCGTTTGTGGTAGCCCTTATTATAATCGTCGTGAATACGATTTTTCTGAACTAGAAGACTGACTATAAAGAGCTGATAAAGGTTTAACGCATGCTTAAGTAGCATTATAAATCTGCAACTTCTAAAGTTGAACTATTTTTAAATTATCAAAGAGTAAGTGCTTTGAAAGAGTGTGCTAAGCTTGGGTTTGCTAACTTACCCTAATATGATTATTCGTTTACCAGATTCCGTTATGCGCTTGATGCAGCATATCTCAGCGATATCTAAGTAAAGGTCCGCCACAGTCTTATACATTCTGAAAACCTTGAAAATACCATAAAAAGAGACTTGTCGTATCGCTGCGAACAAGCCTTTTTTTATGAAATATAAGGAACAGTCTTAGGGTATGTGGTCAAATCTACCCAGCACGATTTTATACAAGTTTATTGAACAAAGCTTTTGGTTAATTTAGTATGTTTTTGCGAGTTGTTAAATATATGGCTTTAGAGAGTTAACATATATGGTAATTATGATTACCGTATATTGGCTATTATTCTAATAAACGTTAGTTTTAATCGTATCAATTTCATTATTTTTTAATTTATGTCTGTTAATTTACGTCAAGGATGACCCGTATGAGTATCAAAGCATTTCCAGCAAAATGGATGACTGAAGAGCACGAAATGGTATATGACAGTGCGCTAAAAATGTTTCAAAGCTGGGAGGACAAAGACGAGCAGTGGCGAGAAAACGGTATGATTGACCGCGCGGCTTGGGAAGAGGCCGGCGAGATGGGCTTTTTATGTGCGTCAATACCAGAAGCGTACGGCGGCGGCGGCGGTGATTTTGGTCATGAAGCCGCGATTCTTTTGGCGCAGGCGCAGGCGAACCGAGCCAGTTATGGCGGTATGGTGCACTCAGGTATCGTGGCTCCATATATCTATAAGCTTGGAACTGAAGAGCAAAAAAAATCATTGTTGCCTAAGATGGCGACGGGCGAATATATTGGCGCTATTGCGATGACTGAGCCGACGACGGGCTCTGATCTGCAGGCCATCAAAACTTATGCGATAAAAGAGGGTGATGACTATATCATTAATGGTTCAAAAACCTTTATTACCAATGGTCAGCATGCCAATATCGTGCTATTGGCTTGTAAGACAGACCGCGATAAGGGCGCACAAGGCGTCTCGCTTATTCTTGTTGAGACCGACGATTTAGAAGGCTTTACACGTGGCCGTAACCTAAAAAAGACGGGTCTTGCTGGACAAGATACTTCAGAGCTTTTCTTTAGTAATGTGCGTGTGCCACAAAAAAATGTACTAGGCGGTGTCGAGGGGCTCGGCTTTATACACATGATGCAAGAGCTGCCGCAAGAGCGCCTGATTATTGCTTTAAGTGGCTGCGGCGCGATGAAACTGGCATTAGAGCTGACGCTTGAATATGTCAAAGAGCGTGAAGCCTTTGGCAAGCCAATTTGGCAATTCCAAAACACGCGCTTTAAGCTCGCTGAGGTACAAGCGGATTATTTAGCGGTAAAAGCCTTATGTGATTCAGCAGTTGAGGCGCAAATACAGGGTAAGCTTGACGCCGCGCAAGCATCCTTAATCAAGTACTGGGTGACAGAAAAACAATGTAAAACGATGGATGAATGCTTACAGTTATTTGGTGGTTACGGTTATATGTCAGAGTACCCAATTGCTCGTATGTATGCCGATGCTCGCGTACAAAAAATCTACGGCGGCACCAATGAAATCATGAAAGAGCTGGCCTCGCGCTTTATGTAGTCGCTTATGAGTGAGCAGAGTGCGCGCTTCTCAACACTTCATTATTTAAAACTAGCTACTTAAAAATTAAAGGGATTTATTATGACCCAGACCGCTTATATCTATGATGCGATCCGCACTCCACGTGGTAAAGGAAAAAAGGATGGCGCTTTGCATCAAGCATCGCCAATTTGGTTGACACGTACGCTACTTAAAGAGATGCAGCAGCGTCATCACTTAGATACCAGCCTCGTCGACGATATCGTGCTTGGTTGTGTGACGCCAGTCGGTGAGCAAGGCTCAGATATCGCTCGTATTGCTGCTCTCGATGCAGGCTGGGATCAACGTGTAGCAGGGGTGACATTGTCACGCTACTGCGCCTCAGGCCTTGAATCTATCAACCTTGCTGCTGCCAAAGTCATGTCCGGTATGGAGGACATGGTTGTAGCGGGCGGCGTTGAGTCTATGAGCCGCGTACCGATGGGCTCAGATGGCGGTGCTTGGTATATGGATCCACGCGTTAATGATGCTACTGGTTTTGTCCCACAAGGGGTTGGCGCTGATACTATCGCGACCCTAAAGGGCTTTAGTCGCAGCGATGTTGATGAGTTTGCCACTGAGTCACATAGAAGAGCCGCCGCCGCTTGGGAAAAAGGCTATTTTGATAAATCAGTGGTGCCTGTTAAGGATATTAATGGTTTATTACTATTAGACAAAGACGAAACCATTCGTCCAAATACTGATGTTACCACTTTAGCAAAGCTCAATCCGTCTTTTGCTATGCCCGGTCAGATGGGTTTTGATAGCGTTATTTTGGATAAATACACCACGATTGAAAAAGTAAACCATGTGCATCATGCTGGCAACTCATCAGGTATCGTCGATGGTGCTGCGATATGTCTTATCGGTAGTGCGGCCGCTGGGGACAAAGCTGGACTTAAGCCGCGAGCGAAGATTACTATGGCAGCAGTCATTGGCTCAGAGCCTTCTATTATGCTGACAGGTCCGACACCAGCTTGTAAAAAAGCGCTAGATAAAGCAGGTATGCAAGCGTCTGATATCGACCTATGGGAGATAAACGAAGCCTTTGCTGCTGTTCCGATGAATACCGCTAGCGACTTTGGTATTTCATTAGATAAAGTCAATGTTAATGGCGGCGCGATTGCGATGGGTCACCCACTCGGCGCAACAGGTGCGATGCTAATGACGACGGTGCTTGATGAGCTTGAGCGCTGCGATTTAAAAACGGCCATGGTTACGCTATGCGTCGGCGGCGGTATGGGGATTGCAACTATCATTGAGCGTGTATAAAAACATTTAGCAAAAACGATTATAAAAATGATTATGGATGATTAACAAGGATTTAAAATGAGCACCAATAGCGTAGATGCCATCAATGCATTAAAGAATTTTTCTGCCCAATCTGATAATGGAATTATCACCGTCACTATCGACCAAACCGAGCGTAAGATGAATGTCATTGGAGAGGGCTTTAATGAAGCCTTTGCTACAATAACGGATGCTTTTATCAATGACCAGGACGCAAAAGGCCTAATTCTAACGTCTGGTAAATCAACCTTTGTGGTTGGCGCAGATATTGACCAATTGGCTACTATTGAAACGGCCGAGCAAGCCTTTGATCTGGTTGAAGACTTAAAAACTAGCCTTCGCAGGCTTGAAACTTCTGGTAAGCCAGTCGTTGCTGCCATTACGGGTACGGCGCTTGGCGGCGGTCTTGAGCTTGCTTTAGCCTGTCATTATCGTATTGCTATCGACTCACCAAAAACCTCGTCTACAACCAAGCTGGGTTTGCCTGAAGTTAAGCTTGGATTGCTACCCGGCGGCGGTGGGACGCAGCGTTTGCCACGTCTGATTGGTATTCAAAAAGCCCTTGAGTTGATGACCCAAGGTAAAGAGCTGCGTCCACGGCAAGCGCTAGAAATTGGCTTTATCGATGACGTGGCTCATGACAATGACGAGCTTATCAGTAAGGCGAAAGCATGGATTAATGACAATCCAAAAGCGCAGCAACCATGGGACAAAAAAGGCTTTAAAATCCCAGGCGGTGATAGCAATCATCCAAAAATGGTGCAAGTATTTTCTATGGCCCCAGCGATGGCCAATCAAAAATCCCACGGCAACTATCCTGCGATTACCCATATTTTATCTAGCGTGTTTGAAGGCTGCTTAACCGATATCGACAACGGCCTTAAAATCGAGTCGCGCTTTTTTGTCGCCTGCGTGTTATCAGACGTATCCAAAAACATGATTAATAGCCTTTGGACGCAGCTCAATAGCATTAAAAAAGGACAATCACGCCCGCAAGGGTTTGAGCGATCTAAAGTCAGCAAAGTCGGTATTTTAGGCGCTGGCATGATGGGCGCTGGTATCGCTTACGTTTCAGCTAAGGCAGGTATGGAAGTGGTATTACTCGATACGGCGATTGAAGGCGCTGAAAAAGGCAAAAGCTACTCTACTAAGCTGCTAGACAAAGCCATCAGCCGAGGGCGTTCAACAGAGGCCAAAAAACAAGCATTATTAGACCTTATCAAGACCACCACGTCTTATGATGATTTAGAAGGCTGTGATTTAATCATCGAAGCTGTTTTTGAAGATGTAGATATTAAAGCAGAATGTACGCGACAATCTGAAGCCGTTATTCCAGAGACTGCCGTTTATGCTTCTAACACCTCAACCTTGCCAATCACTGAGCTTGCTAAAGCCAGCAAACGCCCGAACCAGTTTATCGGTCTGCATTTCTTCTCACCGGTTGATAAGATGCCACTCGTTGAGATTATCGTTGGTGAAAAAACCGACGATGCCACGCTAGCAACAGGTTTTGATTATGTTGGCCAAATTGGCAAGACGCCCATCGTTGTCAATGACAGCCGCGGATTTTATACATCACGTGTTTTTGGCACTTATGTGTCAGAAGGCATTGCCATGTTAGCTGAAGGTGTTCACCCACGTAGTATAGAAGTGGCTGGTATGAAGTCTGGTATGCCGATGCCGCCGCTGGCACTGCAAGATGAGGTGTCACTCAGCCTGTCACTACACGTGATGGAGCAGACTAAAAAGGCAATGGAGGCAGAAGGCAAGACTTTTACGCCGCATCCTGCGATGTCAGTAGTAGAAAAAATGGTCAAAGAATTTGGCCGCGAAGGTAAAAAGGTGTCTAAAGGTTTTTATGATTATCCAGAGAATGGTGAAAAACATCTATGGTCTGATCTCACTGAATTATATCAAACGACAGATGAGCAGCCCTCGCAGCAAGACTTGGTAGACCGTCTACTTTACGTGCAAGCCAATGAGACTGCCAAATGCTATGAAGAAAACGTCGTGCGTACGGTGGCCGATGCCAACATCGGCTCTATCTTTGGTTGGGGTTTTGCGCCAAACCAAGGGGGGACGCTACAGTTTATCAACTCAGTAGGCGTCGATAAATTTGTCGCGCGTAGTCGTGAGCTGGCACAGAAATATGGCGCACGTTTTGAGCCTGCGCAGATATTAGTGGCAATGGCGGCAAAAGGCGAGGTTTTCTCAGATGACTGAATCGATGGTTAATCAAGCGGATGCTATGAAAGACTGCTTACAAGGGCTGCGCGTCATTGATTTAACGCGCAACCTGCCTGGGCCATTTGCGACCAGATTGCTTGCGGACTTAGGCGCGGACATTATTAAGATTGAACCACTCAATGGCGATCCGGCTCGCGCTTTTGGGGATTTGTTTACCGCCCTTAATCATGGCAAAACCACTTTAAAAGTTGACTTTCGTGACTCGCAAGGTATTGAGACTATCAAAGCGCAAATCAAGGATAGCGACGTGATGCTCGATAGCTTTCGCCCTGAGGTATTAGAAGGCATGGGGCTTGATGCCAAAACCTTGCATGCCATTAATCCAAAGCTGGTCATGGTATCGATTACGGGCTATGGCATGGCTAATAGCGATGGCATCACTCATGATTGGGCGCATAAAGCCGGTCATGATATCAATTTTATGGCGATGAGCGGGGTGCTTGACCAGCTCAAGACGGCAGATGGCGAGCAGGCAATGCCCAATGTTCAGTTTGCAGACTTAGCAGGCGGCAGTGACACGGCGGTGATTGCTCTATTAGCGGCTGTATTTGCAGCCCAGCGTACGGGGAAAGGTCGCCACGTTGCGGTCAGTATGACGCACAGCTTGTATCAGCATCTGGTCATGCCAAAAGCGACTGGAAAACTGGTTGCCAGCTTTTCTGGCAAAAACCCAGAGCCGCAACAGGATTTCTTAGGCGGTTTATTACCTTGTTATCGGTTGTATAGAACTTCCGATGATCGCCATATGGCGGTGGGTTCACTAGAGCTAAAATTCTGGCAAGGGCTGTGTGAAATATTAAAATTGGCTGAAATTAAAGATGTGCATTGGCAGCGTGGGATTATGCCCAATACCAAGAGCAGCCAAGAGGCAGCACAAATGGTTGCTGATACCTTTGCCAATCAGCCTTTAAGCCATTGGCAGCAGGTTTTTGCATCTACCGATGTGTGCGTCACGCCAGTATTGAGTTTAGAAGAGGCAAGAGCACATCCTTTATTTGCCCATCAAGATGAGTATGGGGCGACACTGGGTTGGCAGTAAGGTAATGAAGCTGAAGTAACAGCATTGTTAGTGAATCAGTTAATAGCTTAATCATTTAGCCACTTAATCTCTTAGCCATTATATTTTTAGCATCTACGGCATTCTTAAGCGACTGAAAAAACATTCCTCTTTTGCGTTAACCCCTTTATGAACTTATCACTATTGGCGCGGTAATCGACTTATTGCATGCAATTTTAGAGAAAACGGCAGTATTTCTAGGCAAATGTATAAGCAATCAAGTTTAAAGCCGTACTGACTCAAAATGATTTGTTATCTATTGTTAAACATGAGCGGATGCTATGTATAATGCAGCCCTAGCATCGTTTTCACTCATACGTCCTTAATAAGAAGATTTTATTATGTCAAACAAGCGTCCCTTATATATTCCTATTGCTGGCCCCGCGCTATTAGAAACCTCTTTATTGAATAAAGGTAGTGCTTTTTCATCAGAAGAACGTGATAGCTTTAATTTAACAGGGCTATTACCACACAATATTGAGACGATTGAAGAGCAGTCTCTGCGGGCTTATCACCAACTGCGTTCATTTACCAATACGATGGATAAGCACATTTATTTGCGTAATATACAAGATACCAATGAGACCTTGTTTCATCATCTGGTTGAGCAGCATATTGAGGAAGTCATGCCGCTCATCTACACGCCAACGGTTGGTCAAGCTTGTGAAAAGTTCTCGCAAATTTATCGCCGGAAACGGGGCTTATTTATCTCCTACCCTGAGCGTCATAAAATCGACGATATGCTGCAAAACGCCACCAAACAAAATGTCAAAGTGATCGTTGTCACTGACGGTGAACGTATATTGGGCCTTGGCGACCAAGGTATTGGTGGTATGGGCATTCCTATTGGCAAATTGGCGTTGTACACAGCTTGCGGTGGCATTAGTCCCGCTTACTGTCTGCCTATTTTGTTAGATGTCGGTACCAATAACCAACAGCTACTTGACGATCCTATGTACATGGGTTGGAGAAATCCACGCATCTCTGGCGATGAATACAGTGAATTTGTCGATTTATTTATTCAAGCGGTTAAGCGTCGTTGGCCAGAGGTGTTATTGCAATTTGAAGATTTTGCTCAAGGAAACGCCACGCCGTTATTAAATCGTTATCGTGACCAGTTATGCTGTTTCAATGATGATATTCAAGGGACTGCTGCGGTTTCGGTCGGCGCTTTGATTGCCGCGTGCCTCAATAAAGGCCAAAAACTCAGTCAGCAAAAAATAGCTTTCTTAGGGGCAGGTTCTGCGGGCTGCGGTATTGCTGAGCATATCATTCGCCAAATGCAGCGCGAAGGCTTAACCGAAGAGCAAGCGCGCAGCCAAGTATTTATGGTTGACCGTTACGGTTTGCTCATCGATAGCATGACAGAATTACAAAAATTCCAAGAGCCACTGGTGCAAAAACAATCAGCAATTGAACATTGGGATAAGAGTCAAAAACTCGGTTTAGCGCAAGTGGTGAAACAAGCAAAAATAACGGTATTGTTCGGCGTGAGTGGACAAAAAGGTTTGTTTACTCAAGAGGTGATCGAGTCCTTATGTGCTAATACTGAACACCCAATTGTACTACCACTTTCAAACCCGACCTCTCGTGTGGAAGCCACACCGCAAGAAGTGATGAACTGGAGCCGTGGTCGCGCCATTATCGCAACGGGTAGTCCTTTTGCTCATACCACTTTTAACGGTCAGTCTTTTGAGGTTTCTCAATGTAATAACAGCTATATATTTCCTGGTATTGGTCTTGGTGTTCTCGCAGCACGGGCGAGAGGTATCAGCGACAATATGTTAATGGCGGCAAGCCAAGCGCTTGCAGATATATCAATGGAGTACGAAAAAGCGCCCGGTGCCATACTACCGCCAATTAAAGTTATTAAAGAGATCAGTAAAAAAATAGCCTATGAAGTGGCACTGCAAGCGGTTCAAGATAAGCTGGCACTACCTATCACAGCGGAGAACCTACAGCGCCGATTGGAAGCGAATTTTTGGTTACCTGAATATCGCAATTATCGTCGTACTTCTTTCTAGTTTTTAGAAGGTGTTTATAGGTAAATGATAAATAAATAGTAGATAGCTGTTTCTAGGCTAGGGCATGTCCTTGCTTGAACGCTAACTGAAATTTGCTAAATACAGTTGGTCGGTTGCGGCTGATTTGATTTAGCATAAAAAAGCAATTAGTTCAGCAGGTACATCGGCGTCTTTTTATAGTTATCAATTATTCATTCATTAAAACCGTTAAAGCCCTCTACGCTATATAAAATAGCGTAGAGGGCTTTTTGATTTCCTAGGTAGCTTAAGCTTATGGTTCAAACCCATAATAAGCCTCATATGTTCATCAGTATGGGGTACTGTTCAGACGTAGGAGCATTAAGCCTCTTCGGTAATGTATTTAGAGATGATATCGGCAATATTAGCAAAATCAACCATTTCTATATAGTCCGCCCTATTTCTATATCTTCTGAAAGTCCTAAAAAACTCTATAAAAAAAGGTCTGCCGCATCGCTGCGAACAAGCCTGATTCAATATGTGGTGGGCCCAGTGGGACTTGAACCTACGACCAAAGGATTATGAGTCCTTGTTTTTACAACAACAATACACAATAGATGGCGATAAGTAGCTGCAATTATTGGCTGAAAGCCTATTGTATTAAAGGATCAGGTTAAAAGGTAAATATACCTGTCAACAAGTAGATATGCCTATCAATAAATTTAGAGTATCAAAATAGTATCAAATTAATAGTATTGATACTCTCTAAAAGTCTAAATAGTTATGGCTGCTATCTACTGATACTTAACAGTAAGGGACAAGTATTCAGTTCAAGGTATCAAAAAAGCTAGCAGCTAGCTGGCTTTATTTATATGTGGTTGAAATAAAGTTATTTTAGTAGGCCTCTTACAAAATTAGCAGAGTATTTTACAATAAATAATACATTTAACACCTATTAGAAAATATGACAAATATAGAGCCGGCAATGCTATGATCTTAGATTAAAGCTATTAGACAGTATTTTTACCCTGCTTACTTACACCATTGACCTTGAATCATAATACCTTCAATAGGATTTAAACCCATTTGATAGGCAAGATCAGCAAGGCGAGTGATATCCCATAATGCTAAATCAGCATCGTAACCAACTTCTATTCTGCCTTTTTTGGCTAGGCCTAATGCTTGTGCCGCGTGAACAGTTGCCCCTGCCAATACTTCTTCAGGTGTTAAATAAAATAGTGTACAGCCCATATTCATTGCTAATAACAACGACGTTAATGGGGAAGTGCCAGGGTTGCAATCTGTCGAAACGGCAATCGGTACTTGATGTTTACGTAACTCTTCAATCGGTGGTAACTTAGTATCACGTAATGTATAAAAAGCGCCTGGTAATAACACGGCCACTGTGTTGCTTACGGCCATCTTTTTAATATCTTCCTCTGCTAAGTGTTCAAGATGATCGCTTGATAGACCTTGGTATTCTGCCACCAAAGCACTAGCGCCTATATTTGATAGCTGTTCAGAATGTAGTTTCACTGGCAAGTCTAACGAATGAGCAGTATCAAAGACGCGTTTAATTTGCTCAGCAGTAAAAGCGATATTTTCACAAAAACCATCAACCGCATCTATCAGACCTTCAGCATGTAAGATTGGCAACCACTGGCAAACTTGTTCAATATAATCATCCGCACGGTCTTTATATTCAAGCGGTAGGGCATGAGCAGCTAAATAAGTGCTGCTAACATGAATGTTGTGCTTGTCACCAAGTTTGCGCGCCACTATCAGCATTTTACGTTCAGTGTCTAAATCTAAGCCATAGCCCGACTTAATCTCGATGCTGGTTACACCTTCTTTTATCAAAGCAAGCAGGCGCTTTTCACTTTGTGCAAATAATTCATCGCTACTGGCTTCGCGAGTAGAACGAACCGTTGATACAATACCGCCGCCTTGAGCAGCGATATCTTGGTAGCTAGCCCCATGTAATCGTGCTTCAAACTCATTACTGCGATTGCCGCCATAGACAATATGAGTATGACAATCAATCAATCCCGGCGTTATCCAATGACCATTAGCGTCTGTGATTTGTTGATTTTGATAGTGCGTTAGGTAGGGCGTTACTTGCGTATGTGCTCCGATCCATGAAATTCTACCATCTTTAATACCAATAGCAGCATTTTCTAGCTGACCATAAGGTGTGGCTTCATTTTGACCATTGTTTTGATTGTGGCTATAAATATCAAATCCGTAGTGTGTTGAAAAGGTTGCTAGATTGGCATTAATAATGATGTGATCGAAGTCAGCCAAGCTATTCATAGAATCTTTGGTATTGATAGATTCTTCGAGTATTTGTGCATTAGAGTGGTTCATAATAAGCTCCTGCTTAATATTTAAAAGCCTTTCTTTATTTATAAGATCAGTAAATGCTGCTCTATAATCGTCGCCAGTAGTCTTGCTGCAACTTTGCAGCTACGCGAATCAATATCAAAGGTTGGATTAATCTCAGCAATATCCGCTACTTTTACTTTTCCTGAGGACAAAATAAGTTTGACCGCGCGCTCAACGAAACTGAGCTCAATACCGTACGCAGCTGGTGCACTAACACCAGGTACAACGCTAGATGGTAAGCAGTCCATATCAATGGATAAATAAATAATATCAACGTTATCGATGAAACTGGTTATTTGAGTAGCAATTTTTTCCCACTTCTTATTGGTGCACTCTTCATCACTGATGATATGCACGCCCAA
Organism: Psychrobacter pulmonis; assembly: GCF_904846465.1. NCBI lineage: Bacteria > Pseudomonadati > Pseudomonadota > Gammaproteobacteria > Moraxellales > Moraxellaceae > Psychrobacter > Psychrobacter pulmonis. The sequence continues at coordinate 459,566 of NZ_CAJHAT010000001.1, forward strand.
TTGCTCAGCACGGTCAAAGAGAGCGGCAGTGTTGGAAAAACGACTGACGCCGATACAGCAATAATGAAAAGGCTGACCATGTTCATCAAGATGCTCAGCAATCTGTCGAAATGGCGTGCCAGACGTTGCGACATCAGACTGACGAATGTCCAGATGCGCATCAAAGTTAATAATGCCAATACGCGGCAGCGCATCTGTAGCATTAGCAGCATTGGTAATATCTGTCGGCTGTAGCGCTTGCCATAATCCTAAAAAGCTACCATAAGCAATAGCATGACCACCACCAAGACCGATGGGTAAGCCGCCTTGTTCAATAATATGGCTTACCTTATCGGCATAATTAACTTGTGCTTGTTCTAGAGTACTCGCAGAAAAATCATCATTATCATGACAGTGAATATCACCTGCATCACCTAGTAGGGTTGATAGTTGATTTTCAAAGCGCTGCTGTAACTCAGAGATGACCGGCAGCGCAGCAAATGTTTGACGAATCAAGGGCGGAGCAGCTCTTGCACCCACGCGTCCTTGATTGCGTCTGACGCCTTGATCACAAGCGAAACCGACCAGCCCAATGTGCTGGCTTGTATTATCAAAGGCATAAGGCTGCGCTATTTGATACCAATAGCGGGCACGAGCTGTCTCAAACGGCTCTGCACGCCCTGTCCAGCGACTCATATCAGCTGCCGTATGGCTCACAGATTGCGTATGGATAATCTTGCTCGCTGCTTTATTTGTCAGAGAGGTCATTGCCAGCTTCCTTATATTATTCGCTTTTATGCTATTGGCTGTTATCAACCAGTTTTTATCAATCAGCCGTTATTTAGAATCATACCAATTACTACGTAATGACTGCCAATGCTCAGCAAGCGTACCGTCTAATACCAGCTGCTTTGCTGCTTCGATATCAGGGGCTAGATAGCGGTCTTTACCATAAAAGGTCACTTGCTCGCGCAGTTTCTGATGTGCCACTGTCAAAGGCTCTGAGGTTTCTAATCCGCGATGGAAGTCGATACCTTGACCTGCAGCCAATAGCTCAATACCGATAATAGTCGCGGTGTTTTGTGCCATCTCATATAAGCGACGGGCGCAATAGGTTGCCATCGATACATGGTCTTCTTGGTTAGCAGAAGTTGGAATGCTGTCGACACTACCAGGATGGGCGATAGATTTGTTCTCTGAGGCAAGCGCTGCTGCGGTCACATGAGCAATCATAAAGCCTGAGTTGACCCCAGCATTATCCACTAAGAATGGCGGTAAGCCACCTGATAAAGTCGCATCGATCAGCAAAGCAATACGGCGCTCAGACATAGAGCCAATCTCGGCAATGGCCAATGCTAAAATATCGGCAGCAAAAGCCACTGGCTCAGCATGGAAGTTACCGCCAGAGATAGCAACGGGACCGTCTTCATTGTTAAAAATAAGTGGGTTGTCCGTGACAGCATTTGATTCAATCAATAGCGTCTTGCCTGCTTGATTGATGATATCAAGGCATGCGCCCATCACTTGCGGCTGGCAACGTAGGCAGTAAGGATCTTGTACTCTGTCGTCTTGCTCGCCATCATGTGAGGCGCGAATAGCACTACCTTTGATCAGCTGACGGTGCGCTTTGGCGATTTCGATTTGACCATGATGACCACGTACTTCGTGGATACGCGCGTCAAATGGGGCATCCGAGCCTTTGGCTGCATCGATAGATAGTGAGCCGACGATGGTTGCCGTCTCAAGCAAATCACGTGCTAAGAAATAACCACGTAGTGCCAATGCCGTTGATACTTGGGTACCATTAATAAGAGCAAGGCCTTCTTTTGCCGCAAGGGTGATTGGCTCAAGACCATGCTGCGCTAACGCATCAGCGGCCAGTACTTTTTTACCATCAACATAAACATGACCTTCGCCCATCATCGCTAGTGTCATATGTGATAAAGGTGCGAGGTCACCAGAGGCACCTACTGAGCCTTTGGCAGGGATATTTGGGGTAATTTGATTATTAATTAAACCCAGTAAGCTATCGACCACGGCGCGGCGTACGCCAGAGACGCCTTGTGCCAAACTGGTCACCTTCATCACCATAATCAGTCGAACCACATTGGCTGGTAACGCTTCGCCAGTGCCCACCGAGTGAGAGACGATAAGGTTACGCTGTAGCAACTCTAACTGGTCATCGCTGATACGGGTTTTTGCCAATAGACCAAAGCCGGTGTTGATACCATAAGCGCTTTTATCACGGCGAATAATCGTTTGTACATCTTCGTGTGAGGCATCTATCGCCTTATAGGCGCTCTCAGGCAAGGTCAATATGACGGGCTGCTCATAGATATCGCGGAGTATTTCAAAGCTAAGTTGACGTGGCTGTAGGGTTAGTTTCTTGATAGCAGTCATGATGGTAGTCCTAATGTTAAAGGTTATTAGCTGTATTTATTATATGGTGGGGTAGTGATGTTGTGCTTGTATTAATAGGTGCAATCTATCCTAACTTATCCAGCCAAACGACATTGCCAAATGTCCAAAAGCTGCTGCCAACAAGATACTAAGTGCCACACGCTGGAACCAAACGATGACCATTTTGCCAACAGAGATGGGAATTTCAGTTGCTAGTACACAAGGAATCATGGCAGAAAAAAACAGCACACTGCTAATAGAGATGACACCTGCGACGTAACGGGTCAACATATCCGCTTCACTGAGCAATAATGCGGGCAAGAACATCTCAGCCAATCCTGCTGACATGCCTTTGGCAGCGACGAGCGGCTCTGGCAAACCGCCCAACCAAGTAAAGGGATAAAGTAGCAATCCTAGGGCGTCAAATACGGGCGTATACTTGGCCAATAATAAACCAGTGAGTCCAACGGCGATGATAGAGGGCACAATCGCTGCCGCCATGATCAAACCATCACGAAAGTTGCTCCATAGAATGTGTTTAAAATCCGATGCATGGCGTGACGTAGATAAACCCAGCTCATAAGCTGCTTTTAGGCGCGTGCCTCTTTTATAGTCTAAAGTTGGACGCTCTACTTCATTACCAAATAGGCTAATTGGGGGAATGCGGGCAGTGATGGCGGTGACGATAAAGGTAATCACTAGCGTTGACCAAAAAAACAGATTCCAAAATTCCATCAGCCCCAGTGTTTTGGCGACAATGACCATAAATGCGGCAGACACGGTAGAAAAACCTGTGGCAATGATAATAGCTTCACGCGCAGAATACTGCTTTTGTAGATAAACACGATTGGTAATCAATAGCCCAATCGAATAACTGCCCACAAAAGAGGCAACGGCATCAATCGCTGATGCACCAGGCGTTTTCCAGATAGGTTTCATGATCGGCTGCATCAATACACCAACCATCTCAAGCAAACCAAAACCCACTAAGAACGCCAGAATCAATGCCCCAAGCGGCACAATCATACCAACAGGTAATGCCAGTTTTTCAAACAAAAATGGCAGCATATCCTTTTCCATCATAAAGGCTGGCGCATTACCGGTGATATACATCACGGCTAGCACTAAGCCGAGCACTTTAAAGACCGTTAAAATTTTATGCGTGATATTTTTGCGCCATGAGCCATCGATAAATGGTTTGCTCACCCCAAATATCATCAGCACAAATAATAAGGTCACAGATAACGTATGCTGCTGATTGACCAGATAAGTGGCACCATGGTCGAACAGAATCGTACTTTTGTCACCAATGCTAAAAGGGACAAAAAACATCACCAAACCTATCGTACTAAATACAATCAGCTGTAGTAGGGCAATAGGTTTTGATAGCAGGGTCTCTGATGCGGTTGTATCCGGCATGATGTTGGCATCTTGCTCAGTTTGCCCAAGGTTTATGGTATCTTGCTTGGTCATATTATCGTCCTTGATAAAATCATGTTGTCTGTTTTTCTATGAAAACTACTTAATCATCGGTAGATTTAGACCATAATCCTGAGCAGTTTTAATCGCCAGCTCGTAGCCTGCATCTGCATGACGCATAACGCCAGAACCACAATCATTGACTAATACTCGGGCCAAGCGTTTGGCTGCCGCATCAGTACCATCAGCGACGATGACCATGCCTGAGTGCTGTGAGTACCCCATACCTACGCCACCGCCATGATGCAAGGATACCCAAGTGGCACCGCCTGCGACATTTAGCATACCGTTCAATAATGCCCAATCTGACACCGCATCTGAGCCATCTTTCATACTTTCTGTTTCGCGGTTTGGGCTGGCAACAGAACCGGTATCCAAGTGGTCACGACCGATGACAATAGGACCTTTAAGCTCGCCATTTTTGACCATCTCATTAAAAGCAAGACCTGCTTTATCACGCTCACCAAGACCTAACCAGCAGATACGTGCCGGTAGACCTTGGAACTGAATGCGCTCTTTTGCCATATCAAGCCAGCGATGAATGTGCTGGTTTTCAGGGAAAAGCTCTTTAATCTTTTGATCGGTTTTGTAGATATCTTCTGGATCCCCTGATAATGCGACCCAGCGAAAGGGACCTTTACCTTGACAAAACAGCGGACGAATATAAGCAGGGACAAAACCCGGAAAATTAAAGGCATCTTTAACCCCTTCATCAAAAGCAACTTGACGAATGTTATTGCCATAATCGGTTGTTGGGATACCCATCGCTTGTAGATCTAGCATCGCCTGTACGTGTACGGCACAAGACTGAGCAGCGGCTTTGGTTAAGGCAGCGTGTTGCTCCGGGTCTTCTTGTGCGGCTTTCCATGCTTCAACCGTCCAGCCACTTGGTAGATAGCCGTTAATCAAATCATGTGCTGAGGTTTGGTCAGTGACCAAATCAGGTTTAAGTTCACCTGCATTGGCGCGCTTGACCATCTCAGGTAAGATATCGGCGGCATTGCCAAGTAGGGCGATAGAAACCGCTTCACCAGCTGCGGTATGTTGCTTGATGAGTTCATAAGCATGGTCGAGGTCATCCGCTTGCTTATCGACGTAGCCGGTACGCAAGCGGAAATCAATACTAGACTGCTGACACTCGATATTTAGTGAAGTTGCTCCGGCAAAGGTCGCGGCGAGTGGCTGCGCGCCGCCCATACCACCAAGACCAGCAGTCAAAATCCAACGTCCCGTCCAGTCGCCGTTATAATGCTGGCGACCTGCTTCGACAAAGGTTTCATAAGTCCCTTGAACGATACCTTGGGTACCAATATAGATCCAACTACCTGCTGTCATCTGACCATACATAAATAAATCTTTACGATCCAGCTCGTTAAAATGCTCCCACGTTGCCCAGCGCGGTACGAGGTTTGAGTTGGCAATCAATACGCGCGGCGCATTTTCATGAGTTTGAAAGACGCCAACAGGCTTGCCAGATTGCACCAGTAAGGTCTCGTCATCTTCTAATTCTTTCAATGACGCCAGGATTTGATCATAGCTTTCCCAATTACGGGCTGCGCGTCCGATACCGCCATAGACGACCAAGCTTTTTGGGTTTTCAGCCACATCAGGATGCAAGTTGTTCTGCAGCATGCGATAAGGGGCTTCGGTCAGCCAGCTTTTACAATGTAGTGTGCTGCCAGTCGGCGCAGCGATATTACGACTCTCGTCACGGCGAGTATATGCAGGGGTTTTATTCAATCCATTATCAGTAGTCATGATCCTATCCTTGTGATATCTGTTGAGGCAATATGGCAATCAAAGTGAGTCTTATAAGGTCAGTCTGCTAAATTTATTTATACTGCCGTAAAGTTGTATATACAAATTATCAGGAATCATTTTCTCATGCAAGTTTTTTCTCTTGATTGCCGCATTATTTTTAAGAGTGTTTGGATGAATCGACAGCTGCTATATGGTTTTGCTGAGGTCTGTATGATTGTCTCGTGTTACTATAGGGCTATTCTTATTGGCAAAACTAACGGTTAAAAATGGATACGATAAAGGCGATTCCGGCATATCAGCGCATTAAAAATGCGATATTAGACAATATTCATTCAGGTAAATGGCAGGCGGGCAACGCGATTTCTACCGAAATGGCGTTGGCAGAAGAGTTTGGTGTTTCTCGTATGACGGTCAACCGTGCTTTAAAGGAATTGAGTGAAGAGCGGGTATTAGAACGCCGGCAAGGGTCGGGGACGTTTGTTGCCCAGCAGCAGTTTAATCATACTTTTGTGGAAGTGCGTAATATCGCTCAAGATTTAAAATCGGCCAATCGTGATTATCAGGCACACGTTGTGAGCAAGCGTGCTATTACTGCGAGCATGTTAGATGATGAAATGCGTGGCAAGTTTGATCTTGATACAGCAGTAGTATCCTCTGATTCAGAGGATACTCGTATCAGTGAAATAGCTGTGTTATACGAAGTAAAAATCGTTCATTTTGCTGATGGTCAGCCGATACAGTTTGAAGAGCGCTGGGTAGATGCGAAAAAAGTACCACAATTTCTCGAGCAAGATTTTAGCGTGGTCAATACCAGCGATTACCTCATTGCCAAAAGCCCACTAGAGCGCGGTAGCTATACCATTCGCGCAGTGGCAGCACCTGATGAAATTGCAAATGCGTTGCAGGTTGCACCGCAGTCGCCAACGCTAGTACTGCGCCGTCAGACGTATTCAGCAGGGCGGGTACTGACCTTTGTGAAGATGTGGCATGCAGGAGATCGTTATCAGTTTGCAGGAGAGCTGTAGGCTTTATTTTTAAATAAAGCTTTCATTGACGAATCTGGTAATCTCTTAGTATAAGATTTTTGATTTCGAGCCCTATAAATCAACTCTCCCATCTATTTTTATCGATAGCGTATCTAACTAGGGCGTTTCCTCATTTTAGAAATGGTGATAAAAATGAGATAAATTGCCGCCAAATATAAGGAAAATAGCGCAGTTAATATCGGGATATTGCCCAGCTATGCAAGCAAAATTTGTACCAGTCTAGCGTATGTATTCAAAGTATGTATCTTATTTAGCATCTTCTATAACCAATTACCGTATCTCCTACGCGTTATTTATTCTGCAATTAATCCTCACTAATTTTTTTATTGTAGCTGTCTTCTGGACAATTTTTGCTACAGGAATGATTTCAATTTTATTTCTTAAATAGACTTAACAAATACTGATTTATTGGGTATTAGCAATACTTATATTCGCTATTAATTTATAACGTTTGACTGTGACTTTTTGGCAACATATATTAGATAAGTATTAATTAGTGATATGATTTATATCGTTAACGATAATTCGTTTTGAAAAGCGCATTAGAAATTTTAATATAAACCCTTAGGTTTATTAAGTGATATAGATAATTTTGGTAGAAAGCTCACACGCTTATCAATCGAAAAAATAAGTCTTAGAAACTGGATCTTAGAAACTGAGTCTTAGAAACAAAGGAATGTATAGCATGAAAATTTATAGTCATGAAAATCAAAAACTTCATCATCCAAAGTCTTACTTCTCGCGTGGACAAATGCGTGAGCCTCAAGAAAAACCTGAGCGATTGGTTGAGCTTTTGAAGGCACCAAAAGATTTAGGCTTAGCAGTAACGACCGCTAAAGATATAGGAATCGCGCCGATTTTAGCCGTACATGATTTGGATTATGTTGATTTTTTAAAGCACGGCTATGATGAGTGGATGGCTGTCGATGAGGAAATGGGCGAGGAAGTTCAGACGACCGTTTATATTCAGAATAATTCTGGTCTTGGAATCTTAGCAAAAGCGGCGAAATATCAAGCCGATGGTAGTGCACCTATTGGTGAACATTCATGGACCTCTATTTATTGGTCAGCTCAAACGGCACTAAACGCTGCTGATGCCTTATTAAAGGATGAAGTCAATCAAAACCATAATCAAAATAATGTGCAAATATGTCTGACCAGACCTGCAGGTCATCATGCTCGTAAAAACGCAGCAGGTGGTTTTTGTTATCTAAATAATGCAGCCATCATTGCGCAGTATCTTCGTCAAAAATTTCAAAAGATTGCCATCATCGATACAGATATGCACCACGGTCAAGGTATTCAAGAAATATTTTATCACCGTAAAGATGTGCTATACACTTCTGTACACGGTAGCCCCATCAATTTCTATCCTGTAGTCGCTGGTCATGAGCATGAGAGAGGTGAGGGAGAGGGTTATGGCTATAACATCAATTTTCCGATGCCGCACGGTACAGATGAAGCTGGATTTTTTCATTATGTTGATCGCTCAATCGAAACTTTAAAACTGTTTAACCCAGATGTTATTGTTCATGTCTTAGGGTTTGATATCTATAAAGATGATCCACAAGCCAAATGTAACGTTAGTACGGAAGGTTTTAAAACCCTCGCACAGAAACTTAAAACACTAAATAAACCTATTATTGTGCTGGTTGAAGGAGGTTATTGCATAGAAAAGCTTAATGAGAACCTACAAGCTTTTATCTCTGGGTTTCTCTCAAAAGATATAATCAACAACTAAAAAGCGAGCAATATCTGTTAAAAGGAATTCAACAGATAAAAAAAAAGGGAGCAAAGTATGTATGGTTCAACTGAACGTTTGATTTTAGGTTCTTTGGTGGTGGTATATTTCTTCTTTCTATTTGGAGTGTCTTTTTATATTCATAAGACAAGTATTAGAACCTACGATGATTATAACGTTGCGGGAAGATCTGTATCAATATTCCCTCTGGTTTTAACTTTTGTAGGGACTGCAGTTGGTGGTGCGACATTATTAGGTTTCATGCAAAACGGCTTCTTATATGGAATGGGTCAGCAATGGCTCAATCTAGCAATTGCCATTTCAGGCATACTTACACTTGGGTTCTTGTTAAAGAAGATTCGTATCCTTGGCGAAAAATATCACATGGTAACGATTGCAGATTTCACAGTTTTGAGGTTTGGTGAGGGCGCTCGAATTCCTACTGTTATTAGTGTCTTGGTTGCTAATTGTTCGTTAACCGGAATGCAATTTGCAGCCATTGCTACCGTACTTAATCTAACAATGGGGTTAGATATAACGACAGGTATTTTAATCAGTTGGGTTTTGCTTACCTTAAAGACATATTATGGGGGAATGAAGTCAGTAATTTGGCAAGATGCGTTTCATGGAACGATACAAACCATTGGTGTTTTTGTGCTTTTTGTAACGGTCATCATAGCTTCCGGTGGCTTGCAAGAAGTATCTAGACAAGCTGCGCTTGCCAATCAGAATGACTTTTTAAGTATTCTTGGTATAGCCCCTTCAGAAGTTTTGGTTTACTTATTAACTATTGGGGCTTATCAATTTGTGAGACAAGACTTGTGGCAGAGATTTTGGGCTGCCGGAAGCGCTAAGATAGCTAGAAATGGTTACTGGATTTCAATTATTTTGACGTTTATAACAGGCGTTTTTATTATTTCAACCGGTGTTATGGGGCGTTTTGGACTGAATCTAGGTGAGATTGAAGCAAGCCTTACTTATTATACAATTATTGGCGAAGTATTTAGCTTTCCGATGGTTGTGGTTATGATTATTGCTCTACTTGCAACAGTAATATCAACAGCTGATTCTTTCTGTATGGCAGGTGCCTCTTCAATTATAAACGATATCATTAAACCAAGACTCGAAGAAACACCTGATTTGGATAGTCGCCTATTAAAATATAGTCGCGTTTCAGTTGTATTGGTTTCAGTTTTCTCTTTATTCTTAGCGCTATATATCCCTCAGTTAGTCAGCTTGTGGGTGACAGGTGCAGCTATGTTAGTATCAAGTTTACTAGCGCCAGTCCTTGCTGGATTGTTCTGGAAAAAAGCAACTCGATTAGGTGGAACATTGGCAATGTGGGTTGGTCTTATTGTAGCAGTAATTTGGCAAATCCTCGGCCACCCATTCGGTTTGCATCCTATATTCGTGGGTTTTCCAATTTCGATTTGTCTGGTTATTTTTGTGTCATTAGCGACGAATGACACAAGTTATGACATTTAAGGCATTTAAATTGATTAGACATGGCTAAGATTTGATTAATTAAAAACAACAAGGATGTTGAGTATGAGGGTTTCAATTCTAAAAATGCTCGGTTATGCCGAGATTTATTTTAAAGCAGTAAGTGCAGCCGATAGTCAGACTTCGTTTTTTACTATTACTAGTGCGAGGCTGTTATGTCTAAACAATTAACTTCTACTTCGATTAATAGCGATGTGCAAAACAACTTCAGTTGGCGCACCCTTGGTCCAGGTATCTTATTGGCATCTGCAGCTATCGGTGGCTCGCATTTAATATCTTCCACTCAAGCTGGGGCAACTTATGGTTGGCAGCTTGCAGGTCTTATAATAATAACTAGGGGCTGTATAGAATTGAGGAACCATTGAAAAACATAAGCAACGCCTTACTCTACTGTTTACCACAACAAAGAGATAAGGCATCACTTATGACTCGCACCAAGCTCAACGATGAACTTTGGCACAAGCTATTTATTATATTGCGACAAATTAACGTATATAACAAGCCCAATCTAAGACGTACCGTTGAAGGCATGCTGTACCGCATAAGAGTAGGCTGTCCATGGCGAGACTTACCTTCTTATTTCGGTCATTGGTCTCGCATATATCATCAATACCGTTATTGGCGTAAAACCGGTAAATGGCAAAAGCTCATGAAAATAATCACAGCAAACTATGATAGTGAATGGTTATTCATAGACGGTAGCGTGGTCAAAGCTCATCAGCATAGTTCAGGTGCAGCCAGTCATCTTGATGAGGCCATTGGTAAAAGTGTTGCAGGTAATAGCAGCAAACTGCACTTAGTGGTCGATGCTTGTGGTAACCCTATACATGTTGAGCTGACAGGTGGGCAAGTGCATGACGCTAAGATGGCAAAGACGTTGATAGATAGCACGATTAATAACCAGACTAAAGCGGTGATTGCAGACAGGGGCTACGATAGTAGTGATATTAGAGAGTGTATCTTCAAGCACTGTGCTGAGTCAGTCATACCCGTTAAGTCGAACTCTAAAAACAGCAACAATGACACACTAGACTGGTATTTGTATCGTTGCCGTCACTTGGTAGAAAACGCTTTTGCTAGGTTGAAACATTTTAGGGCATTGCCACGCGATATGATAAGCTCAAAGATAGCTATGCAGCAGCGGTAATGCTTGCTTGTGTCTTTATCTGGTTGCCACTCATTTGAATTCTATACACACCCTAATATCACCTAATTAATATTCACCACACCGCGACACTTAGGAAATTGACTGCAACCAAAAAAGGGCTGACCTTGCTGCTGACCTTTTTTAGCAACGCGCTTGACCATCTCACTATTACACTTCGGGCAAGCGGGAGTATTATCAGAAATGATTGACGCTTCAACTTGCTCGATAATAGAAGGCTCCTTAGTAGCAGCTTTCTCTATCCTCGGCTCTGATTCCAAAACCTCAAATGGGGTAATAAAGACAGAATCATCATTAATCAGTTGAGAGATAGGCAGAACATTGCTAGAAGGGACAAACGGAGCGTCGCCCGCTTCAACTTCCGTTTGCCCAGACCATCGCAGTACTTCTCTGCTTTGAAGAATGGTCTTTTTAGGAGGTTGTTTTACTATTAATTCAGGCGCAGGCTGATTCGCTGATGTAGTAACTGACTTAGCATTTGGTTTATCACTAGCTTGCTTGTTTGAAGGATTATGCTTCTCTTTTAAATAGGCTTTATGCGCTCTGTTAGTACGCGAAGACTTGCTAAATCGATTGTTTTCAATTTGCTCAACAATGGCTTTGACTTCTTCATCGGTAAGCATTTTATCTTGTTTTTTCTTGATATAAGATGCCATGCCGCTCGTCAATACGTACTCTGGTAACTCATCACGAGTTTTAAGCTCACACTCGCCGATAAAGGCAATCATCGAATGGAAATAACTCATCTCCAGTTCTAATAAATCAGACAGCGTTTTTATATGCAAATAATTTTGCCGCAATGGATTTTGAAATTTATACTTGCGACCCATGATGACCTGCGTCCATTGTCGCTGCTTTTCGTTACCAAATATCCAGCCTTTATAGTTTTTGGTTTCGATGACAAAGATGCCGTACCTAGAAACGATGACATGGTCAATTTGGGTGCTGCCGCCATTTGCTAATGGCAAAGTGATATTGTTTAGACGATGATAAACGTCTTTTTCAAGTTTTAGCCACATGGCCACATTGATGACGGTCTCGCCGACGATACCTTTAAAGCTGGACATCAAAGACATGGTTTTCTACTATTTGACTTCCTCCCCTCCCTAAAGTGAGGGGATTCCTACTACTAGACGCTCAAGCCCGAGCGCGAGAATATTTTTTGCCGCATTAATATCACGGTCATGAGTGACACCACACTCGCAAAGCCATTCTCTTATTCCTAAGTTTGCTCTACCTTTCGGACTGTTTTGGCGTGAGCCACAACACGAACAAGTTTGGGTGGTGTAGCTTTCATTCACCTCAACATAGTAGCAACCTGCGTTCTCGCATTTATAGGCCAGTTGCCGCTTAATCTCAAACCAACCTGCATCATAGACGGACTTGGCTAGCTTGCCCCTAGTGAATGATGTTGATTGAAGTTTGCCAATGATGATTATTTTATTAGTCTTGGTAAGGTTGGTGGTAAATTTATGAATCAAGTCTTGGCGTGTATTTTTAATCTTGGCGTGAATTTTTAATCTTGGCGTGAATCGCTTTAACTCTTTGTTTGTTTTTAGCCCGCTGAGCAATGCCTAGTTTTTTAGCGTATTGCTGCGTGACTTTGGTTTTTAGTACCTCACCATTACTTGTCGTTGCTGAGTCCCTGCAACCTAAATCAATACCAGTTTCGCCTGTACCGCACTCAATTTTTGGGTACTCTTTAATGGTGATACAGGCATACCAGTGGCCGCGACTGTCTTGCACAAGCTCACAGGTGTTGATGGTGTAGAGTGCTAGATTATAGCTATCCCACACGTCGATGGTCAGCTTCTTGCCTTTAGCCAGGCTAAATTGAATGGTGGATTTAAGACTTTTCTTTCCTGATTTTTTGATACCTACGTATTTGATTGCTGCTTTTTTAAAAGGAATCCAACCAAGTGATTTACGCTTAGATTTTGGGTTATTGGTTCGCCAGTTTAATTTGGCTTTTTTGAATTGCTTGCGAGATTTAGCATGGGTTTCGGTGATGGCTTGTAAGGTTTGGCTGTGCAGGTTTAGCAGCTCGCCACTACCTTTTACATAAGCCGCAATATCATAAGCTGAAAAGAAATGATTGGTGCGTTGAAGATGTTTAAAACTCAAGTCATTTACATAGTTCCACACAAAGTTAACTGCACCAGCCAGTTTATTTAGCTGATTGGCGTGTTTGTCTTTGATGCGACACTTGAGCGTTTTCATAGAGTGATTATGGTCTTAATAAGTTTGGTTGACAAGTCTGTTTTAAGGCTGAGCGACAATAGCTGACGCCTGATATCCACGCCCTAGAAGGGACATGGTTTTACGGCGCTTTTTGATAAAAAGTCAAATTGGTTATTTTAAGCGATAAGCCAGTATAAGACTTACTTCTAAATCGCTCATAACTTTAATAATACATTGAAACAGCACAATTGTAGTAGGCTATCGTATTATTATTTCAGCTATAACGCTCAGTTGTGCCCTAAAAGCATGTTCAATACTGACGACTTTAATATCACCCTTTGGATTATACGTATGAATACTCGCGCCGCCTCTTTGTTAAAGATTACGCTTGGTACCTCTTTATTATTATCTTTGCCTATAATGGGAGTCGCCGCCAACACGATGCCACAAAAGTGGAAACTGGACGTGCCTAAGACCAGCGCTGATTTTGAGGTCAAGTATTTAGGCAAGGCGACCACTGACGGTAAGTTTCGTAAAGTAAATGGATCGATCAATTATGACGTCAAAAAGCCTGAGAGTACGACCATTAATTTTACCGTGCATACCGATAGCATCGATACCGAGCGCAGGCTACGTGACTCTTTTTTGCGCCGTAAAGAGCTGCTCAATACGCAGCAATATCCGACGATGACGTTTGTCTCAAAAAAAATCAAGATGATCACGCCGAAAGAAGCCAATGTCACGGGCGATTTTACCGCTTTAGGTCAAACCAAACCGTTAACGGTAAGAGTGACTCTATCTGATGTAGAGATTGACCCCGCCACCTCTAAACCGACGTTAAAGTTTCGCGCGACAGGCATGGTCGATCGCTATAACTACGGGGTGACAGCCTTCCCGAAACTGATTAGCAATATCATTCCGCTTGAAATATCAGGGAAGCTGATTGCAGCTAATTGATTAAGTGACAAAAAACCCAACTTAGAATTTCTAAGTTGGGTAGATAACATTATAGATTTTCAAGACGTTCTTTACAGAAACGCTTAATTATTTAAAAATATTATGACCTAAAAATCACTCGAAAATAGATTAAATATTATAAACATATTTTCTAACGTTTTTAGTACTGCCATATTTGCTCTTCTGCTATACCAGTCTTATCTATTTTATTTCTTCTCTTCTGAATTTTAGTATCTATTTTTTCCTGCTTTTTCATTGCCTTTTGGTTGATATCGTCTATCATTGCTTGAATCTTCTTATCAACTTTGGCCTGTTCTTTTTGATGATGCTTATCTAGCTCTTTTTGACGCACCTTGTCTATTAATCAACGTGCCAGTACAAAACAGGTACACGTCCTTAAGCTCGCTTTAAATTAGCAAAATAGATATAACACTAACCACGGTCAACTAAAAAAACACATTAAGCTTGGTTATAGGGCGGCTGGTCGAACTTTGCGTTACCATTTAACGACTCATGGTGCATTAAGTCTCGACACTAACCTACCCAGCAATCTATTTACAGGGCTTTTATAATATTTCAAAACCAAAAGTTAATCACAAAAAAAAGAGCCACCATATTTTTCTAGTAGCTCTTTCTTGTTTAAACGCTAACTAAGTTAGGTTTATTAAACCAAACTATTCACCGCATCAACCACCGCTTCCGTAGTAATACCAAACTCTTGATATAGCTCCTCAGCTGGCGCGGATTCACCATAAGTCGTCATACCAATGACTTTGCCATCTAGACCGACAAACTTATACCAGTAATCGACGTGTGCTGCTTCTACCGCTACGCGGGCGCGGATATTAGCTGGTAATACCGCTTCACGGTAGCTAGCATCTTGCTCTACAAAAATCTCGGCACATGGCATAGAGACGACACGGACGCCAACGCCATTTGCGCTCAATGTTGCGTGCGCTTGCATAGCAAGACCAACTTCTGAACCTGTCGCGATGATAATCGCTTGTAGCTCACCTTCCTCTTTCGCTAACACATAGCCACCTTTAGCGATGTTAGCGACTTGCTCACTATCACGTGCTTGATGTGGCAAGCTTTGACGGCTAAAGATCAATGCTGATGGATTGTTTTCGGACTTAATCGCTTCAACCCAAGCGCTAGCAGATTCGGTCGCATCACACGGACGCCATGTGCGTAGATTTGGTGTGGTACGTAAGCTCGTTAATTGCTCAACTGGCTGATGCGTCGGGCCATCTTCACCCAGACCGATAGAGTCATGAGTATAAACATGAATCACACGCTGCTTCATGAGTGCGCCCATACGTACCGCATTACGCGCGTATTCCATAAACATCAGGAAGGTTGCCACGTAAGGGATAAAGCCGCCATGCAACGCGATACCATTGGCAATCGCGGTCATACCAAACTCGCGCACGCCATAATAGATATAGTTGCCATCGCTATCTTTTTCGATGCCTTTCGCACCTTTAAATAGCGTAAGGTTTGAACCTGCCAGATCCGCTGAACCGCCCAACAATTCTGGTAGTAACGGCTGTAAGGTATTGATCGCATTTTGACTGGCTTTACGACTGGCAACATCACCGCCCTGCTCTTGCGTTTGCTGAATATAGGCTTGTGCTTGGCTTTCAAAATCCGCTGGCAATTCACCGTTTAAGCGGCGTAGTAGCTCGCTTGCCAATTCTGGATAGGCTTTTTTATAGGCTTCAAAGTCCGCATCCCAGTTCTTTTGCTGTACGTCGCCTTTAGCTTTAGCATCCCATGCTTCATAGATTTCGTCATCTAATTCAAACGGCGCATGAGTCCATGCTAAAGCGTCACGGGTCAAGACGATTTCGTCATCACCAAGTGGTGCACCATGACTGGCTGCTAAACCTTGCTTGTTTGGGCTACCAGCACCAATCGTCGTTTTACAAATAATTAAGCTTGGCTTAGTGGTCTCAGCAATGGCTTGCTCAGTGGCTTTGGTAATCTCATCGGTATCATGACCGTCAACCTTGATGACTTGCCAGCCGTACGCTTCAAATCGCGCTTGCGTATCATCAGTGAACCAGCCTTCGACATCGCCATCGATTGAGATGCCATTATCATCATAGAAAAAGACCAATTTGCCCAAACCTAACGTCCCAGCCAATGAGCAAACTTCATGGCTGATACCTTCCATCAAGCAGCCATCGCCTAAGAACGCATAAGTATGATGGTCAACGATGTTATGGCCGTCACGGTTGAACTGCGCCGCTAGTGTCTTCTCTGCAATCGCAAAACCAACGGCATTGGCAATACCCTGACCTAGTGGACCCGTTGTGGTTTCAATCCCTGGCGTATAGCCAAGTTCAGGATGGCCTGGAGTTTTTGAATGCAGCTGACGAAAGCCTTTTAAATCATCAACGCTGACATCATAGCCTGATAAATGCAGCAAGGAATAAATGAGCATCGAGCCATGACCGTTTGATAGTACAAAGCGATCGCGGTTGTGCCATTGCGGGTCAGCAGGATTGTGCTTTAAAAATTTGCGCCACAATACTTCGGCAATATCAGCCATGCCCATCGGCGCGCCTGGGTGTCCAGAATTGGCTTTTTGAACCGCGTCGAACGACAGTACACGGATGGCATTGGCAAGTTTGCGTTCATTAATTGGGGTCGGCATAGAGTGTCCTAATATTCGAATGAAAAGTATGGAGCATAAGAGAAAGGGTTACTCAGAGGGCAATCCATCAGAAATACGACAAAAATACAATGGATGTCATCAAAAGATAGACTATAAAATCACATGCAATATTAACATATTTGCCATCTGGCAATCTAAAAATGCGCTGACAGAAGCGTTTGTATTTAACAATCATTCGTATCAGTTTTATTAAACCAATACGTATGAAAAAACCGCGAGTCAGCAACCAACCCGCAGTTTAGATAAAAAACTAAATCATTAAGCTAAAATGGTTTCAACTCCGCCCATGAACGGACGCAATGCTTCAGGAATGGTGATACTACCATCAGCATTTTGATGATTTTCCATCACTGCCAATAACGTACGACCGACTGCCAAACCTGAACCATTTAGCGTATGCGCTAGGCTGGTTTGCTTGCCATCTTTAACGCGCGTGCCCATACGGCGAGCTTGGAAGTCGCCACAGTTTGAGCAGCTTGAGATTTCACGATAAGTATCTTGGCTTGGCAACCACACTTCGATGTCATAAGTTTTTTGAGCGGCAAAGCCCATATCGCCAGTACATAGTTTGACCACACGGTACGGCAGATTCAACTGCTGCAAAATGTACTCAGCTTGTGCCGTCATCGCCTCAAGTAAGTCATCTGATTGCTCAGCGGTAGCGATATTGACCATCTCAACTTTTTCAAACTGATGCTGACGGATTAGACCACGGGTATCGCGACCATGCGAGCCCGCTTCACTACGGAAACATGGCGTATGGGCGGTAAATTTTAACGGCAGCTCTTTGATATCCAAACGCTCACCGCGTACCAAGTTGGTCATGGGCACTTCGGCCGTTGGAATCAGATAAAAATCTGTACCTTCGTTATTGGTATGATTGGTCAATTTAAACAAATCATCTTCAAACTTCGGCAATTGACCCGTACCTTTTAAACTCTCAGAATTGACGATATAAGGCACATAGGTTTCAGTGTAGCCGTACTTGATGGTATGGGTATTGAGCATAAACTGAATCAAAGCGCGATGCATTTGCGCAAGCTGACCTTTTAAGACGTTAAAACGGCTACCTGTTAATTTTGCAGCGGCTTCGAAATCAAGCATACCTAGCGTCTCACCGATATGAGTATGGTCTTGAATCTCAAAATCAAACGCGCGCGGCGTTCCCCATTTGCGCACTTCGACGTTATCATCTTCTGATGTCCCGACTGGCACATCGGCGGCTGGGATATTTGGGATTTGCATGGCCGCTTGGCTAATGCGTTCTTGCAAGGTACGCAGCTCATCTTCAGCTGTCTTAATCTCACCGCTGACACTTTGCATCTCAGCCAACAGTTCGCTGGCATCTGCGCCCGATTTTTTTAGCGCACCCACTTGCTTAGCACCGGCATTACGACGCGATTGCAGCTCTTCGGTTTTGACTTGCAAAGACTTACGTTCGTTTTCGATACTTTGCCAAAACGCCATATCAAGCGCATAACCACGCGTGGCCAGCTGCTGTTGTAAATCCGTTAAATCACCGCGTAAGAGTTTTGGGTCAATCATAATAGTTGCCTGTAGCGCCAAAAGTGAGTAAGAAAGAAAAATGAAAATAGTAGCCAAGTATAGTGGTTAGATATCACTAGCCATAAATGAGATAAAACAAAAAATAGCGCGCAAAGCCTTATAAAACCATTATAAAGCTTTGCCATAAGGCCACGTCAATCTGAATAATAAATAATAGTCACTATCATACCAATACCAAGCAGATTTGACCATGTTTTGGCTATATTTTGCCACAATCTAGCCCGTTCTTTGCACAAGCTTTATGGGTTAAATAACAAATAATAGAAGCCACATCATGCTCTTATGCATCAAGTTCTCTCATTGACCTTAGTATAAATAAGGATGCTATCTGAAAAATAACCGAGCTATTGGTCGACAGACCCGCTTATATGTTTCATTTAAGAGCAGTTTTCGGTAAGATAAGCGCATATCTTTATTCTACTTCCAGCCAAGCCCAGCCCAGCATAGTATTACAGCTTCGGTTTGGCGCTTTTCATCCCACGCTTTTAACATACGTATCTGAGAAACCTTTATGGCCCTGTACCCCTACACCCTTCAACCTGTCGCCTTAAACCTAACCGAGGCCGAATTTCATCAAGCCCAATATGAGCTATTTGCCAGTGCCAGCCCGTCGTTTGGTCTGTCGAGTATTAAGATGAAAGAGTGGATTATTATGGCGGTCGTCGTCATATTAGCCATCGCAGGCTTGGTTTTTTTAACTGGTTATTCGACCATTATCTTTTGGTTGATGCTAGCGGCGGTGGTCATTTATCTATTGGTACGTACCCTTGGCTTTAAATGGTATGTCAAAAAAGAGTTTGAAAAACAAGTTGCTGACCAAGAAATGCCTGATGAGATGCGTCAAATGAAATTGGGCGTGCAAAAGCATGGTCTGGTCATGGCAATGCCGGTCAATCAGCCTGATATGTTTAATAGCAATCAGATGCGCGGTATGCAGATGCGTGCTGGTAGCACTCAGCAGGCGGTCATTCCTTGGAGCGCCGTCAAAAGCTGGGATGAAACTGATGACTATATTTTCATGATGTTTGAGCTAAAAGGTCAACAAGGCAGCCAAATCATTCCTAAGCGTTTACAAACGCAAAAATTCCCAATCGATACCGTACGTCAGCACCTACAAGAAGTCATTGCTGTTAAAGGCTTAAACCCTGAAAACTTACAGCCACCTGCAAAACGTTAAAAGTGGCATTTAGATTAATGGGATTGGTCGTTTTTTATAATTCAGCATTAAACTTGTATAGGTGTTGGCTTTATAAAATAGTATGAATAGCGTGGATACTGTGATTTTATAATTCTATAAAATCAATCGCAGCCTTATATTAATTAAATTTAACTTATCATAGTATCTTTGCTATTATAATAAGCATAAACAGACAAGGTATAGAGACCTAAAAACCTGTAGAAGATATATAACGAGCATAGCAATGCAGGAGATGACTTGCTACACTCTTAGACTTCTACATTTGCCTTAGATGATTAAGTCTAAGTTTATAAAAATAACCAGTCTCTTAAATCAACACTCAAACTATAAGGATAATATTATGAGTAATACTAATAATGCAACCAACCAAATCGGTCTAGAAAAAGCAGATATGAGCGAAGTGATTGATAAGTTAAACGATCTACTATCAAGCTATCATATGTTTTATATCAACGTACGTGGTTATCACTGGAACGTAAAAGGTGAGCATTTCTTCACCTTGCACCCACAGTTCGAAGAGCTATATACCAATTTGCAAGTAGAAATTGATGAAATCGCTGAGCGTATCTTAACCTTGGGTGGCACGCCACTGCATGCTTATAGCGACTTTAGTCAACATACCAACATTCAAGAAGATAAAAACGTTAAAGACGGTAATGCTTGTGTGCAAGGTGTAGTGACTGGCCTACAAGCACTGATTGAAGAGCAACGCGAAGTATCAGCATTAGCAGAACGAGCTGAAGACCAAGGTACAGCCGATTTAGTTGATGAGTATGTACAACAACAAGAAAAGCTGATTTGGATGTATAACGCTTTTTTGGCTAAATAACGGCTAAACAGATAAATACATAAAACCATTTATCACTCAATTCGTTTATTAACTGAATAGATAGTAAGTAAGGAAAAAGCACCTAATTTAGGTGCTTTTTTTGTGTTCGCTTTGCTAAAAATCGATAAACGTTAAGCTCTTTCAATAGCTGAACCTATTCTACTTCTCAATCCACTGGCGTATTTTTTCACGCTCTGCTGGCGTTGCTTGTAACCAAAGTTGCATAAACTGATCTAAAGTACTGGTAGAGGCAGTAGCGCTTGTCGTTTGCTGAACTGTGGTCACAGCACCTGTATTGACAGTGCTGGCAGTAGGTTGACCTAACGCAGCAATGGCACGTTGGTTTTGTAGCTCAGCATCATTTGCGCCGCCAAATACACCACCCAATGTTTTACCCAAACCTGATAGCAAACCACCTTGGCTGCCTTCCAAAGCTTGCTGACTGGCAACTACCGTATTATTCTGTTGCACCGCTAGGGTTGGACGCTTAGCATACTCTTTGGCCGCTGCATATTTTTCTGGCTGATTTGGCATGGTAAGACGATAGGTTTGATTGTCCACCAATTCTGCCGTCACACTCACATTACCCGAGCGCAAATAATCGTGCTCATCACGCGGCAAATTGTATAAGCGGTCATATTTAGCGGTAATCGCATGCTGACCTGGCTCTAAGGTAAAAGATTTCTTTAATGGCTGAAACGCACTTTGCTGAATTTCCTGCCCGTTAATAGCGGTTACTTTGATATGGTCATCAACCAGCAAGGTCACTGCCGCATGCGATAGCATAGAGACTGAGCCAGCAGTAATTAGTAATGTGCCCATCGTCAGTTTTTTTAGCAAAGAAGCGTTTGTTTTCATAAGTTATTCCATGAATAGTAAAGGTATTTTCTAAAATTTCTACAGAAAGATAGCGGTTTATATTAAAAATCAAGCGGCATGGTATGCTGATCTTGGTTGGCGACCTCATTATCTACTTGCGTCTCCTGCGCGATATCGGCAAGCTCTGCGGCAAGTGTCTGCTCATCAATCGTGCGCAGCGCATCGCTAATGACCGCTTTGGATATATTACTACGACCAAGGTTAGAAAACATCGGCTGAATGTAATTTAGGACGTCCATCATAGCGCCGATACGATGCGGCCCTTCGGTGAGCAAATGATTGATAATACGCTCATCAAACTGCCAACCGCGGCGACGTAAGATAGATTGTAGCAAAGCTTGACGGTCTGCCAAATCATGACCGGTTGGCACTTTAAAGCTTGGTGACTGCGCCAAACGGGTGAGGAGATCTGTTAGCTGAAAAGGTAATTCGGTCGCGGGTTTGTTGGAGGCAAAAATCAGCTGCCGTTGCCCCTCTCGGCTACGATTAATTAAGTGAAATAAGGCTTCTTGCCATTGGCTGCTTTGCTCAAGCACTTCTAAATCATCAATCGCAATCAGGGAAAAATTTTCTAAAGAAGATAGAACATTGACATCGGTATGAATCAGCTCATTTAATGACAGACAAATCGCTGATTTGTCCATCTCAATAAACGACTCACAGATGGCGGATAATAAGTGCGACTTGCCCGTCTCTGGGCTGCCAAATAGGTACAGCTGACCTATCAGGCCGACATGTAGCTGCCGCACTGCATCGATAATAGACATCCAACCTGGACCGGCAAAGTCGCTGAGACTCGCATCATGCTTAATGTCCAGATTGAGACTTAGCTGTGCTTCTGCCATGAATCATCAACTCGGTTTGCGTAGCGCAATCACTAAAAAGGCTAAACGACTAATATTCTGTAAACTGGCTTTGCTAACTTTCACATTTAGCAAAGCCAACCTAATAACGGTAAATACCGTTAATACTGCGCCTATATATAACATATTTGCAAAATGACTGACAAGTCTTTTACCCATTAAGCCCAATCTATCATTATTCATAGAATGTCTGGGCGATTTATTTTTCTTCAAATAACGCCAATTGTTTACGGCCTTTATAAAAGTCAGTCGATTGATAATAGGCGTATAAATGACGGAATAAGACATTAAGCACAGCGGACACCGGTAGCGCAATCAGCATACCGACGAAACCTAATAAGCTTGCCCCTGCCAATACGGCAAAAATAACCCATAACGGCGATAAACCGATTTTGTCGCCCAACAATAACGGTTGTAAAATATAACCCTCTGCCGCTTGTCCGACCAAAAACGCGCCAACCACTAAGGCTAGATAAGTCCAGTCTAAACCAAATTGGAATAAAGAGGCGATAATCGCGGCGATAAAGCCGATACCAAAGCCTAAATACGGTACGAAGCTTGCGATACCAGCCACCATACCAATAATCAAACCAAGCTCAAGCCCAATAAGCTGGAGCTGTACAGCATAAATGACGCCTAATAATACCATGACCAATAATTGACCTTTAATAAATGCCATCAAGGCTTGATCGCATTCTTTAGCAATGGCAACCACCTTTTTGCAATAAGGCGCCGGAATTGCCATTTTCCAAGTATGCAGACGCTGATCCCAATTAAATAGGAAATAAAAGGTTAAAATCGGCACCAGTACAATCAAGCCAGCATTATTAATAAAATTCATACTAGAGACCAAAATTTGGCTCATCATGCTGCTGGCATCAGCGAATTTATAATTGGTCTGCATATAATCAACCAAAGTATCAGAGAAACCTTTGCTTTCTAATTCTGGCAGACGAATACGGCTGTTATTGATAAACCACTCACGTACAACTTGGTTATACCAATTTAATACTTTGGGTAGATATTCCCATGCCGCTTGCAGTTGATGCCATAAGGTCGGTATTAACCACCAAAGCAGCAGCACCATGCCAAGCGTAATCGTCGAATAAACGATGATAATGGCTATCCAACGCTTGATATATTTTGATAAACGCTTAACCAGTGGATTAAATAAATAAGCCAGTACAAAAGCCACGACAAACGGCACGATAACCGGCATCATCAAATACAATAAGAATACCGCTATAACAATCGCAACGACGATAAATAAGCGCCGAAAAAAGGGATCTATTGGTTGGTTTATCATTAAGGGTAACCCTACGATTAAGTCTATGTAAAATTCTGGCGTCTAATGGTTTGTTCACTGAAATATGTCTTCAGCGGCTTTATATTTGTCATGGTCATTAGCAGCGTCATCGTCGTAGGTTTTGCCAACGACTTTGGCGTTCTATTATCGCAGAGTCGAACAAAAAATCAGTCATTTTTTGTTTCTTAATTTTTTATTGTACCTAAGACGGCTTTATTAGCTCTCTTCTGCAAATATCCGCCAAATATTGGTAAGTTGCTTTGCGGCTAAGGGTCATTTTTGGGTATAATGCGCGCACTATCTGCAAAATTAACACGACCGATCCGCTTTTCTACTGACCGACCTTCATTCCTTATAAAATTTGTGAGATGACCATGAGTAACAAGCCTTCTTTAAGCTACAAAGATGCTGGCGTCGATATTGATGCCGGCGATGCGTTGGTGCAACGTATTAAATCAGTGGCAAAAGCCACCTCTCGTCCTGAGGTTGTGGGCGGACTTGGCGGTTTTGGGGCGCTTTGTCGTATTCCGACTGGTTACACCTCACCGTTGTTGGTTTCGGGTACGGACGGTGTCGGTACCAAGCTTAAATTGGCCTTGCAATTAAACCGTCATGACACCATCGGTATCGACTTGGTGGCTATGTGCGTCAATGATTTATTGGTTTGCGGTGCTGAGCCATTATTTTTCTTAGATTATTATGCAACGGGCAAGCTTGATGTCGATGTCGCGGCAACTGTTGTCACGGGCATTGGCGAAGGCTGTAAATTATCAAATTGCGCGCTCATTGGCGGCGAAACCGCTGAGATGCCGGGCATGTATCAAGATGATGATTATGACCTAGCCGGTTTCTGTGTCGGCGTAGTCGAAGAAGCGGAAGTTATCACTGGTGAAAACGTCAGCGAGGGCGATGTATTGATTGCCCTTGCTTCAAGCGGCGCGCATTCTAATGGCTACTCATTGGTACGTAAAGTCATCGAAGTCAGCGGCGTTGATGTCACGACAAGCGATGAGCAATTAGATGGTCAGCCTATTCAGGATGCACTGATGGCGCCGACACGTATTTATGTTAAAGCCATTAAAGCCTTGCAAGATACCCTTGGTAGCTCAGCCTTACATGCGATGTCACATATCACCGGCGGGGGCTTAACCGATAACCTGCCGCGTGTACTACCAGATAATTTAGCCGCTAGCATTGATACGAGCAGCTGGCAGTTCTCAGAGCTATTTACGTGGCTACAAACCCAAGGCAATATCGAGCAAAGTGAGATGTACCGCACCTTTAACTGCGGCGTCGGTTTTGTCATCGTTGTGCCTAAAGACAAAGCAGAAGCTGCTATCAAGACCTTAAATGATGCAGGCGAAAACGCTTGGAAATTGGGTGAAATGGTGAGCCGTGAAGCGGACGCCGTGGTGTACCGTTAATGCCAGACGACAATTTAAAAAGTATTGCAAAAAAATTAGCTAAACCGTTACGCGTCGCTGTCTTGGTATCTGGTAGTGGTAGCAACCTGCAAGTATTGATTAATGCCATGCAAGCTGGCGCGCTACCGATTGAGATTGTTGGCGTCATCAGTAACCGTGAAGACGCTTATGCCATCACACGCGCTAATGACGCTGCGATTCCAGTTGCCGTCTTATCTCACGTTGCGAGCGGCAAACGTATGGGGATCAAAACTTTTGAAACCCATGCCAGCGCACAGCTAAGCGCTTGGCAGCCTGATGTGATTGTGCTTGCAGGATTTATGCGCGTATTAAGCGCCTCATTTATCGATAATGCGCCTGCGCCAATGATTAACCTGCACCCTGCTTTGCTGCCTGCTTATAAGGGCCTAGATACCCATCAGCGCGCGATACAAGCGGGCGAACGCCATCATGGCTGTAGTATTCATGTGGTCACCGCCGAGCTTGATGCCGGTGCGGTGTTGACCCAAGCGCTGCTTGAAGTTGATTACAAAGACACTGCGGATAGCCTGCAAGCACGCGTACAAAAAGGTGAGCATCAACTCTTACCGTGGACCCTATTACTGATTGCTAAAGGTATTATTGACTTAGATAATCCACCTAATGATACTAAATCATCTTATCTACCGGCTTTACCGCTAAAGCTATGGTTAGATGTTTAAGCTTTTCTAATAAACTAAAAAGCAGAATCCATAACGGGTTCTGCTTTTTTATGCTTAAGTCAAAGATAATATATAGTGATTGAAAAGTAATATCGATACATCACGCACTGCTGATATCGTCGCGTTTTTAGGATATTTTGACTATATAGCAATAGCAAAAAAAATACCTCGTTACTGAATAACGAGGTATCTAAGATTAACAGTCTAAAACACTTTAATAATTAAGCAGGCTTTTTATTAACCACATGTACTGCTTTAATATTGACAAATTCTTTGATACCAAAGCCACCATGTTCACGGCCATAGCCTGAATCCTTCACGCCACCAAATGGCAGACCTGGATTGACCAAATTATAGCCATTGATGTAAACCATCCCCGTATCGAAATGCTGCTGGGCTAAATTAATCGCTTTCTCTTCGTCTTTTGAAAAGATAGCACCGCCGAGACCATAACGACTGTCATTGGCAATGCGGAAAGCATCGTCTTGGTCTTTGGCACGAATAAGCGCGGCAACAGGACCAAATAACTCATCTTTATAAGCTGGTTGATCAGGTTTGATGTTTTCCAAAATCGTTGGTGGATAAAACGCGCCCGGCTTATCAGGTACTTCACCGCCGATCGTAATGGTCGCGCCTTTATCTACGCTTTCTTGTACTTGCTTATGCAAAGTATCGCGTTGTTTGCTACTCGACATCGGGCCTACGTCCGTCGACTTTTCCATTGGATCGCCAACTTTATAGTCATTGAATTTTTCAATAACGAGGTCACGGAATTTATCATAGACACTATCAACAACGACGAAGCGTTTGGCTGCAATACAAGTTTCGCCATTATTGTATAAACGTGCATGGGCGCAAGTTGCTGCTGCTAAGTCTAAGTCGGCATCCTCTAACACAATAAAGGCATCATTCGAGCCAAGTTCCATAACCGTCTTTTTCAGTACTTTGGCCGCTTGCTGCGCCACTACTCGGCCAGCGACATCACTACCCGTTAAGGTAACACCGCGTACTTTCTCGTGCTCGATCACTTTTTCAGATTGATCATGATCGATAATCAAGGCACGGAATAAGCCTTCTGGTAAGTCAGATTCTTGCATGATTTTTTCAATCAATTGACCTGAGCCAGTCACGTTGGATGCGTGCTTAAGCAGGATACTGTTACCGGCCATCAAGTTAGCAATGGTATAGCGGAATACTTGGTAAGCTGGGAAGTTCCACGGCTGGATACCATAGATAATACCGATAGGATCATAGCTGATTAGACCTTTTTTAATGCCTTCGATATCGCGTTCGTCGTCAGCTAAAGCAGCGACGCCTTCACTCGCGGTAAAATCACAAATCGCTTTACATAAATCTACTTCAGCTAAGCTTGCCTCTAAGGTCTTACCACGCTCTTCGGTCATTAGCTTCGCAAGCTCTTCCTTATACTTCATTAGCGTCTCGCCAATCGAGTTAATGACTTTGGCGCGTTCATCGGCATCAACCAAACGCCATTTTGAAAACGCTTCGTGTGAGGCATCGATGATTTTATTCACTTCATCATCGCTCATATAAGTGTAAGTTTTAATGTCTTTACCTGTTGCTGGGTTCACAGTGGTGATATCTGCCATGATAATTGTCCTTATTTATTTGCTTATTATGTAATGGATATTTATTAAACGAGCCATGATGACTAAGAAATATTCTATCGTTAAGTGTGTCGATATTATCGAATCACTTAACAATGCTCGCTTTAGTTGTCTTTTTTCTTAATGTCCATTTAGCATAACAAAATGCACCAGCGGTAGTTTTACAAGTTATGAAGAAGTGTGCGTAAGATGTTAATAGTGTGACACCCTTATAAAGACTGGCTTTATTTAAAAAAACTAAATTTAGAAAATCTTTTGAGTTAAGGAGCTTTTAAATTAAAAAAGGTTGATCTAAAAAATAGAGGCAATAAAAAAACCAGCCCATGATACATGCGCTGGTTCTTTAAAAGTTGTGCTAAAACAAATGGTTAATGACTGGAATCTCTGGTGGCGGATTCTCTTCTTCGGCGACTACTTGCCGTGCCACATGCATAATCAGCTGACGTAACCAACGATGCGCTGGGTGATGCTGTAACAATGGTGACCACGCCATCGTCAGCTCAAACTCAGGGATAAAGAATGGTGGCTCTTCCATAATGATACTGTCATTATTGGCCTGCATTCTCGCCACCCGCGTCGGCAAAGTCGCAATCAAATCTTTATTGGCGGCAAGCATCGCTGGCATTTGATAGTGACGGGTAAAGACGCTGATTTGGCGCTTTTGCCCTAAACGTTGCAATGCCTGATCGATAGAACCAAGCCCACCTGATTTTTCTGGATTAACCCCAAAGCCAACGCCCATACCTGTTTTGGACACCCAAACATGCTGCGCTTTTAGATAATTTTTTAAATTAAAACGATTGGCATATGGCCCTTCAGCAGATAACAAACAGCTAAATGTATCGCGCCAAACCAATACTTGATGGAAGCTTTGCGGAATCTCATTAAAACGGTTAATCGCTAAATCTACGCGCCCCTGTTCCATATCACGGTAGGAAACATCAGAGGGCGTCAAGAAATCCAAAATCACATTGGGCGCTTCAGAGCGTAGCGCTTTGACCAGTTTTGGCACCAAAGTCGCCTCAGCATAATCTGAGGTCATAATACGAAAAACCCGCGAGGTACTATAAGGACGAAACTCAGTACGCGGCTCAAGCACTTGCGTCAAATCTGCTAATATCTCACGAATACGCGGCTGCAGCTCAAGCGCGCGTTCGGTCGGCGTCATACCTTCCGATGAGCGCACCAATAACGGGTCATTAAACAACTTACGTAGGCGCCGCAAAATATTACTCATCGCCGGCTGGGTAATGCCGAGCTGCTCAGCTGCACGTGTGACGTTTTTTTCACGTAGTAGTACATCTAAATGTACCAACAAATTCAAATCAACCCGCTGCAAATTCATATCTATTTCTCTTTACCGTAGAATAAATGCCACCATAAGCTTAAAAAAGCGCGGCATCTTCCGTTCTATTATTTTACAAAATTGTTTTGCGACTGCTTAAATCAAGCGTTTTTCTATCTAAATAATTTTAATATACGCTTATTATACCCCAGTTTACCCTGCTCAAGCCATTGTTATATCTATACTATAACCAAATGAAATACCCAAGATAATAATCATAAACTAGATAAATCAGGGTAACCTAGCTATAGTGCTTAGCAAGCGCTGATAAGTCATTTTCAAATCTTATGCCATCAGCACGGCTTTTAACGAATCAATGATGGCTGCTATTTTATCGCATTTTTATACTAAAAGATGGTCAGAAAGCTTATTGCGTAAGCTTTATTATGCAAGCCGTTTTTTATAAATTTGGCGTTTTGCTCGCGGCAGTTTTTAGGCTTGAATTGATGCTATATACGCTTTAGGCTAATAAGTGGTTTAACTGGCAAGCACATCTTAACTAAAACAGCGTCAATTAAATCTAAAAAATAAAAGCTGACCAATAAGACAGGTTTTATTTGCTTTTATAATCATTTTCTTATAGTTTAGTAAAGATTGCTCAGGTAAAAGGTTTATATCCCGAACTTTACTTTTGCCAATGTATTTCTTTTCAAGAAACATTATTTTACCAGCAACACTTATCTGCATATTTTACTTAAGTAATTTACATCCCCTTTAATCCCCACCCCACCAAGGAGACTATAGATGTCAACTGCATATAAATCAGCGATTGATCTAGTACGTGAACTAAAGCAAAAGCACGGTAACTGGCAGAATATCAGCGAGACTGATGCCGCACGTATGATGATGCAAAACCGTTTCAAAACTGGTTTAGATATCGCCAAGTATACTGCAAAAATCATGCGTCAAGACATGGAAGATTATGACAATGATACGTCTCAGTACACGCAATCTCTAGGTGCATGGCACGGTTTTGTTGCTCAGCAAACTATGTACGCTAAGAAAAAATACTTTGGCACTACCGCTAAAACGTACATCTACCTATCAGGTTGGATGGTTGCTGCTCTGCGTTCTGAGTTTGGTCCTCTACCTGACCAATCTATGCACGAAAAAACGTCTGTGCCTAAACTAATCGAAGAAATCTACACCTTCTTACGTCAAGCTGATGCTAAAGTGTTAAACGACTACTTCCGTGAGCTAAACGCTGCAGAAGAAGCGGGTCAAGACACTTCAGCTATCCTAGAAAAAATCGAAAACTTCGATTCACACGTTGTGCCAATCATTGCTGATATCGATGCCGGTTTCGGTAACGAAGAAGCGACTTACTTGCTAACTAAGCAAATGATTGAAGCCGGTGCTTGTGCTATCCAAGTTGAAAACCAAGTGTCTGACGCAAAACAGTGTGGTCACCAAGCGGGTAAAGTAACCGTACCGCATGAAGACTACATCGCAAAAATCAATGCGATTCGTTATGCATTCCTAGAATTGGGCGTTGAAGACGGTATTATCGTTGCTCGTACTGATAGTGAGGGCGCATCACTCACGCAAAAAATCCCAGTATCAAATGAGCCAGGCGACCTTGCTTCTCAATATATCGACTTCCTAGAAATGGAAGAAGTGACCATCGAAGAAGCTAATGAAAATGACAGCCTTCTTAAGCACAACGGCAAATTGGTTCGTCCTAAGCGTCTAGCTAACGGTCTATATCAGTTCCGTGAAGAAACCAACATCGACCGCGTCGTACTTGACTGTGTCACTGCTCTAGAAAACGGTGCTGATCTACTATGGATCGAAACACCTACTCCAGACGTAGAACACATCAAAATGATGGTTGACCGTATTAAAGAAGAGCAGCCAAAAGCGAAGCTTGTATACAACAACAGCCCATCGTTCAACTGGACGCTAAACTTCCGTAAGCAAGTTATCGCTCAGTGGGAAGAAGAAGGCAAAGACGTATCAAGCTACAACAAAGACAACTTGATGAGTGCTGATTACGACGGTACTGAGCTTGATGAAGCTGCTGATATCGCTGCGAAGAACTTCCAACGTGACGCATCACGCGAAGCGGGTGTCTTCCATCACCTAATCACGCTACCTACTTACCACACCACTGCACTTAGCGTTCATGAGCTTGCTAAAGGCTACTTCGGTGAAGAAGGTATGCTTGCTTATGCAGCTGGCGTCCAACGTAAAGAAATCCGTGAAGGCATCGCTTGTGTTAAACACCAAGCAATGGCGGGTTCTGACCTTGGCGATGATCACAAAGAAATTTTCTCTGGTGAAAACGCCCTTAAAGCTGGTGGTGGCAAAAACACCATGAACCAGTTCTAATAATCGCTCACTTATAGTTATATTTTATAAGTACCCGTTATAAAAAAGCCGTCCTACTTAGTAGGGCGGTTTTTTTTGGCTTTAAATAATTTCCCTGTATAAAACGATAGCGTTATTAAATAGCCATTTTTAGCACATTTAGATGTCTATCGATTGAACTGGGAACACGCCCTAGTATCCGCTAATCAGCCAAAGTAAAACTTTTACTTGTCATTGTTCGATAGCTTTCATACGATGGTAATTATTTAACAGGTATTACTAACCATTCATAACTATAATCGGGAGCCATCATGCAAGAGATAGAGCTGAAGTTTCTAGTACCAGAATCGCGCCTAAAAGGTTTGATGCGCCAAGCGAATATTAAATCCTCACAGCTTACGCAGCTGGCCGCGCATTATTATGACACTCCCGATCAGCAGCTCGCTAAGGCGGGTATTGGCTTACGTATTCGTCAGGAAGGCGATGCGTGGGTGCAGACCATCAAAGCGGGTGGCGACGGTATTGCAGCGCGTTTAGAGCACAATGCGGTACTAGATACCCAACAAGTCCAAGCCATGTTGGACACCAATACGCTCATGCCTGATTTGAGCATTTATCAAGACACTTCCATCGCCCCTGCTCTAGAACCATTTAAATTAACGAAACTGGCTAAAACGCTCACCCGCTTATATGTCACCGATGTCGAGCGTATAACGCGATTGCTCACAGATAATAGCGACAAGGACAGCAGCAATCAGATTGAAATGGCATACGACTGCGGAGCGATTATCCACGGTAGAGATGATACTCAGCGCGATAGTATTCAAGAAATCGAGTTTGAGCTGATATCAGGCGATGTAGATTTTTTATTTACGACTGCCAAAACCTGGTGTCAGCGCCATAAACTCTGCTTGTCTACAGTGACCAAAGCCGAGCGCGGTGGCTTATTAATTACGGGGCAACAACATAGCCGAGCGGTTAGCGCCAATCTTAGCGATCTAACTGTTGCTAAAGACAGCAGCAGGCCGGCATTTATACGGGCAGTCGTACATAATTGCCTATTGCAAATACTACCCAATAGTAGCGCCATCGTCGCAGGCAGTACGGACAATGAGCATATTTTACAATTGTATAACGGCATTCAGCGCTTACGTACCGCGCTTAAGCTATTTAAAGGCTTCTCCGATGAGCTCAATCCTGACTGGGTGATTATTCTTAAACAAACAGCGACTTTACTGGCTGATTATCGCAAGCTTGCTTATCTTGCCAGTCATATCGAGCCCTACTTACAAGCGCATGAGGCACCAAGCGTTGATTGGTCGGCAGAAATTGAAGCGGCGAAAATCACTCCTATCGATGCGGTACGTGCCAATAATTTACAACTGACGTTGCTTGAGCTAATAGCCTTTACCATGAGTAACCCCAACCTTGAACCACAGGCAAATAAACGCGCCGCTCATAAGCTTAGAAAAACATTGGACAAACGTTATAAAAAATTGTTGAAAGCTGAGAGTAAGCTCCATGAAGCTAGGAATGCTAACGCGGATAGCAAAGATTTAACTGGTGTCAATTTGGAGAGCGTGAGTTCAGAAAGTATTAACTTAGAAGGCGTTAAATCAAAAGGTGTTAAATCAAAAGGCGTTAATTTAGAAAGTAGAGAGCCGCAAAGTCTGCAGACGAAGGATATAGATTTGTCAGCCAAGGACGAAAAACAAGCCCAGTATAAACTGTACCGACAGCTTGAAAAATTGCGCTACGTTAGTGAATTTGCAGCGCCCTTAATCAACAATGAAAATCTCAAAAATAAAAAGCTCAACAGTAAAAAGTCTAAAAAGAAAAGCAAGCGCTTCCTAAAACATCTCGTAAAAGTACAGCAAGCGCTTAGGCAACAACTTGATACCACTTATTATCAGCAGTGCTATCAACATAAAGCGAGCTCAGACTCGAATGCCTTGTACGGCGCAGGCTGGTTGAATGCTTCTTTAATAGATACACAGAAAAAGTCTAAAAAACGCTTAGCTAAGCTTAAATCTGCGGATAAGTTCTGGTAATAAAAACTAAAACTGGCTTTTTGACCCTGTATCTTACTTATAATTAACTTAACCTTTACATAATTCAAAAAAGGACAGCGACCATCAGGTACGTTGTCTTTTTTTATGCGTAATGTTTTTAAGCATGATGTTTTTTAAGCATGATGTTTTTTAAGCGTAGTGTTTTCTAAGCATAGTGTTTTCTAAGCATAGTGTTTTCGAGTAAATATCAACGAGCAATAATGGTCACAGTTGTGCCCTCGGTCACTTGTTCAAATAACTCCAAAATATCCTCATTGCGCATCCGTATACAGCCGTGAGAGAGCGGCTCGCCCATTGGTTCGCTGTCTGGTGTGCCATGAATATAAATATAACGCTGATAAGTATCGCAGCCGCCGTGAACATTACTGCCTTTATTCAACCCCTCTTCAAGACCGCGTAACCATAAAATACGGCTTAATATCCAATCGCGCTCTGGATACAGTTTACCAAGCTCTGCACTATAGACCTCGCCTGTCGGTTTGCGTCCCACAAATACCGCGTTCATGGGTTCATTGCCGCCGATTTTTGCCGCGATAATGTGCTTACCAAGGGGTGTGCAGCCGCTATCTTGCTGGCTGCCAATACCGTTTTTAGCGGTCGATACCGTATATTGAGTCATTCCTTTATCGTATTTATATAGCGTTAACGTTTGCTGAGCAATGTTAATAACCAGTCGCACATCAGAATTTTCGTTAAACTCTTCGGTAAAGCTTTCGTTATTTGTCATAAGATTTTCCAGCGCTCATAAATCTACAGCGGTTATTATCAACTGCGTTGAGAGTAAATAGTGAGCGAAATGTTTGCGTTTTTCTATTATTAAGGGATTGTATCAAGGCTTTTGGCACCGTAATATAGGGGCACACTTTTTGATGCTAGCAGATTATGACGACTATTTCACCGACACGTGTGTCGATGTATGATTTTCTCTATCAAGATACCAAGCCGATGGTGTCATTATTGGCAGACGTGGCTAAGCTGTCATTACCGCAAGCGCGTTTGGCGATGGATGCCAGTTTGCAAGCGATTATCAGTGCCTTACTTGCTTATCATCAGCATAACGATGGGCAGGCCGTAAGCAAAAAACTGTTTACTCGTACCGCCGTCAAAGAACTACGCCGATATAATTCAATGAATTTTTCGACCATCAATGCGACTTTATATTATCGCCAAGAGGTGGCCGATGCGATTTTTCATGAGAATGCGCGCGTGATCAAAGCCAGTGATTACATTGCAGAGCGCATTGAGGCGACGTCACCGCAAGTGCAAATACTACTCACCTCTTTATGCGTGATTGTCTTACGTGAACTGGCGATTTTAGCAGAATATAGCCAGCTTGATAATGAGGAGCTGGACAAATGGTTCGCCTTGCAGCCGCAGTTTTTATCCGTCGAGCGCTTTGTGGCCAATAAACCAGCGTTAGAATCTACCAAGCGGGCTGAACCTAATGAGAATGAAAAAACAACCACTTCTACAGAAACTGCTTTACAGTCAGACTTAAAAGTAGATGTAGAGACAGAAGTAAGAAACACCACAGAACGTACTTTATTGAGCACAGCGCAGCTCGCTGATACTCCGCCCGCTTTTGACCCTTATTGGCACGAGTTGACGACGTTTAAACCTGAAAACCATGAGCTTGTCCAAGACATGCAACTAGCGACGGGCAATTATTTAAAGGTCATTGGGCGCTCACCTGCCAATGCTCAACAAGGTAAACACAATGACTTATTGGTGTTTGCCGAAATGTCAGCCATAAGCTTGCCGCACCAGCGTTGGCTGTTGCAACTGGCGAAAATTTCAGAAATATATTTGCAGCGCAACCGCCTAAGAATTACCTCCGAGCCTGCCAGCGCACCAAAACCACCTTTGGTAAGCTTAGGTCTAATTGGCGGCAATAACGACAATACGCCGACCACCACCAGTGAAAAGCCGATTGAATACGACGCGCCTATACCGCTCTGGAAAAATCCCGTTATCCTAATCATTATTGCGGTTATTGGCGTACTTGGCGGGCTAGCAGCGCTCAAATATCAAAGCCAAAAATCTGACGGTATCAAATTGGCCACAGAAGAAGTCATCGAGCAAGATCTTATCAAGGAGCGCCAACAGCAAGATGTGGCGATTGTTATGGTAGACGATGATGAAGATGGCGCTGAAGAACCAAAAGCGTCTCAATAAGAATAATTCATAGATAAATTTTGAAGTAGACGAAAATAGTTGAACAACCCTTAAAAAACCAAAAAAAAGGCGCTAACTTATTAGCGCCTTTTTTTATTCATACTTTATTTAGAACAATCTAAAAAAATATGCTTACTTCGATAAATCACGACCACGGCTGGCTTCAATCGCCAAACGTAGACCATTTAAACGGATAAAACCTTCAGCATCTTTTTGATCATAAGCACCGGCATCATCTTCAAAAGTGGCGATTTTTTCATCAAACAGTGAATCGTCTGACTTACGGCCGACGACGCTAACCGCGCCTTTGTATAATTTGACGCGTACGGTACCGTTGACATATTCTTGTGATTTGTCAATCAAGGCTTGTAGCATCATGCGCTCAGGGCTAAACCAATAGCCGTTATAGATAATTTTAGCGTAACGTGGCATCAGCTCATCTTTTAAATGCGCCGCTTCACGGTCAAGGGTTAATGATTCGATACCGCGGTGGGCTTTTAACATAATGGTACCGGCTGGGGTTTCATAGCAGCCGCGTGATTTCATACCGACATAACGGTTTTCGACGATATCCAAACGGCCAATACCGTGCTTACCGCCAATCTCATTCAGCTTAATCATTACTTCATAAGGCTTAAGCGCTTCGCCATCGATGGCAACGATATCACCTTGTTTGTATTCTAATTCTAGATATTGCGCTTCGTCAGGTGCTTCTTCTGGACTGACTGACCAGCGCCACATATCGTCTTCTGCTTCGGCGTATGGGTCTTCTAAGATGCCGCCTTCATAAGAGATATGCAGTAAGTTGGCATCCATTGAGTACGGAGATTTTTTCTTATTGCCGGCATAATCGATAGCGATGTTATGTTCTTCAGCATATTTCATCAAGCTTTCACGGCTTGATAAATCCCACTCACGCCACGGCGCAATGGTGACCACGTCAGGTGATAAAGCAACGGCACCAAGCTCAAAACGTACTTGGTCATTACCTTTACCAGTCGCACCATGACTGATAGCATCAGCGTTATGCTCTTTAGCAATTTCAACCAAACGCTTGGCAATCAAAGGACGCGCGATAGAAGTCCCGAGCAGATACTCGCCTTCGTAAATGGCATTGGCGCGGAACATCGGGAACACATAATCGCGGGCAAACTCTTCACGTAAGTCTTCGATATGGATATGCTTGATACCCATCGCTTCAGCTTTGGCACGCGCCGGCTCAACTTCTTCACCTTGACCGATGTCAGCGGTGAACGTAATCACTTCTGCATCATAGGTTTCTTGTAGCCATCTGGCGATGATTGAGGTGTCAAGACCGCCGGAATAGGCCAAGACG
This sequence comes from Psychrobacter pulmonis, assembly GCF_904846465.1. Taxonomy (NCBI): domain Bacteria; kingdom Pseudomonadati; phylum Pseudomonadota; class Gammaproteobacteria; order Moraxellales; family Moraxellaceae; genus Psychrobacter; species Psychrobacter pulmonis. The sequence goes on from NZ_CAJHAT010000001.1 coordinate 496,093, forward strand.
ATTTTATTAATATTTTTTGGATCAAGCTGAGCCATGAATAACTCCTAATATAAGAATTTATTATCGAATACATTTAATGAGAAATAAAAATGCGCAGGATAGGATGAAATAAATAAAAAATAGATTGCCTGCTCAGTGTACATCATATTTACGAGCGGCAAAAGTATCAGCGCCATTCGGTGCTAGGTTTTCACCGAAAATTAGCATGAATGCATACATAGGCGCTGGTTACTTATCAACGAAATCATAACGCTTTTATGTACAGATATTTCGCCGCATATTTAGTCAAGTAGGCAAATCTGTTATGATAGCAGCTCAGCTAGACTCCCTTTTACTGCCGTATAAAGATATAGAGCGCGAAGATACTATGACCGATTCGATTAGAGAATTAACCCTGCTGCAGCCAGATGATTGGCATATTCATTTGCGCGACGATAAAGCGTTGGCGACTACCGTTCCGCACGCCGCCCAGAGTTTTAACCGCGTCATCTGTATGCCAAACTTGGTACCGCCTGTTAAAAATATCGATGCGGCGCAAGCCTACCGTGAGCGTATCCTGCAGCATTTAGCAGCAAGCGATTTGAGTGCGGAGCGTAAAGCAGCTTTTGACCCACGCATGACCTTGTATCTTACTGATAACACCACCGCTCAGGATATCGAAATGGCGGCAAAATCTGGTATCGTGCAAGCGGTCAAACTCTACCCTGCTGGCGCAACGACCAACTCTGCCGACGGTGTCACCGATATTAATGCCTGCGTCGATGTCTTTGAAGCGCTGGAAAAATACAATCTACCACTACTGCTCCATGGTGAAGTCACGCATGACCATGTCGATATCTTTGACCGTGAAAAGCGCTTTTTAGACGAAGTATTGGCGCAAATCATCGTCAAATTTCCGACGATGAAAATTGTGCTAGAGCATATCACCACCAGTGATGCCGCCGATTTTGTTTTAGAGCAAGGCAATCAAGTAGCTGCGACCATTACGCCGCAGCACTTAATGTTTAATCGCAATCATTTATTGGTCGGTGGTATCAAGCCGCACTTTTACTGCCTGCCTATTTTGAAGCGTGAAAGCCATCAAAAAGTATTGTTGGATGTCGCCACCAGTGGCAATCCAAAATTCTTTTTAGGCACAGATTCGGCGCCGCATGCAACAAACGCAAAAGAATCGGCTTGCGGCTGTGCCGGCTGCTATAGCGCTGCTAATGCCTTGCCGCTATACGCCACTGCTTTTGATAGCGTAGGTAAAATCGACAAACTTGAAGGATTTGCCAGCCGCTTTGGCGCCCAGTTCTATGGTTTGCCATTAAATGACAGTACCATCACGTTGATAAACACGCCGATGCAAGTACCGACCCATTACCCTTACTTTGATGGCGCGTCGTTAACGCCCCTGTTAGCGGGCGAAACGTTACCTTGGTCTATTAAAGCTTAACAGCGACGATGTAAAATTGTCTGCCTGCCTTTATGCCATATCCTATGCTAGATCTCGCACTTTTGCTAGTACACTTAGCAAAAGTAAACCTCCTATCATAGGATAGGTATTTTTTATTTTATTCAATACCACAGCACGACTGATAAAAGCGATTTAACCTGATATGACCACTCAAAATGATGCCGACTTACCTAAACAAGATTTGGCTAATACAGACAATACCTGTCTTAATACTGCCCCAAGCGCCACTGCCAACAGCGCCAGCGCGACAGAAGAGCAAGCACCCATACGCTTAAAAGAGCGTTTTCGTAAGTTTTTGCCTGTTGTCGTCGATGTCGAAACCGCAGGCTTTAATGCGCAAACCGACGCCTTATTAGAGATTGCTTGTATTCCTGTGCTACTTGATGAGCAGGGTGTGTTTTATCCAGGTGAGGCATTTAACGCCCATATCGAGCCGTTTGAAGGCGCAAATCTTGAGCCAAGCGCGCTTGCCTTTACCGGTATTGATCCTAATAATCCACTGCGTAAAGCCATTGCTGAAGATGAAAAAACGGCGCTGCGCCGTATTTTTAAAGGCTTAAAAGAAGTACGCCGCGCTGAAGACTGCCGTCAATGCGTTTTGATTGGCCATAATGCCCATTTTGACTTAGCGTTTTTAAATGCGGCAGTGTTGCGTACCAACAGCAAAAACCATAATCCGTTTCACAACTTCTCAGTTTTCGATACCGTGACGCTGTCTGCGCTTGCATTCGGACAAACTGTACTCGCGCGTGCTTGTAAGGCTGCTGGGCTTGATTTTGATGGTAATGACGCGCATTCAGCGCTCTATGATACCCAAAAGACGGCTGAACTGTTTTGTCATATTTTAAATAGCTACCCGATGCTCGCGAACGCTATCCATAACGAGCAGAACAATACCGAGACAGCCGCTAACAGCACTGTCGATAGCAACGCTGACGACACCAAGTAAAATAAAGCATACGCCCTTTGCATTGTTAAACTCAATGAATAGTGTTATCTATAGCTAATCACCTATTATGGATTAGGTGAGCTTAACAAAAAGGGACTTTGCTATGGAACCACAGGTTAAATTATGGGCAACCATTATCGGTTACATGCTACTGGCGTTAACCATTAGCGCTTGTACGTCGTTGTGGATTCGGCATCATTTAAAACGAAAAGACCTACATCCACGGCGCGCGCTTAAAAAAAGATACTTAATTTCAAAAAGACGTCGAAAAAGGCTTGACAGCAAGCGCGGTCGCCATTAAAATACGCACCACTTCAGCATAAATGGTGAAAGCAGCTGAAGCGTTGTTACTAGTCCCCATCGTCTAGAGGCCTAGGACACCGCCCTTTCACGGCGGTAACGGGGGTTCGAATCCCCCTGGGGACGCCACTATTTGGCGTCACTTATTAGCAAATTTGCTGTACGGCATAAATAAGACTGATAAGCACACCAGCAAAACCCTACTCATAGAAATATGAGTGGGGTTTTTTATGCTTATTTTTTCACGAATACCTATAGTGAGCGAAAATTGATATCAGTAATACCGTAGCGTTTTTAGAATATTTTGACTATATCTGTTTTCCATCAATATCTATAAATACTCATAAATAAATCGAACGTGATTTATATTATTTTCTCGCAGCAAAAAGCCAGCACTGAATGCTGGCTTTTTAAATATCTACGCGTTCATTATTTAGAACAATTTACCAAATCTTATCGGCTAACATCAACCAAAGCAGCGCCAACACGATTAAGCCCGCTAAGACACTTTGAATTAAGAAAAACGCTTGATGCTGACCGACGACTTTACCTAAGGTCACCCCTAGCGTACTGTATTTTATCGGCTGGGTATCAAGCTCACCAGTCTTTTCTTGGTCTTCATAATAACCTTGCAGAATATCTAAAAATTGCTGCCAGCCATTAACTTCCCAAGTATGGGGCTTAAATGGCATAAAAGATTTTAGCTTTGGCTCATTCATCATCCAGCGCTCAAGAGTGATCGAGCGTAGCGACCAACCCGCAAAACGGCGCTCAGCAATCGCCGAAAAATCCAATATTTTTAAATCTTTATGTCGATCATCGACCAACAAGCGATTTTTCAGATTGGTCAACGCTTGTTCTGACCCTTCTACACATTGGAAAAAGTAGCCATTGCCGTAGCAAAGGATACCGGTGATGTTATCAGCTTGATTACGCTCAATCGCGACCTCTGCGATGTCATTAAGCGTACTCGCACTTGCAAGACCAGTCGACGTAATGTGGCTCAGATATACAAGCTGGCAGAGATCTGGCGTTACTGGATTTGTCGAATCATTCACTGTTGACAATCAGCTTCTCCCTATTATCAGGTAAATGTAGCTAAGACAACCATACTCATTTTAGAAAAAATAGAGCAACAAGGCATTTAGAAGTAACAAATTGGCTTGTTATATTATTGATTTATAAATGTTTATATTAATTGTATTAAGTTGGTTACATCATAGGCTAATTTCGTCATCAAAGCAATATATGTTTATTTTAAATGACTACTTATTAATACTAAACGTTGCTTTAATAAGATTTATATTCAACATATAGCATAAATAAATGCTTTTTTATTCAACAGTCGGTCTAAAATCTTAGAAAAATAAAGATGAAAAATGGATGCTATGAGAAGAGTCATCTCAATTTAGAACTTGAGAATAGAAAATTTATAGTGAAATACTTAGCAGGGGAAAGAATGAGAAATGCAAATAGTGACGGTGGTGAAAATCTTTTAAGACAATTGTGACTGGGCGTTAAGAATCGCGGTAAGCAGGATGGCGTCGTCAGGATAGGTAAGTTTAATGTTCTGCCGATTGCCAACGACCAAACGAATTGGCAGCGCTAAGTACTCAAACGCGCTTGCTTCATCGGTGATAGCAAGGTCATGCTCTTCAACATACGCCAACACTTCCCGCAGCTTAGCTAAGCGAAAGACTTGCGGCGTTTGCGCTTGCCACATATTACTACGCTCAAGCGTACGTTCAACATAAGAATGCTGTTTACCTTTAGCGCTATTAATAGCTTCGGAGACAGCGCTAGCGTGCTTATAGGACGCTGTATAGGATTGTTTTAGGGTATCTGCAACTGGGGTCGCTAAGATAGCGCCATACGGCTCTTGCAGCGCGGCTTTAATCACTTTATCAATATCTTGTTGAGGCACCGCTGGACGCGCGGCATCATGGATAAGCACCAAGTCTGAGTCATGCGCACCTGCCCTAATAAGCGCCTCTACCCCTGCTTGCACGGATTGCCAACGCTCTGCTCCACCGCTCGTATATTCAATAGGCAATGCAAAATTAAGCGTCTGCGCCGTATGATCATCTTTTGCAATCACCAATAAACACTGATCAATATAACGACTGCTCGCAAGCCGTGCCACGCTATGTTGTAACAAGGTCTGCCCTTGTAGCTTGGTATATTGTTTGGCGATTGATGCACCAAAACGACTACCGCGACCCGCAGCGACAATCATGGCATGTATATGTGGTGTGGTATTCATAAGGTGGTTTTGATTGATACTCATGGTCAGATTCCATGATGATATGACTGGATTGGATAAAAAGGAAGTTAAAAAAAATCGTACTTTAAATATAAGCAGAAAAAATTATAGGTAATCGTTTATTTTGGAGTAGATAGAATCAATAACGGCTATGGGTTGTCGGCGCTGTTGATACTTGTACAAAGGTTTCATTTGGCTTAATCAAGCCTAAATCTAAACGCGCGTGTTCCTCTACCGCTTCAAGGCCGGTTTTTAGATCATGAACGTCCGTACGCAGCAAGTTATTTGCCGCTACTTGATTGTCATTTAAACGCTGTTGTTCTTCAATCTGGGTCAATAATTTATGATGCTCAAATTGACCGTTTTCACCCAGCCAATACTGGTATTGCAGCCCTAACAGTACAGCGACCGCTAAAGCAAGTAAGATAAATTGGCTAAAATATTTCATAAAGTATTAACGCCAAGTGATAAAGGGATAATAATTAAAATCGAAAATTAGATTAACTTATTAGGCGCTATATCATCTTGCGAATGACAATATAGCGCTTAGCTTTAAGCCTAACTTTTCAACTACTTAGCTGATTAGCCACGTAAACCGATAAACTCTTCACGGCCACGGTAGCTTGCACGTACTTGTTGCTCGATACGTAGTAGCTGATTGTATTTTGCAACACGGTCTGAGCGGCATAGTGAGCCGGTTTTAATTTGTCCCGCTGCTGTGCCAACTGCTAAGTCAGCAATGGTGCTGTCTTCCGTTTCACCTGAACGATGCGAGATAATCGTTGCATAGCCATTTTTCTTCGCCAGATAGATCGCATCCAGGGTTTCTGATAAGGTGCCGATTTGGTTAAACTTAATCAAAATCGCATTGGCAATGTGTTTATCAATGCCTTCTTGCAAAATAGCAGGGTTGGTCACGAACAAATCATCACCAACCAACTGAACTTTATCACCAATCTGTTCAGTTAAGTATTTCCAGCCATCCCAATCTGACTCATCAAGACCGTCTTCGATAGAGATGATAGGATATTGACGCGTCAAGCCTACGAGGTAATCTGAAAAACCTTGGCTATCAAAGGATTTATTACCCTCGCCTGCCAAGATATATTGACCATCTTTATAAAACTCACTGGCAGCACAGTCTAGAGCCAAATGGATATCATCGCCAGCTTTATAACCGACTTGCTCAATCGCTTGCATGATAACGGTGATGGCTTCTTCATTGCTACGCAAGTTTGGTGCAAAGCCGCCTTCATCGCCGACGGCAGTATTTAAACCCTGTGCTTTTAGGACAGATTTTAAGCTATGAAAAATCTCTGTACCCGCACGCAGCGCTTCTGAGAAGCTGGTGAAACCAACCGGCTCAATCATAAACTCTTGGATATCAACGGTATTGTCTGCGTGCTCGCCACCGTTCAAGATGTTCATCATCGGTACTGGCATCGTTAATGATGTCTGATTGCGCAAGTTTGCGATATATTGATGCAATGGTAGGCTTTGTGACTGGGCAGCTGCTTTTGCCGTTGCCAAAGACACCGCCAACATGGCGTTAGCGCCAAGGTTGTCTTTATTTTCTGTACCATCGAGCGCAATCATAGCGTCATCAATCGCTTGCTGTTCAGTGACGTCTTTGTCCATCAGCGCGCTACGAATCTGGCTATTGACATTGGCAACGGCTTTTTTGACGCCTTTACCCATATAGCGACTTTGGTCGCCATCACGCAGCTCAAGCGCTTCACGTGAGCCAGTTGAGGCGCCACTTGGGGCAGCAGCACGGCCAATCGTGCCGTCAGCTAAGATGACATCAGCTTCAATCGTTGGGTTACCGCGCGAGTCTAAAATCTCACGAGCGCGAATGTCTATAATTGCGGCGACGTTGGTGGTTTCTTCAGCGTACATAATGTCTGTTAATTCCTATGGTCATGCCAAGTTTGAGGGATAAATAACGGCAACTACAATACAAAAAAGGTAAAACAAAATATCGTATAGCACTTATAGCAAAACCAACAATATCTATTCATATAATTGACTGGTTTCATGCCTTATTAAAGCTTCATCTAATACTTTAACTGTCAGCTATCGTGCTTGGCATCATAGCATAAATTTTGCCAAACTTCCCTTATCTTACCCCAACTTGCGCCCATAAAATGAAATATAGCCTGTAATATCAGCCATTAAAGAGGGGGTGCAATCCCTCTTAACAGCGACGATATGACAGGCGGTTTGGCATTTATGTTTTTGTTAAACGCTTACTGTCAGTCTGAGTATTAGAGACGGTGTTATTTAGCTCAACCTCGGTTTTGAAACGCGTCAGACGTAGCGCATTCATCAATACCGAAATAGAGCTCAGCGCCATTGCTGCAGCGGCAATCATAGGATTTAAAAAACCAAAAGCGGCAAGCGGAATACCTAGGCAATTATAGATAAAAGCAAAGAATAAATTTTGCTTGATATTGCGCACCGTTGCATTGGCAATTTTTTGCGCCGCATCAATATGCATGAGCGACTCACCCATCAAGCGTGCAGAGGCACTATGCTGGGCGACATCCGTACCCTCAAACATCGCAAAGCTGGCATCGGCGGTTGCCATTGCTGGCGCATCATTGACGCCGTCGCCCGCCATCGCCACTTTGTGACCAGCCGTCTGCAACAGGGCAATTTGGCTCGCCTTATCACGTGGGCTCATTTTACCGTACGCTTGCTCAATACCTAACTGCCCTGCCACATGGTCAACGACCGATTGCTTATCGCCACTCATCAAAATGACATTGATACCCGCATCTTGTAGCGCAGTAATTGCCTGCGGCGTGTCGTCTTTTAAATCGTCAGCTAACGCAAACGCGCCTAGCGGCTCATCGTTGATACTAATGGCGACAGTACTGGCAATTTGCCATACTTTTGGCATCAGTTTTGGCAGGGTTAGATTAGCAAACTCTGCCGTACCAACTTTTACCACACCTAAGCCTTCGATATTGGCTTGTATACCCGCACCTTTGATGACACTGATATCCGTGACAGTCATCAGTGGTAAGTTACGCTCGCTAGCCGCGTTAATCAACGCCGTCGCTAATGGATGGCTGGCGTGCGCCTCAACACTTGCGGCAATTTGCAGCACATCATCGACGGCAAGCGATTTATCCACCATGACCTGATCGACGATGGTTGGCTTACCGATAGTTAATGTGCCCGTTTTATCGAGTACCACGGTATCAATATTACCTGCCGCCTCTAAGCTTTGCGCGTCTTTGAACCAAACGCCATGACGGGCGGCGACACCCATACCGGCCATAATAGCCGCTGGCGTTGCCAAACCAAGCGCACATGGGCAAGCAATGACCAACACCGAAACCGCATGCATCAAGGCAGTATCAACCATACCCGTTAGCCACCACGTCAGCCCAAAAGTAACCAAGGCAATCGTTACTACCACAGGGACAAAAATAGCCGTTACTCTATCAGCAAGGCGCGCTAAATTGGCCTTTGAGCCTTGTGCATCGCTGAGCGCTTGTACCATATCACCGAGCTTGGTATCGCTGCCTTTCGCACTGACGCGATAGAGTAAGCTGCCATTTTCGACCAACGCCCCTGCTAGCAGTACATCACCTGCTTCTTTTTTAAGCGGTACGGACTCGCCGGTTAAATGACTCTCAACGCACCAGCCAGCACCGCTGATAACGACACCATCGGTTGCCACACGGCTGCCTTGTTTGGCACGCAGGATATCGCCTACTTGCACCGCTTGTAGCGCGACATTATGAAAATCACCATTTGGCTGTTGCTGCTCAACCTCATCAGGTGTTAGGGATAATAATAAATCAATACTGTTTAAGCTATGCTTTTTGGTGCGCTCCTCTAAATACTTACCCGTACGCACAAAGGCAATAACCATTACCCCTGCTTCAAAATAAACAGCTGGTCCGTGTCCGCCTGCATGCCCGCTTTGTAATAAGCTGCTTAACGTGCCATCGCCATGGGTCAGCCATAAATAAGTAGAATACGCCCAAATGGTTAGCGTGCCAATGACCACCAATACGTCCATATTGGCAAGACCACCTTTGATAGACGCCCACGCGCTTTTGTAAAATGGCAATGCCAGCCCAAATTGGACAATGGTCGCTAAGATAAACTGAATCCAAACAGGCGGCATCCACGCCATACCTTGCCCAACGAGCATGCCTGCCATACCAACCAAGAACGGTAGCAAACAAACCCACAGCGCAATCAGGCGCCATGGATAAACAGTTGCGGTATCTTCATCCGACTTAGCAAACAAACTATCAGCGGCCTGCAAATTGGCCACAAAACCAGTTTTATTCACCCATTCTGTTACCTGCTCAGGTGTGGTTTGCGTTGGATCATAATCGACGTTAGCCGTCTCGCCAGCGAAGTTAACATTGACTTCATAGACCGCCGGCTTCTTATTAAGGACTTTTTCAATGCGAGACGCACAAGCCTGACATGTCATTCCCTCAATCGCCAGTTGCAGGTGCGCACGCTTGGGCGCAAGCGGCGTATTTGACTGGATATCAGTCTCAACATCATAAGGATCATTGTTAGCGGTACGGGTAGCGTCATTCATAGAGAGAACTCGTTATTGCGTTAAAGCGCGTGATAGCGTTTAGATATTTAGGCATTCGTTTGCGCGGAAAAAAAGCTCAATAGCTTGATAAAGGTGTTAGACGAAAGCGTATTTGAATAGCCCTTTTCTAAACTTACTGGGATAAATACTAAATGGTTATGATTGGCGGTAATTCAACTTTTTCTATGCTTGCAACTCATCAAGAGCTATTGGCGTATAAATGAAAAGACATTAGTTATTGCTGCCTCGTTATTTTTTAGCCATTAAAAAAACCAGCCATGAGAGCCGGTTCTTTTATAAATATAAATAATCTTAAGAGTTAGCAACGGTGGCATCGAAACCTGCATCATCGATAGCAGTTGCTATCTCCTCGATAGCGGTCTTAGTGTCATCAAAGGTCACGGTCGCTAAATTATCAGCCAAATCAACAGAGATTGTCTCTACGCCGTCTATGCCGTCAGTCGCTTTATGTACGCTTGCCACACAACCACCACAAGTCATGCCATCGATATTAATGATTCTGGTTTGGTTTGCCATGAGAGGCTCCTTATTCTTATAACGGATTTTTTATTAGTGAATTTTTTATAATGTTCAAAAACTGCGTTTATAATGCTCTTTATACGCTTACTTATAAACACAGCATGCAACTAGCATAAGACGTATTACTGTTAACAACAAGTAAGTTTGGTTATAACTGTATTAATAAAGCCATGGATTTATACCAAAACGACAAGCCACACTTCCTATTTCTAAAACAAGAGTAAGCTGTAATCTCTAATCATGATAACGTGGGTTTTGCGGGGCATCGATAGGAAACGGTTGAGTCACGTAATCAACCGTGCTAATTGCTGCAACAAATGCATGCACCGTCGTTTTGGTATCATCATAATGGATAAATGCCATTCTGTTTTCAGGCTGTAGCTCAATTTCTGTGACACCGGTAATATTTTTTAGCGCCGTCATCACGCTCTCAAACCCTTCGGTATCATCGATATTCTCAATACTTACTTGTGCAACTTTAATCGCCATGATCTTATACCCTCGTCGTTTATAGCGTTTATAGCGTTTATAGCATTAATGCGTATCCAATACCTCAAAACCTTTGACCAACTCATCGATCTGCTTAAGTTGACGCAAAAACGGCTCTAACTGACTGGTTCGCAACGCACACGGGCCATCGCATTTTGCCACTTCTGGGTTTGGATGCGCCTCTAAAAACAAACCTGCCAAACCTGTCGCCATACCTGCACGAGCAAGGGTGGTGATTTGCTCACGGCGACCACCAGCACTGTCACTACGCGCTCCCGGCTGCTGCAAACTGTGCGTCACATCAAAAAACACGGGGATATTCATCTGCTTCATGGTATCAAAACCCAGCATATCGACGACCAAATTGTTGTAACCAAAAGCACTTCCGCGCTCACACAAAATCAGCTTATCGTTACCGCCTTCAAGGCATTTATTGACGATATGACGCATCTCGTGCGGTGCTAAAAACTGTGCCTTTTTGATATTAATAATCGCATCGGTTTTTGCCATCGCGTGCACCAAGTCAGTCTGACGCGATAAAAACGCTGGTAGCTGGATAATATCGGCAACTTCAGCGACTGGCGCTGCTTGATACGGTTCATGGACGTCAGTGATAATCGGCACTTGGAACTTTTCTTTAATTTGCCCTAGCCAATCGATACCCTGCTCTAGACCCGGCCCGCGATATGAATGTAAGCTTGAACGGTTGGCTTTATCAAAGCTGGCTTTAAAGACATAGCCGATGCCCAAACGCTGACATATGTCAACATACTGCTCGGCAATCTCAAACGCCAATTCTTTGGACTCTAAGACATTCATACCACCGAATAGTACAAATGGCTGGTCGTTACCGATATTAATCGTCTTGCCATTTGGCGTATTGAGCTTGATATGTGATTGCGCGGTTAATAAATGTTCCATGAAGTGCTGACCCTCATTATTGTTATTTACTGTCGTTATCAACAGCGTTTATTCATCTGACTTTTCCTATTGTAACCGATACCTCAATGAAAAAAAGTATCCAAGCGTAATTGATAATTTTAACTGCCTGATATAAAAGCTGTACCTATAAAAAATGTCATTAGAAAAGTCGGAAATCAAGCCAAAAAAAAGACCAATCAGAAGATCAGTCTTTTTATAGTTATTAAGCTGCTGTGCGATAACGATTATTTATTATCGCTATAGTTTCTTGCTGCTTTAACAAAGCTGTTAAACAGTGGATGACCACCGCGTGGCGAGCTGGTAAATTCAGGATGAAACTGTACGGCGACAAACCAAGGATGGTTAGGAATCTCAACCGACTCAACCAAATGCTGCTTAGCAGAATAACCCGATATCGTCATACCTGCTTGCTCTAATGGCTCGATATAACGATTGTTCATCTCATAACGATGGCGATGACGCTCAGTGATATTGGTTGAACCGTAAATTTGCGCAAGCTTACTACCCGCCACCAGTTCCGCTTGCTGCGCGCCTAAACGCATGGTGCCACCGAGGTCTGAATCATCGCTACGAATCTGCAATTCGCCGCGCTCATCCAACCACTCGGTAATCAAACCAATGATAGGCTCAGCCGCCGTACGATGGAACTCAGAAGAATTGGCATCGATATGTAGCACATTACGTGCGTATTCAATCACAGCCAGCTGCATACCAAGACAGATGCCCAGATACGGTACGTTGTTTTCGCGCGCATAGGTAATGGCTTTCATTTTGCCATTGGTACCGCGCTCACCAAAACCGCCCGGTACTAAAATAGCATCGGCATCGTTTAGACGAGCAAATAAAGCATCATCGGTTTCTAACAGCTCAGCGTCGATATAGTCGATTTTGACGTCGGCTTTATGAGTGATACCAGCGTGTAGCAAAGCTTCGTTGATAGACTTATAAGCATCTGGCAATTCAACATACTTACCTACCATCGCAACCGTCACTGCCGCTTCAGGGTTGAGCTGAGCTTCGACGACTTTATCCCAATCGCTTAAATCCGCTTCTGGTACATCAAGACCAAAACGCTCACAGATTAAATCATCAAGATCTTGCTCATGCAGGGTACGCGGGATTTGGTAAATACTTTGTGCATCTTCACACATGATGACTGCGCGCTCTTCGACGTTGGTAAATAACGCAATCTTGCGGCGATTGTCTTGTGAAATATGATGGTCAGAGCGGCAGATCAAGATATCTGGCTGCAAACCGATAGAACGTAGCTCTTTTACCGAATGCTGGGTAGGCTTGGTTTTGGTTTCGCCCGCACTGGCAATATAAGGCACCAGCGTTAAATGCATCAGCATGGCGCGATTGCGACCTAGCTCTACTTGCATTTGGCGTACCGCTTCCATAAAGGGAAGTGACTCGATATCACCGACCGTACCGCCAATTTCGATAATGGCGATATCATAGCCTTGGCCACTGGCAAGAATTTTACTTTTGATTTCATCAGTGATATGCGGAATCACCTGTACCGTACCACCCAAATATTCACCGCGGCGCTCTTTATTCAAAACGTTCTGATAGATACGGCCACTGGTGAAGTTATTGCTCTTACTCATCTTTGAATGGCGTAAAAAGCGCTCATAATAGCCCAAATCCAAATCGGTCTCAGCGCCGTCTTCGGTGACGAACACTTCGCCATGTTGAAATGGACTCATCGTGCCTGGATCGACGTTGATATACGGATCCATTTTGGTCATCGTCACGCTCACGCCACGTGCTTCAAGCACTGCGGCAAGAGAGGCTGCGGTAATACCTTTTCCTAGTGAGGACACTACCCCACCGGTCACAAATATAAACTTGGTCATAGTACTCTGTCGGTAATTGGTAAAGAAGGATTTTACTAAAAATACGTCACAAAATATAGGGCAAAAGCGCAAACTCTTTAAAACACTCAGTTTTTAACGCTTAGTCATTTTAAGTGCGTAGTCATCGTAAATACGTAGCTATTATAACCCACTGCAGCTTTAAAAAGGTCACAACAAAAAAACTCACCCCGAAGGATGAGTTTTTTATAATCAGATTCTAATGTTTAGATTAGAATAAGTATTCTAGACCACCACCGATAGCAATAGTTTCAACACTAGCAGTATCATCTTCAAGTTCATTCATACCAGCATAGGCGTGAGCAATCATATTTGGTTTATAAGAATACTTACCGCCAATAACGATTTGACTAGCATCAAGTCCATCTAAACCAAATCTATCTGAAGTATTAGTATACTGAGCATAGACAGAAGCAGGTTTTGCAAAGTTCTGTAAAGCCATTGAAGCGCTTACCATAAGACCTTTTTCATCTCCGCCAGTAGCGTCATAATCAGCTACTTGATATAGTGCACCAAGCGTTAATGGTAAAGAAGCAAACTTAGACATATCTACAGTAGTAGTACCACGGATTAAATCACCGCCGCCTTCAACGTTTAAATCTTTATCATAAGACAAGCCCGCTGTAAAGCCAGTACCTTGATCAAACATAGCTGAAACACCAAAACCGCTGTCACGGTCATCTTCATCACCAACGAAGGTTTCATCTGCACTATACATAGCAACAACTTGTAGTGGAAGACCGTTATACTTAGGTGCCTTCCAAAGGATAGAGTTGTTTCTACGACCACTGTCTGCCATCAAATCACTTTGGTTGTCAAACAAAGCATCTGAAACCAGTACGTTGTTGATATAGTCAGTTGATGAGGTATTACGACCAAAACGGAATTCACCATACTTATTGTTATTCAAACCAAGATAAGTATCACGACTTGTAAATGCTACATTATCGTCACCGTTATCACCATCAATTGCAATACCTGCTTCATACTGATAGATCACATCAGTATTGGCAGTTATAGCTTCAGAACCTTTGAAGCCTAGACGTGAAGAATTAGAGTTGATCTGTAGTGAATTAGCATCTTCATTTAAACCAGGAGCGTCAACTTCTTCATTAACATAGTCAGCAGTAACGAATGCTTTACCATATACGGTAGGTGCAGCTTGAGCAGCTGATACAGATAGGGCAGCGATTGCTGTAGCTAAAAGTAGTTTTTTCATGGGGGTATCTCCACTTTACAATTTTAGTAATGAGCGAGCTATTATTAGCCAGTGCCCAAAATGGTATCGTCACAAATCCTCAAAGATATAATGTGTAACTGGCTACCGAGATTAGTCAGAAACAAGTGTGGCGAAGTTCTATTACCGTAAGATGAAAAAAACCATGACTTACATAACTGGGATCGAAATCGTAACTGCCATGTAAACGTTGGTCTTTATCGCTCTGTTGCGTAACATCCGTTACCAAACTCATACTTCGATTACAAGCATAACAACTTTGACATAATTTGCAACATATTTTTAAGTCTTTGATGACGAAAAATCCTTAAACCCATGCTTAACCTAAGGTTTAACGATTATTTAGATAAAAACAAAAAAAACACCCCTACTCGCCATTGGCAAATAGGGGTAACTTTTATAAATAAATAAAAGAAATACACTGCTTTAAATATGCTTGAGTAATACTAAGTATTGAAGGACTACTTAACCATGGATAAGTAGCCCTTTAATGGCTTTTACAAATAAGGAGCTAGCAATGCGTATTGGCTTTTAAGTCTAAACGCGCTTGATGCAATAATGGCTCAGTGTAACCACTTGGCTGCTCACGACCTTTAAAGACCAAATCGCAGGCAGCTTTAAAGGCGTAAGAATTATCGAAGTTATTGGCCATTGGCTGATAGCCATTATCGCCCGCATTTTGCTCATCGACGACTTTTGCCATGCGCTTCATGGTATCCATGACTTGCTCTTCGCTTACCACGCCGTGATGTAACCAGTTGGCGATATGCTGACTTGAGATACGCAAGGTTGCACGGTCTTCCATTAGACCTACATCATTGATATCTGGCACTTTAGAGCAGCCAACACCTTGGTTTACCCAGCGTACAACATAACCTAGGATACCCTGAGCGTTATTATCAAGCTCTTGCTGCTTCTCTTCTTCTGTCCAGTTGCTATCTTTAGCCAATGGAATGGTCAAGATATCATCTAAGCTGGCACGCTCACGGGATTTTAAGCTGTCTTGCACGTCGGCAACATTGACCTCATGGTAATGCATGCTGTGCAAAGTAGCGCCCGTTGGTGATGGTACCCAAGCTGTGCTAGCGCCTGCTTGTGGATGGGTGATTTTGCTTTCCATCATCTCTTTCATCTCGTCAGGCTTCGCCCACATGCCTTTACCAATTTGAGCGTGGCCTTGTAGACCGGTCTCTAAACCGATATCGACGTTCCACTGCTCATAAGCTGGCTGCCATGCTTGCGATTTCATATCGCCTTTACGGACAAAGGGCCCAGCGTTCATACTGGTGTGCATCTCATCACCCGTACGGTCTAAAAAGCCCGTATTGATAAAGATAACGCGCTCTTTTGCTTGGCGAATGGCTTCTTTGAGGTTAACCGTCATGCGGCGCTCTTCATCCATCACACCAATTTTTATGGTATTACGCTCTAAGCCTAATAAGTCTTCAGCAGCGTTAAACAAATCGTTCGCCATTTTGACTTCATCAGGGCTGTGCATTTTTGGCTTAACAATATACATCGAGCCCTTGCGCGAGTTTGATAGCTCGTTTTTGCCTTTTAAATCATTTAAAGACAATAGCGGAGTAATCAAACCATCCATTAAGCCTTCAAAAATCTCTTCTTGACCGTTACCCAAATCAACCAAGATAGCCGGGTTTTGCATTAAGTGACCAACGTTACGAATCAATAGTAGCGAGCGACCTGGTAAGATAAGTGCGCCGCCATCTGGCGTGGTGTATTCGCGGTCTGGGTTTTGTTTACGCGTACGAGTTTTGCCGCCTTTTTCAAAGGTTTCTTGCAAGTCGCCATTCATCAAACCAAACCAGTTACGATACACTTCTACTTTTTCTTCGGCATCAACGGCAGCGATTGAGTCTTCGCAATCTTGAATGGCCGTGATAGCAGATTCAAGTAATACGTCTTTAATGTTAGCTGGGTCGTCTTTACCCACTGGATGGCTGCCATCGATTTGGATTTCAGCATGTAGGTTGTTGTTTTTTAACAAAATACCAGTTGGGCTTTCAGCCTCGCCGACAAAACCTGCAAACTGAGCGGCATCTTTTAATTCAGTGCTGCTGTCGCCTTGTACGACTTCAAGCTTGCCATCGACAACTTTAAAGCCAGTAGCATCAGTGTATGAGCCTGATGCTACTGCAAAGTTCTCATCTAAGAATTTTTTGGCATAGGCGACGACAGCGGCGCCGCGCGTTGGGTTATAGCCACCTTTGGCTTCTTGTCCGTTTTCATCGCTGATGACATCTGTGCCGTACAAGGCATCATACAAGCTGCCCCAACGAGCGTTAGTTGCGTTCAATGCATAGCGTGCGTTACGGACTGGCACCACCAACTGCGGGCCTGCGATATGGGCAATCTCGTCGTCGACGTTTTGGGTGCTGACTTTGAAATCATCACCTTCTGGTAGTAAGTAGCCGATTTCTTGTAAAAACGCTTTATAAGCTGGGTAATCAATATCGCCATTTTTGGCAGGATTGTCGAGATGCCACTGGTCAATTTGCTGCTGAATTTTGGCACGGGTCGCGAGCAGCGCTTTATTACGCGGCGTAAATTCTTTAATAACCTTTTCAAAACCTGACCAATAGCTGTCTGAATCAACACCGACTTTCGGCAGCACTTCGTTTTCAATAAAATCGAACATCTGCTTATCGATGGCAAGAATGCCTTTTTGAATACGATTGGCGTTAGAAGACTGGCTCATATTGTTATCCTTATCTGTTCGTGAAGTGTGTTAATCCCGGATTGCTATTATCTATATTGCTACTATTTAGTGCAGTGCAAAGCCAATGCTAGGGCGCTAAGCGTTACTTTTTGCGCTAGCATGGATAGTTGATATAATACCGATTGGCTAGCTATTAACTGATAATAATAGTAAGACAAGATATTCTAAAAGCAAAATCTCATCCTACTATCAAATAATGAAATAAACAAGGAAAGACCATTCACTAAGTAAATACTTAGGCTGTCTATAAATGATATCCTATAAGCCATATGGCTTTAGGTGCGGTCAATAGTCTGCTTAAGCGCTAGAATTGAAATGATGTATAAACCGTAAGTAATCATTACTACATTAAATTATGCTTAATAGTTATCTGTTAAGCCAAAGCATTTGAAAGTACCAAGCTTACCTGATTATCTATCATGCCAGAAATGCCAAGCGCCATTAAAAATATTTGCCGTTATAGTCGTTATAATAGCTCTCACTCTTAAGCCTTTTTATTATTGTTTAATAAATACTGCCTTACATCTACTCTTTAAAAAGTCCGAAAAACTATGACTATTACTACCCAAGAACTTGCAACGCTAACCCAAAATAATGACGCTGACGAAGACAGCTCTCAAGAAGACAGTGTCGATATCGCCCAATTAAGAACGCCACTAAAAGTAGACCTATCGCCTATTTATGAGTTTTTAGGCGCGCGTACCACCCAAGCTTGGGTCGATGCTGCCCTTGCGGATTTGCCGTTAATCATTCAAGACCATGCCAACTGCGAAAAAAAAGCGGCTGGTACGGCGATGAATTTAATCTTTCGTTATGAGTTTTCTTATGACTTACAGCGCAAATTGGCACAATTAATACGCGAGGAGATGCTGCATTATGAGCAAGTGCTTGGCATCATGAATGAGCGCGGGCAAGCATGGAAATATCTGAGCGCTGGACGTTATGCCAAAGGCATGCTCAAGCATAAACGCACTTACGAGCCAGCCGCGATGGTAGATGTCTTAATTATTGGGGCATTTATCGAGGCGCGCTCTTGTGAGCGTTTTGCGGCGCTGGCGGAAGTCATTAATGATAAACGATTGGCGAAATACTATCGCTACTTACTTAAATCAGAAAGTCGCCATTTTGAAGATTATTTGGCATTGGCGCAGTCTTTAGCTGAAGATAATATTGACGAACGTGTCGCCTTTTTTAAAGAAGTTGAAGCAGAGCTGATATCAAGTCCAGATACCGAGCTACGCTTTCATAGTGGTAACCCTGCTTAATTATCTAATCATCTTATTAATTTTCACCTAAAATAAAAAAGGTTTAACCGTTAGCGTATAAAACCTCACTAATAATTAAACCTTTTAAATACTGCAATCTAAAACGACATTACAAACTGTCAAGTTCTTATATTATTCAATCTTTTATTGTTCTGAAAGCCATTATTTATCGCTTTCGGTTATCGAAGTATCATATTGTTTGTGATTTTTTACCACATGATGGGGATCGTGGTCATCCGTCAACCGTTCTGCTTCTGCCGGATTGACCTTTTGCAGGGCATCGTCAGGTACAATACCATTATTGTCATCGGCATCTTTTAGATTAGAGTTATTTTCTGGATGATTCAGCTTTTGCTGATGCACATCAACATCCTTATCATTAACGTCCGTAGCATTAACGTTCTTGTCGTTTTGTATAGTCATAGGCCTTCTCTTTATAATTATAAGCATATAAAAAATAGCTATCTATATTTGCTAGCACTCTTAGCCACGCTAAACACCTTCAACCTTAACTATTAGAAATCTTTTTCGTCAGGATTTAGTACGCGTGTTTGCGCATTATCGACATTGGCATAGCGATTTAAATCGTTTATATCGGTGCTTTTGGCCGCTTCAGGCATGGTGGTATGCTCATTTATCCCTTCGTCGAAAGCATTACCTTCTTGATCGCGGCGATCTGGCTGACGCGCAGGATTGTCATTATCGTTGACGTGTTCTGAATTAATCACGCCTTCTTTAAAGGTGTATGTCCCTTTACTTTCAGTAATGCTATTGTCAATTTCAGTATGAGCATTAGCTGTATGAGCATCAGTTGTATTAGTATTAAAACTATTAACATCAGCGTCGTCTAGACGCGTCTTGGTTAAAGCGGGATCTTTGGTTGGCATATTTTCATTTTGCATCATGGTATCCTTATCATGTGTAATTATTATCATGTTCTGATCATATTAGATTATTGCGGTTATCGTTATTATTGTTGATCATTGAATTTCTAATATTGCTTACTTATTTGTAAATTAAACAACGGCTTAACGCGATTCATTACCTTTTTTCGATAAATCATAAGCGTTTAAATCCGCGACGTTTTTGCCGCCTGCTGGTAAGTCCTCTTCTTTACGAGGGTCGGAATATATCTCGTCCGTTTCCTGTGATTCTTGCTGTGGTCCATCAATATCCGGCTCGTACTTTCGACCTTTGTAACTGTCTTTAGGATTTTTTGGCTTTAATGCCGCTGGATCATCAATTAGTACCGGTTCTTCATCATTAGGTTGGGTAAAGTCTTTCATGGCGTGTCCCTCGCGTTTGGTGTAGAGCAGCAGATTAGTTTTATTATTTATCAGTCCGCAAATCATCTTCGATAAAAGGCGTTTTTTGCTCTTCGCTTAGATTTTCAGGTTTATCGACTTGCTTGTTATCGGTTAGGTTTTTTTCGATTTGTTGGCTATCTGCTTGTTCTGCCGCTTTTTTTACATCAGATGTGTCATTATTGGTATTACTCATGGTGCAATTCCTCTTATTTGTAATTTATTTATAATAAAATTGTACTAGCTATAATTAGCTTATCCTTGCTCGCTCTTTATAAATTATTGATATATAGACTGCTGTCTATCAGCTATCAGAGACAAGGTATAACTTAATTATAAGAATAATTTTTGACTGCTCACCAGTGTACTGCCGTATCAATGTGTGAATAAATGTGAGGTTAGCCGACAGTTTGTAACTTGCTTTTCATTAGTGCGCTACTTTTTAGTAATTTATTCCGCAACTTTATAAGCGCTATTAAATAAAAAAACCAAGATCCGATAAATACAGATGCTTGGTTTTTATTTGGATTTTTCAATGCTTATTGAATCTAAAAAGGTTGTTGAGAACTAGTCTAAGTTGTCTCGCCAACGCCGTTGATGACCTTTAATAAATGCTCTTGTGCGATATGCGGTGTTTCATCTGCCGCTGGTTGTAATTGCTGCCAAACGCCATTACCATCAAGCGTCCAAGCCTGAGTATTGTCGTGTAGATAGTTGATTAAGCCATCTTGATAAATTTGCTTGAATAGCTTTTTGTCTTCGATTGGGAACGCCACCTCAACGCGGTGGAATAAGTTGCGGTCCATCCAGTCGGCGCTGCCGCAATACAAGCGCTCATAGCCAGCATTATAAAAGTAATAAATGCGCGTATGCTCCAAAAAGCGCCCAATCACAGAACGGACGGTGATATTTTCGGACAAATCCTTTACTTGCGGGCGCAGGCAGCACATGGAGCGCAAAATCAGCTCAATCTTAACGCCTGCCTGCGACGCATCATAGAGTTTATCAATCAGTCGGCGCTCGGTCAGGGCATTGACCTTGATGATAATATGAGCGCGTTTACCTGCTTTGGCTTGAGCAATTTCATCATCGATAAAGCTCATGAGCTTTTCATGCAAGGTAAACGGCGCATGTAGGAGTTTTTTTAGATTGGCCGGTTTACCCATGCCTGTTAGCTCTTGGAAGATTTTGTGCACGTCTTCTGAGATATCAGGATCGGCGCTAAATAAACCATAATCGGTATAGACTTTGGCATTGGCAGCATGATAGTTGCCCGTACCGAGATGCACATAACGACGAATTTTATCGTTTTCACGACGAATGATAAGCATCAATTTGGCGTGAGTCTTGTAACCGACGATACCGTAAACCACCACCGCGCCTGCTTCTTGCAGATAATTAGCCACCGCGATATTTGAGGCTTCATCAAAACGGGCGCGTAACTCGATAACCGCCGTGACTTCTTTACCATTACGCGCCGCCGCCGCTAAGGCTTTAACGATTTCTGAATTGGTGCCTGAACGATATAGCGTTTGCTTAATGGCGAGCACTTTTGGATCACTTGCTGCTTGCCACAATAGATTGATAATCGGTGAAAACGCATGAAACGGATGGTGCACCAAGACATCGCTCTTACGCATCGCGGCAAACATGCTGGTCGCTTTATCGAGCTTATCGACTTCACGGCGGAACGGCTTAGGTACGACATGGGTAAAAGGCTGATAGCGTAGCGCTGGGATATTAAAATCAAACAGCAAGCGCGTTAAGTTCACCGGCCCATTGACGCGGTAAAGTTGATTGTCATGTAGCTCAAACTCATTGAGCAAATAATCGCTAATCGGCGCTGGGCAATCGGTAGTGACCTCTAAACGCACCTTGTCGCCAAAGCGGCGGTTTTCAAGTTCGCCCTCTAGTGCCTTGGCAATATCATCGACATCCTCTGCCAAATCCAAATCGGCATTGCGCGTTAGTCTAAACTGATGACAACCAGTGACATTCATCCCCGGGAATAGCTCACCGATATGCTCATGAATCACCGCCGATAGCATCACATGATGCTCTTTACCACCCGTCAGCTCATCCGGCAAGCGGATGACACGCGGCAAGCTGCGCGGCGCTGGTACAATGGCGAGATTGATATCACGACCAAAGGCATCTTTGCCCTCTAACGTGGCGATAAAGTTTAAGCTTTTATTCACCAATCTCGGAAATGGATGCGCCGGATCAATGCTAATCGGGGTCAAGACTGGTGAAACTTGCTCGGTAAAATACTGCTTCATCCACGCCGATTGCTCAGGAGTTAGCTCATCACGTTTTAAGTAGCGAATATCTTCTTGGGCAAGGGCTGGCAGGATATCTTCATTTAAAATGCGGTATTGCTCGCTGATGGCTTTATGAGTGACAGCAGAGATTTCTCTGAGCACCTCGCTTGGGCGCATACCATGAGCGCTGGTTGAGACATCACCCATATTGAGTTTTTGCATGATACCGGCGACGCGAATCTCAAAAAACTCATCCATGTTGGAAGAAAAGATAATGAGGAAAAACAAGCGCTCTAACAAAGGATGGCGCGGACTGGCCGCCTGCGCCAACACCCGCAGATGAAACTGCAACAAAGACAAATCGCGATTGATATAGCTGCTCGGCGAATAGCTGCCATCGTCGAAACGCTGCCAGTCTATTTCACTCAATCCTTTGCTCGAGCTTGCTGTTAGCTCTTCTTCTGTTTTGACCAGATTCGTGCTGAGTTCACTATCCGTTTTTGTACTAACATCAATACTATCGTTAATTTCATGATCGTTATTTTGCTTATTAACCATCTCTGCCACCTTTTTAATCCTTTACGTGATCGATATGCCGTCATCTTTTATTTTTTATGAACGCTATTTAATGCCAACCGACAATTTAAGCTAATTACACGCTAAGCCAATCGTTTTCTAAGCGGATTGCGGTAAGACGGCATTTTTCATGCGTTTTTTAATGATACGTTGTTTGTTGCGCAAGCGTTTGTCACTTTGATGACCTTCGTAGTATTTTGGATTGGTCAACATGGCGATGAGTAAAGCCGATTCGTCACGGTTTAGATTGGCCGCTGATTTATCAAAATAATGCTGCGCGGCGGCTTCAATACCATAAATGCCGTTACCAAACTCAGCGACGTTGAGATAAGCGGTCAAAATGCGCTGCTTATCCCAAAAGGTTTCTATCATTACTGTGATAATCGCTTCTTCAGCTTTACGGGTATAAGAGCGATGCGAGGTAAGAAATAAGTTTTTGGCCAATTGCTGGGTAATCGTTGAGCCGCCCGCTGACATTTTGCCCGTTTCTTCGTTCTTTTTCTGTGCCGCCTTAATGCCTTTCATATCAAAGCCATTATGCTGGCTAAAGGTCGAATCTTCACTGACAATCGCTGCTTGTTTGGCAGATTTGGCAATGGCGTCATACTCAGCCCACATTTGCGTGACCGTGCCGCCCGTTAAACGATGGGTCAGCATAAACATGCTATTATTAATCGGCTGAGTTTTCCAAATCAGTAGCAGACCTGCGACCAATATATGAAAAGCCACCACCAACAACATGAATGCCAGTAATAAGCGTTTGAGAAATGTGCCAAAACTTGCCATGCGAGCGATATCCAAGTAGTTAAAAAATAGTCAACATAATAAACTGTTAACCCTAACGCGTTAATCATAAATAGCAGGTCATCTTACCTAATCTCACAATCGCTGTCATTATTTACCCTATTTCTTTATTATGTAAATACTGCCAAGTGCTACGAATACTTTTCTTTAAAAATTTAAAACTAACGCTTGGCGATAAATAGATATAAGAATAAGAGTGTAAATATGGCTAATAATACAGTAGCAATGTTACGGGCACGCATGATTGCCGCCAATCCCAATCTTGGTACGGCTGAAAATCAGGATAAATGGTGGCTACTCGGAACGACTGGCTGTCATCTTTGTGACATCGCTGAGCAGCTGCTTAGCCAATTTCAAGCGGTGCAGCCGATACGCTATCAGTATGTTGATATTGCTGATTTTGATGAGGTGCTGATGATGGAGTTTGCTACTACGATTCCTGTGATATTGACGCCATCAAAACGCTTGAACTATCCTTTTTCAGTGTTGGATTTGCAGCAATTATTAGCAGCGTCATAAAACAGACAACGTAAAAAATGATAATAATGAGAAACTTATGAAAGATTTAAAGAAAATAACGGAAATTGAGGATTTGCGCCGTGTTGCCGAGCGTAAAGTACCACGGATGTTTTATGATTATGTCGATTCAGGCTCATGGACTGAGACTACTTATCGCAACAATGAAACCGACTTTGACCGTATTAAATTGCGCCAAAGGGTTCTGGTCAATATGGAAGGGCGCTCGCTTGCCACGGATATGCTGGGCTCAAAAGTCAAAATGCCCGTTGCTATCGCCCCAACTGGCTTTACTGGCATGATGTGGGCCGATGGTGAGATTCACGCCGCGCGGGCAGCGGAGAAATTTAGTGTGCCCTTCTCGCTTTCAACCATGAGTATCTGCTCTATCGAAGATGTCGCAGAAAACACCAGTGCGCCGTTTTGGTTTCAGCTCTATGTGATGCGCGATCAAGAGTTTATGGCAAATCTGATTCGCCGCGCTAAGGCGGCCAATTGTTCCGCGCTTATCTTAACCGCGGATTTACAAGTCCTCGGCCAACGTCATAAAGATATCAAAAACGGTCTATCTGCGCCGCCAAAACCTACGCTTGCCAATATATTAAACCTCATGACCAAGCCGCAGTGGTGCATGAATATGCTCGGTACCAAACGGCATAGCTTTGGTAATATCGTCGGTCATGCCAAAAACGTCGAGGATATCTCATCGCTCTCGGCATGGACGGCTGAACAGTTTGACCCAGCGCTAAGCTGGGATGACGTCGCACGCATTAAAGATATGTGGGGCGGCAAGCTCATTATCAAAGGTATCATGGAACCTGAAGACGCCATCATGGCTGCTCGTAGCGGTGCCGATGCGTTGGTGGTTTCAAACCATGGCGGCCGTCAGCTTGATGGGGCGTTGTCTTCCATTGCCGCGCTCGCTGATATCGTGCAAGCGGTACGAGCGGAAAATAGCAATATCGAGATTTGGCTCGATAGTGGTATTCGCTCTGGTCAAGATGTGCTCAAAGCACTCGCTGTAGGCGCCAATGGTACAATGATTGGTCGCGCGTTTTTGTATGGGCTTGGCGCTTATGGCGAAGATGGCGTGCGCCGTGCGCTAGAGCTTATTTATAACGAGTGTGATATCAGTATGGCGTTTTGTGGTCATACCGATATCAATCAAGTGACGGATGACATTTTGGTTAAAGGCACTTATGAGAATCTTAAAACTCATGCTTATTAAAAAGCCAGTCCTTATTAAACAGCCCAGCTTTATTAAATATTGATATATTCAGTTCGGTGTGAAAAGGATATGTCCAAAATAGCTTGCTGCTTGAATAAATTTTTCTTGCTTGCTGTGTGCTTCGCACTCCAGAGGCTGCGAAAAATTTATTCTAGCAATCCTATATCGTTTTGAGGTTGAATCGACTCTAACCCACTTATGGGTGACACGCCCTAATCCTAGCCTTTATACTCTACTCATCATTTACTATTGATAGTTTGCGTTTATGACCATTCAACAATTATTAAAAACCGCGCCCGTCACCACTTTGCTATTAATAAGCTTTATCGGCTTATTTTTCATGCAGGTGCTGAGCGGCGTCGATGCTAACAATCCATCGACCGAAGCATTGCTAAAATGGGGCGCCAATGCTTTGCCTTATACCATGGATAATGAACCATGGCGCTTGGCAAGCAGCGCCTTTTTGCATATCGGTCTGATGCATTTATTGTTTAATGGTTTTGCCATGTATTTCTTTGGGCAGATTGCTGAGCCGATGTTTGGTTCAGCAAAGTTTTTGGCGTTATTTTTACTAGCGGCAATCGGTGGCAACTTACTGAACAACCATATTACGTGGCAAGGCATCTTAGATGGCACTGGACAACCCGGACTATCGGCGGGCGCGTCTGGCGGTATCATGGGTATCGGAGCCGCGCTATTGATAGCTGCGCTATTTAAAATATCAGTCAATGGCATGGTGCTCAATCTTAAGAGCCTAATCATTATTATGGGCATCAATTTGGTATATGGCTTTGCCGTACCGGGTATTGATAATGCTGGTCATATTGGCGGCGCGGTCACAGGATTGGTGATTGCATTGGCGTTTGCCATTGCCTACCGTCAGCGCTTGGCTGTTACGCTACAGAATATGCCTAGCCGAGCGCAAGACATTTATCAGGCTACTTATATCAATTCTCCAACAAGTAGTGATACTGACTTTTCTATCCCTACTTCTAACCACGCTCCTCGCTTTGATAATGAGGGTAATTTTGATAATAACAACAGTTTTAATCACGACTCTGCTGTAAACTTACCCTTAGATAGCTATGCCAATCAAGCAGCCCTTAATCACGGCAAAATTAACGAACAACAAACAGCGACCAAATCGACGCTTATTTGGCAATTGCTACCGTGGCTGGTCATGCTGCTGATCAGTATTGGTTTTGTCTGGTGGTGGCAAGATATCCATCAGCAAATACTACAAGTGCTCGCCGCCATTGAGTAAAATGCCAGACTTATTTATTATTCTATTTATCAATGCTTTTTTTACCGTTTATCCCACCCACTTATGAGAGCAAACCATGTTTAAATCATCAGCGCTATCGAAACCGTTGACGCGCACTGTGCTTAGCGCATTGACCGCCACTGCCCTATTTAGTGTCGCCAGCATCTCTAATGCCGCCCTGTTTAAAAACAACTTACCGACTGATAAAGATGCCATTTTAAGCGTTGGCGTCAACGTCATGGCGGTCAAGTCGGCTTATGATTTGGAAGACAGCACCGACATAAAAGTATTGCCGGGTGTGTTTTATGATAACAACAGAATCTATGCACGCGGTGCGCAAGCGGGCGCTTATATCATCAATGATGGCACCAATCAGCTAGCTGCTTATGCGCAGCTCGATGGCAGTGAGTTCGACCCTGACGATGCAACTGGCGCGCTGCAAGGTCTAGATAAACGTAAGGCTTCAGCCGCTGCCGGTCTATCATATCTGCGTCGTACGCCTGTGGGTGGTTTTCGCCTGCAAGTCGCGACTGACGTTTTAGATAAAAGTGGTGGTAATACAGCGCGTTTGACCTATCTTGCTAAAATCACTAAAGATAAGCTGACCGTCTATCCAAGCATTGGCTTTGAGTACCATGATGCAGACTACAATAACTATTATTATGGCGTTAGTGCACAAGAGTCAGCGAAGACAGGCGTCGCTGCTTATGAGTCAAATAATAGCTTAAATCCTTATATCAATATTAGCGCTAATTATGATTTTAATGAGCGCTGGGCAGGATTTGCCAATCAAAGCTTAAGCTATCTGCCAAATGAGCAGTATGATAGTCCAATGGTTGACTCGCGTACGGATGCAACAACGACGCTTGGATTGCTTTATAAGTTTTAATAAATCTTAGATTTTGGATAAAAAAAAGACCTTATCGCGTTATGGTGATAAGGTCTTTTTATTTAATAGCTTTAAATGTAGAGTGTGCCTAGCGTACCGATAGTATAGCTATTTCTTAAAAATGGTGCATGGGACGCACCCTATTAGTATTGTATTGTCATCTTATTAATTCTCAATCTTCTAAAATACCTGATCACAGCAGAATTAGGCTTGGATTTTGATATTGTAGAGAAATGCTTAAATACCTCAGTAACACCAGCCTCCTCAAGTATCATCTTCTTTGTTATTTTAGCTGATTCATAGACTTTTGATCTTACCGATATGGCATCCAGCTCATTCTCATAACTTAAAACGTCTTCAGCCCCCATATATGCGGTTACAACCTGAACTATAAGACAATCATTCAAATAGAATCTGTTTTTGTCCGTGAACGCACAAAGAGAATGTATTACAGAGCCAACTAAATTTTTTCTTTATACTTCGTTCAAAGTTGAGTTTGTCATTGCTTCTGATACCATCTCATTACTTTCAAGAAAAATTTTATATAGCTCTTCATGAACAGATAATCTTTTATCAAACACTTTTTAAGAGTAAATTTCAATCCGTTTATTTCTGTGAAAATACTCTCCAAGTAAAACGCCAATTAGTAGCCCTGCTAAACCAATCCATGCACTTTCCATTCTACTTTCCTCATAAAGCCTAACAGTAGACTATAGTATAAGAGTATTAAATCACTCAAAATTTAGTAACCTAAATATAAGTTTACAGCATAAAAAAGACCTTGCCACATTACATGACAAGATCTTTTATTTACCCAAAAAAATCTAAATTAAGAAGGATGCACCATATCCTCAGGGGTTACCCACTCATCAAACTGCGCTTCAGTTAACAGCTCCAATTCAACCGCCACTTGCTTCAAAGTTTTGTTTTCTTTATAAGCAGTCTTAGCAATTTTTGCTGCGTTTTCATAACCAACATGACGGTTTAAAGCAGTCACTAGCATTAATGAATTATGCAAGAAGTCATCGATTTTGTCTTTGACTGGCTCGATACCAACCGCACAATTTTCATTAAAGCTGTTGCACGCATCACCCAATAGCTTGATAGATTGCAATAAGTTAAAGGCAATCACTGGCTTATAAACGTTAAGCTCAAAGTTACCTGACGCGCCAGCCATGCTGATAGTAACATCGTTACCCATGACTTGCGCGACAACCATGGTCATCGCTTCTGACTGGGTTGGGTTTACTTTACCCGGCATGATAGATGAGCCTGGCTCATTTTCAGGAATCGTCAATTCGCCTAGACCACAACGAGGACCTGATGCCAACCAACGTACGTCGTTAGCGATTTTATTTAAGCTACCTGCTAGCGTTTTTAATGCGCCAGAAGCAAATACTTCAGCATCACGAGCGGCTAGCGCTTCAAATTTATTTGGTGAGGTGACAAACGGCAGACCAGTCAAGGTTGATAACTGCTCAGCTGCTTTTACCGCATAATCAGGATGGGCGTTTAGACCTGTACCAACCGCTGTGCCGCCTAGTGGCAATTCATATAGACCTTGTAGCGCGTTATCAATACGAGTCAATGAATGGTCAAGTTGGCTGACATAACCGCTGAATTCTTGACCTAAGGTTAAAGGAGTCGCGTCTTGTAAATGCGTACGACCGATTTTAACAATACTATCGAATTCTTTGGCTTTGGCGTCTAGTGTATCGCGCAATGCTTTTACCGCTGGAATCAGTAAGCTATTGATTTCACGAGCAGCAGCAACGCGAATCGCCGTTGGGAAGCTGTCGTTGGTAGATTGTGCATGGTTGACATGGTCATTTGGGTGAATTGGCGTGTAGCTGCCGCGCTCATTGCCTGCGATTTCGTTAGCACGGTTGGCCAATACTTCGTTCATGTTCATGTTTGATTGCGTACCAGAACCCGTCTGCCATACCACCAATGGGAACTGATCGGTTAGACCACCGTTGATGACTTCGTCAGCAGCTTGCACGATTAAGTCGCGCTTATCGCCTTCGATACGCTCAAGGCTCGCATTGGTAATCGCAGCGGCTTTTTTCACTAATGCCATCGCTTCAATCATCGGACGTGGCAACGTCTCGCCACCGATTTTAAAGTTCTCACGGCTACGCTGAGTTTGCGCGCCCCAATAAGCGTCAGCTGGGACTTCCACGTTGCCCATGGTATCTTTTTCGGTACGAGTTGCCTGATTCTGTGTCGACATAACTACCCTCTTTGATGGTTTGTTGTATAGCTGCTTTGAAAAAAGTGCAACACACGCTGCACATAAAGGAAAATACGATGTAAAGTGGCGTTATGATAGCATGACTTATCACAAATTTCTCCAAGTCCGTGAGGCTAACTGATGTCTAAAAACACCAGCCAACAACATTCTGCTACTGCATTCTCTGATTCTTTATCTCAGTTATCGAATGATGACGTTCACTCTAAAAAGGAGGTTAAAGTCGCTGATAGCTTGGCTAATCCGCCCAGACGCCAATTTACCCGCCAGCGTCGGCAATTAACGGCTGGCGAACGTAGACATTACGCACGCATGGCAAGTTTACATTTAATTAAATTGCAACAGCGCTTACCATCACGTGCGCGTATCGGCTTATATTACGATGGCTTTGGCGAGCTGCCAACTCAGCGACTGTTGGACTGGTGTCAACGCTTAGGCTATTTACCTTATCTGCCTGTGGTTGGTTCGCTCGGTCGTACTAGAAATGGTAATGACGATAAACGTCTGCGCTTTGTGCCTATTTATCAGTCGAAACTGCTGAATATACCGACGCGCATTCATAGCCTAGGGATGAAACAAAACCATCACCGCCGATTGCTTTGGGCACACGAATTAGATGTGATTATCTGTCCGCTCGTGGCGGTTGATAAAAATGGTAATCGTATGGGCATGGGTGGTGGCTTTTATGACACGACACTTGGTAAAAGCTATCGAACAGGGTTAAAAAAGCCGTTAAAAATCGGCTGGTGTTACGACTTTCAAGTCGTTGAGCAATTAGAACGTCAAGCGTGGGATGTGCCATTAGATGGTTTGATTACGCCAAGTGGCTTGAGGTGGTTTCGATGAAAAATGACAAACAAGCGATGGATGCTAACTCTAGCGCTGATAATGTTGAGGAATATTTGCAAACATTAGGAAATGATGATGCTAGGGAGATGCTCTACTACAGTCAAGAACAAGCCTTTAGCTCTGATGAGTTGGCAAGGCTAATTAATGAAGAACGCTTAAACAAATTAATGGCGCAAAGCGATGAGTTTTTGAGCAATTTGAATAGTGAAATTGGAGATTTTGATGAGGATAATACTGATAGTGGCGAATGAATAATATCGAGCAATTTGTAGGGTGTGCCCTACGCAACTGAGAAAAAATATAAATTAAGCTTTTATAAAAAATCAAAAAAGGCGAATGATTATAAAATCACTCGCCTTTTTTATATCAATATTAAGAGTTTAGATTATTGATTAAAGCACCATCGCCGCAATCCAACCAAACACCAATAACGGAATATTGTAATGGATAAAGGTTGGCACGACACTGTCTGTGATATGGTCGTGCTGACCATCAACGTTTAGACCAGAGGTTGGTCCAAGCGTCGAGTCTGACGCAGGCGAACCGGCATCACCAAGCGCGCCAGCTGTACCAATAATCGCCACGGTTGCTAAAGGTGAGAACCCTAAAGAGATACATAATGGTACATAAATCGCCGCCAAAATAGGAATGGTCGAAAATGACGAACCAATACCCATGGTCACAATCAAGCCAATCAATAGCATAATAAATGCAGCCATCGCTTTATTACCTGCAAACAAAGACGCTGCACCATCAACCAACGGCTGAATCTGTTCGGTCGCTTTCATCACTTCGGCAAAGCCTTGGGCGGTAATCATAATAAAGCCAATCATCGCCATCAGCTTAATACCGTCATTAAAAACGGTATCAGCATCACGCCATTTGACCACGCCCGTTGCCATAAAGACGCCAAAACCAAACATTGAGCCCAGTAATAATGAATCGGTATAAAGCTGTACGACAAAGGCGGTCACAATAGCAATCAGCGCGACGATGGTTTTCATCTTGCTTTGCGTTTGGGCATCGGCAGCTGTTTTGCTTAACGCGTCTTTTTCTACTACCGCATCGCGAGCCTCTTTATCAATGGCTAATTGGGCATACTGACGCGGCTTACGATAGCTGATAAATACCGCCACTAGCAAACCAACAAGCATACCAAGTGCCGGAATCGCCATAGCTTTGGTGACCGAAATATTCGATACATCAATACCGGCTTCACCGACGTTTTTAAGCATGATTTGATTAAGATAAATATCGCCAAAGCCATAAGGGATAAACATATACGTGGTCACAAGACCAAAAGTCATCAGACAGGCAATCAGGCGTCTATCGATTTGCATGCGGTTAAAGGCAAGCAATAAAGGCGGTACAAGCAGAGGAATAAAGGCGATATGAATCGGGATTAAGTTTTGGCTAAAGCAGCTCATGGTGACGAGCCCTGCAAACAGCATGTATTTAATCATGCCACCTGTACCTATACCTGCCCCGCCAGCATCAATGCGTTTAATAACCGCCCCTGCCAAAGATTGCGGCAAGCCCGAATGCGCAATCGCTACCGCGAAAGCGCCCAATAAGGCATAAGACAACGCAATTTGCGCGCCATTACGGATACCTTCTTGAAAGGCATTTAAGGTATCGGTCATACCAAGACCCGCAATCAGCCCACCTGCCAGCGCGCCGATTAATAAACTGAGTACCACGTGTACCCGCGCCAAAGACAGGCCTAGCATGATGACTACCGCTAGTAGCACCGCATTGATGGTCATATTCTCGCCCCTTACCCTATGTTTTTTGGTCCGCTATTGACTATTGGCACGCTATTAGCACATTGCCGACCTATTTATTACGCCCTCGCGTTTTAACTCACACGTTAACCCATATAGTTGCTATTTGAACGGAGCGGTTAAGACGCGCGTCATTTTACCTGATTTTAGCTATAAATCCCACGCGCAAAACTTAGCAGACAGGAGCGACCCTGCAAATAAAGACGCAATATTGTCATGACTGCTCGTCATATAGCCTTGCAATTTCATTTAGCAACACCATTTATCTAAACATGAACCACTAACTTGACTTTACAAGTCTGGTGAACGAGGAAGAATATATGAGTGAACATAAAATTGCCCAAGACAATATCGACATCGATGTCGACGTTTCATCTAACGTTGCTGATGATAAGGCGCTAAATACTTCATCTGACGATACCTTAGAAAACGTCTCGGCGTCTAAAACTATTCAGGACAGCGCTGAAGACATCGAAGCTGAAAGCGTTAAGGCAAAAGACGGTGAAGAGAGTTATCTGCCGCTACTAGCATTGCGTGATGTGGTTGTCTATCCGCATATGCAAATTGCCTTATTTGTCGGCCGTGCGCCGTCGGTAAAAGCCGTGGAATTGGCACAAGCTGAGTATGGCAATAAAGTATTGGTCGTGGCGCAAAAAGACTCGCTAACCGAAGATATTGATCAAGATAACTTGTATCAGTACGGAACGGTGTGCCGCATCGTCAGCACTATGCCGCATGATAGCGATGAAAATTGCATCAAAGTATTGATCGAAGGTCAATACCGTGCGCGCGTTGATAATATTGAAAATCACGACGAGCTATTGATGGCAAGCTTTACGCGTGCTGATCTCGATATCAGCATGAGTGAGAGCCAACAAAAAAACACCATTCAAGCCTTAACGACGTTATTTGAAGGCTATGCCGATGCTCGTCTGCGTAATGCTCGTGAGCTAACTCGCGTGGCGAAACGCATCGATGATTTGCTTGAGCTGGTATATTTTATCTCGACCCGCGTGTCGATGGATTTGGATATTAAGCAGTCGTTCTTAGAAGAAGACGATATCAAAACCCACATCAATACCTTGACCGAATATCTCGTTAAACAAAGCGCTGAGCAAAATATCGAGCAAGATATCCAAGATGCCGTTCGTCAGCAAATGGAAGACAATCAGCGCGAATACTTCTTAAACGAGAAGATGAAAGCCATCAAAAACGAGCTGTCAGATATGAATGACGGCGCGTTCGATGAAGACGACGTGGCTGAGCTTGAGCAGCGTTTAGAAGATGCTGACTTGCCAGAAGATGTGCGCAAAAAAGCCGAGCAAGAGCTGAAAAAACTTAAAATGATGCCGCCTGCATCGAGTGAATCATCAGTGGTGCGCAATTATATTGAATGGATTTTGGATACGCCGTGGAATGCGACGACCAAAGTGTCTATCAATTTAGATAAAGCGAAAACCGTCTTAGACGAAGACCATTATGGCTTGCAAGATGTGAAAGACCGCATCCTAGAATACCTCGCCGTACAATCGCGGGTGAAAAAACTGCGCGGTCCAATTCTTTGTTTAGTCGGTCCTCCGGGTGTCGGTAAGACCTCGTTGGGTGAGTCAATTGCGCGCGCAACGGGTCGTAAGTTTGTACGTATGGCACTTGGTGGCGTCCGCGATGAAGCAGAAATTCGTGGTCATCGCCGTACTTATATCGGTGCTATGCCGGGTAAAATCGTCCAGTCATTGGCAAAAGTCGAAGTCAAAAACCCGCTATTTTTATTGGATGAAATCGATAAGATGGCGCAAGACTTCCGCGGCGATCCAGCGTCAGCGTTGCTTGAAGTGCTAGATCCATCACAGAACGATACCTTTAACGACCATTATTTGGATATGGACTTAGACTTATCACAAGTGATGTTTATCTGTACTGCCAACAGCATGGATATTCCGCCAGCCCTGCTTGACCGTATGGAAGTCATTCGTCTACCGGGTTATACCGAAGAAGAAAAGGTCAATATCGCGCAGAAATACCTTGTACCAAAAGCGATTAAAAATAATGGCCTTAAAGAAGGCGAAATTGAGATTGTAGAAGCGGCATTGCATAGCATCGTGCGTAGCTATACGCGTGAAGCAGGTGTGCGCAACCTTGAGCGTGAAGTCAATAAAATCTGCCGCAAAGTGGTTCGCGGTTCGGTTGAAACCCATGGTGCACGCGCTCCGAAAAAAGCCGAACGTCAGCTAATCGTGGTCGATGACAAAAACATCGATGACTATTTAGGTGTGCATCAGTACGACTACGGTCTAGCAGAAGAAGAGCCTGAGATTGGTCGTGTGACTGGGCTTGCTTGGACACAAGTCGGTGGCGAGCTATTAACCATCGAAGCGGTGGCGATGAAAGGTAAAGGCGAGCTGAGCTTTACAGGGTCACTCGGCGATGTAATGAAAGAGTCGATTCGTGCTGCCATGAGCGTAGTACGTGCCCGCGGTGACAGCTTAGGGATTGATTACGAGACCTTTAAAACTACTGACGTCCACGTGCATATGCCAGAAGGCGCGACCCCGAAAGACGGTCCATCGGCTGGTGGTGCGCTCACGACAGCGCTGGTCTCTGCCTTGACGGGCATTGCCATTCGTCCAGATATTGCGATGACAGGCGAGATTACCTTGCGCGGTAAAATCCTACGTATCGGTGGTCTCAAAGAGAAGCTGCTAGCTGCGCATCGCGGTGGCATCAAGCACGTCTTGATTCCAGCGACCAACGAGCGTGACTTGGCCGATATCCCTGATAATGTCAAAGAAGGATTGACTATCCAGCCAGTAGCGACGATTGATGAGATATTAAAAGTAGCATTGGTCAGTATGCCAGTGCCGCTGAAACCTGCCAAAGTGACAGTTGATAAAACCTCAGGCAAAGCGCTGCATAACTAATCTGATTAGTTACTAATCCAGCCTTACAAATTAAAGAGCCGCTCATCGTCATGATGGGCGGCTTTTTTTGGTAATAATAAAAAACAATCTGGTTAAAACCCTGTGCTATATTTTAGACAAAAGTTTATTTGGTAATAGCCATAATGTTAAACCACCTGATTTCAAGCCGTTTAACTCTATCCTTATTGCTCGCTATCTCTTTTCCGGCAGTGCTAATAGGCTGTCAGTCCACACCTATTAAAAGCCCTCAACAAACGGATACAGTAGATAATACAACCGTCAACACCATCCACCCTACTGACAAGTCTGTCATAAGTGAATCACAAGTAATGCAATGGGTAGCTCATTATGACTGGCAATTGGCGCAAGTAATTCATCAAAACGGTAACATAGCCGATATCGAAAATTTTGCACCGATTACCTTAGCAATAGAACCCAGTTCAATAAGTCTGCATCAAGGCTGTGAGCATTATAGAATGGATTTTCATGCGCTGTCCGCACCGCCTTATCCCTATTATTCTCATCTTGCTAAAGTACCCACAACTTGTCATGACGACAATAATACTGATACTGCAATTAAAGAGGATAATAGTATTCAATCGTTATTTGTTAGGTACGCACCTGTTAGGCTTAATTTTGAGTTATTGCCAACTTCACATTTAACATCACAATCAGCGCCAGTCGCCATACAAGCTGCCCCTAAACGTTTGGCACTTAATATCGAAAATGGTAATCGCTTAATTTTTATAGGTTCACCTAAAGCATTAGCAACTCCCGCTGGATTGCCCATTACTAACGAGTTATTAGAGCAGTATCATTGGACGCTGGTGAGTGCCGTCAGTAATACTTATGACGCCAAAGGGGAATTAACTAGAAAACCTTTGGGCAATTTTTATCACCCCGATCACCCTATTTCAGCGAGCTTTGAGAGTTGGCCTAACAATCAATACGCCTCCTTTAGCTCAGGCTGTAACGGCTCACGCGCGCCCTATTTTTTACTCAATGATAATACTTTCAAAGTCGGCACTATTATTAGTACTGTAATGGGCTGCGGTGAGACAGGCAATAGAATCGAGTCCGCTTTGTTTGATTTGATGCGTGATAGCAGCAGTCAGCTAACATTAAGCTTACAACCCTCACAGCCAACATCGCCAACAGCAGATAATCAGACCGATATGCCTCGTTATAATTTATTGCAAACGATGGCAACAGGCGAAACCTTAGTTTGGCAAAACGAAGTAAAGAAAACGCTGTAAACCTTTTTCAAACGCATACGTTATTTACATTTATTAACCGATTGTTGCGCATTTAATGAATAGTTATATTTAAACCTTGGCTATACTGATTGCGACATTAAGCAATGTTTGAGTATTTTAATAAAACAATAGACATTCATCACAACAAATAAATATAAATGGAGATAATAATGAATAAGACGATGCTTGCAAGTGCCCTGTTATGTGGTTCAGCTCTAGCGATGACAGGTTGCCAAACCGTCAAAGGTCAAATGCAAACTGGCAATCCTGTTAATCAACCAGCATTGAAATCGACTATCAATGCAGTCGCTGGTAATAAAAATGAAGTGGGTCAAGTATTCCTACGCCCAGTAGATGGCGGTGTCCAAGTTTATGGTAAGCTCATGAACCTGCAGCCTGGTAAAACTGTGGCATTGCACATTCATGAAACGGGTAGCTGCGGCGATATGGGTAAAGCGGCTGGTGGTCACTTTAATCCAGATAAAAAACCGCACTCTCATCCTGATGATATGAATGGTCATGCGGGCGACTTGCCGAACTTAACCGCCGATGCGAATGGCGTTGCTACTATCAACTATGTGAATAAGAAAATCTCTGCCGCTGATGCAGGTAAATACAGTGTTAACCGTCTAGCCTTTATCGTCCATAGCGGTGCTGATGATTATAAGAGCCAGCCTGCTGGTAACGCAGGCGATCGCGTTGCTTGCGGTATCATCGAAAAGAACTGATAGCCCAAAAGTTAATAGCAAAAAAACCTTTTAGATAATCTAAGAGGTTTTTTTATGACTATACATTATTGATCTAAAGGCAAAAGATTTTACTCTTCTACCCACTCGCCATTACGCCAGTACACGCCCCAACGGGTGGCTTTGCCGTTTTTCTCAGAGCCAATATACTGCTCTTTTTTCTTCCGTGACCAACGTAGAATGGTTGGATTGCCATCTGGATCCTCATCTGGACCTGCAAACAGATACTGGAATTTATCTTCCATTTTATCTTTGATTTCGCGTAACTCAGCCAGCTTTGGTGGACGGGTTTCGCGTACTTTTGGGAATTTAGACGCGGCTAAGAACATCCCAGCCGCCCCTTCACGCAAGATAAAGTAATCATCATGTTTGGTCGATTTTAGCTCCGGCAGATGGATAGGCTCCATACGCGGCGGTGCCGCTTCACCAGTTTTAAGCACTTTACGCGTGTTATCACATTTCTGACAAGCAAAGTATGGCCCAAAACGTCCGGTTTTTAGTTCCATCTGTCCATCGCATTTATCACAGTCGATGGTTGGCGTATCTGAACCCGGTACTTCAAACTTACCTTCTTCTAGGATATAGCCGTCGCAATCAGGATTATTACCACAGATGTGCAGCTTTAGACCACCATCGACGATATAGCCATTCATCGCCGTTCCGCATTTCGGACAGCGTTTTTTCTCCATCAAATCTTTAACTTCGGCTGCTTCATCATCGCTGTCGCCATCATCAAGATTGGCAAACGCTTCGACTGGCATCAAGTTCTTGGTACCTTTGCAGCGCTCTTTTGGCGGTAAATTATAGCCAGTACAGCCTAAGAATACACCCGTTGAGCCGGTACGTAGTTGCATCGGACGATCGCAAATATCGCAATGGACGTCTGGCACATCGGTTGGATCATTCGGACGCATACCATCTTTTTCTTTGGCACGATCTAGAGTCTTTTTAAAGTCGCCATAAAAGTTATCGAGGACATCTTTCCAGTCGGTATCACCTTCAGCAACATGGTCAAGCTTGTCTTCTAGCGCAGCGGTAAAGGTATAATCCATCAAATCTGGGAAACTGGCGGTCAATCTGTCGGTGACGATATCGCCCATTTTTTCAGCAAATAAACGTTTGTTTTCAAGCTTCACGTAACCGCGATCTTGAATGGTTGAGATGATAGACGCATAAGTCGAAGGTCGACCGATGCCTTTTTTCTCAAGCTCTTTGACAAGGCTTGCCTCTGTGTAACGCGGTGGCGGCTTGGTAAAGTGTTGACTCGGATCGAGCTTATCGAGCGTTAACTTATCACCTTGTTTGACATCAGGTAATAAAGTATCGTCAGTCTTCGCTGGTGGCATGACTTTAGTAAAGCCATCAAACACTAGGGTGCGACCGCGTGCTTTTAGCTCGACATCGCCGGCAGCGACAAATAGATTCACGGATAAGTATTTCGCAGGCGTCATCTGACAAGCGACAAACTGACGCCAAATCAGCTCATATAGACGAATGGCATCACGCTCAACGCCTTTTAACTGCGTCGATTTCATATTGACGTTAGACGGACGAATCGCCTCATGCGCCTCTTGTGCGCCTTGCTTATTGCCATAGAAGTTTGGCTTTTCTGGCACGTATTTGTTGCCATAACTGTCTTCGATATAGCCACGTACGGCGGCTAATGCATCACCAGACAAGAAAGTCGAATCGGTACGCATATAAGTAATATGACCAGCTTCGTATAAACGCTGCGCCAAAATCATGGTTTTCTTAACTGAAAAGCCCAAGCGCGTACTGGCAGCTTGCTGCAATGTCGAGGTGATAAACGGCGCACTCGGACGCGACTGCGTTGGCTTCTCTTCGCGCTCTTTCACGATAAAGTCGTTTGAATTAAGAACTTCTAGTACTTTATCGGTCTGCTCTTTATTAACAAGCTTTAGCGTTTTGCCGTCTTGCTTGGTTGCCTCTAGACGAATCGCAATGTACTCAGCGTCTGCCGCTTTCTTGGCTTTACTATCAGCAACATGAGTATCGGCGTGAATCTGCCAGTATTCTTCTGGAATAAAGGCGCGAATCTCATGTTCACGCTCGACGACCAAACGCATGGCGACCGACTGCACGCGACCAGCTGACAGACCGCGAGCGACTTTTTGCCAAAGTAGCGGCGATACCATAAAACCAACGACGCGGTCTAAAAAGCGCCGCGCTTGCTGCGCATTGACACGGTCGATATCGAGCTTTGATGGCTCTTTAAACGCATTTTGAATAGCGGATTTGGTAATCTCATTAAAAACCACACGCTGGTATTTGCTATCAGGGCCGCCGATGACTTCTTTTAGATGCCAAGCGATGGCTTCCCCTTCTCTATCCATATCCGTGGCCAGATAAATTTTGTCAGCGTCTTTGGCCAGTGCCTTTAGCTCTTTGATGACTTTGGTTTTGTTTGGCAGCACTTCATAGACGGCCGCCCAGTCATGCTCTGGATCGACACCCATACGGCGCACCAGTGCTTGCTGCGCTTTTTCTTCTTTGCTCAGCGTCTCATCTTTTTTGGCAGCGGTTGTCTTTTTTGCACTTTTACTGGCACTAACGGGCAAATCACGGACATGACCGATACTTGAGCGTACGATAAAGTCATCACCAAGATATTTATTAATGGTTTTTGCTTTGGCGGGTGACTCGACAATCACCAACGACTTGCCTTTTTTTGGGTTATCGGTCGCGGATGCTGGAGTTTTTTTGGTTGTGGTTTTTGCCATATGTGACGACACCATAATATAAGTAGATGAAAAGTAGGTTTAAATTCAGCAGCATGGCAATTTATAGTAGCTAAGTATATTCGCTCAGCGATTTATTGTAGTAATGGCTGCCAATAAAAACGGTTATGAAACAAACACTAACCATAATACAAAGCGCAGGTTATAAGGACGTTACACTGCTAAGTATTAAGCTGTCAACTGCAAATGACTGAGAGTTTGCCAAAAGTGCTTGCATATTGCTATTAAATGGAGACGAAAAATTGCTTTACCAGCTTTAGGGATTTTTTTGCATTTGTCGCGCCCATTTGTCTAGGTTTGCCTTTAGGACTAATAGATCAGTCTCAATCATTTTTTGTTGATAGGCGGGGTTGGTTGCTGGACGCACATAGGCGATATCTTCCCAGTAAACCACGATGCTATTGGCTTTGGTCAACAGTCCTTTGATAAAAGGCTCGATGCTCGCAGGCAAGTCCAGCGGCGCTCTGTCCAAAGCAAAGTTGGCCGGTTTGATGACAGGCTTGCTATGAGTCGAGCGAATCGCACTTGGCACCACAAGCTTGCTGTCATCTACACTCGTATCGACAAAGCTCCTATCTGGTCGCCACTGTCCATCAATCACTTGATAGCGCGCATGGGGCAGCTGGATATCGTCCAGTATGAGGCAGTACTGCCCAAGCATGCCGCGGCCATACTCGTTGTCACGGCCTTTGATCCAATCAGGGCAACTGACCAGCTTTGGGTTGAGCTGCAAGCGGCGCGCTGTCATGCGCAGCTTATCCAAACGCTGATCAATACCGTTCGGTTTGAGCGCCATCATACTCCCTAACACAAATAGTACAATGATAACGCCGATCAATATTCCCATGATGGTGTGGCCTTTTGACTAAAAACAATGATATGAAAAATATAACGCTCACGACTGGCGGCTAAAAAGCGCGCGGATAGACACTTATAATGCGTATCAACGCCTAAAAATCAAGCAAGTCATACACAGTAGCCGCAAACGCTTGTAGCTCGCCTCCGTGCTATCACTCTTATGGATTCACTGGTATATCAATTACTTATCGATATATAAAAACACCAATACTCACAAGATACAAAAAGCTGGCGGCTCTAAAAGGTGCTATGATAAACCATAATTTTAAACGCGCGCAGGTTTATTATGAATTATCTTATTAAACAAAACTCATCGACTGCTGCATCAGTAAGTAAAGGTGTCGGCAAACTTATAGGTAAATCTGGGCTGACCATCTCGCTAGTAGGCGTAGCTTTACTGACTTTATCGGGCTGCGCGACCACCCAAAGTCTGACGCCTGAACAATGCCAAAATAGTAACTGGCAAGAAGTCGGCTATGTCGATGGACTTCACGGGCGCTCGGGTGCTTACTTTGGCAATTATACCAATCAATGTGCAAGTGTCGTTGGCGCAACGCCAAACCGCATATTGTGGGAGCAAGGTCGTCAGCAAGGACTAAAAAACTACTGTACCGAACTCAATGCCTATAAACTTGGCCGCGAAGGTTATGATTGGCAGCCTGTTTGTCCGCTCGAAGGCATCGAAAAGCTTGAGGAAGCCTACGCACAAGGACGCTACTATTATATACGTCAGCGCGACCTTGACTATCTGCGCTCACCGTATCCATTCGGTTATGGACCTGGACGCTTTGGCTACGGTTATCGCCCGTTTGGTTATGGTTGGTAATTACTATGATTAATGGTCGCTATACAGTCAAAACATCCTGAAAACGCGACGGTATTGCTGATATCAATTTTTTGTAGCCTCTGTCTGCGTAGGCACAGCAAACAAGAAAAATTGATATCAGCAGTGCGTGATGTATCGATATTACTTTTCACTCACTATATGACCCACCGAATGCCATACAATCTACTAAATTGAAGGGTTGCTAAAAAAAGATAACCTCGCAAGGTTGCCCAAGCGAGGCGGGAGAGAAAGTTTATTATTTTAATTATTCTTGTTATTGTCGTGGTTATTTTCTTATTACTAAGCTTACTTATTTATCTTGCTAGCTTATTGTTTTAAAAACTATTTTTACTGCTCAACTGTATTAATCAGTCGTTTAAACCTTACTCGTTAACAAAAGCCACCTTCGTTAATCCTGCTTGACTGGCTGCCGCTAATACTTGCGCCACGGTATCATACCTACTTTCTTTATCGGCACGCAGCTGGATAGAAGGATCCTTGCCATTCGCCGACTGTTCTTGCAGACGCACTTCTAATGCTTCTATACTGATAGGCTTGTCATCCCAAAACAAACCTGCATCTTTATCGATGCTAATTTGAATCGCCTCGGGCGGTGTTTCATTGACCTCGGCACTGGTTTTCGGTAAATCCAATGGCACCGTTGGATTCAGTACGGTCGCTGTCAATAAAAAGATAATCATCAATACCAGCATGATATCGATAAGCGGAATAAGATTCATCTCATTCATGCTTTGACTGTCATCGTCACCCAATTGAAATGCCATAATTGTTCTCAATACCGTTAATTGTCGTCTTTGCTGCTCGTGCTTTTTTGGCTTATTATCTCTACTGAACCATCACTACAACTGCGATGGTGCGGATTTATGATAATGCTCAGCTTGTTTATCTGCATTTGACTGCTTCGTTAACTGCGTTACTTGATTAGTAGTATCACGTTGGACTGCTGGCTTTTGAATTGGCGCTTGTTGCACTGCAGCAAGCTCGCTAGATTGTGCCAATAAATCATGCGCTCTATCATTGGCGTGATACATGACGCGGCGATTGATACGTATCGCAAGGTTATAAAACACCACCGCCGGAATCGCAACAGCAATCCCTAAACCGGTCATAATAAGGGCCTCACCGACAGGTCCTGCGACTTGTCCTAATCCTGCTTGACC
This sequence comes from Psychrobacter pulmonis, assembly GCF_904846465.1. Taxonomy (NCBI): domain Bacteria; kingdom Pseudomonadati; phylum Pseudomonadota; class Gammaproteobacteria; order Moraxellales; family Moraxellaceae; genus Psychrobacter; species Psychrobacter pulmonis. Next base: position 539,000 of record NZ_CAJHAT010000001.1, read on the forward strand.
ACTGACACCGATATTATGCAGCGCATGGAAAATACCCCACACCGTGCCAAACAGACCGATAAACGGCGCGATTGCTGCTGTCGTACCAAGTATCGGCAAACCGCGCTCACTGGCAAAACGATAGCGACCGATATGCTTGAGTAACGTCTGCTCAATCACCAAACGCCGAGACGCGGCATCGCTTTCAACCAAACTGACCTGCTTACTATGAATCTGCGCACTCAAATCATCGGCGACGCTAGCTGCCAGTTTGCGACTTTGCAATATGCGAATGATACCCGTCACCCAAGAGGCAATAGATAAAATAAGAAGCAAAAAGAATAAGGTTCTGGTCACCATATCGCTATATTGCCAGTAGGTTGTAAAGTCCATATCAGACTCCTTAATGTGGGATGTCGTTACTTGTCATTTTATGATTGTTAGCAGTACGAGTTTTGATAACTATTTTCGTACATCGTTGCTATATTTCGCTGTGTTTCACTATATTTTGTATGTGTCGGTTGTTTTATATCTGCTTGTATAAATGCGCTTTTCTACACCCAGTCTTTTATATTTAAGGAACCGCATAGGCAATTGGCAGGGTGACATTGCCGACCACTGGCGCGCCGTTTTTGGTAAAGGGTTTGAATTTACCTGAACGCACTTGGCGCTGTGCTTCTTTATCTAACAGCGGATTTCCTGACGATTGGGCCACACGTATGCTATCGATACCGCCTTGTTTATTAACTCTTAATACCAACACCACGTTGAGCGTATCTCCCGAACGGGCGCGGCGAGCGGCGCGGTCAGGAAAGCTAAAGTTTGGCGCCGATGCCCAGTTCGCAGCACTGGCGGTAAAGTTGACAGGCTCATTACTTGCCGCAGCCGCAGCTTTGGCTGCAGCCTCTGCTTTTGCTCGAGCAGCGGCTTCCGCTTCTCTTTCAGCCTTTGCCTGCGCTGCTTTTTGCGCCGCCTCTTTAGCGGCATTAGCGTCTGCCTGCGCTTGAGCGTCACGAGCCGCTTGCGCCTGCGCTTCTTGCAGCGCTTTTGCTTGCGCTTGTCTTTCCGCTTGTTGCGCTGTCTTTTCTGCCTGCGCAGCTATTATACGGCGCTGTTCGTCAGCGACTGACTTATCAATAACTGGTGGCTTGTCTTCTATTTTTTTCTTTACAGGTGGTTCTTTTATAGGCGGCGTCTGTACAGGTTTTTCTTTCTGAACGATTGGTTCTTCTTCTCTTACCACTGGATCTACTGGCGTAACCGCTTTCATTTTTTGTTGCGTTTTTGGTTCAGGCTTGGGTTCGGGTTTAGACGTTGGTATAGATTCAGCTTTACTTTGCGGCACTTCCTCTACCTCAGTAACCACGTTTTCGATGGGTTGAGTAGGTAATGTGACCATTTGGATTTCAAGCGGCGGCGTCTCTTTAATGGGCTCATCTTTAAGCGTAGGCGCTTTGATGATCACCAAAGCGATTGCGGTAAGCAGGTGTAGCCCGACCACTAAAATAATAGCGATAAGTATCAATCTAAGTGGTGGCGCCTCTAAATCCGTTGAACTCATAACACCCTAACATTTAACCGTTATAGAATAGCGTAGATAATAATGCAAACGATAACTATTATCAATAGTAAATTATTAATCTCTCCATTTTTTTACTGCCTATCTTAAGCAAAGTTCTTGAGCAAAGTTGTTTAAAACTAAAAATTTAATGAATGAAAAGTCAGTTAATAAAAACCATTATCGTTAATATTGATAATAAGTCTCAATTACTTTATTATGGCAATTGTTTTTATAGTGAAAATAGCAAATGATCGTAAAACTTTAATTATAAAGCCGCTATTTTTTATCATTATTCTGCTGTTTTTTTAGCATTCTTATAACAATACCAACCAAACCTTTGATATACCGAGTTATTTATGACTACTACTTTATGTTCTAATCGTACCGCAAGCCTCCTTGTTAAACGTCCATTATTGACCGCCATGATGACCGCGTTCATTGCTAGTGTTGGCTTAGCAGGTTGTAGTTCGCCTGATTCAAGTGATAATGAGATAACAGAAACCAAAGCTGAAAACCAAACGGCTGATGCGGCCTCGAATGTAGCTGAAAATGACAACGTTTCTGTTGCGACCATCGCAGTTGATACGGTAAAAGGTAAAGTCGATTTGGCCATGAATCCATCACCATTGGTCGTTTATGATATGACCTTGATGCAAGATTTGGCGGCGCTTGACGTAGCGGTTGACGGTATGCCAAGTGGGCTACGTTTAGATAACTTACAGTCAAAAGTACATCCTGATCCTAAAGAAGTCGGCACGGTATTTGAGCCTGATCTTGAAGCGTTGAACGCCATGCAGCCGCAAGCAATTTTGATCGGCTCGCGTATGGCGGAAAAATACGATGAGCTCGCAAACATCGCGCCAACCTTAGATATGACTATCGATACGGCTAATATCTATGAGTCAAGCAAGCAGCGCTTACACGATTTGGGTGCGTTATTTGGCAAAAGCGATCAAGCAGTAAAATTGCAAGGCAATATTGACACGCTGATTGACGAGACCAAAGCCTTAACCAAAGAAAATAAAGGCAAAGGCTTGGTGGTCATGGTCAATGGCAATAAGCTGTCAGCCTATGGTGATAAGTCGCGTTATGGTTTTATTCACAGCGTATTAGATATTCCAATGGCAGATGATAAAATCACTGATGCGCGTCACGGTCAGCCTATCTCATTTGAATACATACAAAAGACCAATCCAGATTGGTTGTTCGTCGTCGATCGTAGCGCTGCAATCGGTGAAGATGGTGCGGGTGCCAAAGCCGTATTGGACAACCCACTGGTGGCGCAAACCACTGCGTGGGATAAAGCCCAGGTAGTGTATCTAAGCCCAGACTCTTACTTAGCCTTTGGTGGTTATTATCAGTGGCTACAGGATTTAACGACAATTAAAAACGCCTTTACTAAGGCAAAATAAATTTTGACGCTACACAAAATACAAGTAGCAGCTGTTGCTTATGACAGTTGCTATCCATAAAATTTTTCACACTCTATTCGTAAGCCAGTAGCCGTTATGCCATTATTTTCACCTCGTGCTCAAGCCAGCGTTAAAACCAGCTCTACTCTGCCAGCTGCGCCATCAAGCTGGCAGCCGAGTGCAAGTAGTGGCAGCCGCTACGCCCGTGATAAACAGCGCCGCGCTGCGATACCGCCGTGGTTAATAAACACAGCCAGCCTCATTATTATGGGGCTTTTGGTGTTATTAAGCTTATCCATTGGTGTAGCAGATTTTTCGTGGTCAGGTATTTTGCAAAGCCTTATCAGTCAAAGCGCCAACTCTGATAGTTCATTAATGTTAGTGAGCCGTATTCCGCGCACCGTTGCCATTATTTTGACGGGTATCGCGATGGCGGTGGCTGGGATGATTATTCAAGTGGTGCTGAAAAACCGCTTCGTGGAACCCTCGATGGTTGGGGCAACCCAAAGCGCCGCATTGGGATTACTGGTAGTCAGTTTATTGTTCCCAGCCAGCGCGCTACTGGTCAAAATGGGTGTCGCAACTATTGCGGCAGTCGCGGGCATGATGCTCTTTATGCTGCTGATACATCGCGTTCCGCCGACGGATTTTTTGATGATTCCACTGATCGGTATTGTCTTTGGTGGCATTATCGAGGCGATAACCACTTTTATCGCCTACCAAACGGAATCGCTACAGATGCTCAGCGTTTGGCAATTTGGCGACTTCTCTTCGGTATTAGCTGGACGTTACGAGCTGCTTTGGTTGACGGGCGCACTGTGCGTGCTGGCTTATATTATCGCCGATAAACTGACCATCGTCGGTTTAGGCGATAATATCGCGCTAAACTTGGGGATTAGTAAACGGCAAGTGACGTGGCTTGGCGTTGGCATGGTGGCGATGATGAGCGCTGTCGTCGTCGTAACCGTTGGTATGATTCCCTTTATCGGTTTGGTCGTACCCAATATCGTTAGCCGCATCATGGGCGATAAATTACGTCGCAGCTTGCCTGCAGTCGCGCTCTTGGGCGCATCAGCCGTGCTACTTTGTGATATTATCGGGCGCTCCATTCGTTATCCTTTTGAAGTGCCTGTGGCGACAGTTTTTGGTGTGGTCGGCACGGTGATATTTTTATGGTTGTTATTACGTGCGCCTGCTGAGCAATAAGCCCTAGCGCAATCTTGTCGCTGCCTGATTATTAACAATTTTCTTAATTTATTCGTCCTGTTGTCTGATTAGATAAGCTTGGCGTTGTTACTATTGAAGGTAGCATAGTAGGATTTATTCATGTTCTCATCGTCTAAGCATAACTTTATAAATGACAATTCTACCAAGACTGGCTCGGCAAAAAAGAGCGCTCTAGCAAATGCTACTTTAGAAAATGACAGCCTTGAAGATACCTCTACTCAAAACCCTTTAGCAAAACTTTGGACCTTTATCGCCAGTCATCCAAAATCCATTGCCGCGATTATCTTACTTATCTCAATGACACTGTTTTTGACACTTAACGTCAACGGCTATTGGGACTTTGCCCTGCCATTACGGGGTAAAAAATTACTGGCGCTAATGGTCGTCGGTTATGCCATCGGCGTATCAACCCTGCTCTTTCAAACCTTGACCCACAATCCTATTTTGACACCCTCCTTATTGGGCTTTGACTCACTGTATGTGTTATTACAAAGCTTATTGGTGTTCTTTTTAGGCGCAATTAGTTTTACCAGCATCAACCCCATTACCAAATTTACCCTTGAAATCGTCCTCATGTTTGGCGCGTCGTTATTGTTGTTTCGACTGTTGTTTTCAAAAAGCAGTCAGGATTTAACGCGGCTGATACTGGTAGGCGTTATCTTTGGCGTGTTGTTTCGCAGCTTATCAGCGCTGGTTGCACGGCTCATTAACCCCGATGACTTCGTGGTAGTCCAATCGGCCAGTTACGCGCAGTTTAATACGGTCAATCCGCAGCTTTTGGGCATTAGCTTTGTTATTTGCGTCATCAGTGCGCTATTTATCTGGCGCTGGCGCTATCAATGCGATGTCTTGATGCTGGGCAAACCACAAGCAATTAACCTTGGTATCAACTATCAACGCCTCGCCTTTGGGCTATTAACGGTCATTGCGGTATTAGTCGCTACGGCAACCGCCTTGGTCGGTCCGGTAACTTTTTTTGGCTTACTGGTCTGCGCCTTGACCAATCGTATCGCGCGCCATATGTATCACAGTGAGCGTCTGATATTGGTCAGCTTGGTGGCGATGATTTGCTTGGTCCTCGGTCAAACTATATTTGAGCAAGTACTCGGCATGGCGGGTGTATTGTCAGTAGTGATTGAATTGGCAGGCGGCTTGGTATTTTTATTACTCATATTTATGACCTATCGCCGCTAATGATGACTTTTTAAAACGCAACGGTTAAATTTTTCTAAAAACAAGAACTGCTATGATTAAAATAAATAATGTCTCCCACCATATTGGCAAACAGCAAATCCTGCATGACATCAGCCTGTCTTTACCGCCCTCGCAAGTGATTGCCTTAATAGGACCAAATGGTGCGGGTAAATCGACGCTGTTTTCGGTGATGGCGCGCTTGCAACCGCTACAATCAGGGCAGGTCAGTTTCGTTATAGGGAATGAGGAGCATGACATTGTCAGCTGTCATGCACGAACGCTGTCTAAGACCGTAGCCATGCTTGGGCAAGACAACCAAGTACAAGGTCGGTTGCGTGTGCATGAGCTGCTGATGTTTGGGCGCTATCCTTATCATCAAGGACAACCAACGGCTGATGATCAGCAAAAAGTGCAGGAAATTATCGAACGCTTTGAGCTTGAGCCGTTAGCCGAGCGCTTTTTATCGACGCTCTCTGGGGGTCAGCGTCAACGCGTGCTGATTGCGATGATTGTCTGCCAAGATACACCGTACCTACTCCTTGATGAACCGCTCAACAATCTAGATATGTACCATGCTGGCCGTCTGATGCGTGAGCTGCGCGAATTGAGTCATACTGAGCAAAAAACCGTGGTGATTGTCTTGCACGACATCAATCAAGCTGCGCAATTTGCCGATACGGTAGTGACGATGAAAGAGGGTCGCGTACTGGCAACCGGCGCGCCTGTTGATGTACTCACGCATGAAACCATGAAAGAGCTGTACAAAGTCGATGTGACTGTCCTTAACCATCAAGGGCGACCCGTGATTGTCGATACCGTTTAAGTACTGGGTGTTTTATAGCTGTTTTTTAATAGCCGGTTTTCCGTAATGGTTTGAAAATTTATTTTTAATGGTCAATTTTTGCTTTAATCGGCTTTGACTACCTTTGACCCATAAATACACACCGGTAGCGGACAAAACTGCCACGGCCAATCCTATCATTGCTAAGAATATTTGATACAGTAAATGAGCGTTACCCTGTCCAATATGCCCCATGTGTAAGGTTGAGAACCATTGGTCGATTTTATTACCAAATGCGCTTTGATAACCGAAATTAACCTTTTCAACTTTGCCAGTCGCCGTAGCCACTGTGATAGACGAAGCACCACCGTGAGTGCCGACATCTTTGTCGGTTTTAAAACGCATTTGCCATTGCCCCTCCTCTGTAAGCCTGCGGATACCCAATGTCTGCTGTACGGTTACGCCATTTTTTTGCGCAGCAATATGCGCTTGCTCAGTTAAATACGCAATACTATTCGCTTTATTAACAAAGGTATTACTACCCGTTTCAGTGCTCATTGGTGCAACGGCTGACATAGCCTGCTCGCTCGATTTATCTGTTGTCTTTGACTTGCCTTTTTCTTCTCTTTTACCCTCTCTACCTTCAAACCCAACCACTGCTTGCATCACGGGTTGATACACCGATTTTAAATTAAAACCGACACTCGACCACGCAATGACAAATAGCATCAGCCACAACCATAAACCAAAAGCGTGATGCAAATCATAATTGAGCTTAAAGGTATTGGTTTTGCGGCGGATTTTCCACGCCGGTAGCCAGCGCTTAATAAAAGACGCACGTTTTTTAGGCGTAGTTTTAGGTACAGTTTTTTGCGACACTTTTTTATTGTTAACCGCCCTAGGAAAGGTCAAGTAAAAGCCAATAAAGCAGTTAATCGTCCAAATAAGGGCTATCACACCTAGCAGCAGCTTACCGATATCGCCAAGCAATAAATCACGGTGTAACCAAAACACTTTCCACATGGTATTACGCCACGCCCACGCGTCTTTATCACGCGTTCCTACGATATCGCCGTTATAAGGATTGACATAAACCTCTTGAAACAGGGCTTTAGGTTGATTTTTGGTACTTTCACCTCTGGCTCTATCGACCGAAAATACTGCAGATTTATCCGCTTCTAATGATGTTGGCATACTAGAAAAATTGTACTTTGGATAGGCGGCGACCACCTTATCGTGCAGGGTTGCAATAGGAAGCTGTGGCGCATCTTGCCGCTCAATCTGAGCCAATTTATAATTAAACATATCATCCAACTCGGCATGGAAAGCTAATAACGAGCCAGTAATGCCAGCCATGATTAAAAAGCCTGCCATCACAAGCCCAGTATAACGATGAATCCATAGACAAATACGGCGTATATTCGATGCAAAAGAAGATAATGAAAGTGAAGTCATGAGTGCTGATTCTTTATGAATATATAGGGTTAATGGGGCTACAGCCGAAGCGTAATGTTTAAAAAGAAAGCTTGAGTGCCAAAAAATGGCGATAAAAAAGCCAGCTCTTTTTTATAAAAAGCTGGCTCTTTTGCGACTAGAAAATAAATGCAGGATTAAAACTGATACGTCAATGACGCTTTGATATTACGACCTGGCTCGAAGTCAGTAGCAACATCATCAATCGGGTTTAGGCGAGATGAGTGGCTGGCGTAAGCCTCATCGAAAAGATTGTAAACGCCAACCGTCGCTTTTAGTCCTTCAATTTGTTTTGGCGAATAGTTCATAAAGATATCATGAACGTCATAGCTTGGTTTTTCAATATCATTCGCGCTAGTATTTGGCATTACTGAAGCGACATAGGTACTGCGCCAGCCAATATCTGTGGTCTCCGTTGGACTATAAGCCAAATTGACCATATATTTATCACCCGACTCTGAGCTGCTTCCGGTCACTGATGGAATACTATAGCCTGTTTTGTCGCCTTTACTGCGCGCTCGCGAATAGCTCAAACCCATACTAAAGTTATTCATTTTATAATCAGCGGCGAGCTCAACGCCTTTAATTTTAAAATCTTCATCTTTATTGATGACACCTTGGCAATCGCCACCTGGTTGTCCATTTGCACAGTTCAAGCCCGGTCTTGTCCCACCTGATCTCACAAACTCAATATAGTTTTCGATATCGGTTTCAAAATATTTACCGCTTAGTTGCAGGGCATCACCGGCGACCGTTAGGTCACGTAAGGTTGTAACGATTCCCACTTCAGCGTTAGACCCTTCTTCTGCTTTTAAGTCATTATTAACATACGTTTTATCACCGTCCGAATTAAAGATGGTTTGGCTTAAATCAGGACCATTAAATAACTGTGTGTAGCTAGCGAATACTTGCGTTAGTGGTGCAATCTCATAGCTTGCAGCAAGTGCACCGACGACATTGTCATAGGTTTTGCCACCAGAAATAAACTCAGGAGATTTGTAGCGGTCATAACGCACGCCTGGCGTTAAGCTAAACTTGCCCATTTGCCATTGGTCTTCTAGATAAACAGAGGTGTTTGTTGCCTCGTCTGACCCTGTTTTAACGAAGTCGCGCTCCATCTCCGATTCTTTTTTGTAGTGCTCAATCCCAGAGATGAGCTTGTGCGTGCCAACATTCGTAGCAATGTCACTGGTGTTTTGGATTTTTGCGCCTGTGGTTTGAACTTGCGCGTTAAAATCAAAACCTGGATCATTGATATAATCAGAATCGCGCAAAATACGGGTTTTAGTCTGATACACATTGGTATCTATATCAATCAGCGGATTGCTAGGATTAAACTTATAATCAATACCATAAGTATCGCGCTTCACCTGTTGCGGAATTGGTGGCTCAGAGCGACTCGGAAAATCTGGACGGAATGGGAAAATTCCTTCTTTCTCAGTACGGCTAAAGCTTGCACCTACATGATGGTCATTACCAACATAAGCACCGGCTTTTAATAAGAAGCTCTCGCTCTCACTGTCTTCAAACAACTCACGGCCTTCACCGTCTTCACCCGAGCTGGTATCACGCTTGCCATAATAAGCCAATAAATCGACATTATCAGATGGTGCGCCAAAAACCGTGGCTGACGTCAGTAGCTCATCATTATTACTGGCATAACCTGCTTTTAGCTTGGCACCAATCTTTTGACCAGGTTTAAGTAAGTCAGCGGCATCGACCGTTTTAAAAGCAACCGCGCCGCCAAGTGCATCATTACCGAGCGTGACAGAATTGTTACCCACTGCCACATCCGCTTGTTTGAGCAAATCAGGATCAATGGTGATATCGCCCATATGATAGAACAGCTTGCCTTCTTGGCGCGCGCCATCAATGGTGACTTTTAGGTTGCTATCTTCAAGACCGCGAATACGAATGCGCTGGTTGACCGCTGACGTACCACCTATGGTCACGCCTGGCACCACATTTAAAAAATCGCTTAAATGGCTTGCTTGCTGTGCAGGCGTATAGTCTTCGACATCGACGCCATCCTCTTGCACCTTTTCACGTACCGAGCTATTGGCAGTTACGGTGATGGTTTGTAAGGTCGTACTAGGCACATCCGTTGCCGCAACCGCCAGCTGTGAACACAGAATTGCTGAAACAGCAACCGATAACACCGTTAATTGATTAGAAAATGTTGCTGACTTAACTTCACGCATAACACACTCACTTTACTTACTATTAGGATTGAAGGATTTAAGTGCCACTTTAGAAAGACAGTTTGAAAAAGATGGTCCTAAAAAAACAATTTGGGATTTTGCTTTTTATTTTCTATTAAAATTTTTGTGTTTTATTGATTGACCACGCCTACTCAATCAACAAATACATATAGAAATAACATGATTAACACTAATGATAATGATTAGCATTTGAAATATGACAGGCATAATAACGAAGTATTAACAATTTGGCAATAAATAAAGTAAGGAATTTAATTCAATAAGATAGACGACATTGTGAAAGTTAAGCAGCACCTAACATCGACTGCTATTAAGTACTTAATAGCAGTCGTAATTTTATTTGTCATAAGCGCATTAAGGTTTTGTTAAATCGCCGAGATGAAACAAATTAATATTTTAATCGCAAAAAAAACATTGCAATAAGCAAGGCTTTCGCTATACCCTTAGATAGCTGACTAATTAGTCAGGTTTTAATCACCATATCTGGCAATATTGATAAATAATGGTGAGCTGCTTTTATTTATTAGCACACGGAAAAGTGCGACTCTCTGTTGGAAAATTAGTAAATGCTTAGATAGCTAGAGAAACAAGATGAAGATTTAGAGTTTACTGAAAGGCTTTTCTAAGTCACAGACTCAACTCTCAAATCATCAGTTTTCCTACGCTGTTTAGGTTTACCTTCAGAGATTGGACTAAAAGTCACTTTAGGAGAAAGCCAAAATGAGTGAAGTTACTCAAGGAAACCCTGATTTATTATATGGACTGCATGACCGCCCCGCTCCTGCAAAAGCATTCTTAGGCGCGGTACAGCACGTACTTGCCGCGTTCGTTGGTATTATCACGCCCTCTTTAATCATTGGTGGCGCTTTGGGATTGGGAGAGCACATCCCCTATCTGATTAGCATGTCACTGATGGTATCAGGGGTCGCCACCTTTATTCAGACCCGTAAAGTCGGGCCCGTCGGCTCAGGGCTGATGGCATTACAGGGCACCAGTTTTGGCTTTTTGGCTGCCGTCCTTGCCGCAGGTTTTGTGGTAAAAAATAAAGGCGGTAGCCCAGAGGAGATTCTTTCTGTCATCTTTGGCGTGTCATTCTTCGGCGCATTTGTCGAAATATTTTTAAGCCAGTTCATCACCAAACTTAAATCTTTGATGAGCCCTATCGTTACTGGCTGCGTCATTGTCACCATTGGTTTGTCATTGACCAAAACAGGTCTGACTGATTTGGCGGGCGGGGTTGGTGCCGAAAACTTTGGTAGTATGGAAAATTTACTACTGGGCGGCGGGGTGCTGGTCAGCGTGGTGCTGATTAGCATCGTCAATAATAAAGTGATTCGCTCAAGCGCTATTTTTATCGGTCTGATGTTGGGCTTATTTGCGGCGATGTTGATGGGGCGTATTGACTTCTCTTTAGTCTCTGAAGCGCCATTACTTACCGTCCCTATTCCTTTTAAATACGGTTTGAGCTTTGATTGGCAAGCGTTTATTCCGATTGCCTTTATGTATATCATTACCAGTATCGAAACCTCAGGCGATTTGACCGCAACTTCAATGATTTCAGGCGAACCTATTCAAGGTCCTGTCTACGAAAAGCGTATCAAAGGCGGCGTGCTAGGTGATGGGGTCAATTCGTGGATTGCCGCGGTATTTAATACCTTTCCCGTCACTACCTTTAGCCAAAATAACGGCGTCATTCAAATGACTGGTATCGCCAGCCGCTATGTGGGTTTTTATGTGGCGGCGATTTTATTTACCATGGGGCTATTCCCTATCCTTGGCGCTATCTTTACGCAGCTGCCAAAGCCTGTGGTTGGCGGCGTGACGCTATTGATGTTCGCAACCGTTGCTACTGCGGGTATCCGCATCCTATCCACAGTGAATTTTACCCACCGTAATATCTTAATTATTGCGACTTCGCTTGGTTTATCGATGGGTATCGCGTTTGTTCCTGATGTCTTTGCGCAAACGCCGCAGCTGTTCCGCAATATCTTTGGCTCGGCAGTGACCATGTCAGGTATCGTCGCTATCACGTTGGATATGATTTTGCCAAAGAACTATGGCGTCGAGTTTGATACGTCTGATCAACATATAGAAGATGGTCTAAAACCTGTGCGTATGTTGCCGAAAAGTGAGGTTGAAGGTTAGCCGTTATAACGGCAGCGGGCTTGGCTGAGTAAATGGCGCGCTATGTAAAATCCGCTATTCAAGCCCGCAACCGCGCAGAATAAAGGGTATTAAGAAGTCAGCCGCGCGCGCTTCATCTTGCTTATCATAAGCGTCTTTTTGTAGCAGACCGACGATTTCTGTTTCAAATTCTGCATAACGCTGCGTCGTTGCCCAAATCAAAATCAACAGCTGCAATGGGTCAGCGATGCCAATTCTGCCTTGCTCATGCCAAGTTTTCATCACTTGTGATTTATCAAGCGCCCACTCTTTCATGGTTGTCGACATAAAGTCATGTAAATATGGGGCGCCGCCGATGACCTCTAACGCAAACAATTTATGACGGTTTGGATGCACAAACGCTTGGTGTAATTTGGTGCGTACAAACTTCTCTATCACGGCTTTTGGGTCGCTATCGACGGTCATTGTCACCAAACCATCGTTCCATTCTTCAATAATAGAGCGCAAAACCATTTTGTAGAGGTTTTTTTTATTTTTAAAGTAGTAATGGACATTGGCTTTTGGTAGTCCTGCCCGATCAGCAATGCCCTGCATCGTAGCGCCGCGATAGCTTTGTAATACAAACTCTTCTTCTGCAGCTGCCAAAATTACTGCTTGATTTTGGGCGCGGATATCTTGCTGATTACGATGAATAGGCGCCTCAGAATCGGACGCTTGAGATGTTTGATTAGGTTGGGTCATAAGATAAACCATTGGATAGGAGGATAAATAAGTAGCCATATTGCAACATATAACAGCACTGATAAGCCAATTTTATTTTTTATTTAGCGAAAATATAGCAGGGTTTTCGCCAGCGTATAAAAATAATTTGCATAAAACAGTTGACCAAATGGTCAGGTTTAAGCAGAATGGATGTTATTAAACCACTTATCACTCAATTAAACATAAGAATAAAGAGTTACGCCAATCTCAACTTATCGTAGGCTTTTGATTTTTATAGAATTTAAAATTCTAATTGTTTTAACTGAAATTTTAAAAACTAAGTAAACCAATAACCTTAGAAAAATAAGTTGAGAGTGGGGTAAAGAGTTTTAAATTTAAATGAAAAGGATGTCACCGTGAGCTTAACACTAGCGCAATTTAATGCCCTCTCGCCAGACGAAGCACTCTCAAAACTATTGACCTGCTGCACTAGCAGCAAATGGGCGCATGACGTAGCAGGCGCTCGCCCTTTTGCAGATATAGACGACCTACTTGCCAGTAGCGACAAGGCTTGGCAGCAAGCGCAAACCCAAGAAGCCAATTTGCTTGAGGCCTTTGATGGTCATCCACAAATCGGCAACGTTGACTCATTAAAAGAAAAATACCGCAATACGCAAGACAGCGCGGCGCATGAGCAATCTGGTGCCAATAATGCTGACATGGATGTCATTGAAGCATTGGCAAAAGGCAATCAAGAGTATCTTGCTAAATTTGGCTTTATCTTTATCGTCTTTGCGACGGGCAAAAGCGCGCAAGAAATGCTGGATTTATTACTCACACGCCTGCTAAACGACCGCGCCACTGAGCTACTAAATGCGGCTACTGAGCAAAATAAAATTACCCGTTTGCGCTTACAAAAACTACTCGGCACTGCTTAAAGCAAATGTGCTTATTTTTAATATATAAAAGGAATGATCATGTCAGGCACTCTCTCTTCCCACATTTTAGATACCCATCTTGGCAAACCTGCCGCTGATATCGCAGTCACCCTCCACCGCGTGCCTGCAAACGGTGAGACCTATCTATTGGCAACAGGTGTCACCAACGCCGATGGTCGAGTTGCCGCTGACAGCTGGAAATTTGATACTAGTATCGATATCGCTAAATATCATTTAGATGTTGGCCGTTATACCTTGACGTTTGCGACCCAAGCCTATTTTGACGCGCAAAATCTCACGGCATTTTACCCGCAAGTAGTCATCGATTTTATGATCAGTGATGGCGGTCATTACCATGTACCGCTACTGCTCAGCGCACACGGCTATAGTACCTATCGCGGTTCATAAATGAATGGCTTAATGGATTTATAGCTGTCTGTTTTACCGTTTTCAATTAACGACAGAACGCTGAACCAAACATTGAATAAAAAAGTATTGCAAAGAAAAGGACAATTCGCGCATGGGTGCATATCTTCTCGACTGGGTCGCTTTATTTTTCCGCTGGTTTCACGTCATCGCTGGCGTGGCGTGGATTGGCGCCTCCTTTTACTTTGTTTGGCTAGACATGAGTTTACGTAAGCCGCCACAGTGGAAGGCGGACAAGGGTATATCCGGCGACTTATGGGCGGTACATGGCGGCGGATTTTATGAAATTGCCAAATATAAGCTTGAACCAGAAGAGATGCCAAAAACCCTGCATTGGTTTAAATGGGAAGCTTATACCACTTGGCTTACTGGCATGGCGATGCTGGCTATCGTTTATTATTTCAATGCGACTGCCTATCTGATTGATCCCAGTAAAGTCGCTTTTGGCAGCAGTATCGGCGCGATTTCGACCAGCTTATTGTTTTTATTTGGTAGCTACTTTCTGTATGAAGTGATTGTTCGTAGTCGTCTTGGTAAAAACTCGCTGATTTTTAGCAGTATTATCTTTATATTACTAGTGATCGCTTGCTGGGGCTCTTATCAGCTATTTAGTGATCGCGCTTCATTTATTCATATTGGTGCCATTTTAGGGACGGTAATGGCGGGGAACGTCTTCTTTGGTATTATGCCTGCTCAGCGCGCGTTGGTAGATTGTGTGCGCCGCGGTGTGAAGCCCGGCAAAGAAGTGGCGGATTTGGCGCTACAAGCAAAAAACCGCTCGCTGATGAATAACTACTTTACCCTGCCGCTTATCTTTACCATGATTAGCAACCACTATCCGATGATGTATTCGCATGCGCACGGTTGGTTGGTGTTAGTATTTGTCGGTATCATCACAGCAACGGTACGTCATTATTTTAATCAAAAACACTTGGGGCATCACAAGCCAAAATTCCTCTGGATTCCGGCATTAGCAACAGTATTATTGATTATTTGGATGCGTCCTGCCCCTGTTGAGCCATTACCCGCTGCTAGTGCCTCTGTTTCTACAGCAAACGCTACACCAGACACTACATCGGACACTACGCCACCAGTTACTGCTGGTTCAGCCGATAACTCGGAAATGAGTGCTGCTACCGAAACTGGCGCTGCCAATGAAGCGGCTACCGAAGTCGTACCTGTGAGTGCCTCAGCAGATGATGCCATTATGGATATCGTCCACACCCGTTGTACCACTTGCCACGCGGCGCAGCCAACCCAGCAAGGATTTGCCGCACCGCCAGCGGGCATCATTTTGCAGACGCCAGCAGATATGAAAATCCATCAAGACAAAATTGTCACAGCGGTACAAACTGGCTATATGCCACTGGGCAATCTCACTCAATTGACCGATACAGAACGCCAACAACTCGTCGCTTACGCTTCAGGGCTATAGTTATTTAATGAGACAGTTATTTAGTCAGATAATTAGTTAATGAGCCGACAGTAGAAATACTCACCTTTAATTTGCTTTATTGTATTTAGGATAGTTTAAAAATGAGTCAAAAAATAACCAGTGATTTTAATCACGGCACCTACCCGCGTGATTTAAAAGGCTATGCAGGCAATCCGCCAAAGGCCAACTGGCCGGGCGGCGCGAAAATTGCCGTGCAGTTTGTATTAAACATTGAAGAAGGCGCGGAAAATAGCGTCATTCATGGCGATGGCCAATCAGAGCGCTTTTTATCGGATGTACTAGGTACGCCAGAATTTAACAACCGCCACCAATCTATCGAATCCGCCTTTGAGTATGGTAGCCGCGTGGGCGTTTGGCGCGTGTTAGATACCTTTAAAGAGTATGGCCTGCCCATCACTACCTTTACCTGCGCCGCCGCTGCTGAAAAAACGCCGCATATTATCGAGCGCGTGCTAGAAGATGGTCACGAAATCGCCAGTCACGGGCTACGCTGGATTACTTATCAATACATGTACCGCGAAACGGAACGCGAACACGTGCGCCGCGCCACCGAAATCTTCGAGCGTATGCTTGGTCGTCAGCCGCTTGGTTGGTATACCGGCCGCGATAGTCCCAACACGCGTGAGCTGGTCGCTGAACAAGGCGGTTATATCTATGATTCAGACTCTTATGCTGACGAGCTGCCCTACTGGCTCAATGTCAAAGTAGAAGATGGGCAAAAAATCGCCCGCAAGCCGCATTTGGTCATTCCTTATAGTTTAGAGACCAATGATATGCGCTTTGCTTCAAGCCCTGGTTTTACCAATGCTGAGCCTTTTTATCAATACTTAAAGGACAGCTTTGATACCTTATACGAAGAAGGCGATAAAAATGGTAAAAACGAACCCAAAATGCTGACCATTGGTTTGCACTGCCGCATCATTGGCCGTGCGGGCCGCATCACTGCCCTCAAAAAATTCTTGCAATACATTACTAGCAAACCCGATGTCTGGATATGCCGCCGCGATGACATTGCCAAACACTGGTATGAAAACCATCCAGCTACTGACGATAACATCGCCAACTGGATGTAATCATCTGGCGCTAGCTAAACTAAATACATAAAACTGCTCATTAAACAAAAGGTGACATCATGACTACCACAATTATCGCGAGGCCTTTAACCAAGGCCGAATTTGCACCTTATGGTACGGTGATTGAACCCTATGACAAAGAAGAGCAGACCTCTGAAAACTGCTTCTTTATTAATAAAGGTTATGCGTGTCGACATCATGCGATTACGCAGGCTACGCTTGACGGCGGCGATGTTGGCTTCAGTATCTTTCGTGCCAAAAAGCGCGAACTGCCTATCGCCTTATCGGTGATGGAGTATCATCCCTTTGGGTCGCAAGCGTTTTTTTCGATGAATGGTCAAGATTATATTGTCGTCGTCGCACAAGCTGGTGAACCACCACGTTCGGCCGCTGATTTATCAGTGTTTTATGCCAAATCGCATCAAGGCGTGCAATACGATGCCAATGTCTGGCATCATCCGCTGCTGGCACTTGGTCGCGACTCAGATTTTTTGGTCATTGACCGTATCAATGGTGAGGGTAATAACTGCTACGAGCTGGCCATTGATGATTGGCAAGTGAATATTGAAGTAGCAAATGAACAAGCCGAACCAAATACACAAATCGCAGACTAAGCTGAACTATTTAAGCTATTTTTAATGCCTTGCTTAAATGAAAATAAGACTTAAACAGCCGTACTCACCCTTTATCTCTTGAAGATAGACACTAATTTAACACAGCAAAACCCCCTAAGGATTATTAATAATGCCAATTAAAAGTACCTATTACGCCCCAACTGGCGGCTTACCGCCGCAAACGCAACTGTTATCTGACCGCGCTATTTTTACCGAAGCGTATGCGATTATCCCCAAACGGGTGCTCACCGATATTGTGATTAGCTACCTGCCGTTTTGGGAAGGTATGCGCATGTGGGTGATTGCGCGTCCTTTAAGCGGTTTTGCAGAAACTTTTTCACAGTACATCGTTGAAGTCGCCCCAAACGGTGGCTCCGACAAGCCTGAGCTCGACACTAATGCCGAAGCCGTGCTGTTTGTCGTTGAAGGTGAGATGGATATTACTATCGAAGGCGTAGCCCATCATCTTGAAGCCGGTGGTTATGCTTTCTTACCACCTGCCTGTCAATGGACGCTAAAAAATAATAGTAATGAGCCTGTTAAATTTCACTGGATTCGCAAAGCCTATCAGTTTGTAGAAGGACTTGATGCGCCAGAAGCCTTTGTCACCAGCGATCATGATGTTGAAGCAATTGAGATGCCAGAAACCAATGGTGTTTGGAAAACCACGAGATTTACCGAACAGTCTGATATGCGTCACGATATGCACGTCAATATCGTTACTTTTCAACCAGGCGGCGTGATTCCGTTTGATGAAACCCATGTCATGGAACATGGTTTATATGTGCTAGAAGGTAAAGCCGTCTATCACTTAAACGGTGAATGGGTCGAAGTTGAAGCAGGTGATTTTATGTGGCTACGCGCATTTTGCCCGCAATCTTGTTACGCCGGGGGCCCTGGTCCATTTAGGTATTTACTCTATAAAGACGTAAATAGACACATGCCGTTTATACGTCCACAGCGTTAATTTATCTAAAATTATAAATGACCTAAAAACCAGCATATCACCATGCGCTGGCTTTTATTTTTATTTTCAATTTAACCTTCAACATCAAGCGTTAAACAAATAACGCTAAACGTCCAAACACGTTACTTGTTTTTCTTGTACTACTGTACTAGAATACTGAAACGAAACAATATTTTGCTTATTATCCTTTCTCTTACTAAGATTATATATTATGAGCGCCAATCCTTATCACAGTCTATTAACTCATTTGGCCAGCTGTCACGATAGTAGCGCTATCGACGAGCTATTTACTGCGCTATTGACCGATAAAGAACAACAAGAAATCGCCAATCGCATCCGTATTTTTGATTTGTTAGAGCGCGGTATCACCCAGCGTGAGATATCTGAGCAGCTCGGCGTCGGTATCGCCACTGTCTCGCGCGGTGCGAAAGCCATGCAAAGTCACGATGTGAGCGCCCTACTTAAAACTCATAGAGAAAATACGCATAAAAAAGACGCTTAATTGGGCAAAAACATAATTTCATTCTGCCTTATTTTTTTGATAAATCATTGAACTATTTTGGACATCGTTATGACCGCTTCTACTTCCAAGCCTGACCAACCTGCTGCTATCGAAATTCCTAGCAAACCACAGCGTATCAAACTCACGCAGGATATAGATTTTTTTGCGCTATTTAAGCGTATTGAGCACGCTTTTGAAACTTGTTATTTGCTTGAATCATTGGGCGAGGATGGACATATGGCGCGCCACCATGCCATTGGTTTTGACCCAGTGATGACTATTGCCGCTATCGACCGTACCACCTTAGCAATTACTGATAATAAAACCGCCGAAACCACACATTATCAAACTGACAATCCTTATCAGCTATTACGCAGCATCACCCCGCAGCACGTTATTGCGCGCGACCAAAGCGGCGGACTGGTTGGCTACTTGGGTTATGACAGTGTCAATTTTTTTGAGCCAAGTCTCAACGCCAAAGCCAGTGATGATTTCGAACCCTTCAAATTTGGTGTGTATTTAGATGGCTTAACGCTTGATAAGATGACCGGCGAAATATTCTATTTTTACTATCCAACTGAACAACAAGACAACCGTATAGAGCAAATCAAAGCCTTACTTGACGCGCCCATCCCCAATTATGAACCACCCTCGGTAGAGTTTTTGGGTGATGGCATGAGTCAAGAGGAGCACGCCAAAGCGGTGCTGCAAGTCAAAGAAGACATCATCTCTGGGCGCATCTTTCAGTGCGAAGTTGGTTTTAAATCCAAATATCGCATTGCCGGCGATAAGATGCCGATTTATGAAAAGCTACGCGCGGTTAATCCGTCACCGCATATGTATTTTATGAAATTTGCTCAGCAATGCATTATTGGTGCCTCGCCTGAGCTACTGTTTCGCCTGCGCCAAGGTGAGATGGAAACCTACCCATTAGCAGGCACTGCTAAGCGCGGCGTCGATATCGCAGAAGACCGTAAGCTTGCCCGCGCGCTACTGAATGATGCCAAAGAGATTGCCGAGCACAATATGCTGGTCGATTTGCATCGCAACGATATCGGCCGTGTGGCACAATTTGGTACGGTAAAGGTGCGTAGCCTCATGGATATCAAACGCTTCTCACACGTGCAGCACATTTCTTCTGAAATCGTCGGAATTTTGCATCCCGATGAAGACATGTTTAGCGCCCTTGCCAGCAACTTCCCCGCCGGTACTTTATCAGGGGCGCCAAAAGTGGAAGCCATTAAAGTGATTAATGAGCTTGAGCCTGATGGCCGCGGTGCTTATGGCGGCGCGCTAGGCTCCTTTAATTTTAATGGTGATTGTATTTTTGCCATTCCTATTCGCAGTCTATTTATCAATGGTGAGTCGGCTTATGCGCAAACTTGCGGCGGCAATGTTTACGACTCCAATCCTGCTGATGAATACTTAGAAATCCAGCGTAAGCTGTCAGCGATGAAAGTGGTGTTAGACAGCTTTATGACAGCGTAAATCCATTATATTTTTGCTAAAGAGCTTATGCCTTATGAATGTTTTAATTATCGACAACTACGACTCTTTTACCTTTAACCTTTATCAATATATTGGCGAGATTTTACAAACCATGGATGGTGATAAAGACGGCGCTAAACAAGCGGCAAATGTCATCGTCAAACGTAATAACGAAATTACCTTGGCTGATGTGCAGGCGATGAATCTTGACCGCATTATCATCTCACCCGGCCCTGGTGCGCCTGACGACTCGGCCTATTTTGGTATTTGCGCCGAAGTGATTGAGGTTATGGGCAAGACGACGCCGCTATTGGGCGTTTGCTTGGGCATGCAGGGCATTGCGCATGTCTTTGGCGGCGAAGTGGTACGAGCCAGCGTACCAATGCATGGCAAAGTCTCAGCCATTCGCCATGATAATGCAGGTGTCTATCAAGGCTTGCCACAAGAGATAGAAATCATGCGCTATCATTCCTTGATGGTAAAGGCAGATACGTTACCAGATTGCTTAACTGTTACCGCCGTCGTGAGTAATGACGCCCATCATGACTTAAGACTGACAGATGCAGCGGTCGCAGGTGATGAGATTATGGGACTTGCGCACACTGACTACCCGATACAAGGTGTGCAATTTCACCCAGAGTCGTTTGCGACTGAGGGGGCGAAGCGTTTATTAACGAATTTTTTATTGCAGGTGTAATGCAGGGTTTTAAAAGGCTAATGTTAAAAAGCATAAAGGTGTAGTCAAAATGTCCTAAAAACGCTACGGTATTGCTTTTCACTTACTATACAATAAAAAAGACTGGCTATTTAGAAGCCAGTCTTTTTTCAAAATGAACTACTGCTCGATACGCTGCAAAAACGCTTGCGTGCGTGGATGCGTTGAATCTTCAAATAGCTGCTTGGCGCTACCCTCTTCGACTATGTGACCGTCTTCAATCAAGACCACATGGTCAGCAACATCACGCGCAAAGTTAATCTCATGGGTTACCACCACCATCGTCCAGCCTTCAGAAGCCAACTGCTTCATCGTTCCAAGCACATCTTGTACCAACTCTGGGTCAAGCGCCGAAGTTGGCTCATCAAATAGCAACAATGACGGCTCAATCGCCAGCGCACGAGCAATACCAATACGCTGCTGCTGACCACCAGACAACTGAAATGGATACAAATCTGCTTTATCCGATAAGCCGACTTTATCAAGTAACGCCAACGCTTGCTCGCGCGCTTGCGCTTTACTTTGTCCTTGTACCACCGTCGGCCCAAGCATCAAATTCTCAATGGCTGACTTATGCGGAAATAAATTATAAGACTGAAATACCATGCCTGACTTGCGTTGCAAAGCGAGTAAGGTTTTCTTTTTTGGCTTGGTGGCAAAGTCGACGGTCAAGCTGCCATCATCAAATGCAATTACCCCTTGATCAGGAATCTCTAACGCATTCAGACAGCGCAAAAACGTGGTTTTACCCGACCCTGATGGACCCAAGATGACCACTACCTTGCCTTTTTCAATGGACAAGTCGATGCCTTTGAGCACTTGATTGCTACCAAAGGCTTTGTGGATATTAGTGACTTGAATCATAGAGGTTTCCGCTTACAAATGAAAAAACGCTGATGGTAAAAAACGACAAGATGGCTATATTTTTTAGCAAAAATTATTTCGCCACATAACGATCAAGCCTGGTTTCAAGTTTGCCCTGAATAAAGGTTAAAAACAGACAAATTGCCCAATAAATAAACGCCGCTTCAGTATAAACCAGCATAAACTCATAATTACGGGCGGTAATGATTTGCGCCTGTTTAAACAGCTCCGTGACCAGCACCAATGACGCCAAAGACGTGTCTTTTACCAAACTGATAAAGGTATTGGACAATGGCGGTACCGACACCCGCAGCGCTTGCGGCAAAATCACATGGCGAAAGGTTTGTAGATAGGTTAAACCAACTGTGGAGCCCGCTTCCCATTGACCTTTTGGAATAGACAGAATCGACGCACGCACCGTTTCCGACGCATAAGCGCCAATGTTCAACGAAAAGGCGATAATCGCTGACGGAAACGGGTCGAGCTTCACGCCAACACTTGGCAAGCCATAAAAGATAATAAATAGCTGCACCAACATCGGCGTACCGCGAATGGCAGACACATAGATACGAGCAAGCCGATAAAGTATCTCATGGAACCATCCTGCACGCGGCACGATGCGAATCAAAGCTACCGTCAGCGCAATCACCATTCCAATCGCAAATGATATCAATGCCAGCGGTATCGAATAATAAATACCGCCTTTGAGCATTGGCCAAAATGAGTTGATAACGATTTGGGCGCGTGCAGCATCCATAAAGGGCAATAGTGCCAATAAATCGCTTAATACTGAGGTTATAGACGCTAGCATTATTTTTGTTGACTTATATCAGCACCGAAGAATTCTTCGCTAAGTTTGGTTAGCGTGCCGTCAGCTTTTAGCTCAGCCATGGCGCCATTGAGTTTTTCGACAACTGCGTCATCACCTTTCAGCAGCACCAAGCCCGAACCCGTCTGCTCACTGGCAGGCGCAACCAATTTAATCTCAAGATTGGCGTCTGGGAATTTTTTTAGATAGTCCAATACGGCAAGGTTGTCATTCATCGTAAAGTCAGCGCGGCCTTGTTTGACCAACTGAATCGCTTGCGCCATACCATCGACGGGAACGATTTCAGCTTCATAACGCTCTGCCAGCTCACCATAATTACTGCTAAGCGATTGCGCTGAACGCAGTCCTTTTAGCGCTTCCCACGAGCTATAACGATTGTCATCAGTCGGTGCCAATACCACAGCGCCTGACCAGCTATATTCAGTCGCTTTATCGTACTTTGCTAGGCGCTCAGGCGTGGTCAAACCTACCTGATTGGCAACCATGTCAAAACGTTTTGAGTCTAAACCTGCTAGCATGGCATCCCACTGGGTTTCTTTAAACTCAACATCCACCCCAAGTTTATCAGCAACCGCCCGCGTTACTTCGACATCATAACCGGTCAGCTTACCGCTCTCATCATGATAGGTGAACGGCGGATACGTACCTTCAGTACCGACATTAATAGTACCGCCATTATTGATACGTTGGAGCAAATCAGAACCACCAGTCGCCGCACTATCGGCTGCATTGGTATCAGCATCAGTAGTAGGCGACTGATTACAAGCGGCAAGTAATACCGTACTGGCGGCAAAGGCTAAAAGCGTACGACGTTTCATAAGACGTCCTTATAAAGTAGGTGAATAAGGCAAAAAGTAGCAAACCAATAAATAGGGTGAAAGCATTACAAGCAGTCTTGACTAAGAATTGCGTCTATTAACTATCATGCTTGGCTTTGGCTTCCCGATTTGAGGATACTGTGGCTATTTTTCAATACTATTTTTCTATTATGTTGCATTAAATAGGCTAAGTGACGGTTAATATTCATAATATTTTTAACGGCAAGCCTACTTATGCAACCATGACTTGCTCATATACTAGCGCAGTTGGGTAAGAATAAACGTACAAAAACAGTGAGTATGCGTAAGATTGTTAAGCTTTACTCAGTTATAAAGCTTTATATAACGGCTTTTTAGATAAAACTCCTTGATGAAACTACTTATTCATAATAAG
Source organism: Psychrobacter pulmonis (assembly GCF_904846465.1). NCBI lineage: Bacteria > Pseudomonadati > Pseudomonadota > Gammaproteobacteria > Moraxellales > Moraxellaceae > Psychrobacter > Psychrobacter pulmonis. The sequence goes on from NZ_CAJHAT010000001.1 coordinate 562,759, forward strand.
AGTAAGGCAGACTTACTTTGGTTATATTCATATTAAGCGTTTATTATATTGAGTGCTCGCATAGTAAATAAGCCGTTTTCAATAAAAAAGACATCAACCTGATGATTGATGTCTTTTATACTATTTTTATCAAAATAACTGCTACTTTTTGAACTTATTGGCAAATGTTTTACCGCTGTTAGCGTCGACATTAATACTAACAATCTTGTTACCTTTTAATAGGTCAGCTTTATAATACGCCGTATGATTGGCATAATCGCGATCATTCTCAAATTCAATTTCTAATATCTTACCACCCGTTTGTTTTTCAGCGATATTAATGGCCTTCATAATATCGGTTTTTGCTTTTTTTTGAACTTGGTAAGCGTTGATATCATCGCCATCAAGACGATCCGTTTCCTTTTTTACAATTTTACCTGTATTGGCATCTACTTTGATTTCATAATTGACGCTATCGGTACTGAATTCTAATTCATAGACGCCACCTTTGCCAATGGCATCGCTATCATCCTCATCAAAATCGGCACTGATTAAAATACCAGAAGCTGATTTACTGGCGATAGTAATGGCTTGCTTTAAGCTAATTTTCGCAGCTTGCGCAGCGCGTACTTCGTCTACATTACTAGCGGCACTGGCGGCTGTAGTTATGACGCCCGTCGTCAAGGCTAATGTCAGACAAGCACCCAATGTTGTTAGCTTAAAACCTTTGAGAATTTTATTCATCATATCGTCTCCTGATTCATATTTTTATTTATTACTATCGATTTTGTTTACCGTATTTTTTATTCAACTCTACCGCTTTTCTTATCATAACGCTGATGAGATAGACCTGTGCAGCAAAAAAGTATCCTAATGTATCATCATTGTTTGCAGTCAAAAAAACCGCGCCTATCCTCTTAGATAAGCGCGGTTTATGAAAAACTGCTTTCGTATTAAGACAAGTTTAGTTCAAGATACCATAAGCACATAAGGCATCAGCAACGCGTTTAAAACCAACGATATTTGCCCCTGCCATATAGTCGATATAACCGTTATCGGTCTGGTTATATTTTTCTGAAGCGTCAGCGGCGCAGTCGTGGATATTTTTCATAATGCACTTTAAGCGCTCATCGACTTCTTCAAAGGTTTTATATTGACGTACAGAGTTTTGTGACATCTCAAGACCCGATACCGCGACCCCGCCTGCGTTGGCCGCTTTACCTGGTGCATAGTGGACGCGGTGCAAACGCACATAGTCAATCGCATCAGCGGTCAGTGGCATGTTAGCGCCTTCGGCAATATATTTAATGCCGTTTTCAACCATTAATTTGGCATCTTCTTCATCAACTTCGTTTTGGGTCGCTGATGGAATGGCAATATCACCTTTGATATGCCAAGGTTTTTGCTTAGCCAACCATTCACCGCCGAATACATCGACATAATCACACAACGGCTTACTTTGGGCTTTTTGCTCTTTTAGCCAGTTGATTTTTTCTTGGTCCATACCGTTTGCATCGTGCAGCGTACCTTGTGAGTCAGATACCGTTAGTACTGTTGCACCCAGCATGTGGGCTTTTTCAGCGGCGTGGAGTGAGACGTTACCGGCACCTGATACCAACACTTTTTTGCCTTTGATGTTATCGTTTTGAGCGGCAAGCATGTTTTCTAAGAAGTAAACTGCGCCATAGCCGGTCGCTTCAGTACGCATCAAGCTACCACCAAAACCCACGCCCTTACCAGTCAAGACGCCGCCGTGCTCACGGGTTAGATTCTTATACATCGCAAACATATAGCTGACTTCACGTCCACCGACGCCGATATCGCCTGCCGGTACATCGATGTCTTTACTGACATATGGATGCAGCTCACGCATAAAGGCATAGCAAAAACGGCGGATTTCACTGTCAGACTTACCTTTAGGATCAAAATCAGCGCCACCTTTACCGCCGCCCATCGGCAAGCCAGTTAAGGCGTTTTTGAAAATTTGCTCAAAACCTAAGAACTTAAGGACCGATTGGTTGACGGTAGGATGAAAGCGGATTCCGCCTTTATAAGGGCCTAAGGCATTGCTGAATTGTACACGCCAGCCGCGGTTGACCTGCACTTCACCCTTATCGTTTTCCCAGTTGATACGAAAAGCGATAACACGGTCAGGCTCGACAAGACGCTCAAATATTTTGAACGTATCATATTCCGGATGGGCGTCGTATAGCGGAGCAATGGTGATTGCAACTTCTTTTACCGCCTGAATAAATTCAGGTTGATGGGCGTAACGTGCTTCGACTTTTTCGATTGCCTGACTGATACTCATATAGGTTCCTTAGGGTAAAAATGGTCATCGTGCTGATTCACGTGGGTGTTTTATCGCTTAAATACAAACGATGGGATTTAAAACACCAATGTGAGATTGAAATCGTTTCTATACGCGAATAAATATAGAAACTGGGAGATTAGAAGCCAACTGAATGTGTCTCTAAATCGTAAACCCAGAAGCACAAACAATTTTTATCTCATAACTATATAGCATTTTTTTGCCGTATAAGTCTAGTAAATATCACCATCATCAAAATTTATAAAGGATATTTATTTCATTATAATCTATCAATAAACCTGCCGTGAAAACTCGTTAGTCAAAAAAAAGACCACTATTATTTGAGTGATTTACGGTGATTTTGTGCAACATTGTCGTCTTAACTAACCCTTTGATTGCTTTACTTGCTACTTAGACTATAGGAAAAAAACACATTAATGGAAAATAAAAATACTAAATAACTTAAAATATGCCAACTTTTATTTATTAATTATAATAAAATTGCGATAAACGGTGGTGAAATAAGATTAAGTAGTAAAAAATGCGCGATATTAAGGCGTTAAATAGCGCTCTGCCATATCAATAGTAACAGTAAGGGTTTATAATATTGTTCACTAGTCGAAGACTAAAATCAGAAAATCCCAATTATCCCCTTATTTATTTGTCACAGAGAAATCGTTATGCGTACAGACTCATTCCAGCAAATCTTGGAAGACCTAAACAGCTCATCTGCCGATGTTGAAGCATCTGCCCTTATCTCGAACGATGGTCTTATGATTGCATCGGCGCTGCCTACAGGCGTTGATGAAGACCGCGTTGGCGCGATGTCTGCTGCTTTGTTATCACTAGGTGACCGCGCAGGTCGTGAATTGGCTCGTGGTAGCATCGACCGTATTATGATCCAAGGCGAAAAAGGCTATGTGATTATGACCTCATCAGGTGATGAAGCGGTATTAACCATTATGGCAAAACCAAACGCCAAACTTGGCTTGATATTCTTAGACATTAAGCGCGCCTCAGAAGCTTTGGCAAAACTTATCTAATATTTATTTTTAAAGTTCTGTCATTAAGGTTTTATGGGCTATCAGTGCTATAAAAACTACTTGATAAACAACACTTTAAATGAAAAGTTATGCCTTGTCTTATAAAAATTATTTAAGGTATTGCATACCGTTTATATTGAATAAATCTAACAGTGCGGTTTAAAACTTAAGTTTAATTGTCAGTTTGCCATATAAATTTAAGTCATACGCTTAAACTAAATATTTTTTCAATAAGGTTTACGCTTTTTAATAATTATCACAACCATGATAAATGAAGGAGATTACAATGGGTTCTCCACTCCCCGACGCCATGAAGCCTGACATGCCAGCCGAAGAAGTCACCCTGACTTACCACGACGGCACTTCGCGCACTGTTTATGATACTGGTATCGAACGCCCTTATCCTGACGGTAAGTTAATCGTCTCACGTACCGACTTAAACGGCGTTTTGACGCACGTGAATGATGCTTTTGTCGAGATTAGCGGCTATGATGTCGATGAATTAATCGGTAAGCAGCATTATATTTTACGCCATCCTGATATGCCAAAAGCGGCTTATAAAGACCTATGGTCGACCGCCGACGCTGGGCAAAAATGGCATGGTTATGTGAAAAACTTATGCAAAGATGGCAGTCACTACTGGGTTTACGCGACTGTCGTACCAAACGTCCGTCGCGGCGAAACGGTTGGCTATACTTCGGTGCGCCGTAAACCATCGCGCAGCAAAATTGAGGCGGCAATCGCCCAATATGCCGAAATGAAACAAAATGAGGAAGGCTAAATCATGACGACACATAATATGTTAATCGCGCCTGATTTTTCGCCGGAGCGTTTTGCAGGCTGGCACATGTTTAATACTTTGATTCAAAAACGTGCCAATCTCAACATGCACCTAAATATCCCTACCTCGCATGCTGAGCAAGAAACCGTTATCAGTGAAGGCGATATTCAAGTCATTTATGCCAACCCTTTTGATGCGGCTACCCTTATTCGTGAGCACGGTTACCATGCGGTTGCGCGCCCTATCGGTAAATCTGATGAGATGGTCATCGCCGCGGCGGCAAATAGCGATATCAATAGCTTAGACGACATCAAAGCTGGCGCTACTATCGCCATGGCTGATAACCGCGATGTAAAATTGATTGGTTTACGCCTGCTTGAAGCGGTCGATATCGAAGAAGCCGACCTTAACTGGTCAGTGACTGAAACCTATCAGGCAGCGGCGCGCCAAGTGATTAAGGGTGAGGCGCAAGCGGCGTTCTTTTTGGCGGAGATTTTCCATAGCTTTTCACGCCTAACCAAAGCGCAGCTATCAGTATTAATCGAAAGCGATTTGGCCGATATCAGCCACGTCTTGCTGATTAAAGACGGCTTTCCGGATACTGACATTTTGATGGATGCCATTTTGAATCTGCATAACGATGATGATGGTAAAGAAGCGTTGACTGAACTTGGTATGCCGCAAGGTTTTGAAGCCATGAATGAAGAAGACGCGGAATTTATGATTGATTTGATGCAAACGTTACTTGACTAGCAGGTTCATTGGCATCTTACTGACGTCATAGCCTATTAGGCTACAATAATACTAAGCAACAATCGCTATGGTCTATTACCTCATAGCGATTGAGCAAAGTGGTGCCCTAATAGCATTTTTATTAATACTTTTTGAATAACTTTTTAACCGCTTTTTGCATAGTGCTATGACTAACAGGACACGCTTATGTCTGATTTAGATCTCATCAAAGAAAGTGAAATGGCAGCACGGCGCGTCTATCGTCTTTACTCACGTAAGATATTTATCGCACCCAACAACCGCCATTTTCACGAACAACGTATCAATGCTGCCCTACTGTTAAACGAAAAAGAACCACTACAAGGTGCGGTAGCCGATTTTTTTTATGGCTGCTGGTATGACATTCCTTATGATGTCACTAATATGTTTACCCGCTTGCAAGGGCGCATGCTGCCGCATATCGAGCAAGGCTTTCGAGATTGTATCGATAAAAAAAGCTATATCCAAAAAAACAGTATGCTGGCAACGCGCTGGAGCGTACTGGTCTCACCATCTTTAAATGAACAGACGCAGCGCCTGCGTATCAGTAGCGATGACGCCAAAGAAATCGCTAAAGACATCACCAACGATTTGATGCTCGCGCGTGACAATCAAGACTGGGATACCATAGAGCAAATCGAAAACGAGTTTTTTGCCCATTGTATCGCGCGTCACGACCGTCTGGCATTCTCCTTGGTGTGGTTTCGCTTGGGTAAAAGCGATTGGCAATTCGATGCGCGCTGGAATGACTGTCAGCAAAAACTTGAGCAAACCAAAAATGCACAAGACGCTTAACCTGCTTATTTTTATAGCATCATCAACATTCTTCTAACGAGTAGCTGCTATGTCTTCTTATTTAAACGCTGATAAAACCTATCTGACCTTGACCCCAGCTGGCATTTTTGAGTCATTTTCGCAAAGTGAACCAACGCCTGAGCAGTTATCCTTGCAAGATTTATTGTCGCATAACGAGACGCTGCTGGCCGCTGACTGGCTCGATCGCTATTCTGATGAATGGTTAGACAGCTTTTTGGAACATGGCTGGATTGAGAAGCTGTCGTTATTTTTGCCCGCGCCAAATTTGCCGCTTGATCAATTTTTACCTTATGTGGTTTCAAGCTTATCGGGTAAACGCCGAGCGGCGATTGGTTCTGATGAAGGTTTTTGTCTGGCACGGATTGGCTATAGCCAAGAAGAAGCGGACATGCTCAGTGTGGCGGCGGCGGACTTTTCAGGCTTTATGCTGCGCCAAAAGCAGCGCGGCTGGGCGGTAGAGAGCCAAGCGATTTCTTTCTTTCAGCAAGTTGATCTGTTGATTCCTGAAACCAGTTTTGTATTTTTATGGATTGATGGCTCAGGCTACGTGCTTATCATCGATGGCGAGCCTTTAACCAACAACCGTGCTTTTGTTGAGTTGGTATGGGCACTTAAAACCTCTGGGCTTAGATTTACTAATTAGACCGAATATTTAGCAAGCCACACTTAATCAAACCAGCTGCTTCTTATAAATGCACTCTTTAACCATAAGCGGTGCATTTTTTATGCCTGCAACTTGAACCACTGAATATACTAATAAAAATTACCATTTATAATTTTATCGCGTAATAACAATACCCTTAGAATTAACAATAAAGGTTCAAACATTAGATTATACTGATTACAAGCAACTGTTTAGTTTTTTCGTTAAATTTATAGTTTGAATAAAAACCTCCATTGCTAGATTTTCCTCATCTTCACATTTCCAATGTTTTGAATCATCTTTATTAATAACTACATTCCTGAACGTGGCAACTTTTGCCAAACCTTGCACTCTTGCTTATTTTTAGGACAGTTTATGGCTTCGCTAACCACTGTGCGCGTACGTTATCAAACGATTGAAATTGGCAATACTGACATTCATATCTGCACCCTACGCGATAATCAACAATTTAGTGACCCTGACAATGAGGCGCTGGACCTCGGTATTTGCTCGGCGTCGTGGCCGATGTTTGGCGTGATTTGGCCGTCAAGCTTGGTGCTGGCCAATCACATGCTTGATTATGATATTGCAGGCAAGCGCATCTTGGAAGTTGGCTGCGGTATGGCGTTATCAAGTTTACTACTCAATCATCGCCACGCCGATATTACTGCGACCGATTATCATCCGACGGTTGAGTATTTTTTGGATAGAAATACCACGCTGAATAATAATAAAGAGATTAACTTTGAGCGTTTAGACTGGGCCGAGGACAATAGCCACCTTGGCAAGTTTGATATCATCATCGGTAGCGATTTGCTATATGAAGATCAGCATATCGATATCTTAGCGGAGTTTATCGAACGTCATGCGCTGCCAACTTGTGAGGTTATCGTCGTTGACCCTGGACGCGGGCGCAAAAACAAGCTGACCCATAAGATGGTTGAATTTGGTTTTAGCAGTCAGCATGTTAAACCTGAGGACACCACTTATCTTGAGCTACCTTTTAAAGGACATATTTTAACCTTTTCGCGTTAGGTTTTGGAAAACTAATAGGTTATATAATAAGAAAAGACGCCATTTTACGGCGTCTTTTTTATGCATTTTATAGCATGACTTATTATTAATGTAATTTATAAGTTTATAAATTTATAAGCGTCTAACCAAAGGTGGTTGCACACGTGAATACATGATTAATGAGATGCCATTAGATATCAGCTCAACGGCCAATAGGACGCCAAGAATATAGGTTGCTGACTGCGGATAGCTGGTGAATATCATGATAGCCAACGTAATCGAGATAAGCCCTGAGATTAATATTGGCACAAAAGCCACGGTTCGGCGTAGACCGAAAGCAACCATCACTCTGACGATACCCGTTGCCATAAATAAAATAGCAATTACCATGGTCAAGGTTAAAATACCTTGTAGCGGGTTTTGTAGCAGCTCAATACCGATAAATATGCCAAGCACACCGCCAATGGCCGCTAGCACTTTACCCGTCGTGGTATAAGCACGGAACAGGGCAATAAACTGTAAGATACCGACAAGAAGAAAGACGAATCCAGCCAGTTGTTCAGCAGCGAAACTGGCGCTAAGAGGATTGAAAAAAGCAAAGATACCGCCAAGAATACTGATGATACCAACGACTAGCCACAATATACGACTCATAAGATACCCTTACTTTATATTTATAATGCGCAAATGATATCGCAGATTATTGGCAGGCTTGTATGACGGTAGTAATGTATTCAGGTAATCCTGTTACCATCAGTGCCCAGGCGTTGTATCATGCTTATAACCCTACTAACGGTTTAGGCGTAATATGCCTATCATCCAAACAATTCTTGGCATCAAATTATTTATCAACCCAGCCCTGCTGTCGGGCATAGGCAAGTTGCTCGGGCGTATCGATATCATAGCTCAGCTGTTTATTGAAGACTGTGCTGATTTCACTGGGCGAGAGCGCTCTGATTAAATGACGTAGGCCTTTGTCTCCACTTATATGAAGCTGCCATTGTTTAAGTAGCTGATAATCGATAACTAACGGTAGACCAACGATGGGATTTTTCGTTTCATTCTTAGCATCTGCTCTACGCTCAATATGGTCATCTTTTGATAACATATCGAAAATCTGCCAATGCTCATAACCACTGGCAACCACTAAATGCTTACCGGCTAGCAATTCATTAACATGTTCAATGTCCAATAAAACTTGGTCAACGCCCATAATCAACACTCGCTCAACCACTTCATGATTAAAAGCTTTATCATTAACAAACTGAGTTAAGGCTTCAATAGCAGTATAAAGACTATGTCCCATACCAGTTTCGGGCGTTTGGTTAATGACAGTCTTGATATGTAAATGGGTGTCGCTTAGTTTTGCTACCTCACTAGCTATCGATGCCTCATTTTTAGGAATAACGACGATAATAACTTGCGGATTTGTACTTACTGCCAGTTGTAGCATGTGATTAATGAGAGGAACGCCATTTTTATAAAGCAGCTGTTTAGCCTCTCCAAGACGACGACTGAGGCCGCTGGCTAGAAGAATAATGGTATGGCTTGATTGCTGGCTAGAATTTTGATTTGGTAATGCCGCGCTATTTGACGTTAAGTCACTTTTCTTCATACACCGCTCAATATTTCAGATGTGGTTCTATTATTATCTAAAAAATCATTAGCAGGATTTTGCTCTTGCATGACAGCGCTTATTTGTGCCATGATGCCAAGTGCTAAAGCTTCAGGGCCATCACCGCCTAGTTTATAACCAATCGGATAATGGAGTTTTTTTACGCCCTCACTTAAACTTGCCGGATTGTCTTTGGCAGCACGAATCTCATTTACCAAGCGCTCGGTTCGATAACTTGGGCCTAATTGTCCAAGATACTTATAATGAGTCGAATGCGCAAGCAATAACGAAAGACGGGCACGGTCTTGGGTCAAACTGTGCGACATCAACGCGACCGCCGCATGACGACTGAGCTTGAGCAGTTTCTCATTATCGTCCAATGCGACTGGCATCACGATATCCGCTTCGGGAAAACGCATCCGCGTGGCATACTGGGCGCGGCTATCGATAACGCTGACGTGCCAATCTTGTAATTTTGCCATGGTCACAAGCGGCATCACATCATTCCCTGCCCCGCAAATAAGCAAACGGTGTTGTGGTTGTAGACGCTGGATAAGCCATTCTGTGGTGATATCACCGTTTTTTAGGACAACGTATTCAGTATTTTTGTTAGAAACTTCATGCGTTGACAGTTTTTTAACGATATCTCTAATCTCATGAGTAAAAATATTCGCTTGTTCAATGAACGCTTGATTACCCATACGAGCACCGCTGACAAAAGTTATTTTTTCGTTGGCAATATAGTCTTTCAGATCTAGCCGAAGCCCAATGGGTAAATAGTATTGTTCATTTGCGCGAATTAACGTCGCTATCGTTGCAGGATTTTGGCTACGACGAACATGACGAATAACTTCTAAAAACGGCCTTGCGGCTGTCAAACGCTCAAACAGTACATGAACCTTGCCATTACAGCCCAAACCGAAATTTAGCTCATTTTCTAAATCGCCATTTCCATTGCCATTACTTTCACTATCATCATCTGCCTCGTCACCCTCATCACTACCCGTTTGATAAACCTGCACGTTTGCGCCATGACGCGTCAACCAAAAAGCACGTTTGATGATATGTGGTTCTAGGCAACCACCGCTAATCATCCCAACCGAGCGTCCATCAGCGCAGATAAGCATCATCGCCCCAGCACGCCGATATGCCGAGCCTTCGGTATGTACTACCGTTGCTAACACCGCATCGATGTTTTGCTGCTGCGCCTCGCCTGCGAGCTTTAGAATATCAGCGACCTGATTCATAGTGCCTCTTATCTCTATTTATTTTTATTTTAGTTGCAGTTTTAATGATTAAAATTGCATTGCGCCTTATAAAAACCCGCTAGTGATGGCCGCTAGCGGGTGTCTTATATCAATCATCAGTTAGCCATTCTTTCATATCGATTATTAACAATAGCTATTCTGGCAACTCATGAAGCAGCTTATCAAGGGTGATTGGGAAATCGTAAACGCGCACACCGACCGCATTATAAATAGCATTAGCAATAGCCGCCGCTGCTCCAGAAATCGCGGTTTCGCCAATCCCTTTGATATGCATAGGATTGGTATAAGGGTCGTCTTCTTCTACCAATATCACTTCTAGTTGCGGCACATCGGCATTGACAGGTACATGGTATTCAGCAAGGTCATGATTGCATAGGCGACCATCGCGCTTATCATGGATGACTTCCTCCATGAGCGCCGAGCCAATCCCAAACACCATACCGCCGTAGCACTGTGAAGTAGCGGTTTTATGATTTAAAATCCGACCAGCAGCAAAAGCACCTACCATGCGCTTGAGACGTATCTCGCCAGTCACTCTATGGACGGCGATTTCTGCGAAATTGACACCAAACGACGCTTGGCGATGGCTTTTGGCATTTTTACCCGGTTTGATTTGACCTTTAGCGCTCATTTTTTGCTCATCGCATTCAGCAATAATATCTGCCAATGCATAAGACTGAGAATTGCTAAAATCGTATTTTTCGGTAGCAGACTCTGATAATGCTAGACCTGTTTTCTCAGCGACTGTATCTTTTAAGTCTAGCGCTTTGTCTTTAAGCGTTTCGACCGCTGCTTCTGTAACGCTAGGGTTATGCTCGCCTGCTTGTTTGATCTGACCTTTATCAAGCTGAATGGTATCTGGATAAAGCCCTACTTTTTCTGCCAACATATCGCGCAGCTGCTCACAGGCAAGATAGATACCACTACCTGCACTTGCCGCACCCCAACTACCACCCGAGCCTGAGGCTGATGGCAGCTCACTATCACCGAGCTTCATCTCGATATGGTCTATCGGCAAGCCTAGTAAATCAGCGGCAACCTGGGAAAACACCGTATAAGAGCCTGTGCCGATATCGGTCATATCGGTTTCGATAATGGCTTTAACGCCAAGGGCTTTTGAATCGTCAACTTGCAGTGTCGCCCGCGCCTCTGACAGTTTTAACTGATTACCACGAGCGGAAGCCGCCATTCCCGTACCAATCCACCAATCACCCTCTAACTGACTGGCAGGCTTGGGATTGCGCTGCTCCCAACCGAACTGCGCCGCCCCTTGCTCCATACAAGCAAGTAGCTGCCGCGTCGAAAACGGAATGTCTTGGCTTGGGTCTTGCTCAGGCTCGTTACGGCGGCGCAGCTCAAGCGGATCAATATTTAACTGCGTGGCCAATTCATCCATCGCACATTCAACCGCAATCATACCGACCGCTTCACCGGGCGCGCGCATGGAGCCCGACAGCACGTAATTCATATCTACTTGCTTATAATTCACGCGGCGATTTTCACCGCGGTATAAATATTTGGTCGACAGCGCCGTCGGCTCAAAAAATGCCTCACCCGGTAAATTACTGCCAACGGTATCGTGAATAAAGGTGTTGATAATGCCGTCTTTATCGCAGCCAATGGCGATACGTTGGCGAGTGTTTGAGCGTCTAACGGTTGCTTCCATCACTTGCGGACGCGTCATACTGATCAGCACAGGACGACCAAGCTCTTTTGCCGCAATCGCTGCTGCAATCGACTCAGGCGCGATACCCAATTTACTACCGAAACCACCACCAACAAAATAAGAGATTAATTGCACCTGATCCTTTTTTAGATCTAAAGCATCCATCACTTGCTGCTTGCAAGAGGCAATCATTTGGTTTGAGGTATACATGATGAGCTTATCGTCTTCCCAATAAGCCAGCGTCGCATGAGGCTCCATCGGCGAGTTGCTTTGACTTGGCGTATGGTAAAAGCGATCGAGAGTCACCTCTGCATCCGCTAAGCCTTTATCAGGGTCGCCTGTAACAGAATTTTTATCTGAGCCCTTTTGCTCATTGACGTCATGAGCACTTGGCAGCTCTTGGGTAAAGTTTAATGCCGCTTGTTCGGTCTCATTTTTATAAGTGACTTTAAGGGCATTAGCGCCTTCTGTCGCTGCTTCAAAAGTCTCAGCAACCACTACCGCTATCGGCTGCCCGTGATAATAAATCTCACTGGCGCCTTGGGTTGGTGCTTCGGTCTCACCGCCTTGCTGTGAGTTTCGCAAAAAATGCTTAGGATCGGTTACGACTTTGATGATGCCAGGAATATCCTCCAAAGCACTGCTATCGATATTTTCCACTTGACCTTTGGCTATTTTCGCGCCAACTAAAACGCCGTAAACTTGATTTTCTCGATAAAATTCTGCTGAGTAAGGCGCTTGTCCGCTGACCTTTAACGAGCCATCAACACGGTTGATCGGTTTGCCGACCAACTTGCTTGCCGTTTTGTCAAAAAGCGAATCGACAGGCTCATTCATCATCATTTTTTTGGTAGGTTCTGATGGCAATACTGAGTCCAATAATGACATGATTATGCTCCCTCGCCCGCTAAGGCGCGCTGAATAACTTGTTTAAGTAGGCGACGCGTCAGTGGAATTTTAAAATCGTTTTGACCGTGACCTTTGGCCTCTTTTAATAATAAGTCTGCGGCTTGTGCGATCGTAGCGTCATCACCCGCCGTGCCCGTTAATAATGCTTCAACGTCTTCATCACGCCACGGCATCACCCCAATACCACCAAAAGCCAAACGTACGGTCGCCAAGTTACCGTCGTCATCAACCTCTATGACAGACGCACAAGACACTAAGGCAAAGGCGTAAGAAGCACGGTCACGGACTTTGTCATAGGTATGCATGCCTTTGATAGGCGGTGGTAAAACGACATGAGTGATAAGCTCGCCACTCTCCAAGACATTCTCGATATGCGGCGTGTCTTTTGGCAAACAATAAAAGTCTTTAATTGGAATACAACGGGTAGAACCATCTGCTTTCACCGTTTCAATAACAGCATCAAGCAACCGCATTGCCACCGCCATATCAGAGGGATGTTGGGCAATACAAGCATCACTTGTACCTAAAACAGCAAGGGTACGGTTCTCGCCATTAATCGCTGGACAGCCACTGCCGGGCTCGCGTTTATTGCACGGACTGTCGGTCTGATAAAAATAATAACAACGCGTACGCTGTAAAAAATTACCGCCAGTCGTGGCTTTGTTACGCAGCTGACCCGTCGCGCCCGCTAATATGGCGCGCGATAATACGGGATAATTGGCAATGACCTCCGGATGCGCTGCCAAATCACTATTGGTGACCAGCGTACCGATACGTAATCCGCCATCAGCGGTGGTTTCGATTTGCTCAAGCTCAAGACGGGTGATATCGACCAATTTGGTTGGTGTTTCAATCTCAAACTTCATTAAATCTAAGAGATTGGTGCCACCGCCGATAAATGATGCATCTTTTGGGCCGGCAGCAGTCGCCGCTTGTTTAGGCGCCTCGGCACGGACATAGTCAAAGCGTTTCATGAGTGAGCTCCTGCTTGGGCGTTATGATTTTTATTTTGTGACGCCTTGTTTTGCGAGGGTTTACTAAGCTGCGTTTCACTAGGCGGCGGCGACCAAATACCGATAACACTTGCAGCATCTGGGCCTTTCTTAATATTATTTTCAGTAGCGGCTTTATTTTTTATCTCACTCTCCAAAACCTGCGAGATGGCATTAATAATGTTCGGATAAGCCGAACAGCGGCAAATATTACCACTCATGCGTTCGGCGATTTCTTGCACCAGCAAGCCATCAGGGTTTTGCAAATCAGTGGTCACATAGCTTGGCCAGTTTTGCTTAATCTCTTCAATCAAAGCAGTCGCTGAACAAATTTGCCCCGGCGTACAGTAACCACACTGAAACGCATCGTGATCTTTAAACGCTTGCTGTAGATCTGAGAGCGATTCAGGCATTCCAATGCCTTCAATCGTCGTAATCTCATCACCGTCGTGCATGACCGCAAGGGTCAAACAAGAATTAACCCGTCGCCCATTAATGAGTATGGTACAAGCGCCGCATTGACCGTGGTCGCAGCCCTTTTTGGGTCCGGTAATTTGTAGATGCTGGCGACAGACATCAAGCAATGTCGTGCGCGGATCAAGATTATCGAGCTGATAATCTTGCTGATTAATCGTTAACGTCAAGGTAGACATGCTGGCTTCTCGCTGGCAGTTATTCATAAAAGGATAAATGTGCACGCTCTTAATAAATGTGCACGCTCTTAAACAGCGTCAATCGTTTCATTATGGCGTATCAAAAACAGCGTTTTGTTTTTACTTTGTAGTCATTGCAGTGTAGTTTTTTTAAGCAAATAGTGAGGACAAAACTTTTTTGTCAACTTTTAAACCTACGATAAATCTCCTGTACAACTGCGGTTGGCTGCTTAACCTCGTTAATAGAACCTGTAACTTAGCAACCATTGTAATCACGATTTCATTCTCTTAATATGGATTCAACCTTATAAAACCTTCTATAAATAAATCGAACATAATCAATAAAATAGGTATAAAAATATGGAAAACTCAAATCAACCGCTATCCAAAAAACCTCTGCGCATCGATATCGTCTCAGACGTGGTTTGCCCGTGGTGTATCATCGGTTATCGTCAATTGACTGAGGCGCTCAAGCAAACCAATACCAAGCACGAAATACACTGGCATCCGTTTGAGCTAAATAGCAATATGCCAAGCGCAGGACAAAATTTGCGCGAACACATTATGGAAAAATACGGTTCGAGCAAGGAAGAATCAGACGCGAGCCGCCTTAGAATGACGCAAGCGGGCGATGAAGTTGGCTTTGAATTTAACTTCAACGATGATACGCGGATGCACAATACTTTTAATCTGCATCAGCTATTGTATTGGGCAGGTCAACAAGGACAAAAGCCGATGCATGACTTAAAGCAGGCGTTATTTGGCGCGCACTTTACTTATGGTCGCAACATCTCTGATAATACGGTGCTGGCTGATATCGCAGCGGAAGTTGGACTTAATCGTGAAGAGGCGCTGGCTGTGCTGGAGGATCAGCGTTTTGCCAAAGAGGTACGCGCAGAAGAGCGCCACTGGCAGCAGCAAGGTATTCAAAGCGTGCCAGCAATGATTTTTAATGAGCGGCATTTGGTCAGCGGCGCGCAAGGCGTGGACAATTACGTCAATATTTTACAACAATTGGCTGCTATGCAAGAGTAAATAAAGCTTTGCTAATAAGACTATGATTAATGAGTAAAGAAAAATTACTGACGCTGTCAGACGAAGCAGAAGAAATTGTCTTGGATAAGCTTAGAGAGTATATGAGCGAGGAATTTGATGTTGATATTGGCAACCTGCCAGCGAAGTTTTTATTAGACTTTATCATCGAAACCTTAGGGCCACCTCTCTACAATCAAGTGATTGATGATATTGAACCTTGGTTATACGATAGATTTACAGGCGTTTTAGAAGACATGCACAGCTTTAAAAAAGATTAAAAGGCATACAAAAAAACGCCGCTCCATTATAGGAGCGGCATTTTTATTTAATAGCGTTAAAAAAGCTTAGCTATCTAACCATAATTCTAGAAATGCACCACAGAGCGAATACTCTCACCTTTATGCATCAAGTCAAAAGCTTCGTTAATATCTTCTAATGGCATGGTATGAGTAATAAAGTCTTGTAACGGAATCTCTCCTGCTAGGTAGCGCTCGACGTAGCCTGGCAACTCTGAGCGGCCTTTGACACCACCAAATGCTGAGCCTTTCCAAACGCGACCTGTGACTAGCTGAAATGGGCGGGTTGAGATTTCTTGCCCTGCGCCCGCGACACCGATGATGACTGACTCGCCCCAACCTTTATGGCAGCACTCTAACGCTGAGCGCATGACATCGACATTACCGATACATTCAAACGAATAATCAACGCCGCCATCGGTCAATTCAACGATGACATCTTGGATTGGCTTATCGTAGTCTTTTGGATTGATGCAATCAGTCGCGCCCAATTTTTTGGCCAATTCAAACTTGCTTTCGTTAATATCAATGGCAATAATACGGCTGGCCTTGGCCATTTGTGCACCGATAACCGCTGATAGTCCGATACCGCCCAAACCAAAGATAGCAACCGTTGCACCTTCTTCAACTTTTGCGGTATTCATGACAGCACCCATACCAGTGGTCACGCCGCAACCGAGCAAGCAGACTTCTTCTAACGGCGCTTCTTTATTCACCTTTGCTAATGAAATCTCTGGCAACACCGTATATTCAGAAAAGGTTGAGCAACCCATATAATGGTAAATTGGCTCACCGTCTTTGTAAAAACGCGTGGTACCGTCTGGCATTAAGCCTTTACCTTGGGTTTCGCGTACCGCCGAGCACAGGTTGGTTTTACCTGAGCGGCACATTTTACAGACGCCGCACTCTGCGGTGTATAAAGGAATGACATGGTCGCCGACTTGCACGCTGGTCACGCCTTCACCGATTTGCTCAACGATACCGCCGCCTTCGTGGCCTAAAATTGCAGGAAACACACCTTCTGGGTCTTCGCCAGATAAGGTGAACGCATCGGTATGACAAACGCCACTGGCGACAATTTTTACCAGTACTTCGCCTTTTTTGGGCAGCATCACATCCACTTCTTCGATAGAAAGTGGCTCGTTTGGCCCCCACGCAATGGCGGCTTTGGATTTGATAAAGTTATCTGACATAGTATTCTCTCTTTTTAATTCATTTTATCGTTTATTATCCGCAGACCAACTTAGCTTATAGCGCTTACTTGATAGAGGCAAGCGCTAGTTATAGCAGTTTATATTTGAGCTGTTTGTAAAGGATTTATTTTATACTGTCCATTATAGTTGTTTCTGCTGTGATAACAATATGCTATATTTGCAAATATCTTTTACACACTGGTAATAATTATGCGCTGGGATGGCATTAGCGAGTTCGTTTATGTGGCAGAATACGAAAGCTTTACGCGAGCAGCAAAAGAATTGGGTATTTCAACCGCGCAGGTCAGTCGGCAGATAAGCGCTTTAGAAAAACGCCTTAATATTAGATTGCTGTATCGTACGACGCGCAAGGTATCGCTGACTGAAGAAGGTCGGGTATTTTATCAGCATTGCCGCGGTGTACTTGACGGCTTAGATTTGGCCGAACAAGCCGTAAGCAACTTACAAACCAAACCGCAAGGCAGGATTAAATTGACCGCGCCTGTCACCTATGGCGAGCAGCAGTTATTGCCTCTTATCAATGATTTTATGGTGCAATACCGCGATATCGAAGTGACGGCTTTTTTAAGCAATCAAAAAATTGACTTGATCGAGGGTGGTTATGATTTGGCGATTCGTATTGGCAAATTAAGCGACTCAACGATGATGGCAAAAAAACTCAGTCATCGTACTAATTTTGTCTGTGCCGCGCCCGCTTATCTAGAAAAGTACGGCGTACCATATTCTCTAGTCGACTTAAGACAATATAATTGCTTACTTGGTACGCGGGATTATTGGCACTTTATAGAAAATAATAAAGACGCTGATAAGGAAATAAACTTACGCGTCTCTGGCAGCGTACAATATAACAGCGGTCACAGCCTAGTCGATGCGGCACTAAAAGGCTTGGGTATCGTGCAGCTACCTGATTATTATGTGCAAAAACACTTAGCGTCCGGTGCACTGGTTAGCGTGTTAGATAATTACAGAGAGCCTGAGGAAGGCATTTGGGCGATTTATCCGCACAATCGTCATTTATCACCAAAAATCAGATTACTGGTGGACTATTTAGCAGAGCGTTTATCTTAATAAAGCTTGAAAGTGGCGATTTGAAATAAAAGCTGCTCATTATTATCAGTTTAATAGACACATTATTTGTAAGATTTAGACCGTGTTATTTGAGCGTTTAACTCTACTTTTAGCTTTTTTGCACATTCAATAATCTTCTTACGATCGGCCGCTATAGCGCCATATTCAAGCGCGGTTTTACGCATTTGCACGGTGATGTCATAATGCGGATAGCTGGCGTTTTGATGAAATAAGCGCTTATCTACTTCAATCAATGCGGCAAAATCGTGCAACTCTTGCAAGGTATCAGCTAGCATATGGCACCACTTATAGCCTTTAAATTCTATTTGCATAAAATCTACGTAAATTGCCATATGCATGCACTCCTTTATTTTTACTAAAAATTTATCACGCCCTAAACAGCACTTTCACAAAACAGCCATTAAAACAATTCACTTGTCTCTTTCTTGAGCTGTTTAAGCACCGTTTGATATTCGCTATCGCTGGTTGCAAGTGTGCTTAAACGGCCATAGCGTAGCTTGCGATAGTATTGTTGAATCTGCTCAATTTTTACTTGGACAGTTTTTGAGTCACCACTAGCAGTTAGCTTACTGGCATTATTATGCTTACTACTATTTTGACCACTGTCATCATCAATTACGCTTGCCAAACGCGCAAGCCAAGCCAATTGGCCTTCGCTATCATCACGAGCAAGCGACTTATCCGCTTTAGCGATGCGTTTTGAGAGTTGGGCAAGTGGCAGGTCTGCTGGATGCCAACGTTTGCGGCGACGCTGCCAGATAACAAACACAAGAATCGCCATAACGCTAATGGCACTTACTGCCAACCAAGTGATTTGCTGCATGATTGAGCGAATATTAAACCATTTAAGCAATGAGTCAGCTTGCTTATCTTGATCGTAACCAACGACGTCCTTTTGCCAATAGTAGCTCGCTTGGTCTGACAGACGACGTAAGGTTTGCAGCATTTGATACTGCTGATAGCTGATTTGTGCCCCAGCACCATCACCGAACATTGTCGCTCCTCGCGCCTGTGTCAGCGCATCCATGCCTTGCTCGACGCGCTCAGGGGCGACAAAAGCCGTCGGATCGACACGTACCCAGCCTTGACCCTCAAGCCAGACTTCCGTCCAAGCATGCGCATCCATTTGCCGCACTTCCCAAACGTTACCGTTACGACTAGGCTCTCCGCCTTGATAGCCTGCCACTACTCGCGCAGGAATACCAGCGGCGCGCAGCATAAAGGTAAAGCTAGAAGAATAATGCTCACAAAATCCCGCTTTGGTGTTAAATAAAAACTCGTCAATACGGTTGGTATTTAAACGTGGTGGTGATAGCGTATAGCGAAATTCGGTTTGGTTTATCCAGCGCTCGATTGCCTGTATATAGCGCACGGGATCCGAGCCAGACTGGGCAAATAACTGCTGCGCCAGTAGGCGTGCTTGCGGATTACCGCTACTTGGTAGTGCAAGATTGAGACGGCGCGACGCCTCAGACAGCATAGGGTCGATACGCATCGGCGCAAACTGCAAGACATCGTAGCGCAGCTGCTGGGTAACCGGCTGATCTTTTTTTAAGGTAAAATTTGAGGTAATACTGATATCTTGCTGCTGGGCAAAAGGATAATCCAGGCCAAATAGCCAGTTTTGCTGCGTCGGCTCTAAGATAATTTGATAGCGATTCGGGGTAGTTTTCACCTCATCAGGAACGGTCGCTAAGGCATTCGCTATCCAATTTGGCATTTGCGGGGCGGGTTGCCATTCTCGTTGCTGCGGACTGGGACGCCATGTGACCCCATCAAAATTACTAAAAACCAAACCACGCCAATAAAGCTGCTGCTGTGGCGGGCGCTTATCTGAAAACTCTACCCGAAAAGCTAGCTCAGTCGACTGACCCAAATTGGCAAAGTCGCCGGGCGACATACTGTCAGAGACACCTGTAGTCGCTTGCTGACCGGAGAGCTGTACTGACCATAGTGGCGGCAAGCGTGGAAAGAATAAAAACAGCACGACCAACAGCGGCAATGCGCCAATACCCAGCACGCCCAAAGTACGCAGGCGACCATCACCGCGAGTATTGCCATCATCGTTAAGCGCAATAAATGCTAATAATACAATGACCGCGCCGATGGTTACCTCTACTGTCGTCACAATTCCTTGATCCATCAAAAACAGTGAAGCAAGGACAAACAAAGATAAATTGAGCACCACATAGGCGTCACGGCGCTTGTACAACTCCCACAGCTTACTGATAAGGCACAGCACTAAAAACGCCACGCCCATATCCAGTCCAAATGCCGTGTTATAGGTCAGCCATAAACCTACTAGCCCAAGTAAAAAGCCAAGCATTTGCATACTTTGATAGACACGTTTTAAATGCGTCAGTTTTTTAAACTTAGCTTTAATACGCGGTAGTTGGGCAATGATACTGAACAGCGCAAAACCTATGAGCCATAACGGCAAGTGCGCTGCATGCGGTAAAATAACGATAACTTGCGCAATCAATACCCAATAATAGGCTGGCAAGGCAAGTAGCTTGCGAGTCCATTTATGATGGCTGCTCACGCCATTAGGGGCACTGATATTTTGCCCCAATGCCAATTGCGCAAAGTTCGCAGGGTTTATCTGTGTCTCATTTGCAGCATGGTGTTTGAAGTTGTTCATGGTGATTTTGCCAATCTTAACAAACAGGCTTGTGCAAACGCCTCACCTTCGCCCATCGTTGCAGTAGCATGCTTATTAACCGTTATCTCATTGGGTAAGCGCATGTTAAATGGGACGCCAAGTTCACCCAATGTCAGCACCCCGTACGCCATTTGCGCCAGTTTTTGTTCATGCTGCGCCGCTGGCATATCAGTATAGTCTAAGGTTTGCTCATGGCCAACAGGATCAGCGAAATGCTTGGTAAACATCCCTTGGCCGCGCGCCACGTGACCCCAAGAAACGCGTGCTAACGACTCGCCTTCGATATAGTTATCAAGCCGCTCGAAGTCGTCTTGACCTTGGCGATATTGCCCGCCTATCGGCAAATCCTCCGGACTGGCAATGGCATATTGTGCTTGCCAATCAAAGGTTTCAGGTTTTGGGTAAACCCACGCGCTACGGGCGAAATAGACATATGACCATGCACGCATAATCCCTAAGGGGTAAACGGTTTTTATTTTTAATCTTGGTAGTTGCAACTGCCCACGACGATAAGTCTGCACCGGCAAACGAATGATTTGCTCGTCTTGTAGGCGCGTGACCAATACTGAGAGCTGACTATCAGCATTAATCTCATGTTGGTTATCGTTGTTTTTATCGGCTTTTTTATAAGGCTTTTGCTCAGTCTGCTCAGAGGCAACTTGCTCAAAGGTAAATAATAACTGTCGTCTTGGTCGGCGGCTGTCATTACGCAGCTGCAACGTGACCCAAACAGGCGCGCCGGCTTCTGCCATGGTGACATCAAGCAGACGGACTTGCAGACCCGAGATATGGGCGAAGGTTACATGAAAGCTAATGAGCCAGACGCTAATGAGATAAAAGCACAGCCCCAATACCAAGTTATTACCATAGTTGATACCAGCGATAAAGGTGATGATTAATAAAACGGCAAACAGCAACCCTTCACGGCTAAAAAAGATATAGACGTTACGCAAATTCAGCGTCGCATTATCGCTTTTGGGCGCACGCGCGGCAAACCAACGGCTTAATAATGATCTAGCTGGTACGGTTAAGGCTTTTGGCAATATGCTCATCACTACCCTATCCTTACCATAAAAAATTTGCACGATTAAATAACGACAGCCACGTCTGCCAATATACGTTGAGCGATAGTTTGTGTGACTTGTCCGCCAGTCACGTGTGCAGGCACGAAACGCTGGCCAAGTCGATGGTCAGTGACCGCCGCAAACACCGCTTGAATATCTTCGGGCGTCACTTCCATATGTCCCGATACATAAGCATAGGCTTGCGCCGCACGCTGTAGTGATAGTACGCCACGCGGTGATAAACCATGATAATCAAAGCTTGCACGCGTTTTTGCAACCAGTCTTTGCAGATAATCCAGTACTACATCAGCGACATAAACCTGCTTGACGCCTTGCTGCGCTAATAGGACCGCCTCGGTATCTAGTACGGCGCCAAGCTGTTTTAATAGCTCACGGCGATTTTGTCCCTTTAACAGCTCGCGCTCAGCGGCAGGCGATGGATAACCAAGTGACAAACACAATAAAAACCTGTCCAGCTGCGATTCAGGCAGCGGATAAACGCCCGCTTGCTGTAAAGGGTTTTGGGTGGCTATGACAAAAAACGGCTGCGGCAATGGATAGGTGTGCCCATCTTGCGTCACTTGCCGCTCTTCCATCGCTTCTAATAACGCGCTTTGTGTCTTAGGGCTAGAGCGATTGATCTCATCGGCGAGTAACAGCTGCGTAAAGATAGGACCGGGACGAAACTCGAATTGCTGCTGACTTTGATCAAAAATACTCATACCCAAGATATCTGCTGGCAGCATATCATTGGTAAATTGCACACGGCTAAAACTCAACCCGAGCAATTGCGCCAAGCCTTGCGCCAACGTCGTTTTACCCATACCTGGCAGATCTTGCAACAACAAGTGCCCGCCTGCCAAAATACCACTGAGCGCCAGTTTAACCACCTCGGGTTTATCTAGCACTATTTGATTTAATTGCGCCATTAACTGAGCAATTTTTTGCTGATTATGGCGATAGTCATTGGTGGCTTGCTTCATTATCGATTCTTGGCTCATTTTTTAATGAAATAGGTTTAAAAAAGAATACTTCTCTGTCAGGTATTTCTCAATCAGGCACTGCTGCTATTTTGTTTCATCAACTGTTGGTACCGGTGCCCGCAGCGTTGATAAATAAGCAATCACATCGGTACGCTCCTTACTATCGGGCATCGGATCTGACAGCATTTTTGAGTCGGGCATGGCTTTTTCAGCATCAGCGATATAAGTGTCTAATGTTTTGGCATCCCATACCCAACCTGATGTCGTCAGCCCTTCGCTATAGCTGTAATCCTCTAGCTCGGCGGCATTTGCGCCATAAATATTCATCAGCTGCGGCCCTTTTTTATTGAGCCCAGGGTTAAGCTGATGACACTGAGCGCATGCGTCTTGGTATATCAGCGCCCCGTTATCGGCATCGCCCTCAGTATAAAGCGGCAGCGTAACCGGATCTCGATAATCAGGCGGTGTTTTCTCACAAGCGGTGAGCAATAGCATAGCGGCACATACAGCGCCTAATGGGTATCTTTTGATAATAGACATGGTGGAATAATCTTAAATTGAGAAGCATGGGCTATGTATGCGTCTATCTCAACCACAATACAAGATAAAAAGGACAAACATACATAGCGCTGCGTAGAAGTATATATCGTTGCTAACCGTTAAATATGGGTTATGTGGTAAAAATAAAAATTAGTTACCTAGACTTAACTCTCGCTTGCCACTTTTATGGTATTACTAGGTGCTTCTAAATAATAACCCTGTAAGTAGCGTGCGCCCACGCTCCACGCGACTGACATAGTCGCCGCATCTTCAATATATGGCATCAAGACATCAACGCTAATCTCATTGGTGCGTACGATGAGCGATTTAACCGTTTCTAAATTCTCGGGGTTATCAATCCCTTCGACATAATTGCGGGCTAAGCGCACCATATCAGGCTGCACAAAATTGGCCAGCTCAACTGACTTAGCTGATGAGCCAAAATTATTAATGCCCAGCTGGCAGTTGACTTGGTTAAGCGCTTTAAATTGCGATTTTGCGACAGTCAAATGATCGGCAATGTCTTTTTCGTTAAACTGTAAGGTTAACGCGCCCGCTTTACCACCAACAGCATTGATGAGTTGACTAGCAACGCTCGGCAGTTTTTTATCTATCAACGACGCATTGGTCAGTTGTACCAATAACCTTGCATCTGGATGGGATTTACGCACGTCATTGATTTTTTTACAGGCATTGATCAATATCCAGCGGTCAATTTTTTCAAGGAGCTTGTGCGCTTTGGCCACCGCCATAAACTGGTCGGGGGTCAATACTGTATTATTTGCATCCGCTAGTGGCAAACGCAGATATACCTCAAAGAAATCACTACGATCATGATTGATATCATATATGGGCTGGAAAGACAGCTCAAAGCGATTATTAGCAATAGCATCGACTAAAGACTCAGCAAGGGCATGATCATCACTATTGGCATGTTCGCTGGCGTCATATAGATGGTATTTATCACCGTGATTGGAGGTTTCAATCATAATTTGATTAATAGCATCTAGCGCCCGCTCAAGCAAAACTTTTGGCTCTGGCGTATTTTTTTCTATCTTCACGATCGCAATACTTGCTGTGGTACTTAACGTCCGTTTATCTACCTCAATAAACATCTGACTAATAGTCGAACCAATTTTCTCAGCCAATTTTTCAAGCACAGCGGTATTTTGATTTTCTACTAAGATGGTAAAAGCCGTATCGCTAAAGCGGCTCACATAGCTGTCTGCTGCTACCTCATTTGTCATTAGCTCATCTAAGGCATAGGCGACTTGCTGCACGGTGGTATCAACACCTTGTAAACCTAAGCTGCTTCTAATCTTACCCACATTATCGAGTTGAATATAAAATAATCCTGCCGTCAAAGCGCCTTGTTTTGCTTGTTCATACACTTTAGTCAGCTGCAATTCAAAACCGAGGCGATTATCAATACCCGTTAAGCTGTCTTTACGTTCGGCTGCTGCCAAACGCTTGGCAACGTCGGCGCTATTAGTGTTATTTTGCTGAATAATGATTTGGGTAACGGGCTCACCATCAAGCGTCGCGACTGCCAGCTGTAATTTTGCTTCAAAGGTACTGCCATCGGTACGTTTGCTTTCAAAATTAAACTCAACATCTTTGCGGTTGCCTTTATCAAATTGACGTAAAAACTGCTTAAAGGCTTTGACATTATCACCGCCTGCTATTAAATCAATTACCGGTATACCAATAATGTCATTCATTGATTCAAAACCAAACAACTGTAAGTACGGGTCATTGGCAAAAATATGAATACCTTGATCGATATAAGCAACGGCACTTTTAGAGTTTTTAATCAGCACATTGGCGCGCTGCTCTGCTTCAGAGATGACATGCTGTAAAGTTTTAAGCTGTTGACGACTGCGTAGGTTGTCATGGAGCAAACAAATCGCCATGACTACTGCCATTTCTTGATCGGCGCTCAGCGCTTTGACCATTGTGCCATTTAAAATAGAAGGTAAGCCCGCTTCGTTATGAGCGTTGACTATCGTATCTTTATTTATCAAACAAACCGATGGCAAATCAATACCTTGCTCTTGAACAATACCGACCACCTCGGTAAAGTTCATATCATAAGCTTGCCCAAACACCAAGGTATCCCACGGCTGGCGTAACGCCTTTAGCAGCTCCTCTTTATCATCTAAAAACCCTAAGTTCACACTATCATAATATGAACCTAGCAAGTCGACGATACGCTCAGCATAAAGCTGGTCATCATCGATTACTAATAAGTTTAGGATGGACTGAGTACGCATAAGAAGCCTTTTAAATGGTAGTAGCGGTTTTGTCATTATAAACAATAATGTAATCGACTGCTGCTTAAGTTACAACCTCAAGGCGATGTTATAAACTCTTAAATAAACTTAAACCAAACTCACTTAGCCTATGATCAAGTCTTAAGTATTGATCGTCCTAAACTTATCTAAGCTATTAATAGATAACTATTTAAAGTTGTACCACTTCATATTGGCTAAACTCGTCGTTCATCATTAAACGCCGTACCAAGCGCAATGTTTTTTGTTTGCTATCAATACGCATCATGACTTTATCTCCTACTTGAAAATGGGAAGTCGGCACGATCAAACTACAAACAGTCTGTAATTGCTCATCGCCCCCAACGACAAGCGCTGGTACAAAATGCCGACTGCGATTGTCTCTATTGTGCAGACGAATACCACAGGCGATGAGCTGATGACCAAGTACTTGCCAATCAATTTCAGGCTTTTCGTTATCCATCTCGCGCCAGCGTACCACCCCTATTGACCAGTCAGGTGACGCTGATTGATGAGGACGACATAATAAGAACAGACTCATAATACGCAGTGATGGCGGTTTAATAGAATCTAGCACGTCATTATTAGCAATACTTGCTATATCTTTTATACCTTTAGGACTATAGTCTTTTTCGAGGGTATCATTTGTCTCTCTGCTTTTTATTGATGCCTCAGGGCCAAAAAATGAATGAACGTTTTTGCACGCCATATGCTCAGCCGTTGCCACTGGTTCTTTTGGTTTGGGCAATAATCGCAAGGTACGAAAAATAGAAAAATCGTCATTATTGACAGCGCCATCATTAAATCTACCGTCAAATGTCTCTACCGCTAACCCTTTATCGTTGGCATGTTTTTTTGGCAAGGTATCGTAGCGGGGTTGCTGATAATCTGGCAGCACTTTAGCGACAATCAAACTTGATAAGCTTTGCTGGTTACTGACGCGGTAATGAATGTCATTGAATCGCGTGATGACGTAAGCCTCTTGTTTGGCACTTTGCTTGATGGGTAGTGTCAAGCGAGGCTGGATATAGCGATAGCTTAATGTCATGGCAACCGTGTTAAGCAAGTAATATTCAGCGCCTTCTCGACCTTCCTCGATAAGTTTATCCCTACGCGATTTCAAATGAGCGACCAGCGCCGCTAACTCGATAAATACACAATCATGATGGGCATCATAAGGATTGATCGCACAATGGGCGGTCAAATACGTCGGTGCGCTGTCACTATTTAAATTGACGAACACCTTTGTCTCCGTCTGCGGCTCTACCGTTATAATAAGGTGTTCACTCCACTCTAATAGCAAACGCTGTACCATCAAGATATTGGCTCGGCGCATGGCACGCACGTTTAACAAGCTATGCAAACATAACTGAGCATATAGCTGATGGATAGTATCCGCACAGTGGGTGGTGATATAAGCACTGACATCAATATCCACTGTCCGCTGTTGGCAAGCCATATAGTAGAGCTGATTAATATTAGACCATAAGGACGCTGTAGGCTTTTGATAGCAAAGCGCTTCTTCAAACAGTAACTTTTGATACATCAGCAGCGTCTGATAGGTCGCAATGGCCAAAGTAATCGGCGAGGATTTGTCATTGGTAAAATAGCGCTGCCACAGATTGGTGGTTGTTGATGGTTGATTACCTGCTAAAAAAACAATCTCTCGTTTTATAACGCCGTCGTAACCCATAATCATTAAATAGTACAGCGACTTCACGTGTGCCACATAATCCAACTGATAAGCGTTGAAAGCCTGCGTCTCATAGATATAATGCTGGCGAAGTAGCGCAATCAGCTGATTGGCCGCATCCAGCACAATATTAAATAGCGTCAGACGTTGTCGATCATCTATATTTGCCGTGCGCAATTCTGTAAGCACTTTTTCTAATTGCTCTATTTGCTGCATCTCTGCCTGCAAGGGCAACAGCGCAGCCCATTTGCGCAAATGCTGCTCATCACTATTAAACGATTTAGGCAATGGTTGCGATAAGGGCGTATCCGTTGCTAAATACTGCTGAAATGTCGATAAATTTACCATTACTATCCTTAGTAATTGCGTAGGCTATCAATAGAAGTCTATCTCTAGAATTTACCTTTATAGACGACGCTTAGGCTTAAACCACTCAGGTACAAATCACTTAGCCAAAAACACTTAAGCACAAACCTCAAATCCGACCGCTAACTGCTCTACAAATAAGTCTGATCTGTGTTTTTTTAAAGATGCTGATTTATGGAATTTTTTAAACTTATCACTGAAAACGACTGTTAATAATAATTTAATCGTTATTTGTCTACTAAAATTCTGATGTACCATATTGCCTATTTTAAGTTTCATTGTAAATATCAATCGGTACTTTAAAGGGTTTATTCGGTAGTTCGCGCACCAATTTTGGCACTAAATAACCAGGTAATACTGCCAGTAACGACCAATAAAGCGCAATAGCAGCTTGCTCGTCACTATCAAAATGGGCAGCACCAGCTACCTTATCCAATACGTGTAGATAATAAGGCAGGACGCCAGCAGCGAACAAGCGCTGACTCAATGCCGTTTGCACCGTCACGCTATCATTGATACCCTTTAACAGTACCGCTTGGTTTAATAAAGTGACGCCCGCTGCGCGCGCACGCTGCAAATACTCAGCGGTCAGCGCATCAATCTCATTGGCATGATTACAATGAATCACCATCACTATTTGGCAGCGACTTTGCGACAGTCTTTCTAATAGCGCCTCATCTAAACGCGCTGGAATGACCAATGGCAAACGGGTATGCAGCCTGATGGTGGTCAGTTGCGGAATCGCCTCTAAGGTATCGAGCCAAGCAAATAAGCGTCTGTTGGTAACATTTAACGGGTCACCGCCGCTTAAAATCACCTCGTTAATCTCAGAATGGGCGCTAATATAATTGATAATATGCTCTTTGGCATCGGCGGTTGGCATATTGGCGCTATAGTCAAAATGCTGACGAAAACAGTAACGACAATGGATGGCGCAAGCACCCGTAATGGTTAATAAGACTCTTGATTGGTATTTATGCAGTAAACCTTTCACCGGATTGTGCGTATTCTCGCTTAAAGGGTCTGCCACATAACCGGTCACAGCAATTTGTTCTTGTTTATTGGGCAATACTTGTTTAAGCAAAGGGTCATCAACGTCACCAACCGTCATTTTTGCCACAAAACCGCGCGGCACACGCAGCACAAAATGCTCAGGTATATAGACCTCTGAGCGCAATGATTCAAGCTTTAGTAGCTCAAGCAACTCATCAATAGAGGTTATCGCTTCGGATAATTGCGTTTGCCAGTTTTTTTGTGTGATTAAATGGTTTATCATGACAACCTTATACCTGTGCCCAAAAGCCGCTATTATACGCTCTTAGTACGTCTGCTATCAAAGCATACGAATTATTCATAAACCTCGAGCGTCATAGACAGCTTTAGCACAGCAAGGCGCAAACCCCACATCCAATTATTGATGACAATACTTACAACCCTTAGGAGTCTTCCGTGGCAAGTTTTTCTACTAACGAATTTAAAGCTGGTCTCAAAGTCATGCTCGATGGCAACCCGTATGCCATTCTTGAGAATGAGTTTGTCAAACCGGGTAAGGGGCAAGCCTTTAACCGTGTCAAAATGCGCAACTTACGCAGTGGTCGCGTGCTCGAGCAGACGTTTAAATCAGGCGATAGCTTGGAAGCGGCGGATGTTATCGATACAGAAATGAACTATCTTTATAACGATGGTGAGTTTTGGCACTTTATGCACCCTGAGAGTTTTGAGCAATTACAAGCCGACAAAACCGCGGTTGGTGATGCGCTAAAATGGCTAAAAGAAAACAGTAACGCGCTTTGCACCATCACTCTATTCAATGGTGTGCCGTTATCTATAACGCCGCCTAACTTTGTTGAACTGCAAATTACTGAAACCGATCCTGGTGTGCGCGGAGATACGTCAGGTGGTGGCGGCAAACCTGCAACTCTAGAGACAGGTGCTGTGGTACGTGTGCCGTTATTTGTCCAGCAAGGTGAAGTGGTTCGTGTTGACACCCGTACCGGTGATTATCAAACGCGCGTTAACTAAGCGTCTTTATCTCGTTTAAAAAAAGCTTAACCGCTATTAGGGGTTAAGCTTTTTTAATGTCAAATGCTTTTTAGATGAGAAAACTATTCTTCCATTATTCTTCCATCGATTGTTTATACATCAGCCAGTATTGCACCAAGGCATTAAGCTGCTCTTGTTTAAAGGGTTTGGTGCAATAATCCTGCATACCGACATCAAGATATTTTTTACGCTCACCATCCATCGCATTGGCGGTCAAGGCGATGATAGGCGGCAATGCTTGCGGGTCATAAAGCTCATGCAGCTTAATCGTCGCTTGTACACCATCCATAATCGGCATGTGATGATCCATCAAAATGACATCATACTGCTCAGGATTTAACGCAAAAACCTCTATGGCTTGTTGTCCATCCGTGACGTGAGTGACCGTATGACCGCTATTGTTCAGTGCTTTTTTAGCAATCATGGCATTGACGCTATCATCTTCAACCAGCAATATATGACCAATAAGCTCATGACTTGGTTCTGTCATACCAAAGTCGTTTGAGTCTTGCCAGCTCTCGTAATGCGCTTCATCGATAGGAGGTAGCGGCAATAATACGGTGAAAGTCGTACCAATACCGACGGCACTATCTACTTCGATATAGCCGCCCATCAGCTCTACCAAAGATTTACAAACTGACAGACCTAGACCTGTTCCACCATAAAGGCGATGAGTCGATTTATTGGCTTGATCATAAGCATCAAATATCGCCTCTAAAGATTCTGGCTTGATACCGACACCGGTATCTGTAACCTCAATACAGAGCGTCATGTCTTGATGATTAACCGAACCACTATCATCAGTATTATAATGAGACGCTTGCTCTACTTGTAGCTCATGACTGCATATAGACTTATGATTACCGTATTTATCCTCACAAGGGTTGTTTTCCATGTGTTTAACGTCAATGGTCACCCGTCCGCCTTCACGGGTAAATTTAATGGCGTTATTGACCAAATTCACCATGATTTGTTTGATGCGTACCGGATCACCCTTGATATAAGGCGATAATGCCTCGGTATAATGATAATCTAACGTCAAACCTCGCTGACGGGCTTTGACCGCAAACAAACTCACCACTTCGTTACAAAGGCTCGATATATTCATCGGTATTGAATCGATGGTCATTTTGCCCGACTCAACCTTTGATAAATCTAAAATACCGTTAATAATCGCCAATAAGTGCTCGTTTGAGACTTTAATATTATCGACGTACTCTTGTTGTTCAGCGCTCAGCTTAGTCTCAGCGAGCATCTCAACCATACCAATGATGCCATTCATCGGCGTACGTATTTCGTGGCTCATGTTGGCCAGAAACTCTGACTTCATCTCATTAGCATGCTTGGCATGGCGCTGCTGGTCTTGAAGTTTCAAAGCATCGGCAGCCATCGCAGCAAACTGCGCCAATATATCTGCATCCTTTTCGGTAAAATCGTGGTGCGCTTGCATATCCATCAAACATAAAGAACCCAAACGATAGGTCTTGCCATCTTCTTGCATAATAATCGGCGCGCCAGCATAAAAACGCAAATATGGCGCTTCTGTCACCAACGGGTTTTGACTAAAGCGACTGTCCTCTGTCAAATCTGGCAGTACCAAAACCTCATCCGACAGGACAGTATAATTACAAATAGCCACTTTGCGCGACGTTGTACAAATGCCATCGAGCCCAAGCAGCGATTTTAAATACTGGGTTTCCTCATCCATAAAGGTAATGGCTACGACTGGCATATTAAAAAACAATTTCGCAAGCTCGGTTAAACGCGCAAAAGCTGGTTCCTCATTATTGTTGAGTACCTGATATTTTCTGAGCTTACTAATACGCTCAGCGTCTTCCGCAGCGACAGGATAACGATAACCAATTTCTGACGAGTTAGATGTAGACAAAATGGACTCCGTTAATTCAGGTCAGACGCTTGGCTTAACCGCCGCCTGTTTGAGCAGTAATTGTAATGCTTCGCTAACCATCAGCATCGCGACCACTGAGGTGACGACGACCGCCGAACCATAGCCACCGCAGTGTAAACCGCCTGTTTGACAGCTTTTATCGACGCGCGGCGGCTCTGTCGAATAGACACATTTGATGCCAAATTTTTCTTTTAGAGCACTATTGATGCCTTTTTCGTGGCGCAGTTTATTACGTAGCTTTGCCAACAGCGGATCTTGATAACTGTCACGTAAGTCGCTTATACGAATCTGGCTTGGGTCTATCTTACCACCTGCTCCGCCTGCACACACCAATTTTAGTTTGTTAAAACGGCAATGCAGGGCAATAGCAAGCTTGGCATTCATATCATCGACACAGTCTAAAATAACAATCGGATTTTTTTGTATAGCCATTTTTGCTTGCTCGCGCGTGGGCAATAATGCTGCGACATTTTCAGGTGTTAAAAAATCATCTATCAGATTTATTTTAACTTTCGGATTAATCTCACGGATACGTGTGGCCATTGCCGCGATTTTACTTTGCCCAAAAGTACTGTCTAACGCTGGCAGCTGACGATTGACATTTGACGCCACCAATATATCCAAGTCAATCAACGTAATCGTACCAACGGCGGTGCGCGCCAGCGCCTCTGCCGCCCAAGAACCCACTCCGCCAACGCCAATAACGTAAACATGCGCTGCGGCAAAAGTATCGACAGCAGAGGCACCGTAAAGGGTTTGCGTGCCTTTAAAACGGCGTTCATACTGCGCTGACGATTCATCAATCACATCGACGCTATTAGCAGCAAGTTGTTGCTCGCTGCACGCAGTGACCTCTTTATTAACTAAAGTATCTGTTTGATTTATAGTTTGCTGCAATTGTGTCTCTTCGGTCATAACAAATTAAAGCTCGATTAAAAGGTTGTTTATTATTAATAAGTATTTTGGACTACTTTTAAGCTGGATAACGCCAATCGGTACGTAAAGCACTGCAACTGTTGTGCCACAATTGCTCAGCAAGCGTCTCAGTTGGCACCGCAAGTAATTCACTTAAACTGCCTAATACATAAGGTAAGTTGGCTGGGACATTTCTATTATGAGCGGGCGCATCGCCCCATTCATCATCTGGGCTTTGCCCAAGCGCTGACTGATTACCGCTCGAAACTTGGCACATTATCGGCGTCATATCTGGGCAATCCGTCTCGATGACCAAACACTCAATACCATAAGTATCGACCGCTGCTTGAATCGCACGGCGCAGCTTTTTGGCATTGGGATTGGTCACCTGACCGGTCACACCAAGCTTAAAGCCCAACTTTACAAAGGCTTTTGCTTCTTGTTCACCGCCACTAAAACTATGAGCAACGCCGCCAAGCTTATGGGCATCATAGTCATGCGCCTTTAACAACGCCAATGCTTCAGCATGCGCTTTACGAATATGTAGCATGACAGGTAACTTGTGGCTCACCGCCATATCCAATTGCGCTTTAAAAAAACGCGCTTGCTTGGCGACCATATCAGGTTGTTTCATCTCATCCGTAAAGGTATCAAAGCCGATTTCACCAATGGCTAAAGGACGCTTGTTATTTAACATCTGCGCCATGTTTTCTAAATGCTCATCCGTATGCTGATCGATATAAAAAGGATGCAAACCTAGGGCAATATACGCATGCAGAGACATTTCTTTTTGCTTAAATGCCTGTTCTGAAACAGCATGTGCCTGTTTATCAATAAATTCTTTAGTTGCGTATAAACGGTCAAAGTGTCTGTGTAAATAACCGACCAATACCAAATGGCGCACGCCTCGCTGATACGCTTTTTGTATTTGCTCCTCTCTGTCGACATCAAACACAGGAGCGTCAAAATGGGTATGAGTATCAATGAGAGGAAAAATAGTAGGCAATTTCTCATTAGCGTTAAATGAGGCGTCAATCGTAGTCATCAATAGACTCCAAATTTAATAATTTTCATTATTTTTCTTAAATATAGATGTTTAATTCAAATTAGATAATTTATTAGCTGCTTTTTCGTCAGGCCCTTTATCATCGTTATTATTATTTGATAATTGGCTATCAGCCTTTTTACTACTACGCCGCGGAATCAGTAATAGAGCCATAGCGACCGCACTGAAGATTAACCATTTCTTTTTCTTTTGATGATCAAGATTGCTCATTAGTGCCGCCTATAGGTTCTAGCTACTTTTAAGATTCTAGCCATTTTTCACTTATTAACTTAAAAATTACTAACTTAAACCAGTATACTTAAATGACAGTTATTTAAATAATTATCTTAAAAAATTGCTTATAAAAGCAATAGGTTATTAGAGACACTCTAATTATACGCCGCTTGAAGACGCCCTATGTTTATCTATGTTATGAATACGCAAGCTAATGTACGGCAACGCTATCATGCCGTACGTTTACTGATGTTCTTGATTTTATTTTAATCTAGAAGCTGTCGCTTGCCGCATTCACTCGCAAGCGCTCTATATTAGAATTTAGCGTTTTAAAGGATAAGTCGTGATACCACTAGTACTAGGTGTATCTACTTTAGTAAACCCTTGCGAAGTTGGCTTTGGCGTTTGGTCACGCTTAGGTACCAGTGGATTGAGTGGCATCAATTCATAGTCTGCGCTGACGTTGCCATTCCAACCTTCTGTACCACTAAGTGGCAGCTGTTTAATAGTGCCGTTTTTATCGATGACCAGTTGCAGGACGCGCATCTGATTGTATTTGCGCTCGGTCACACTAGCGACTGCCCCGCCATCACGTAAGATGGTCGGCTGTAAAAATATGATTAGGTTACTTTTTTGCGTGCTGTCATTATCAGAGCGGAACAGCCGTCCGATGACGGGGACACTGCCCAAACCGGGAACTTTTTGTTGGCGAGTGGTGGTGTTATCGCGCATTAAACCACCCAAGGCAATGGTTTGCTGATCGTCGGCTAGGATGGTGGTATTAATCAAGCTTTTATTGGTAATCAGGCCACTGGCATTGGCGGCACTGCCAGGTACTACCGACGAAACCTCTTGCGAAACCTCTAGACGTACGGTGCCATTGTCGCCGATATGAGGTATAACATTTAGATTAATACCGATATCCTGGCGATCAATGGTCTGGAATGGATTGGTTGATGAGTCACTGCCTGTGGTATAAGAGCCGGTGACAAAAGGCACGTTTTGACCGACCAAAATACTGGCCTTCTCATTATCCAAGGTCAAAATTGATGGCATCGACAGCAGATTGGCGCTGGTCGATGAGTCAAGCGCTTGTAAGATTGCACCATAAAACTGAGTGTTACCTTGGCTGTCTTTTTTACTATCGCCGATGCCAATCAACGCCCCAGCAATAGAACCTGCCGCGGCACTAATATTTGCGCCACCTGATAACGCGGCGGCGGCAAGCGAGACAGCACTCGCGCCAACATTATTAAAGTTGACCACGCCATAGCCACTATTGGCATTACCCAGCGCCCACTGTACGCCAAGTTGGGTAGCGTCATCACCTGAAACCTCGACAATCGCCGCTTGAATCAAAACCTGGGCACGGCGGCTATCGAGCTGAGCGACGGCATCCTCAATCTCAAACATCAGCTCGGGCGCGGCATTGACGATAACAGCATTTTGCGTTTCATCCGCGATAATGCTAAAAGGTCGCCCGCCGATACCATTACCTGTGCCACCTGAACTTGCCGTAGATAACGCTGCTCCCGTAGCGCCAGTACTGGTATTCGTAGCACTGTTGGTAAGCGCATTAGTATTATTGTTAAGGGCCGAGCCTGTACTACTGGCGCCGTTTAGCGAAGCTGACTCTAAGGTTGAAGCCGCACCAGCGCTATTAATAGACTGACTGGCAAGCAAGCCGCGCAGCATCTCTGCAATGTGACCAGCACTGGCGTATTTTAAGCGAAAGACGCGCAGACCACTTAAACGCCTCGAAGGCGTGGTGTCTAGTTGATTGACCATTTCTTGAACTTTGGCAATCATCTCCGGACTGCCTTTGACGAGCAGCCTATCGCTAGAGGTATCGGCGATGACTTTTAGCTGATTACTGCCACCTTGCGCTTGCCCGCTACCCGCGCTTGCCACCAAGGCGCTAATCAACTCCATCATACGCTCAGCGTCGACATGACGCAGCGGTATGACTTGCAAACTGTCATTGACGTTGCTGTCTAAATCGCGGATAAGTGCCGTTAATTGGTTTAAGCTATCAGCGCGGTCTGACAATACTAGGGCATTAACGCCCGGTACCGCTGCTGCATGGGCGGACTGCGGCATCAGCGGTCGAATGACGCCAAGCACTTCTGCCGCTTGGGTATTGGTCAAATAAATCACCCGTGTCGCTAAGGCTTCACCGACACTGTCCCCGCGTAAGTCCACCGCCACGCCAGATTGTTTGGCAACGTTATCTGGTACCAGCTTAATGGTCGTACCCGAATCGATAGCGGCAATACCATTGACCTGCATGACACTTAAAAACAGCTGAAAAATCTCGTCACGTGACAGCGCTTTATTGGAGATGACCGTGACGTTACCGTTGATACGCGGATCAAGGACAAAGTTTTGATTGGTAATGGTCGCCACTTCATTAATAAATGCTTTAATATCGGCATCTTGCAGATTAACCTTCCAGCTTTCTGCATTGACCAGCCCTGTACTCGCTGCCCATAGCGGAACGGCTAAACATAGCGGCCGACACAAACGCATCAAACGCTGCAAGATATGGTACAAAGGCGTGACCGAAAAATTTTGAGAACTGACCATATTGATAATTACCTACAGTGATGACGCGGATATACTGATTTTCGTACTTACTGAACAAATCTTTTGCTGAATATAATATGAACCACATGTATTAACTGATGAAATTTTTTACTAAAACTGCTGGCGAATTGTAATAACTTGATCGCCGCGCTGTACTTCTATTTGCGCTTCGCCAGTTTGTTTTACTTGCTGCAGTATACTGGCATCTTGGCCGGGATTACTGCCAACGCTTTGACCATTAACAGTCAGTACCTTATCACCCGGCTCTAGCCCTAAACGGTTACGCAGTTTGGCTGGCATGGCGGCGGTGACCTGATAACTTTCACCGGACGCCATTACTCCCATCCGACTTAAATAACTGGCTGGGTTTGACTGTAATTCGGTGACGGCTTCATCAATTGGCGACTGTGGCTCGCTATCATTACTTGCGTCACCATTTGGCTGCATCTCAGGATTGCCTTGCTCGGGCATCGGTGCATTAGACAGGTTTGGCAACATACTATTATCTGGCAAACGCTGATTACTTACCGCACCCGCCAGCATGGCACTTTGATCAAGCGGCATGGCTTCTGGCATTCTGATGACGACTTCTTTATCGTAAGCATCGGCGATAATGATTTCATTCCAATCGACGGCGACCAGCGTATAGTCACTGTCTTTTAAAGTGTCACCGATACGGTAGTTTTTTACTTCGCCATTGACGTCCAGCATCGCCGAAGACAGACTCTCTGGTATGGCGATAAGTACACCTTTTAACAAAACATTGGGCGGCGGCTGTACGGGTGCAGCGATAGGATCAGGGTCCGCAAAAATGGCAAATAAACCACTATGATCTGTCCTACTGTTCGCCGTACTCTGTAAAGGAGCAACTGGTAAGGCAGGCGCTAATGGCGCAGCCAGCAGCAACCAAAGCAAACGCGCCGCGCTCCAGCATAGCCAAACAATCGCTAATAGCAATAGTGCTGCTGCAAAGCGATTGAGGGTATTAATAACAGGTTTTAAACGGCTAGATACATCGGCAACATTCATCATCTAGCGCGCCTCTAAGCCGTTAAGCAGTGGCTGGCGCACACTGACCACAGGCGTATCTTGTGGGGCTTGACCTTTATATTCTGGCATATTTTCTAGTAGACGCTGGGTTAAGCTCACATCTAGCATATTATCGCCATCGATATACAAATCGCCCAGGCGCTTATCTTGATTGTTGATAAGATTGACATGCAGTAGATTTTTATTGTTCTTTTGCTCGGCACTGAGCTCAGCTCGCAGTGCAGGCATGGTGAGATAAAAAACCTTACCACCGCTAGGATAACCGACTTCGCCGCCTACCCACGTAAGCTGACCACTTGCTTCCCTAAAACCGGCGGCGTTTCTATCTGAATTGCCTGCTTCAGAATTTTTAGCAGATTGACGTTTTAATGAAACGTTATTGACCTGAATCGGGGTATTAGGCAACTGCCAATCGACCACACTGGCTAAAGTTTCAGGGGCAATTTTACCGCTCATGTTTTGAATTTGCCATGAGCTGCTACCTACTTTCACCTGACCATTTAAGCGGGTCTGTTCTGAGCTGATATCGACTTCTGCGCCTAATTTGCCTAATAGTAGATGCCACGGCTGCCACGACCACTCAGCAGCACCGGTAAGCGGCGCTGTTGACACGGGCAATTGCCAAATCGCTGAGCCTTGCCATAAGTTGCCAGACACATGTTGTACATACGGCGTATCAGGGGCATATTTTTCAAGTAGCCAGGCTGCTGGCATTTGCAACACGGCAAATAGCGCGAAGAATATAAAGCCAAGTAGCCACCAGAGCTTGCGGGGACGCTTGTGAGACGACGTGGAAACGTGAGGCACGGTAAGCTAACTCTTATAGAAGACAAAAACGTCATTATCATAGCAAACAATGGCATACAGATGACAGAAAAAAAGCCAGTATCTTTGCACCAAAATGGTGGCGATAAAGAGACTGACTTTTATCTAGCAGCTTATTTATAAAACCATCACGCTTAATGACACGTTAAAGTAAAATAGAATAAGATCTAAACCAAGAGCTTTTAAATGATTAAATCGCAAAATCCTCAAGCTTGCGACCTAACGCTAGTGCATCTACCAACCAAGTTGGTTTGCGTCCGCGACCAGTCCAAGTTTCTTCATTATTATCGGTATTGCGATATTTAATGCTGCGTTTTTTCTCAAGCTTCTCGCCCGCTTGCAGAATCTCTTCGATGCTGGCATCGCTTTCTTCAGCGATTTTTTCAAACTGCATATAGGCGTCATATAAACGCTGATGCTGTTTTTCTTCAATCAATTGCTGCGCATTTTCAGTAATCGCGCGTAGCTCATCAACGTTTAAACTATTTAAATCTATGACGTTATTTTTGTTCATCGTAAACTCCACTTTTATATTAAGGTTATAACCGAGTTGGATTTTTACTAAAAACTTATGCGTAATAAAAATCGTAAGTAGCAGTAATATAAACAAAAATATAAACCGCCACAAGTATTGATTGATATTTAATAATAAATGGCAGCAAGCAAATAATTATTTTTGAGAAAATAAACTTTTATATTAAATAGAATTTATCATATAAAAAAAAGAGCCTCTAAAGGTAGGCTCTTTTCTCTGATTCATTCAACATTATTAGATTACGTATCTTAAAAAGGAATATCATCATCTACCGGACCGTCAGGCATTGCCGTCGGTTTTGACTGTGCAGGCGATTGAGCAGGTTTATTAAATTGGTTCTGCTGTGCAGGTGCATTTTGATTATTAAAGCTGTTTTGGTTGCTACCCTGAGCGCCGCCTTGGTTATAACCGCCTTGTTGGTTATTTCCCTGTTGACCATAGTTATTTTGGCCACCTTGGTTTTGGTTCTGACCAGCAAAACCGCCGCCCTGATTGCCATAGCCGCCTTGGTTCTGATATTGATTCGAGCCTTGAGCGCCACTAAAGCCGCCGCCATCATTACTACCGCCAGTCGCACCATCGAGCATTTGCATTTGCTCAGCACGAATCTCGGTAATATAACGGTCTTGGCCGTTAGGATCTTGGTATTTACGCGTACGCAAGCTACCTTCGATATAAACCTTACTGCCTTTACGCAAATATTGCGCTGCGATTTCGCCTAGACGGTTGAACAATGAAATGCGATGCCATTCTGTCGCTTCTCTTTTTTCACCGCTTTGCTTGTCAGTCCACTGCTCTGAGGTGGCAACCGAAATGTTGGTCACGCTACCGCCATTACTGAACTGGCGAGCCTCAGGGTCTGCTCCAAGGTTACCAATGATGATAACTTTATTAACTCCGCGCATAATATCGTCCTTTTACTTATAAATAATTTGTTTGCCAGCTTTAATCGAGTATTTAATATAGAGTATGAATACTAGCAGTAATATGACTTCACTTTAACCATTTTTCTGTTAAATATCTAGGGGGCTTTGCGCTAAATGCGACAGCTCTTGTCGTGCAGAATCTGTTAATTGCGTTTTATCCAATTTTAAATAAGCGACCTGCTCTTTTGCCATCACGACCAACTCATCAACGCCATCTACCGCCAGCATTTGCCGTGACCAATCTTGGATATTGATATCTTTGGGAATGGTCACCGTGGTGCTTGATAAATACGGTGGATCAGCAATCGGAATAATCAGCAGCAATGCCGCGCCCATAATGACGGCTAAGATACCCCATGCCAACAGATTTGGCTGGGTTAATAATAAGCCGCCCATCGCCCCGCCAACAAAAGCACCAAAGAACTGACTCGATGAGTTTAGCCCCATCGCCGTTGCTTTATTTGCAACGGGCGCACGCTTCGATATCCATGAGGGAATGGTCGCTTCGAGTAAATTAAAGCCCATAAAGTACAGCAACAAGCCTAGAATAATACCAACCCCGACCTGACTACCAAGTGCTAATAATGCCAGAGCCGCGGTCATTAAGGCAATCGCTGCCAAGAATACTTGGCGCATTTTGCGTTTTTTTTCGGCAATAATAATAAAGGGTATCGCTACGGCAAAACCAATAAATAATAACGGTAAATAAACCAAACCCTGCTGACGTACCGATAAACCAAGTACTTCACTGAGCTGATGCGGTAAGATAACAAAGATAGCCGTCATGGTTAAATGCAGAGCAAAAATACCGATATGCAAACGGTTTAAATCGCCAATTTTTAGCACATCAGCCAATTGCTGACCAATCGACTTGTTATCGAGGTTGTGCTTAAGCACTCGTAGCGGCGTCGGTACGAATAATAATAGCAACATCGCTAAAACAGCAAAACCAGCGGTGAGCCAGAACAGCCCTGAGATGCCTAGCGAGCCGACCAATAAAGGCCCAAAGGCAAAGGCCAGCATAATAGAGGTGGCAATGGTCAAACCCATGGTCGCCATCGCTTTGGTGCGCATCTCTTCACGCGTCACATCAGCAAGTAGCGCCATCAATACCGCCGATACCGCGCCACTGCCTGCCAGCGCCCGCCCAATAATAACCTCGTAGATATCAGTGGCATTGGCAGCGATAATGCCGCCAATAGCAAATAATATCAGACCCAAAAAGATAATCGGCTTACGCGGAAACTTATCCGCTGCAAGGCTCATCGGTATCTGAAAAATCGCTTGCCCGAGCCCATAAATACCGACCGCCAAACCAATCAGAAATGGCGTTGCGTGCGCATAATTATCACCATACACCGAAAACACGGGCACAATCATAAACAGGCCAATCATCCGCAAAGCGAAGATACCACCGACCCCGAGAATTGCCCGTTTTTCTACGCTATTCATACTTGCCTCACTGGTTCATCATTGCTGGTTTATCACTGCGGCTTGCTGGTATTATCACGCCTTTATCAAGGCGTTAGCCTACAAATCAAGCCCACTAGTATAAGTCATTCGCCGTTTGCTTGCCGAAACTTTTATCTTACTGCTGCAGCCGCACGGTTGGCTTCTACTTGCGCTTTTTATAGAGGCGATAATTTTGTTACCAAGTGCATTTAATGACTCATTACACCTTGAATAATGCCGCTGCCATGACAATAAAGTAAGACGTTGACAAGATACTTGCCTTGACTGTACGGCAGCTTTTAGACTGATTTTAATGATACAGATTTATAGCAAGTATAATGGCTTTTAAAGCAGCCAAGCTTTTAAGAAATACGATATTTAAAATAATAAAATCTAAAGTGGCATGATATAAACAAGTAATACTTAAAAAAGCCGTGCTTACAACTAACAATATTCAAAACCGACATTTTCTCGAAAACTATGCTGAAAAAACTGAAAAACAAAGCTTAATTCAATCTATAACAAAGCACTTATGTTAGTTAACAAACATTTCATTTAGATTGTTTTAATGATTTCAAGGTTAAGACTTAAGTTAGGTTTGAACGTTACGCTTATATAAACCTACATCACTGACGCTTTATGAAAAAATTAGCGTATGAAAATCTATTTTATAACTGTTGTTTTATTAAGAAAATTTCGTGATAACGGCAGATTTTTACAAAGCCATAGCAACTTAACAACCAAATATGCTTTTAACAGCCCATTCATTAACTATATTTGACGCTTAGATTTTATATACCATTAGCAAATAGGAAACCTATCAACGATGGCACATGACCATATTGCAATACGCGGCGCACGTACGCACAACCTAAAAAATATCGATTTAGACATTCCACGCGATAAATTTGTGGTGATTACCGGTTTATCAGGTTCTGGTAAATCGTCACTGGCGTTTGATACGCTTTATGCCGAAGGGCAACGTCGTTATGTTGAGAGCTTGTCGGCGTATGCGCGTCAGTTCCTCTCACAGATGGAAAAGCCTGAGGTCGATAGTATCGAAGGCTTGTCGCCAGCGATTGCTATTGAGCAAAAATCGACCAACCATAACCCGCGCTCAACGGTTGGGACGATTACCGAGATTTATGACTATTTGCGTCTGCTTTATGCACGAATCGGAACGCCCTACTGCCCTGAGCATGGTGAGCCAATGGTGGCGCAATCGGTCACCGAGATGGTCGATCAAGTCATGGCGTTGCCTGCTGACACCAAGCTTATGATATTGGCACCGGTGATTCGTGAGCGTAAAGGTGAGCATACGGTTTTGCTTGAGCAATTAATTGGTCAAGGCTTTGTCCGCGTGCGCGTCGACGGTGATGTTTATGATACCGATGAGCTGCCAACGCTCGATAAAAAGAAAAAGCATACCATTGAAGTGGTGGTTGACCGCTTTAAAGTCCGTGATGACTTGGGCAACCGCGTCGCTGAAAGTCTCGAGACTGCCCTGCGTTTGGGTCAAGGTCTGGTCACGCTACACTTTATGGATGGCAATCCAAAAGAAGGCGGTGACGAAAATCAAGTCATGTCAGCCAAGCATTCATGTCCGGTGTGTGATCGCGCGGTCTCGGAGCTTGAGCCGCGGATGTTTAGTTTTAATAATCCTTATGGTGCTTGCCCAAGCTGCGACGGTCTCGGTAAACGTCAGTATTTCTCAAGCGATAAGCTAATTACCCATCATGAAAAATCGCTCAATCAAGGGGCGATTAATGGCTGGGATAAGCGGCACGCCTATTACTTTGGTTTGCTATCGACCGTTTGCCATCATTTCAAAATTGATATGGATGCGCCATGGCAAGATCTGCCAAAAACGCAGCAAGATATCATCATGCATGGCTCTGGTAAAGAAAAGCTTACCTTTAACTTTACCGATGAGCGCGGCCGTAAAACCAATAAAACCGTGCCGTTTGAAGGCGTACTGCCGTATTTAGAACGCCGTTATGCTAAAACCCAAAGTAACCTTGTGCGTGATGAATTGGCAAAATATCTCGCTGATACCACCTGTAACGTCTGTGATGGTGCGCGTCTCAACGAAATCTCACGCAATGTTCGCGTTGACGATCAAACCATTGCTCAAATCGTTAAGCTGTCTATCGGTGATGCTGCTGACTATTATAAAACGCTCAAGATTGGCGGTCATAAAGGTGAAGTCGCCGAAAAAATCTTTAAAGAAATTAATGAGCGTCTTAACTTCCTTGTCAGTGTCGGGCTTGATTATCTGACCCTTGCCCGCTCTGCTGAAACGTTATCGGGCGGTGAAGCGCAGCGTATTCGTCTTGCCAGCCAAATCGGTGCGGGTCTGATGGGCGTCATGTATGTCCTCGATGAGCCATCAATCGGCCTGCATCAACGCGATAATGATCGCTTGCTTAAAACCCTTACGCGTTTACGCGATTTGGGCAATACGGTACTGGTCGTCGAGCATGATGAAGATGCCATTCGTCAAGCGGATCATGTTATTGATATCGGTGTCGGCGCGGGCGTTCACGGTGGTCATATCATTGCGCAAGGGACGGTCGATGACATTATGGCAACCAAAGGCTCGCTCACAGGGCAGTATATGTCTGGTGAGAAACGAATCGAGATTCCAAGTATTCGTCATAAAGCCAAAACCATCGAAGTTGAAGCCAAAGGTAAAGCCAAACCCAAACAAGTACCGATGTCGATTGAGCTAAAAGGCGCAACTGGTAACAACTTAAAAGATGTCGATTTAAGCTTACCGATTGGCATTATGACTTGTATTACAGGGGTTTCTGGTTCTGGTAAATCGACCTTGATTAACCGCACCTTGATGCCTATCGCTGCCACCCAGTTAAACAATGCTTCAACGCTGATTGCTGATAAGCATGACAGTATTAGCGGTCTTGAGCATTTGGATAAAATGGTTGATATCGACCAAAGCCCGATTGGCCGAACACCACGCTCAAACCCTGCCACCTATACCGGTGTCTTTACGCCAGTGCGTGAGATGCTTGCCCAAACGCAAGAAGCGCGCGCCCGTGGTTATAAAGCCGGCCGTTTTAGCTTTAACGTCAAAGGCGGGCGCTGTGAGATGTGTCAAGGTGATGGTCTCATCAAAGTTGAGATGCATTTCTTACCTGATATGTATGTGCCGTGTGATACCTGTCATGGCAAACGCTATAACCGTGAGACGTTAGAGATTCATTATAAAGGTAAAAACATCGCCGATGTGCTTGATATGACGGTTGAGGATG
This sequence comes from Psychrobacter pulmonis, assembly GCF_904846465.1. NCBI lineage: Bacteria > Pseudomonadati > Pseudomonadota > Gammaproteobacteria > Moraxellales > Moraxellaceae > Psychrobacter > Psychrobacter pulmonis. Next base: position 607,245 of record NZ_CAJHAT010000001.1, read on the forward strand.
CGACTGAATTCTTCTCAGCGATTCCAGCGATTCATCGTCGCCTGCAAGCGCTGATGGACGTTGGTCTAAGCTATATTCGTTTGGGTCAATCAGCGCCAACGCTATCAGGCGGTGAAGCGCAGCGCGTCAAACTGGCGCGTGAGCTTGCCAAACGTGATACCGGACAGACGCTATATATCTTGGATGAGCCAACCACTGGTCTGCATTTCCATGATATCGATAAACTGCTCAATATCCTGCACACCCTGCGCGATAAAGGCAATACAATCGTAGTCATCGAGCACAATCTTGACGTCATCAAAACGGCGGATTGGGTGATTGACCTTGGCCCTGAAGGTGGCAAAGGCGGCGGCATGATTATCGCGGAAGGTACGCCCGAGGAAGTAGCAGAAGTTAAAGGCTCGTATACTGGCGAGTTCTTAAAGCCGATGCTTAAGCAAAAGATGAAAGAAGTAAGTTAATAGAAGTTAGATAATAATTAATGGAAAGGCTACTCTTTAGGGGGTGGCCTTTTTTTTAGTTAATAGACTATAATTCACTGAACTACTAAGTCTTCTATATATCAATTTTGAGATTGAGGTTAAAATTAATTTTTTGAGGTTTTAGTATGGATATTAAAAGAACAGAGATTAATCTTAATCTTGAATCATATAAGCATGAAGGACATTTCGTTGAAGTCTCTATTGATCTACTTATTGAGGTTGGAAGTTATATTACTTTATTAGTTAACTTATATGATAATAATGAATTTACATGGAATGATGATCAAGCCGTTATTGGGGGAAACCTTGTAAGACTCTATAAATTAATTTTCGGTGTATTAGACAATGTTTGTGACCAAAAGGGAGAGTTTGTTCAGATTTTCACAAGACTAGCTTTTGAGTGTATTGTAAATACAAGATATTTAATCAAAAACTATGACGAAAAGACAATAATATCTTATAAGCTTAACTCACTTAAAACTGACAAAAGGCTCTACACTGAAATTAAGTCACTTATTGCTGAAAGGAATAATATGGTACTACCAATTGAGCACAGAATGATGTCTTCGATTGAAAACTTGTTCGCAAAGTCAAATATTGATCTTGATATGGATCATAAAACTGAAAGGAACTGGGGTAATAAAAACTTTTTTGAGAAAACTAAATCACTAGGTTTAGATAAGTTATATTTGTCTCATTTTTCTATGACTTCGAACGAAATCCATGGAAGTTGGAGCGACTTAATGTTCCACTAATAGCGACGGGAAATTCATACCTAATTTTGATTGGGATACTCCAAGGCCTCAACCTTTGACTGCAATAGCATTCCTAGTGCCAACATTACTCATAGAATATCTTGAAAGTTTTTTTGATAATACTCCTAGACAAATACTTACAAAAATTGAAGAGTTAGAGAATAGAGTTTCATTGTTCATGGAGCTACATGAACAATGGCTTAAAAAAAACCAATAGGTTAGTTTCAAGAAAGAAACCCAAGAATTCAATATTAAGCAAAAACATATTGTTAGAGGTCACATAATTCACTCAACATACAAACTATAGAGACTAAAATGGGTCCAGATCCAAGTGATGGCATCATTACTAATATAGATAGAACATTAGGTATCGCCTACGTTCAAGATACATACGAAAATACTTTATTCCATTACGACTTGTCCACATACACAGGTAAGGACATCTTATTAACAGGTACTCAAGTCGCGTACTATAAACTTTATAACGATACCCCAATAGCAGTTGCATTATTTACTATAAAAGAAACAGATAATTCTGAATTACTTAAGAGACATGATGAAAAACACCATCATGGCTCTCATTTTAAACAGAGATTTGAAATACCCAAGTATAAATTTTTGTTCTTCGGGATATGTCTTTCATTAGGTATTATTGCAGGACTCCTAGAATTATTCTAATTTTTGTTGTTAAGCTTATGCTGAGTGAATAAGGAAATATAGGTGAATTGAGATAGCCAATTAACAATAATATGAAACCACAGTCTAATAGCTAAACAAACTCCCTCTCAACATTCATCACCCGCGCATCTACCGTCCGTTCTATTTTTTCCTCGATTTGGCTGCATTGCGACTCAACCTCACGTTTAGACAGGCCAACGATTACAAACGTCCATTCGCTGGCATCATGCCGATCACGCTTGCCACTTTCACAAACCGCGACGCTTGGCGTATTGCCAAATGAGTACAGCTTGCCACACCTAGCCCTTAAGACATAAGATAACCATCAAATCAGCCACTTGTACATATCCTTTTGTAAAAAAAAGATAAGTCGTTTGACTTACCTTTTGTGGTAACATTTACTTTTTTGAATACTTACTGAGTTATTTACGTTTAATAGTTCTAGTAGTAGTGGCGTTAGTAGTTACTCCAGTAGTTGCCTTAGCAGGTGCTTTAGCCGCCGCTTGATAGACTGGCATAACTTCAGGTAACAGGGCCTGAATTTTAGCGATACGCTGCCCAGAGTTTGGATGCGTAGACATCAAAGTAACTATCGCATTGCTACGACCATTGGCTGCCTCCATTTTTTGCCATACTGCAATTGCAGCTTCTGGATTGTAGCCTGCCTGTGCCATCAAACGTAAACCACCAGCATCGGCTTGTGATTCTTGACTACGAGAAAACGGCTTATCAAGGCCGTAGTCACTAATTAAACTCATTGCCTCAGCATTTAGTCCTGTTTTTTCCTGTATCGCAGCACCGCCTAATTGAAGAGCTAAGCCGGTCAGAATTTTTTGCCCAGCATCTTTTTTACTGTGCTCAGATAATGCATGGGTCATTTCGTGTCCCATGATCGCAGCAATCTCTGCATCTGTTAACTTCAACTTTTCTACAATACCGGTGTAAAAAGCCATTTTACCGCCAGGCATTGCCCAAGCGTTTAATTCAGGTGAACGTATAACTGTAACTTGCCAGTCAAAAGGAACACCTGTTGTATTAGCACGAACGGCATAAGGCTTCATACGATTGAAGACATTTTTAACTCGAATAGCAGTGGCAGAAGTATTATCTACTGCGCCTTGACCATTGGCTTTAGAAACCACTTGAGAGTAACTTTTAGCCGCATTAGTATTTAACGTAGCAGTATCGTACCCTGCCATATCAGCTACAGTGGTACAACCTACTAAAGTTGTAATAGTAGTCAAAACTAAAGCACTTTTTATTTTATTAACAGTTTTCATTAAACGTCCTAGTTGAGAAATACAGTCAAATTAAATAGCTCAATTAAAATCATGAAGTTATAAATTTAGAGCTTTACTACCGTAAATTTATATCTAGCATGACCCCGATTGATAGCAATATATAATTGAATACGTAACTGGAATGTAAGTAATGTTTCTGAATTGCTGAAAGAGATTATCATAGCAAAAAACAAATGTCTATCAGTGAGTTAAACTATAGTTAGTTTTTCGAAAGTCGTAATCTCTACTTAAGCTATATTCGAAGCATCCAACTGTATTCTTTTAATCATGGCAACTGTTTAGTTAGACTGTTGAGATAAATTCTCCTAAACAAACTCTCTCTCAACATTCATCACCCGCGCATCTACTGTCCGCTCTATCTTCTCCTCGATTTGACTGCATTGCGACTCGACCTCACGTTTAGACAGCCCGACTATCACAAACGTCCATTCGCTGGCATCATGCCGATCCCGCTCACCGCTCTCACATACTGCGACGCTTGGTGTATTGCCAAAGCGTGCATGCAAGCCGCCCATGCGTTGGCGCTTTTCTTTTAATGAGCTACATCCGGGTAGCGCAAAAGTCAGGGTTAAGATAGCGATATGCATTTTATTCTCCTTGCGACAGTGGTTTACGCTTTATAATAGTAGCAAATAAGCACGGTAAGTTATGCTATCGTTACCTTGCCGTATCGATAACCTATAACCGCTCACACTGTTTATGGTTATAGCATTCATAAAAATCACAATAGCCAATATGCGTATCTAATCAATGACCTCTATCAGCTACGTACAGCAACAGCACATTACTCGATTATGCGTGCGCTGCGGATTACTCCTTATGCAATATGGCGCTGAGTCTGCCGTGGTGGTGGACTTATCAAAACGCTTAGGGCTTGCCTTGGGGATGAACAGCGTAGAATGTTCGCTAAACTTCAATGCCATTACCTTGACCACTATCTGTGATGAGCGCTGTATCACCACCACTCGAGACACGATCAATCAAAGTATTAATGTCAATTTATTGGTACAAATTCAGCAAATCGTCAATAAAACCGAAGCCACTGTCGATGATAATGAGTTGACTCAACGCACGACCCTTGCCTTTGATGAGTTAGATAATAAGTCGGTGTATCCAACATGGTTGGTGGGCATATTTGTTGGGGCGTCTTGTGCCGCATTTGCTTATCTAAACGGTGGCAGTTGGTCGATTACTGCTGTGACCTTTATCGCAGGTATGGTAGCGATGTTCACTCGCATTTATCTGGCCAAACACCATTTTAATCCCTTTATCACGGTCATTGTGACGGCTTTTATCGCCTCTTTAATTGGGGCGACAACCTATTATTTTGATATTGGTAATAATGCCGATATTGCCGTTGCCTCTAGCGTGCTGTTACTGGTACCAAGCTTTCCTTTGATCAATTCTTTCTCAGATATCTTGAAAGGCTATGTCAATATTGGCGTTGGGCGTGCCGTTTTTACCTATATGTTGACCTTGTCCGCTTGCGTTGGTATCGTCATGGCGCTGGTTTTACTTAGAATACAGCACTGGGGGTTTTAAGATGTGGTTCATTAAAACCGTGGTGCTGTCGTGCATTATTACCCTTGGTTGGACGCTGATGTTTAGCGTGCCCAAACGCTATATTTTGCCGTGTTTGCTGATGACCGCGTTTGGATTTGGGTTAAAAACCGCGCTTGTTTATCAGCATATCCATCTGGTGGTTGCTAGCTTCTTTGGGGCGATGCTTGCCAGCTTTTTGGGTGTCTACTTTTCTAAAAAATATACGCTACCGCCCAAAGCGTTAATTTCACCGAGCGTCATCTGTATGATGCCAGGTATCGCTGCTTATAAGGCGATGGTCAGTATGGTGCAAATTGGTTATTTTGGTTTTTCCGACGAATTATTTAGCCAAATGATGGTGTATTTATTTGAGGCCTTGTTTGTAACCTCGGGATTGGTGCTAGGCTTATCCATTCCCGGACTGTTATTTTATAGGCGGCGTGCTATAGTTTAGATGGGCTTAGATATCAAGCTATTTATGCCTAAATACTTTTATATTCTGATACTAGCTGGCATATCCTTATAATAAAAACCTTGTAAGATTAATAATGATACCCATTACAATAGAGTTCAAAATAACAGAATTAAAAAATAATAGACTGCAAAATTGCACCAATACGCATTAATACGTACTGAATAAAGAGACTTAACCATGACAAAACATTATGACTATATTTCCATTGGCGGCGGTAGCGGTGGCATTGCCTCGATCAATCGAGCAGCGAGCTATGGCAAAAAATGTGCCATTATCGAAGCCAACCAATTGGGCGGCACTTGCGTAAACTGGGGCTGCGTACCCAAAAAGGTGATGTGGTACGGCGCGCAAGTGGCCGAAGCCATCGTAAAATATGCACCCGATTATGGCTTTGACGTCGAGGTCAAAGGTTTTGACTTTCAAAAACTGGTCCATAGCCGCCAACAATATATCGAAAATATTCATCGCTCTTATGATAACAATCTGGCGAAAAATGGCGTTGAAGTGATAAAAGGCTTTGCTACCTTTGTCGATACTAACACTGTCGAGGTCAATGGCGAGCTGATTACCGCCGACCATATCTTAATCGCGACAGGCGGTCATCCGATTCTCCCCGACATCAAAGGTGCAGAATACGGCATCGATTCTGATGGCTTTTTTGCGTTAAATGAAATGCCAAAACGAGTTGCTATCGTTGGCGCTGGCTATATCGCTGTCGAAATCGCTGGCGTGCTCAATAGCCTTGGTGCTGAGGTGCATCAGTATGTGCGTCAACATTCGCCGCTGCGCTCATTTGACCATACTATCGTTGAAACCTTGCTGATAGAGATGGAGCAAGACGGTATCCAGTTGCATACCAATACCACACTCACTGAGATTCATAAAAATGAAGATGGTAGCCTGACGTTATGTACCGCAGATGGTAGCCTTGATACGGTAGATTGCTTGATTTGGGCGATTGGACGTGCGCCCTCAACCGACAATATCAACTTGCAAGTAACCGGCGTTGAGACCACTGAATTTGGCAAAATTAAAGTCGATAAATTTCAAAACACCAATATCAAAGGCATTTACGCGGTCGGCGATATTATCGAAAACAGCATTGATTTGACGCCAGTGGCTATCGCTGCCGGTCGCAGGCTTTCAGAGCGCTTATTTAACAATAAAACCAATGAGCATCTCAGTTATGACTTGATACCGACGGTCATCTTTACCCACCCTGCTATCGGTACGATTGGCTTGTCTGAAATCGACGCCGTTGAGCAGCATGGCAAAGAAAATATCAAATGCTATAAATCAACATTTACCTCTATGTATAGCGCAGTCACACAGCATCGTCAAAAGTGCGTGATGAAACTGGTGTGCTTGGGTGAAGAAGAAAAGATTATTGGCTTACATGGTATTGGCTACGGTGTCGATGAGATGATTCAGGGCTTTGCGGTGGCGATAAAAATGGGCGCGACGAAAGCTGACTTTGATAACACGGTTGCCATTCACCCGACAGGTTCAGAAGAATTTGTGACCATGCGCTAGTTTTTATAGACCAGATAATATGAGTAAAAAGCTACCTTTAACGAGGTAGCTTTTTTATTAGACGTCATTAAGGCGTTTCTAATATAAATCTTCATTTATCAAAGCGGTTAATTATCCAGCGTCCATTCTCCCTTGGCATGATAAACGTTAAATATGGTTTTATTAGTTCGGCTATTTCCCGCAATCGTTTGGGTGATATCAGCGGTACAGCTAAAATTACGGTTACCCTTGACGCGGTTACAGTCGATATTCTCGACACGCTCAAGCGTTGGCATCATGCGCTCCATCAAACTGCTTATATCTTGCGCCATTTTGTCATTCTTATTATTGCTCGCATTCGTTTTAGCAGCCTGCATTATCTTGTTACCCTCTTTATATTGTGCTGCGATCAATTGCTCAATCACACTATCAGGAGGTGCTTTAGAATAGGTGACAAAAAATAGTATAAAGAGGAGGAATAACGTCAATTTTTTAAACTTTCCCACCTTGACCTCCTGTTATGCTGATAGCGTTTTTCAAACGTAAGAGGCAGATAATTCAGACAGCACAATCACGATACTGCTATGATGCGTTTAATAATCACCGTTGCGAGATGCTTGTGTGGCAGATGTATTTTTCTATCTTACCGATTGGTCTTGGTATCATGACCTTGGTCGCAAGCCTAATCGGCTTGTTTGCTTATTTGATGTCCAATGATAATGCCACTCGCTTGCTGGGTTTTAACTGGTTTAAGCGTTTAATTATCGTGGCATTTCTCCTATTGAGTGTCGGTTTATTTATGACCTTTGGCAGCTTTTGGGGTTAATGGCTTTGGCGTTAATTGCTCTGTGGTTCATTGCTCTGAGGTGAATGGCTTCAGATTTAGTAAAACTGATTGACTTATCATTAGCTTACGAGTTTTTCTAATTCTAATAATTCTAAATCTTGGCGCTTAGGTTCGCCATTATTACCGTCGACGGGAAACGGCATGCTATTGCCATTTAAACGATAACCGCGGCGCTGATAATACGCCAAGAGCTCTGGTCGATGACTGAGAATAGACATCGTTAAACGCGCAGGGTTTTGTGCAGGCGTTTGGGTAGTTGCTTGTAAATGCCGCTGCGCAAACGTCTCAGCCGCCTGCAGTATCTGATGACCGACGCCAAGCCCTTGCAGCTCAGGCAAGACGGCAAACATACCGATATAAGCTTTTTGATTACCCGCGCGCTGATTTGTAGCGACATCATCTTTTATGTCGACCGCGATACAGCCCAATAGCTCGCCCGTTTCTTTGCCATCACGCTCACTTGTTGTGGTTTTTGGATAAATAAAAACGTAATGCTTGGGGTCATTAATGACAGCCAATAGCTCATCTTTGGTAGTACGAATACCGCCCACCAAATCTGCCTCATTGGTCCAGCCTTCCGCTTGTCGATAACAGCGATTGAGCAATTGCTCGAGTGCGTCGACATCACTTGCTTCAGCTTGACGTAAAAATACGGTTGTTTTGTTTAAGGCTTCTTGAGTGATGTGGTCTTTATTCATAGCATCGGCTTTCCTTTTCCATTCATGTCTTATAAAAATCTATGGTATAAAAGGCTGGCTCGGATAACCAAGCCAGCCTTTATAATAATACGTATCCGTTTTTACTACTAGCGCGATAACGCATGGGCTTGCTCGATAATATCAAACCCAGCATTGATTTGCGCGCGCGTTGGCGCGTGACCACGGCGCAGTAGCTCAGAGAAGGCAATCAACTCTTTATCACGGCCAAGTGAGATAGCAGCACTTGCACGGGTGTTTTCTGCTTCGTCATCAAAATAGTACTCGATACAGTCGAATTTACTCGGCGTGCCGAATATAATACTATGGTCAGGCGTTGCGGCATGACCGCTATAGCGTAGGCTATTGCCATACTGTGCTGTCCAAAAAAATGGAATACGCTCGGCTAAAGAGTTGACATTGTCTTCATTTAAGATAGCAGCGGCCGCAACGATACCGTGTTGCAGGGCCACGCGCCAATGTTCGATACGCATACGCCCCATCTGATTGGTGGCTTTGGCAATATCACCCAACGCATAGACGCCGTTGCGCAGCTCTAAATAGTCGTTAACTTGCACACCATCAGGATCGTTGACCTCGTCTATTATTTCGGTACGCGGTGCTACACCTGTACCCAATATGACCATGTCGGCGTCAATTTTGTTGCCGTCATCTAAGATAACCCCGCTCACTGTGCCATTATCTTGCGCTATCTCAGCAACGTTGGCACCAAAGGCGAAGTTCACGCCTTTTTCTTTATGCAAATCAATCAGAGCATCACTGATACTTTCGGAGACAATATTGCTCATTACCCGAGGGCTACGACCAACGATGGTAATAGAAGCGACCTTCCCCGCCTCCATTAATGCTGACGCCACTTCCATACCGATAAAGCCGGTACCGACGATAACTACCTGCTTGTTTTCACTGGCCTCTTTAATGTCTTTGGCATCATCCATACTACGCAGTGTATAGACTCCCTTGGCATCTGCGCCTTTAAACGGTGGCACTTTTGGCTCAGCGCCTGTCGCCACCACTAAGAAGTCCGCCGTTTGCTCTTCACGTTTACCATCTTCGCCTTTTATGACGATGGTTCGCGCGTTTGGTAATACTTCGCTGACAGTTTGGTTTAAGCGCAAATCAATACTATTGTTACTCGCCCAATCCGCGCCGCCAAGCATCAAATATTTCTCATTCATTTTGCCAGCCAAAAACATCTTGGATAATAAAGGACGATTATAAGGCGCTTTATCATCTTTACTAATCATCGTAATCTTGCCGCCATAGCCACTATGACGCAGCTGATTGGCAGTCATAAATCCCGCGCCGCCGCCGCCAATGATAATGGTATGGGTGTCCGTCAGCTTGTCATTTTCCACGCGCTTATCTATCTTTGCGGCGGTATTGACGACGATGCTATCGCCCTCATCGCTTAACTCGTATTGGGTCAAGCCGCGCATCGCAACAGGCTCCAATAGCGTGCCGTCGCGACTGTCAAAAGTACCGTGATGCCACGGACACACGACGCGATTACCACAGCGCAGCCCCTCACCCAAATCTGCGCCAGCATGCGGACATTTACCATCGAAGGCACTAAATTCGTCCTCATCACGGGTGATTAAAATGATACTATCGTCATCCTGTTTATAGGATTTCATGCCACCATTTGGAATGTCGGCTTTGCTAATGGTGACGGTATGAATCGTTGCTTTACTCATGAGTTATCCTTAACGGTTATTATTAAAATTTATTATTTCCTGCTGCAAATGTACTTTTTATCGGCGTTTTAAATAAAATATTAATGCCAAAAATACGTGATTAAAAGACCAGATGTCTTGCCAGATACTTTGATACTAGCAAGACCCATTGCCAGACGCCATTTTTTTATATACTGACTGCGTTGCAAAACGTAAACTTACCTTTACTCCCTCTTTAACGTTTTGCTCTTACCACTTTTTATCAATACAAAAGATACCTTTTATGACTTCTCAAGACGATTTTGCTAACGACTCATTTAATAACGATTCTCCTAATAACAAACCTTTGACTGATAAAACCTTTGATATCTCAACTATCGATATTACCGCCGCCACTGATACGGCCAAATTGCCACAGCCGACGCAGCAGCCTTTAAGGCAAGCGACCTATAAAGCCTATGCCACAGATTTTGTGGTCAATGAGATATTGCCGCTCGCCTTTACGGGCGAAGGTGAGCATTTATGGCTGCATATCGAAAAGCTCGGTATGAATACCGCCTATTTGGCCAAATTATTAGCCGAATGGGCAGAGATTCCACTGCGTGATGTTGGTTACTCGGGGCTAAAAGACCGTCATGCGCTGACGACACAGTGGTTTAGCCTGCGGATACCAAAAAAGCAATTACCTGAGTCTGAATTTGCTCCAGTAGATATTGGCGCCAATGAATCGCTCACCATCCTTGCGCAGGAGTGGCATAATAAAAAACTCAATCGTGGTACGCATAGAGCCAATCAATTTATCATTACCTTGCGTGACATCCAGTTTGCGGGCACAGAGACGACGCCGTCTAACAAAAGCAACAAGGATACCGTCGAGCAGCATTTGGCCCATATCAGCATAACGGGCGTGCCCAATTATTTTGGTCCGCAGCGCTTTGGCCGTCACGGTAATAATGTTAGAGAAGCATTGGCGTTATTTGCGCGTCCAGCGCCAGAAAGTCGTCCGCAACCCAAAAAAGGCAAACGTAAACAGGCGCCGCGTGAGCAAAACAGTATGGAATTATCAGCGGCGCGCAGCTTGATATTTAATGAGATATTAGCAGCGCGGGTGCGTGATGGTAGCTGGAATACGGGGCTTACCGGTGAAGTGTTTAATTTGGATGGCTCAGGTTCAATATTTGCCAGCGAAGTAATGGACGACACTTTGCAAGCGCGACTTGCCAGCGGTGATATTCATCCAACGGCAGTATTATGGGGCGTGGGTAATGATAAAGTCAGTGGCGCAGCAGCCACTATCGAAAATATTATCGTACAGAAAAGTCCATTGTTAAGTCAGTTGGCAGCAGGCTTAGAGCAGCGCGATATCAAAGCACAACGACGCGCGCTAAGATTACCGATTGAAGAATTAAGCTGGAAATGGCAGGACGCAGATGATGGGCTGAGCTTGGTACTCAGTTTTACTTTAACGACCGGCAGCTTTGCAACCAGTGTACTTTCAAGCTTAGTACAGAATTTAAGCACTTCATCTGGCGTTAGTTAACGATTAGCTAGTCGCATAAAGGACAGCGATCTTGTCTGTTTCTGCCGCGAGCATATGGTTGGCACTGACCACCTGATTACGCCCGCGGTCTTTTGCCTCATACAAGGCTTTATCGGCGATACAAATTAAGCGCTGACAAATATCGCTGGGCAGTTGGGCTTGCACTATTTCTTTAGCAGCGCGCTTTCTTCTCTGCGAAATCCTTTTTTGTGCATGGGTCTGTTGTGCGCCTGCTTGGTTTGAGCTGTGCGAGCCACGCTCTTGTCTACGCTCTCCTTGCCTACGGTTTTTGCGCGCTTCTGTCAGCGCTTGCGTATTTTCTTCTAGCGCTAAAGCTTTATACTCATTTTGAATACGCGCACGCTCTTCATGCGTCAGAGTATAAACCCCTAAACTGGCAGTAATATAAAAATCGACATTATCATCGCTCTTGATGACTTGTTGGGCGATATCTTTGCGTAGCTGTTTAGCAATAGTCATCGCGCCCTCGTGCGTGGTATCTGGCAACACGATTAAAAATTCTTCGCCGCCATAACGACTGACAATCACCTCTTCTGATAACGATTTTAATAGCGTTTGGGCAACCTCAGACAGCACTTGGTCGCCAACGTCGTGACCATAATTGTCATTGATATTTTTAAACCAATCTAAATCCAATAAAATCACACTGAAATCTTGCTTATCTCCCATTGCGAGCAGCGCTTGCTGCATCTGCGTCAAACCATAACGGCGGCTTTTTAACTGGGTCAATTCATCTTGATTGGCATACTGCATAATCTCAGCTTTACTGTTATCCAATATCAATAGCAGGGTGCGAAACATATAGATGATAAAAATTGCCTTTGGCAGCGCCATATAAATATGGGTGGTGCGCCAAAAAAATGCTGAAGACAAACGCAGTTGATTAAAGGTCTCCCAACTCAGTATCCCATTTTTAAAAATCGACGCAGAAATGGCATTTTCAATTGATGTCATCTCGCTATAAGTAAGATAGCTATAAGTAAGATAGCTATAGCCATCTAAAGGAAAAGAGCTCATCGTCATTTGACGTAGATTGGGTATCGTCAAGCCAAAATAGGGAACCAAAGTGACGAGAAAAATCAGGACAATATGACCCAAAAAGGCTTTCCAGACATAGCGGCGACGTATAAGCATCATACCTAACATCGCGCCGCCAACGAGTGATACTCCCGCGACCAAACTACTGTGACCCATGACTAAAATGACCACGGCAATATAAAGGCTATAAAGCGTGACGATTATCGCTTGCCACTTATATAACGAATCCGTGTCTTTTCTAATCGGCGATAAGCGGCTAACCATCCAAGAAAAAAACAGGACCATCAAGGTGAGCCCTATCCACAAGGGATACAGCACATCCATATTTACGTAGGAGCCATAGATATCTTGGCGCCACCAGACAAATAAACACCATAGCCAATGCGATGACACTTCCAGCAAAATAAACAATGCCAGCAGCGATGCCCTATCAGCAGCTTGCCACTCAAAAATCACTCGCGAGAGTTTTCTGTAGCCTAGATGAGATATCGATACAGCCATAATGGGCTACCGCAGATAATGAAAGTTATTGAGCTAAAACCAAATAAGAAAGTAAAAAGGATGATTTATGTTAGATCTAAACTGACGCATTTAGTGTGGCAATTTTTCTTTTAATTATCAATCTGTTTAAGTGATTTATGCGTCAATATCTGACACCTCATTTTGGCCTATGTTTTTTTAGTAATGATTTTTAATAATGATTTTCAATTATATGGTCAATTTACAATGCCGAGTCACAGGATCGACTTATCATTTTAAATAATAGTTTTGGTTTATACTTTTAACTAAGCCAATGTCGCAAATGACTGCCAAATGCCCTGCTGTTCAGGGTGAAGGTTTGGTACGTCACCCAAACGTCGCCACGGCATATTACTACCATGAAAATCACTGCCGATAGAGGCAGCAAGCTGATGTTCAGCGATACTGCGATCGACCATTCGACGGGTACTAATCGGTTCGCTAGTTGAGGGTAACTCACAAGCATCACCGCCAAGCCCGGCAAATTCTTCGATAAGTTTACGTACGCGAGTGGCAGATAGCTGATAGCGGGTTGGGTGCGCGAGTACCGCCTTGCCGCCGCAAGCGTGAATCAGCTCGATGCCGCGCTGCATGGTTAATGCTTCAATTGCCACGTAAGCGGGCTTATTATCCGCCAGATATTTATCAAAGGCTTTTTGCACGGTTTTTACCTCACCCCGCTCAAACAACACTTGACCAATATGCGCACGCCCTACCGCTTGTGGATTGCCGCCTGCTTTATCGAGCACCGCTTGCCATAGCTCATTATAATCAATATCTAATAGCTCACTGAGTTTTGCAGTGATACGTTGACCGCGCGTGGCACGGCTATCTTGCAACTGCTGCAACGTCGCATGCATTTTATCAAAGTCGGTGAAATCAAGTCCCAACACATGGATAATTTTATTAGTGGATTTATTTTTGCCATAGCCGCCGCTAAGCGTATGCTCGCAGCTAATCTCAACCCCATTGATTAATTGTATATCATAGGCCGCCGCCGCCGCGCGTGCCTCGTCGATACCCATCAAGGTATCATGATCGGTCAGCGCCAGTACATGAATGCCAGCATTATGCGCGCGCTGTACTACCTCGGTCGGCGCATAGGTACCATCAGAGCATGTACTGTGGCAATGTAAGTCGATTTTCATAAAGCTGGCCTTAAGGTGTTGAAAGTGTTGAAAGTGTTGAAAGTGTTGAAAGTGTTGAAAGTGTTGAAAGTGTTGAAAGTGTTGAAAGTGTTGAAAGTGTTGAAAGTGTTGAAAGTGTTGTGCATTCAAATACGCTGTCACTACTGACTATATTATCAGTAAAAAAGGGGAAATGCGGCGAAGATAACGCATGAAGGCAGATCATAACGGATGATTATCCTGTTACTTGCTTTTTTTTGCAGCAGTAGACGTGTAAACTACCCCATACGTTTTTTGTTGGACATCCTATTTGCTATGAAAGCCTTATTAGACTTCATTCCGTTGATCGCGTTTTTTATTGCCGCGCGTTACAATGGCATTTTAGCGGCGGCAGGCGCCTTGCTCGTGGCCACTATTATTATTTATGCCATCCATTTTGTGCGTCAAAAAGGCAAATTTGATAAGCAGCAGTGGGTCGTTTTATTATTAACCATCGTCTTTTGCGGTGGCACGCTGCTATTGCGTGACGACATCTACTTACGCTGGAAATCGCCTATCATCAACGGTATCTTCGCTGTTACGCTATTGGTCAGTGCCATCATCAATAAGCCACTGATGCAATTGGCGATGAAAGAAGTGTTTTCACTGACTTTAAGTGGCTGGAAAAAACTGACCGTCGCTTGGGCACTGTTTTTTGCCTTTATGGGTATTCTGCATTATATCACGGCATTTACGATGTCTGATGAGGCTTGGATTAACTTTAAAACTTATGGCTGGATTCCAATTATGTTGGTATTTGTGATTGCCCAATTTGCCGTATTAAAAAACCATCTCAATCCAGCATTAACCGATAAAACCACTAAATAGAAGCTATTTCAATCATAATATACGCCTTAAAAGTATAATGAGAGATATCATCATTATTTTTTATTCTGGTTATTAGTGCTTTATTCATATTATTTACTTGAGGAAGTCCCATGTCCTTATTTGCTATTATCGGCCACGATGTTGCTGGCAGCAGCGCCCAACGTCAGGTAACACGCGCCGAACACGTTGCCCGCCTGAAAGTATTACAAAGCGAGCAGCGACTCATTATCGCAGGTCCAACGCCCATCGAACACGGTAAAAGCGAGATGTCAGGCAGCTTGATTATTGCTGACTTTGACTCCCTCGATGCTGCGCAAGCATGGGCGAGCGCTGAGCCTTATCTGCGTGATGGCGTCTATAGCCATGTAGATATCAAGCCGTTTGTGCAGACCTTACCTGAACCTACTGACAGCGCCGCAGATAAACCAGCAGACAAGCCAGCAAATAAGGTAACAGTATCGTGATTCAGCAGTTATTATTAAATGATTCTGTTTCTAATCATACCAGTGAGCACGTTCTTGGCCGCGTCGCTAATCTTATTGTTGCGAGCTTGTTATTACTTGCTAGCTTATCAGCACAAGCAGCACCAACTGTGACCAATGCTGATCCTGCGGCAAGAACGGCTCCGCTTGCGCCAAATGCTGTATTAGCGCCCAATACTGTTAATCAACTAGCGTTACCAAATACTGCCTCAAATACGGTCTCTGCTACAGCAGCGAACCAAGCTACTAGTGCTCAGCCTGCGACCAATATTAGCGACACTTTAGCCGCGCAGCTACAACCATCAACTAAAGCGCTCTCTGAAGCCAATCAAGAATTGCTAAGCCGTAATGCCCAGCTTCAGCGTCAAGTCAATGACTTACAAACACAAGTAAACGTTTTAGTATATGAAAGCAAAGGTCAATTGTTTTTATACGGCGCATTTACGGTGTTAGTGAGCTTATTGGTTGGGATATTTATTTCGTGGTTGGTGTTTGTCCGCCGTGACCGCTGGTAGTAAATCCTCTATAAATGTGATGCTTTATGTCCAAATTTGTGTCTAAACCTGAGTCTAAACCGGCTATATCCAAGCCTACCTCTACCTCTCTTGCCACTTATAAAAAAGCCACCAAGCCCCCTAAGAAACCCGCGCCGCCAGATGTGATTACCCCTGCTAAGATTGGATGGCAAACCGATGATGCTGGCAATCAAGTGCCAGTATCAGGGGAGTTTGGCGATGTGTATTTCTCGCACGCTGATGGCTTAGCAGAATCCCGCCATGTATTTTTAGCCCATAATCAATTACCCGAGCGCCTAGCAAACCTTGCTGATAAGCAATGCTTTACGATTGCTGAATTGGGCTTTGGAACGGGCTTGAATTTTTTAGCGACATGGCAGCTTTGGCGTGAGCTTCGTGCTCAGCAGCCGCAGTTAACAAGCGCGCGCTTACACTTTATCACCACTGAAAAATACCCCATTCCGCTTAACGACTTAACGCAGATACTCGCTTTATGGGCACAGCGCGCCCCTGAACTTGCCGAATTGATTAAAGAGCTTTTAGCCAACTACCCACCGCTGATTGCGGGCTGTCATCGACTAAACTTTATTGACGATAATATCACGCTTGATATTTGGTTAGGCGATGCGGGCGATAGTTTGGCAAGTCTGGCTAGTTTTGAGAGCTTAGCTACTTTAAATACTGAGACTGCTATCAATCGTCCTTACGTTGATGCTTGGTTTTTAGATGGTTTCGCGCCTTCTTGTAATGAGAGCTTGTGGGCGGAGTCGATATTTACCCAGATGCAGCGCTTATCTCGTACTGGTACCACTGCCGCTACTTATAGCTGTGCTGGTATTGTCAAACGTGGCTTGCAAGCGCATGGTTTTAGCATTAAAAAGGTAAAAGGTTTTGGGCGCAAGCGCGAGATGTTAACGGCAGCGATGGCGGACAATACTGAGTTCTTACCTGATTCTTTAGCACTAAATGACGATAACAATATTTGCGTTTTGCCACACCCTCATGACCATACTCCTAATCATACAGTGGTTATTGGTGCAGGCGTTGCGGGACTACTTACGGCTTGGACGCTGGCCAACCGCGGTGTGGCTGTGTCGATAGTAGATAAAGTCGCGCCGCTTGCTGGCGCCTCTGGCAATCCGCGCGCCCTCCTCGCACCAAATATGACACCCATTCATCATGTGTATGAGCACTTGCACTCTATCGGCTATCTCTATAGCGGCAGGTTGTACCGTTATTTCAATCGGCAAGCAGCGCTGCAGCAAACGCCGCTCATACTTGAGCAAACAGGCGCGTTAGACTTGCTAATCAAAACCAATATCGGAACTGTGCAAATTGCCGATTATCCCAATGAAATGGCAACCACGGTTACGATTGAAGAGGCGCAGCAATTAAGCGGCTTAAAAACTAAAGACTTAACGGACAATTTATATTTACCAAAATCTGGATTGGTCAATCCACAAGCGCTAAAAACGCTCATCCTTAAGCACTCAAATATCAATTATCAGCAGCTTAGCGTTACTGATATCAAAGAAGCTGCCAATAAAGTGACGGTGATTGGTGAGAAAGAAAGCGGTATTGATGGTCAAAGTTCTGTCACTATCTGCGCTGACAATATAGTGATTTGCGCCGCCTATGAAAGCCATCAATTAGACAAACGTATTGTTGAGTGCCGTACTATTCGCGGGCAATTATCTTGGTTTACACCTACTGCTGAGCAAGTTGCGGGTTTGCCTAAACTACCGCTCAAATATAGTGGTTATTGCGCGCCCTTTATCGGGCAAAGCGGCGATGCTGAGATAAATAACATTCGCGACAATGAGCCACAGTTTTTATTAGGTGCCAGCTTTGTAGATGCTGACGCCAGTATTGATATCCGCGAAGAAGAAAATCAGCAAAATTATGACAAATTGCTTGAGGATATTCCTGAATTAAGCAATGTCTTGCCAGACGATACCAGCGCATGGCAAGCGCGCGCCGGTGTGCGTACGCAAACGATTGATTATCATCCCTTGGTCGGACGACTTGCCCAAAGTCGCCGCATTTGGACGCTCTCTGCGATGGGTGCAAAAGGTTATGCGCTAGCCCCGATATGCGCTGAAGCATTAGCAGATATGATGCTCGGTTGCTTTCCCCCTTTATCGGTTGTTATGTTAGGGCGGCTGTCATCCAATCGGGCGCGATTGCATAAAGCGTAAAAAGTAACAATTTAACGTTACGCTAACTTTTATCAATATTTATGAAAACGCTCTTAAAGCCAAGGCATGTATTGATAACAGTATAGAAGCAGGCTTAAAGAATAATGCTAGACTAGCCTTAAAGTTTAAAACACTTAAATAACGATGATAAATGGATAGCTATCTATTATGAAAACCGATATTTTTACCTTAGTGAAATCAAAACCCTCCTTTAAAGCAATTTCTATTGCGTTCTTAAGCCTATCACTGCTAAATGCTTGCCAAAAGACGCCAGAACCTGAAACCGTTAATGAAACTGCTGAAGCAACCACCCAAACGACGCCAGTAAGCTCTAATATTAATGCACCGAAAGTTGCTGAAACAAAGCCAAGCGCTACTGATTCGGCAGCCACTTTAGAGCAAGATACAAGCTTAAATGAAACAGAAAACGAGCTTAGCGCAGCGGATACCTCAACAAATAGTGCTGCGATAATGCCCAATCCAGAACAAGCCATCAAAGGCGCGCAAATCACTGATGTCAATTATCGCAGTGCCAGCGGTGAGACGTTATTTGTCATCTTTGAAACCTCAGAAAAAGGCGTACTTAACGCTATCGTCACCTTGCCAAATAAACCAAAAATGACCTTGAGTGCGCCAGAAGGCCAAGGCAATAACCCTACTTATCGCTCAAACGATGGCAGTATTCAGCTGGTCAGTCATGGCGGTGGTAGCAGCATTGATCTTATTCAAAACAATAAAACGACCAGCTTTGAGGCCATCAGTGTAGAAGCAGAAGTCATTACCGAATAGTTTTTAAATAAAAATTTGGCTTAGAACCTGTCAAAAATAATAAATTCAACCCTAAAAAAGGCGGCAAATACTTATCATATTTGCCGCCTTTTTTAATCTACTTTACCTTTAGCCAAAGCCAGTGGTCTTGCCAAACAGACTGACCAGCCAGCTCATCAGCGCCCATAAGCCCCAACCGATAACCACAATAACGATTAATCCTAATAGGTCAGGAATATGCAGATATAACCAAGCAACGATAGGATTACGCCAAAAGAACGCAAAGCGGCTTTGCTGCTGCCTATCTTCTAATGATTGATGCAAAAACGGCCGATCCATATGCATGGTTTCGGTAATGCCATATTCATCGTGTAGATGCTCGTGCACGATGCTCAATGTCTTACGACTGGGCCGAATAAAAATATCGAGCACCGTACCTATACCCGGTACAATACCAACCACCATATCAATCAGCGCCAATCTAACCGCTGGGGTCATTTTATGCGCAGGTACGCCCAACTGCCGACCTAATATAAAAGCATAGCTGGTCAACGCCAGTCCTGCCAAATCTCCCGCCAGCGGAATGGTCGACAGCGCCGCATCAGCCCCCATGCCTTGTTTGGTAAAGGGAATACGTACGAGCGAATCCATGGTATTGGCAAATTTCGCCAATTTGCGCTCAGTTTCGATGACTTGTGCGCGTGTTAAGCCATGTTCAGCTAGCTTTGCCTGATAATCGATAACTGGCGCCTTAACATCAGATACCTTTCTAGCTTTTGACTTTGAGAGTTTCTTAAAGTTATCCATTAAAAGTTGTCCATAAACACGCGATTGCGATAAGAGCAAAGACGTAACGCCCTACCCATATATTGGCCAAAAACGCCTGAAAACAGGCCAGTGCTTGACGACTGGCACAAGCGCTGTTCTGCTTGGCAAACATCATCGCCACGAGCGCCAAGCCAAATACTGGTAACACGCCCACACTGGTTGGCGCAAAGTAATGCCACATGACCGCACCCATAATAACTAAAAAGACGGTTTGCAGCAGCGAGATAATAATCACATCGTAGCGGCCAAATAATATCGCCGTTGATTTGACGCCAATTTTTAAATCATCCTCACGATCCGCCATCGCGTACTGGGTATCATACGCTACTGTCCAGCACATATAAGCGATAAATAATAACCAGCACCAGATATCAGGCGCGCCTTGTATCGCGACATAGGCCATCGGTATTGCCCAACCAAAAGCGGCGGCTAAAAACACTTGCGGCAAATGGGTAAAACGCTTCATGAATGGATAAATAAACGCCAATATAACGGCGCCAAGCGACCAGTAAAAAACAGCAATAGGCAAAAAGAATAGCAAACTGGCACTCAGCAATACCAATACTAAAAACGCGGCAATGGCTTCCTTACCAGACAAGCGTCCATCTGCTAATGGACGGCCTTTGGTGCGGCTGACATAACCGTCGACCTTGCGATCAGCAAAATCATTGATTGCACAGCCAGCCGCGCGCATAAAAATCGCACCGAGCGCAAAAATAACAAAGACTCTAAAATCTGGCATACCTGCTACCATGCCTTGCTGCTGCGCTTGACCCATCGCCGCCAGCATTACCCCCCAAAGCGTTGGCCAGAGTAACAGCTCGATACCTACAGGTTTATCAAAGCGTGTTAGTTGTAGGTAGGCTTGTAATTTGTCATTAAATGTCATGGCGTTTTATTATCATCTATATAAATTTTATATACTTTTTTGCAAGCTGCTAGGTTAAGCGAATAGAAGCGAAAGGGTTGGCGAGCTATTGGATTTGTTGCCACAAATTATTAGCTTCAATGAGCGACAACTCAGGATATTGCTTGCGTAAGGCTTTAATGGCAGGAACTTTTTCTTTTTGTACGGCTTGCTGTCGCAAGAATCTCAAGTAATCTTCAGGGCGACTCAATTCTTTTAAGCGCGCTTCCAATCTTAAAATTCTCGTACGCAGCATAATATTTATCAGTAATAGCGCCGCTCCCATTACCCAAATAATTAGTGTCGACATTCCTTGCTCCTAAATTCACTAACTCTAAAAGTTTAAACTGACTCCATGCATGGTAACGAAAGGTTTTTTAAACGAAATACCCATCAAAACGTATCGCTTCATTATGCCAGCTTTCGCTTGGTTGTTGATGCGCAAGTAATGGTGCGAGCTGCGGGCGTTTAACGACGACGCGGCCTTGGCTTGCATTTTGACTGACGATTGCTTGTGCACTTTGGAGCAATTGTGACTCTTCTTCTAGCGTTGGTGGACGTGCCAATTGGTGCAAGGCTTGCATATGCTTGCCCACTTTCGCGCCTTTACCCGTTTTGCTATCTTGATAGCTATCCTCTGGAAACATAGGATCAAGATATACCACATCAATAGTCTGATGGCTATTAGCGGTCAAACCATTACTAGAATCTGTAAAATCAATACTTTCAAAATAACTCAGCGCATCGGTATTGATAATCTGTAGTCGGCGCATCAGCTTTTGCCAATTTGGTAGCGTACTCATCCGCTGCTGTTCAGCTAGCAAAAGCAGCGCTATCAAGGGCTGATGTTCAAGCATAATGACTTGAGCGCCAGTACTGGCTAATATCAGGCTGTCATGCCCAAAGCCTGCCGTCGCATCAATGACCGTCCTATCCGCGGTAATTTTAGCCGCTTGTAGCAGTAACTCAGACTTACGCCCGGCACTCACCACTCGTCGTTGTAGCTTTTCCCATTCGGGCGCCACGCTCAGCCCATCGCTTAACCATGACAGTTTATTTTTTTCATCTAATACTAAGATAGGCTGGATAGAATACTGACTTAATTGCTGACGACGTTTTTGATTGAGCTTTTCGCTAAATAACTCAATGTTTAGAATAATAGGCAATTGATGTTTGACTACCAGCGCTTGCAGGCTGGCTATTTGCGCTTGTTGGGCTTCATTGACATAAAAAAGCTGGCAATACATAAAGTCGCTTGATGTTTGTTGCAAACTGCTCATGATTGCCCTCCCTTTTAATACTTTACGGTTTAAAACGTTACCGTTAACCCAGTTGAAAATGATAACGCCACATCGTTAAAACTTAGCCTGCCATCTGGTAGCCAAAGCCCCAAGCGGCGACCAATACGATGATGCCGGTAATAATACGTAGCCATGCAAAAATTTTGAAATCGCGACGGCTAACCCAAGCGACCAATAGGCGAATACAAAGTAACGCCACGACAAATGACACCACGGTGCCGATACCCAATACCAGCCAGTCTTCGCTACTGGTCAATACATCATGATGCTTTAGTAAATCCAACAATGCCGCGCCAACAATGACAGGTATGCCTAAAAAGAAAGAAAATTCCGCCGAAGCTTTGCGTGAGACGCCAAGCCAGAGGGCGCCGATAATAGTGGCCCCTGAGCGTGAGGTTCCGGGTATCAAAGCTAGACACTGCATCAAACCAATCATTAACGCTGTTTTTAGACTGACGTCTTCTGCTTCTTGGGCAATAATTGTTTTAGGTCGATTTTCGACATAAAATATCAGCAAGCCACCGACAATCAGCATAATCGCTACCACGATAGGGTTAAACAAATACGCCTTAATCTCGTCTGCAAAGGTAAAACCTACAATCATTACCGGAATGGTCGCCACAATTAAGCTTAAACCAAG
Source organism: Psychrobacter pulmonis (assembly GCF_904846465.1). Lineage (NCBI taxonomy): Bacteria > Pseudomonadati > Pseudomonadota > Gammaproteobacteria > Moraxellales > Moraxellaceae > Psychrobacter > Psychrobacter pulmonis. Next base: position 629,980 of record NZ_CAJHAT010000001.1, read on the forward strand.
CTGCCTTGGATTACTCATACCTTCCGCTTTACCAGTCAGTAGCCCCATGAGCGCTTGCCAGAGCCTGCCCCAGTAATCATAAATGACCGCTAAGATAGCACCAAGCTGGACTACCACCACAAACAAATCAACTTTTTCCTTAGTCCAAAAGCTCATCAAATCGGCTGATAAAATCAAATACCCCGTACTAGAGATGGGTAAAAACTCAGTGATACCTTCAACGATACCCATAATGAGCGCTTGGATTAATAACAGTATATCCACAGTTGCTTCCCTAAAAAAACAGCGCTAGCCGCTGTTTTATATTGTTGTTGCTTTTATAATCGTTTATACGTAGAAGTACAAAGTACATTGCTTACTAATCATCATGTAAGCACTATGCCTTACCTTGCTCTTTTAGCGTTTTCCATGCTTGATTGCGCAAGTACTTTGGTAAGGCATTAGCCGCATCGCTACCGCCTGTCTGTATGAATTGAGCGATACCCAATTGTCCAATCACTACCGCATCTGGCCAAACCTCTTCATGGCAAACTTGTTCGTCATGCGCTTTTAATAGCGGCGCACCGTTACCGACGACAGGCAGATTGGCAGCGGTTTGGCTGCCATAATCAAGTAAGCGCTCGGTATCTTCGCCACTTTCTTGCACGACGGGCTGCATAATATGGTCTATTAGTGCATATTGCCCAAAATATACTTGCTGCATACGCGCATCAAGCGCGCTATAAACTTGCGTCAAACCATACCTTTGATGCGCACACTGGGCAATGGCTTGTAAGCTAGAAACCCCCACGCAAGGAATATCGTGGGCGACAGATAAGGCTTGCACCACCGCTGTATTGATTCTGATACCGCTAAAAGCACCGGGGCCACGGTTGAATACCAATGCTTTTATCTGCGCCAGATTGAGCTTAGCTTCAGATAAAGCCGCATCTATCATTGGCAAAATGTGCTGAGTTTGCTCACGTTTGCCTTGTTCGGTATGACTCGATAGCACCTGACTATTGGCATCTAAAATCGCGATCGAACACTGCTCAAATACGGTATCCATTGCTAAAAACATCATTACCTCGGCTTATTTTCTTAATACCACAAAACATGCGCTCATCAATCAGCGCCTATCATAGCATTTAGGATAAAAGAATTTTATCAATTTCTAAACTTTCCTAGTGCATCCATCAATATTTATGCAAATACGTCAGACATAAAAAACCCCAAAACTATTTCAGCCTTGGGGAATTTGTTAAAAAGTAAATACTATATCAATCTGAGCGTCTATTCATTAAAAGCGCGTTTTAAACTTCTTTGGCGCTTGGTTTTGTAGCTCTTGCATCTGTTTTTGCATCTCTTCGGTGCTCGGCATATTGTTTGGGTCCAGTCCCATCTGCTTTGCCATCTGCGCGGGATTTACATCTTTGGCACCGCCTTGCTGACCGCCGCCAAATAACGGACCGCCGCCACCAGCACCGCCGCCGCCCATCAAGCCTTGCATCGACTTCATCATTTTACTGATACCTTCAGGCTTAGAAATCATTTTCATCATTTTTGCCATTTGCTTGTGCTGCTTGAGCAAACGGTTGACGTCTTGAATCTCACGTCCTGAACCTGCGGCAATACGGCGCTTGCGGCTTGGGTTAATCTTATCGGGATTCTTACGCTCAAACGGCGTCATTGAATTAATCAAGGCTTCCATTTCACGTACTTTTTCTTCAGGCTTAGCGTCTTGCACGGCTTTTTGCATATCAGAGCCGCCCATACCCGGCATTTTATCTAAAAAACCTGCCATGCCGCCCATGCTTTTCATTTGCTGAAACTGGGTCAATAAATCCTCAAGGTCGAAGTCGCCGCCCTTTTGCATCTTTTTCGCCATTTTTTCCGCTTTATCACGGTCGATTTTTTGCTCGACTTCTTCGACCAAACTTAAGACGTCACCCATACCAAGGATACGCTGAGCGATACGCTCAGGGTGGAATAGCTCGAGCGCGTCGAGTTTTTCACCGCGACCTAAAAACTTAATCGGTTTACCAGTAATGGCGCGTACAGATAATGCTGCACCGCCGCGCGCATCACCATCGGTCTTGGTTAAGATAACGCCAGTCAATGGCAGCGCATCGTTAAAGGCTTTGGCGGTATTGGCCGCATCTTGACCAGTCATCGCATCGACGACAAACAAGGTTTCAGATGGATTGACCGCCGCAGTCAACGCCTTGATTTCAGCCATCATGGTCTCATCGATAGCCAGACGACCAGCCGTATCAATAATCAGAATATCTTGATATTGGATTTTAGCTTCTTCAATAGCACGGCGGGCGATATCAATCGGATTTTCATCAACTGTTGAATTGACGAACTTGGCATTGACTTGTCCTGCCACTTGCTCAAGCTGGGCAATCGCCGCTGGACGATAAACGTCAGCAGAAACCAACATCACCTTTTTCTTATGGCGCTCTTGTAAAAACTTCGCCAATTTACCAGCGGTGGTGGTTTTACCCGCCCCTTGCAAACCAGCCAGTAGGTAAACAACCGGCGGTTTACCCGTCATCTCAAGCTGCTGATTGGCACTACCCATCATTTCGGTAAGCTCGTCATGGACGATTTTGACAAATGCTTGACCTGGCGCCAACTCTTTGAGCACTTCAGCACCAAGCGCTTGCTCTTTGACACGTTTGACAAAATCACGCGTTACCGGTAGCGCAACGTCAGCTTCTAATAGCGCCATGCGCACTTCGCGCAGCGTGTCTTTGATATTATCTTCGGTCAACTGCCCAGTACCGGCGATATTACGCAGGCTCGATGATAAGCGTTCGGTTAAGGTATCAAACATAAATAACTCTCAATTAAAATAATTCTTAGTGAAAACAATCTTTGATAAAAGCAATTCTTAGTAAAAACACTATGACAACAATACGTCGTCAAATTTGGTTCAGCGTTGCTTGCTGATTTACATGATTTGGCTATGCTACAGACGATTAAAAAGTAGCATATTATCAATACTATAGCATTAAGAGGCCATAAAACTTATAGTCGTTTTGCAAATGGCATTTTTCTAATAAGCGCTGCTGTGCTACAAGCGCTATAATCAATCCGTAAGATGACGCTCAATTGCTTGCCATTTTATGATAAATTGGAGAATTATTCTAATCATTCTGATAATACCATTTTAGCATTCAATTGAGCGGCGTTTTTGCGCTCATCATGAGATGAGGTTCTTTATCTTGCAACTTGCATTTTTACTGGCTGGCATGGTTTATATTTTGGTCAGCATCTACATCGGCTGGGCGCTGATTCACGATAAACCTATCCACAAGGGCGTGAGCTTAGGTTTATTGGTTGTCGGCATGCTCGCACATGCCGCACTACTCTATCCACATGTGGTCACGCTTTATGGGCTAAATTTCAACTTATTTAATACCATTAGCCTGATCAGTTTATTTTTCTTATTTTTCTACGTTATTTTTAGCTTATACCGCCCTATTGTCAGTCTTGGTATTTTAGCAGCGCCGACCGCTTTAGCCGGGATGATAGTTGGTTATATCGGCCGCGCGCCCTATCGTCCGATTACGGACATCAGCGTCGGGTTAGAGGCCCATATCTTACTATCACTTGCTGCTTATTGCGTGCTGCTGATGGCAGCGCTGCAAGCGCTATTTTTGCGCTTACAAATACGCGAGCTGAAACACCAGTCGATTCATCGCTTTTGGGTCAATAAACTGCCGTCGCTACAGAGTATGGAAAGTCTATTGTTCGATATGCTATTGGTCGGTTTTGTCTTATTGAGTATCGCGCTAGGCATTGGTTTTGTTTATGTAGAAGACCTGATGGCGCAGCATCTTGCTCATAAGACCGTCTTTAGCGTGCTATCTTGGCTGTTATTTGGCGCATTATTATTGGGTAATTGGCGCGCAGGATGGCGTGGTAAACGCGCTGCCAACATGACCATTTATGCATTTATCTTACTAGCAATTGGCTTTGTCGGTAGTAAGTTTGTGTTAGAGATGCTGTTATAAACCCAGTTCTGTGATAGTGGTAATTTGACTAAAAAAAAGCCGCCAGTACTAAAGACCAATACTGGCGGCCTTTTTTACGCTCTTATTTTGGTTTAACACCGTCTTAAAAAAATCTAATTAAAAACCACGGTTTTATTACCTGCCACAATCACGCGGTTTTGTACATGCCAATTTACTGCGCGCGCTAAGACATTACGCTCGATATCACGGCCAATAGCACGTAATTCTGCCACTCCTTGACGGTGAGTGACACGATGGACGTCTTGCTCAATGATAGGCCCTTGGTCAAGCTCGGCAGTCACATAATGCGCGGTCGCACCAATAAGCTTGACGCCTTTCTCATAAGCCTGACGATAAGGATCAGCACCGACAAACGCAGGTAAAAATGAATGGTGAATATTGATGACTTGCATTGGCCAACGCTTGACAAAATCAGACGATAATATCTGCATATAACGCGCCAATACCAGCAAGTCATTGCCTGCCATCAAGGTATGAATCTGCTCTTCCGCTTCAGCCTTGTTATCCTTGGTGACTGGCACATAATGGAAAGTGATGCCAAAGTTTTCTACCGCTTGGCGCAAGTCTTCGTGATTACTAACGACACAGGTAATCTCGCAATCGAGTAACCCGCGCTGATGCCGCCATAGTAAATCTAACAAGGCATGGTCAAACTTTGACACTAAGATGCCAACCTTGGTTTTAATCGCATTATTATGCAAGCGCCACGCCATATTATGGCGCTTAGCCACCGTATGCCCAAAGCTGGCTTCAAAGTTATCCATAATTTCGCTCAAGCCTGCTAACGCAAACTCCAAACGCATAAAGTACTGCCCGCCTTCATGAGCGGTTGAATACTGATCGAGAGTGATAATATTGCCGCCATAACGGTGTATAAACTCAGATACAGCCTGTACGATACCCGCTTGATCGCGGCATTTGATCAATAACGTCGCGGTATCAATAGCAGCCGCAACTGGTGAATTTTTAGGATTTTTGCTCGACTTTATGCTTGCTGTAGCAGTCGTGGTATTGTCTGACATAGTGCGCCCAATTAAAAATGAAACGTGCTGCTTACTTTGAATATGAATAGCAGCATAGGAAACCGACTATTCTAATCGCTTTTGCAAAACTTTGCTGATTGAGTTGCTTGTATTTGGTTATTGAGATTATGAATACAAAAACCCCCAACGCGGGGTTGGGGGTTTTTGTAGAATGCTCAAGTAACTACGGCAGTTATCTAATAGTATAAGTATAGCTAGTTACATTGCCATTTGGTGCAGTGGCAGTAATCTTAACCTCATCCGTTGTCTGACAGTTTTTCAGCTTAAAGGTTGTAAAAGTACCCAAGTTATCACCTGGCATACCAGTCGCTACGTTTGCTGGTACTTTGAGAACGCCAGATATGCTAGCTTCACAAGTGCTATTTTTACTTTCTACAGTAATTTCGCCTGTAGGTGGATTATTAGTAGTAAATACTTGTGAAGTTCCCGTACCGTTACTACCAATAGGAACTAAAAACTCTTCATTACCAACTTTTACAGTAACTCTGGAACTTGGATTAGCATCCAAAACCTCAATGAAAAATCCGTTTGCGACACGTTTAATTGTAGCAGTTGGATTTGCAGAAGTTTGGTCAATTGCTGAACCAGTTATCGTCGTACCAGAAGGCATAGGACTTAAGTCGTAAAAACCACCACTATTCACTCTAAATGATATTAAGGTATCACTACTAAAAATATCTTGAGATGGTCGAACTGTAAAATTACCACCTTGATCTAAATTTCCTACGGTGAAACGCGCATCATTACCATTAGATAGCAAAGTAATACCTTGATAACGCACTACTGTATCTAAACCAGTATTACAAGTATTGGCCTTGTTTGGAGAAACAAACTCACTTATATAATTAGCTTCGTATTGACGCTTTTTCAGCTCAGACAATGATGGAAATTTTAGATTGATATATCTATCAAGGTTGTTTTCACACTGATTACTCGCCCCAGTTGTCATTGGATAAGTAAACTCACCAATTTCAAACTCACCGCTTTCATTATCATCACGAAATGTATCACCGATATTGTGAACTAATATATCAACACCTTCATCCCAAGCATTGTTTTCGTTCATATCAATATATTCTTTTTCACCTTCAGCAACCGCTAGAATGCTTACACGACCATCGCCCGGACGTGGATTTTGCGTTGTAAAAGTGACAGTACAGTTACCATCGACTGTGGCACAGCTAGAAGTAATCTTGCCACCTTCAGCAGTAAAGTTAATTACTGTGCCATCGGGCACTTTATTACCATTCCGGTCAACCATTCTTGCGTTTATTTGAGTGCTATCACCATCATAAGACCAATCTAAAACGTTCTTTTCCCATGACAGACTAAGGCCTGTCTGAGTGACTCTTGAGCTTGCTACTGTGATGTTTTTAGATAAGGCATTAATTAGAGGGTCATCAATCAAAGACACTTCAATTTCTACTGGACCAGGAGTCGTACCGGGGAAGATTGGAACCACTATCTGACCGCTTGCATCAGTTGTGGCTATATAAGACTGTTGGTCTCTATTTGGCCCAAAAGTAAGCCCAAAAGGTGACTTCTCTAAAGAAACTCTAACTTGTTCATTTGCAAGGGTAGTAGATCCGGAATATACTGTAAACTCCGCTTGTCCTGTAGAAGATGAACCACTACCTCGAATACCTAGACTTAGGTCATTAGAGGTATAAATAATTGAAGTAGCTTCAGCAGAGGCTACAGTAATAGTCGTTGATTTAGTTTGATTACCTGTACGTGCAGATACCCTCACTAAACCACTACATAGCGTGGTATCCAAATTGATGGCTTTAAAAACTGCTTTAACCATCCCTTCGCTATCAGAAGTAACTTGCTCTGGTATTTGACCGCAGCCACTATTGAAGTTTACTAAAACGCCACTCAGTGCATCACCTGCTTCATTAGTAACCTTCAAACTGATGGGCGTTTGGCCTCCTGATGCCAAACTATTGGACCCGACCGTTATTTCTGATAAAGCCACATTTGTTGCCTGAACGGAGAAGGTCGTATCGGTTGTGGCCGTTTGCTGATTATAGGTTGCATTCGCTGATATAGTATATGCACCTGAAACCTCTGCGTTATCAGGCTTTAAAAATATTTGTGCTATGCCTTCCGCATCTGTCAAAACTGCACCTGATGTCGTTTGAGAAAGGCTTATCCCTTCTGCATCAATATTAAAAACAACTTTTGCATTTATAATAGGGTTTTTAGCGTTATCAACAACCTTTATTTGATAGTAAGCTCCCTCTAAGTTAACTGAATTTATAACGTTACCATCAGCATTATAGAGTGCACTTTCAACAATATTGATTTCTTCGACATTTTGCTCGCCACCGTCAGAACCTCCTCCATTGCCAGGCTGCTCAGGGCCCAAGTCAGGTGTTGGTGCTATTGTATCTGTACCATCACCGCCGCCACAGCCAGCCAATGTAAGTGCTAAAGTTAGCGCTGTCAGTTGAAACAACTTAGAAGAAAGTGGACGTGAACTATATGACATATTTGGAACTCCGCATCGGCAGTAATTTATTCGCGCAAATAAGCAAGATATCATTGTCTAGAATCATGACAGACTGATAATGATACATAGAATTACAGTAAGGTTGGTTGTATTAACAGATTGTATTAAATATATAACAGCAACTTTACTGACTTTTGTTATAACTTACAACTAAAAAATGAATCTTTACTATTAAATAATCAACAACATAGACGGCTTATTTCAGGGTATAATAGCTACCCTTTAGACCGACGATAATCATAAAAATATTTGAGTATTCATCTGTTTTATGGTATAAATGTCGGCTTTAAAATTTTCTGAATTGGTGGGTCTGTTATTTGCCTTTAGTAACAGTCATATCAGCTCAACCTTCATATAGTTTTGTTTGGTGCAAAGCTGCCGCTTGCTGTGTCCATGCCGCAAAAACGCGCAACTTGCCCAGACTGGTATGAGAATCCCTCATGCCTCATAGATTAGGAGTTCGCCATGTCTCGAGTTTGCCAAGTGACTGGAAAGCGCCCTATGGTGGGTAATAATGTTTCGCACGCAAACAACAAAACCCGTCGTCGCTTTCTACCAAACCTTCACAACCATCGTTTTTGGGTAGAGTCTGAAAATCGTTTTGTACGTCTACGTGTGTCTACCAAAGGTATGCGCATCATTGACAAACTTGGTATCGACAAAGTGTTAGCGGATCTACGCGCACAAGGTCAAAAAGTATAAGTTAAGAGAAGCAGCTTGAGCGGTCGATAATTCTCACCTTCCAAGCTGCTTTTTAGCTACTTTCTTTGTAGCAACTGAACTTTTTGTATTCGTACCTATCGTTTGAAGACCCCTCATTTACAGGAAAGCTATCATGAGAGATAAAATTAAATTAGTATCAACTGCTGGTACTGGGTATTACTACACCACTACCAAAAACAAGCGCACTATGCCTGGCAAAATGGAAATCAAAAAGTTTGATCCAAAAGTACGCCAGCACGTAATCTTTAAAGAAGCAAAAATCAAATAATTTATTATTAAATTATTTGAACAAAAAAAGGGTTTATCAAATGATAAACCCTTTTTTATTGCCAGTTTTTGACCCACCAACCATTTCAACCATACACTATTTTAACCAGCTATTATATTTCGTTCTTACAGATTTATAAGCTATAAATTTAGAGGCTATCAGCCTGATTAGCTTTAGCTATAGTGAGTGGGTTCTTTGTCATAGACATGGGCATGCCACTGGCTCATCTGTTTTTGCATAATGACCTGAATCGCAGCATGAATCATATGCTGACCAATCGCTTGGGTATCGCTGCCTAATATTTCTTTCAGCTTATCAGAAAAATCGATGGTCATCAGCGGCGCTTCTTCTTCCTCGGCATCACGTAGCAGCAATTTGCCATCCGCTGCTTCAACCAACTCAAGCGTGGTTTCTTTAGCAAATCCAGCGAACTGATCGCGACTATCGTTATCTACTTCTATTTCATTATCAATATCGTATGGCATCTATTTTTTCCTTATTATCCCGCTTTATGTCTGTAAAAAGGCGCTGACTTCGTTTATAAAATCTTAGTTTTACAGATATTCGGGCAAAACTATCTTACTTATACAATGGACGCTTTGCGCCGACAATTCAAGGCCTGACGCGTAAGTGTTTTGCATAAATGCTCTTTAATACTACTTATCAAGCTTATGAACGAGCTAAATCGCTATTAACGCCAATAGCGTAATTTCGCTAAGGTAAATAAGAAAGCGACAAACATCCCTAGATAATACATTTGCTTGAGCTCGAGCGACGGGTCGCGATATTTAAACGGTAAGGCTACGGTAGCGGTGGCGGTCGGGATAATGAGCAACATAAGTAGCCAATTTTCAAAGACATGTAGCCAGCCTTGCAGTCCGGTACCATGGCGCAGGTAGGATAAACCTAAGAGTAAACAGGCGATAATCAGTAAAATAAACAAACTGTTTGGAAGCTCTTTTGGGAAAATGATATCGGTAATTTTCTTAGAGGAAGTAGCCATACTAGCAAGTGTCCAGTCGCATCATAAAGCACGACTTATTAAAAAGTAGAAATCGATGAATGCCATAAAGACAAAGTTTTAAAAGATAACCATGTTAAAGCGCTAACAGCAGCCAATTATTAACTATAAGTGCCCATTAACCAAAGCATGGCTATACAAGAGGTTAAATAGCCCAAGCTAATGGCATTCCAGCTTGCGATATGCAAACCTTTGAGCTTATTTAAAATGCGTGAACCGAGCCAGAAAAATAGCGGAATACCAATCATAAAGGCTGGCACTATCACTGCTGCATGACGCAGCACTTCTCCGACATCATCGCCAATCAGCAGGCGAAAACCATAACCAGCGAGGCTAAGCACCAAGGCAAAAGCTGCCATGCCTATAGTGAGACCCTTAGGTACTAAGCTTGGGGCTTGTTTTTCTTTTATAGGCTCAGGCGATACTGACGAGTTAATGGGCTTTTGCGTGTTCATATTTCACCTTTATATGGCTTATCGAGTCCATCGTTATAACCTTAACACTCATACTAATAGTTATAAATGGGGATTAATAACCATTTGCCAAGGCTAATTCGGCGCGCATAGCGTCGATGGCAGATTTATAATCTTCTTGATTAAAAATAGCGGAACCGGCGACGAACATATCAGCGCCTGCTTCGGCAATCGCGCGAACATTGCTGGCTTTGATGCCGCCATCTACTTCTAGTCTAATATCGCGACCACTGGTAATAATACGTTGACGAACTTGGCGAACTTTATCTAAGGTACCCTCAATAAACGATTGACCACCATATCCAGGGTTAACGCTCATCAGTAAGATTTGGTCAACCTTGTCCATCACATAATCTAAATAATGCAGTGGCGTTGCGGGGTTTAATACCAAACCGCATTCAGCGCCACCATCTTTAATCAGCTGCAAAGAGCGGTCAATATGAGCACTGGCTTCTGGGTGGAAAGTGATAATACTCGCACCCGCCTCTAAAAACTGCTCGATCATGCCATCGACTGGCGATACCATAAGATGGACATCAATCGGCGCCTCGATACCATGGTCACGCAGCGCCTGACATATCATGCTACCAAAGGTTAGGTTAGGCACATAGTGATTGTCCATCACATCAAAATGGATAATATCAGCGCCCGCCTCCAATACCTTTTCGACCTCTTCACCAAGTCTGGCAAAGTCAGCTGATAAAATAGAAGGCGCGATAAGATAGGGTTTGGCTGGGCTAGTCATAGTTGAGCTACCTATTTGGGTTGGTATAAACGTTTAATAAAAAAGTTTTTAATCACTAGGATTGGTATTTAGATACTACATTTAGACGATTCTTTTAAATAAGGCGTTTTAAAAAAAGCGTTAGCGCGGCTTATATTGGGTTTTACAATACGCACGACCGACATCAAAAGGACGCTTTGCTTGATGCTTGGTCGCACGGCTAGTAACGCGCTGACGCCATAAGCGGAAAGACGATGGCTTTAACTCTTGGCGCATCAGCTTAATGACTGCGGTCTCATTTAGAGCGTAGCTGTGCTCTATCGCTTCAAACGGCGTACGGTCTTCCCACGCCATCTCTATCACCCGCGATAATTGCACGGCATCAAGCGCATGAGTAGCAGCTGTATTAGCTGGCCTTGCTTTGCGCGTTTCTGATTTGATATTTTCTTTTTGAACAACACCAACTCGCTGCTTATTTTTTAAAGTTGCCATCATATTAGCCATATCCGCTTGCATCGCTGCCAGTGATAATTGAGCCGTCTGCTGTCGGTTAGCTAGATTTGTCTTTGATGGCGCTGTTAGCTTATTCATCATAAAACTTACCTTTAAAAAAGTTTTGCCTATTGGCAAGCACGCTCTATTTTGTACTAATCTATTTTATAATAATAAAGGCGCTTGGTTAAATAATCAGCGTAACCGTCTGTCAAGTTATATGACAGACGATACGATACGCTCAGTTATTAAAGCGCTATTATTTGATAAGCTTATCTCATCTGCGCCATACGCCAATGGTGTTCGATGTGGTCATTAATCACTGTTTGAATAAAATAATAGCTATGGTCATGACCGGCCTGATAGCGTAATGTTAATGGCTGCTTGGCCTTTTCACACGCTGCTTGCAGCTTAGGCGTTTGCAACTGACCTTCTGCCAAAAAATTATCAGCCGCGCCTTGGTCGACCAAGATACTGGCGTACTGCTGACCAACTTCTACAATCATCTGTGAGGCATCAGCTTGCGCCCATAGCGACTTATCATCGCCGAAGTACTCTGTATAAGCGGCCTGCCCCCATGCCGACTCACTGGCAGCACAAACAGGCGATAAGGCGGAGACACTAACAAACTTACTTGGGAACTTAAAGCCCAATAGTAACGCCCCATGACCGCCCATCGAGTGGCCTGTGATGCCGATACTATCAATCGGAAACTCTGAGCGCAGTAAATCGTATAATTCATCAACGATATAGCTTTGCATATTAAAATGTTCTGCCCACGGTGCCTGCGTCGCATCGACATAGTAGCTTGCGCCTTGCCCGACAAAATAACGCTCATCGTTTGCGACATCGTGCGCGTCATGACTTCTAGGAGAAGTATCAGGCGCAATAAATATCATGCCAAGCTCGCTACATTTTTGTTGAAAATGCGCTTTATGGGTGACGTTATCGGCATTACAGGTCAAACCCGAGAGATATAAAACAGCCGGACAACGGCGCCCAGCCAGCGCTTCATCTGGCAGATAAATACTAAAGGTCATCGGCGTTTTGGTCGCGGTGGACTCATGACAATAATAATGCTGCTCGCCATCGAAGCAGCGATTGACGCTGATTTGCTCAATCTTTGAGTTGGTAGATAAACTGTGTTTATAAGAATTATTCATAAGTGACATCCTTTTTATCCAAGATGAAATAAGCGCTAAGTGACAACTGCCCATCCTTACTATTAGCAAGCAAACTGTTAACGACAAGTAATTAAGTAAAGTCAGTTAAAGACAGTCACTCACTCAAGTAGCATTTTAAAAATTCAAAAAGCGCGCCTTAGTAGCGACATAAATCTCATTTATCAGCAGGCCTTAGTCACTTTCAGGCAGATTAACGATTGCGTTTGCCGTATCAGGAGCTTGAGTAACCTTAACAGAATTCGGCTGATTAGTCATATTGGCGAGCGCTGGACGGGTTTTAGTAAACAACACTTGCTCAAATGCTGGCAGCGCGGTTTCCATTAAGCTACCAATGACCATCTGCGGCTCTGATGGCTCAAAACCCATATAGAGCTCACGTTCTTGCACGCGGTAGGCGGCGTCTTTAAACGCATCAGAAAAACTGGTGTTTTCGCGCAAACTCTCCGCAAAGAAAGCCTGTCCAAAGTAAGTCATCTCAGCACTATTGGTGCAACCAAACGACATTTTATCAGCGGCGGAGGCGGTAATAATTACCGTTGTTGGTGATGCCAATTCATCGATGAACGAGCCTGAATAGCACGCCGACACCACAATCACTCGCCAGCGGATACCGGACGCATCTAACGCTTCACGCAGCCACGTGGCATCCAAATTATCCATCGCTAATGGTGGATTTGCCAGTTGAATAATATTTTCATCACCATGTGACGATAGGGTAAGAAATAACACATCTTCATCAGCATTCATCTGCTGACCGATGGTTTTTAACCCGCGTAAAATACTGGTTTTTGTCGCAATTGGCTCATCTAGCCACGTATAGTTATTATTAATCAATGCCAGCGAATGGCCACTGGTACCAAAGCGCACGTCAAACAATTCACGCACTTTATTAATCTCAGAACGAAAGACGTTTTGGTCTGAGAATCCTGCCACGCCCATAAAATACCAGTCGCTTTTACCGGGTATACTCGGGTCGATACGGTCTAAAGCTTGCTGCAATAATCGCGGCTGCTCGTACAAAGCCGCTTCTTCTAGTACTGGCTCAACAGGAATTTGCTTAAATATCGGCTGGTCGGCGACGTTGCGCTGCCAAATGGTCAATAATGCCACTGCTCCTACTAAGACAATGATTCTCTCCCACCAAGAAATGCGCAGGCGGCGGAAAAATATCCATAATAAAGCGAGGGTTTGCCATAAAAACAGCACTAAAAATAAAATAGGTAAAAAAGAATAACTCCAACTTGGCAACCACCCATAGCTGCCAAAAAACTGGACGAGGCTTTGCAATAACGCTGATAGCGTATCGGCAACCAGCCATAGAATGACAGGGACAAAAACCAGCGCTTGGTTACCAGCGCGGCGGGCTAAAATAATACCGCCGAGCAAAATAATCATTGGCCAAATTAAGTAGCTGACCAATCCTTGCTCATTAAAGACGCTACCATTTGCGGCGGCTAACCACGAGAATAGGACATTACTACCCAGTGCCAATATGGCGAATACCGCAAACTGGATAAAGGTGGGTTTTACCCAAGAAAACGCCCGCGTCGATCCGACCAACATCCACAAGGTGGCAATAATATTGGCCGCGAAATTGAGCGAAAAGCGCTGAAGCGATACGGTTTTTAATGACGCAAGTGACAAAGACTTAGACCTCTAGCCAGTCGAGAGAAATAACGCCAATTTATTATTATTTGACGATAAAATAGGATTGAAAAGCGAAAAACTTAACTTAATATTTTAGCTCGCTAATCTATCGCGATTGTAACGGATTGTCGCTCAAGAGGATAAGGCTGATTTGTAAAAACTGCCGAAAAATTACTCTAAACGTTGATTGGCAATCCATTAAAAAAGGAGGCCTTAAAATCAAGACCTCCTTTTATTAAGCAGCAATTATTATCGCATCAATAGCTCATTGACGCGTTTTAGATAAGCGGCTGGATCTTCTAGTTGACCGCCATCGGCAAGTAACGCTTGGTCAAAAATGACCTGCGCCAGCTTGTCAAAATTGTCGTCAGACTGCTCGCTACTCTCTAACTTTTTAATCAGTGGATGGTCAGGATTGACCTCAAGCGTTGGTTTGCTTTCTGGTACATCTTGACCCATTTGCTTCAGCATCTGAATCATTTGCGGTGACAGCTCACCTTCACCAATGACTAGACACGCTGGACTATCAACCAAACGCGTTGAGACTTTAACGTCTTTTGCGCGCGCGCCAAGTGCTGTTTTTAGCTTATCAACGACAGGCTTCATGGTCTCTTGCGCTTTTTCAGCTTCAGCTTTTTCGGCTTCGTCCTGCAAGTCGCCTAAATCAACCGCACCCTTAGCAATATTTTGTAGCGGCGTGCCATCAAATTGGGTCAAGAAGTTCATCGCCCATTCATCAACACGGCTGGTCATCAAGATAACTTCGATGCCTTTTTTCTTAAACAGCTCAAGCTGCGGACTGTTTTTAGCAGCTGCTAAATTATCCGCCGTCAGATAATAGATGGCTTTTTGTCCGTCAATCATACGACCTTTATAATCTTCAAAGCTGATCTCAACCTTGTCGTTGGTGCTAGTGGCATAACGCAGCAATTTGGCAATACGCTCTTGATTGCCCATATCCTCGCCAAGGCCTTCTTTAATCACATCGCCAAATTCGCTATAGAATTGGGCAAATTTTTCTTGTTTATCGCTATCTTCGCTGTTAGCAAGGCTCGCTAGCAAGGTCAAAATACGGCGCGCGTTACCATCTCGGATAGATTTAACATCGCGCGATTCTTGCAAGATTTCGCGGCTGACGTTAAGCGGCAGATCCGCTGAATCAATGACCCCTTTCACAAAACGCAAATACATCGGCAGCAATTGCTCAGCATCGTCCATAATAAAGACGCGCTTCACATAAAGCTTTAAGCCGTGCTGCTGCTCACGCGTGTATAAATCCATCGGCGCTTTTTTCGGAATATATAAAAGCTGGGTATACTGAACGCGACCTTCAACGCGGTTGTGTGTCCATGTTAGCGGCGCATCCATGTCATAAGTGATGTTTTTATAAAAATCGACATACTCTTCATCTTCAACCTCAGATGCTGAGCGGGTCCAAAGCGCACTGGCTTTGTTAATGGTTTCCCACTCGTCGGTCAAGACCATCTGACCGCCTGCTGGCGCGTCACTGTCGTCGCCCTCTTCTTTCACATCTTCTTGCCAGACTTCTTTACGCATCTGAATCGGCAAGCTAATATGGTCTGAGTACTTATTGACCAAACGCTTGATTTTGCTGCGGTCTAGGTAATTATCTTCACCCTCACTGTACTCTTCTTTTAGATGCAAAGTAATGCTGGTACCGCGCGTCTCTTTGGTGATTGGCTCAACAGTAAAGCTACCCGTGCCGTCTGAAACCCAGCGTACGCCTTTATCGGCAGGCTCGCCCGCTTTTCGTGACTCAACGCTAATGGTATCAGCAACGATAAAACCTGAATAAAAACCCACTCCAAACTGACCGATTAGTTGTCCATCTTGCTTTTGTGATTCAGACAATTTATCTAGGAAAGCTTTGGTACCAGACTTGGCAATCGTACCTAAATTCTCGATGGCGTCGGCTTCATTCATACCGATGCCGTTATCGATAAAGGTAATGGTTTTGGCATCTTCATCGACAGCGATACGAATCTTTAACTCGCCGTCATCTTCATAAAGACTGTCGTCATTGGTCGCTTCAAAGCGCAATTTGTCGCAAGCGTCCGATGCGTTCGAAACCAATTCACGCACAAAAATATCGGCATTAGAATAAAGCGAATGCGTCACCAAATGCAGCAGCTGCGCCACTTCTGCTTCAAAACTGTGTTTTTTTAATTCTGGGCTGTCTTTATTAATATTGATGTCATTAGCGTTTTTATTATCCGCTTGGGTCTGTTCACTCATAAAAACTCCTATTATTGATACCAAAAATGCTGTTACCAGCACGCATAAATCACAAATTTTCAAATACTAGCAGTTTAGCCAATTTGATTACCCAATCTAATTACTAAATTTGATTAGCAAGAAGGCGCTGTAAATACTGCTAGGCTGCCTAATCAGATAGGGGCACGGGTAAAAATTTCAAGATCAAATAGGCTAAACTAAGCTAAAAAATAATTAAGCATAAAAAAAACCGCCCCAGTTTCCTAAGGCGGTGTTTTTAGATAAATATAGAACAGCTAAATTCTATCGTTTTTATTTTCTACAGAGATTATAAACAGCTAGGTAAATGACGAGCAGGATCATTCTCACGTGCTGCCATAGCGTCTTCAACGCTCATGCCAAGGGCTTTGGCAACGCCTACGCCATAAGCAGGGTCGCACCAGTTACAGTTGCGAATATGACGATATTTAATAAAATCAAGCGCATCACCCATCGCGCGGGCGGTATTATCAAACAACACTTGCTTTTGCTCATCGTTCATTAGGTTAAACAGTGCGCGCGGCTGGCTAAAATAATCACTATCGTCTTCACGGAAATCGTAATGCGCTGCGTAGCCATCAATCTTTAAAGCTGGCTCAGCGTACTGCGGCTGATCTTGCCACTGCTCAAAGCTGTTTGGCGTATAGTGTGGACGGCCACCGTAGTTATCATCGACACGCATTTGACCGTCGCGCTGATTACTGGTGACAGGACAACGAGGTTTATTGACTGGGATCTGCTTGTGGTTGACACCAACGCGATAACGCTGAGCATCGGCGTAGCTAAAGAGACGCGCTTGTAGCATACGGTCTGGTGAGGCACTAATGCCAGTCACAAGATTGTTCGGCGCAAAAGCCGCCTGCTCGACGTCTAAGAAATAATTGTCTGAGTTTTTATTAAGCTCAATCTCGCCAACTTCAATCAGCGGATAATCCCCTTTTGGCCATACCTTGGTCAAATCAAACGGATGATAAGGCACTTTATCGGCATCGGTTTCTGGCATGATTTGCACGTACATTTTCCACTTTGGAAAATCGCCATTGTCGATGGCACTGAGCAAATCTTCTTGATGGCTTTCACGATTCGAGGCGATGATTTCAGCGGCTTCGGCATCGGTTAAGTTTTTGATACCTTGCTGAGTACGGAAATGAAATTTGACCCAAAAACGCTCATTGTCGCTATTGATAAAGCTATACGTATGCGAGCCAAAGCCATGCATATGTCTATAAGAGGCTGGGATACCTCGGTCGCTCATGGTAATGGTGACTTGGTGCAAAGATTCTGGCAATAACGTCCAAAAGTCCCAGTTATTGGTCGCCGAACGCATATTGGTACGTGGGTCACGCTTGACCGCTTTGTTTAAATCTGGAAATTTGCGCGGGTCACGAACGAAAAATACCGGTGTATTATTACCGACCAAATCCCAAATGCCTTGCTCGGTATAGAATTTTAGGGCAAAACCGCGAATATCACGCTCAGCATCAGCGGCACCGCGCTCACCTGCGACTGTACTAAAACGCGCAAACATCTCCGTTTGCTTGCCCACTTCGCTAAAAATATCAGCACGCGTATATTGAGTAATGTCATTAGTGACAGTAAAAGTACCAAACGCGCCCGAACCTTTGGCGTGCATACGGCGTTCAGGAATAACCTCTCGGTTTAAATCAGCGAGCTTTTCGTTAAGCCATACGTCCTCTGCAAGTAGAGGACCGCGTTTACCAGCGGTTTTGCTATTTTCATTATCGACCACCGGCGCGCCATTACTCATGGTCAACGGCGTCATATCGTAAGGGCATTTTTTATCGTTCATATCGTTCATATCGTTCATGGCCATATTCCTTTAGTTATCGTTGTTGCAAGGATAAAGTGAAAGGTAACCTTCACTATCAAAACCCATCATAGCAGTTTTGAATCACCTTGCCTCGTTGTGGTATTCCATTACAACCGATTTTCAATTATTTGTATAATAAATTAATCACATACTTTTGATTTATTTTATATAACTATTAACCATTTTCTTATCAACTAAATGCTAACTTAGGACGATAATTTGCTGAAGCAATCCTGTTCAGTGTACTTTTGTGACTATCCAATACATAAAGCTATCGCGCTTTAACGCGGCATAGGGCGGATAGTCAAGATTTGCTCACTACGACCAAACGGCCCGTGCACATCATGCAGCACAGCGCTGGTCAGCCCAATACCGTCATCGCCGTATTGTTGCACCGCTTCGATGCCAAGCCAGCGCCCTTTTGGCGCGCGATGCATATGGATTTGCAAATCCGTATTGGGGAACATCCATTGCAATGCTGATAAGCCGAGTCCCAAGCGTGGCACGACGCCATTGGCGGTATCGACCATCCCCATTAGATGTACCAAATCGTCAGTCGTTTCGCCTTCTACCATCTCGACATCATTGGTAATCCATACCATACCACGTCCAGCACGGCGGTCGGGCTCAGCAACCAAGCGAACGCTTTCGATAAAACCACCCGGCCAGCCTTTCATACCATCCCAAACAGGCAAATCCTCAGGCTGATGCAGCGCTTTTTGGTCTTCAAGTCCGGCAATCTCGCTGGTATCTTGGGTCAGCAGTCGCCAAGCGCGCGCGATAATGGCATCACGGCCACGACTGCTCATGACCGCCTCGTTTAGCTCAATCGTTCTGCCCGGACGAATACAACGCGTGGTAACGGTAAACTCATCAAGCGGTATCAAGCCTAAAATATCCAGGCTGATACGAGCAATACGCATATTTGTTTGCGGCGTATAGCCTTCAAGCTCGGCGGTCAGCAGTCCAGTCGCTGGTGCCATATGCTGCTCGTGTTCATTCCAAGCGCCTTGTGCATGTTTGGTTGGCTGATAATGGGCAACGCTAACCCCACCTTCTAGCTGTTCGCGTTTGATAAACTGATAATAAGCTGGCATGAACATCCTTAATCTAATCTTCTTTATTATTGCTGTATTCTCGACCACTTTAATAAGCTGGTCTTTTCATAATAACGGTTATATTTAATTTACCTTTAGCATTTACTTGGTAAGCTGTTGTTTCCTCATCATGAGCATGGTGCGACTTTTGGCCATTATAAATAGAAAAAACGCCATGACAGCGATAAGTGCACCATATAAGACACTATACTCTTTCATAAATTGCGCAGTGTTCAGCACTAGCATGACAATCAGCACAACGATGGTAAACAGATTAATTTTTAACTGCTTATTAATCTCAGCAAGCGTCGCTTCTGCTAACACAAAGCCTTTTTTCTGCTTATTCATGCTATTTACCTACTTGCGTAACCGGAATGCGCAGCGCTTTTGGCAAGCTAAAGGTCACGTTTTCTTCGATACCTGACAGCTCACTTGGTAAATCTCCGCCCCAATCTTGTAATTGTTGTAGCACTTCTTGGATTAATATCTCAGGTGCAGAAGCGCCAGCAGTAACGCCAACACTTTGAATGCCATCAAACCAGTTTCTATCCATCTCAGTAGCATTATCAATCAGATAGGCACGGCAATCCATACGCTCAGCCAACTCACGCAAGCGATTAGAGTTTGACGAGTTTGGCGAACCAACCACCAACACCACCTCACAGCGACCGGCTAAATCCTTGACCGCATCTTGGCGGTTTTGGGTGGCATAGCAAATATCGTCTTTGCGCGGGCCTTGAACACTGGGGAATTTTTCACGCAGTGCATCAATAACGCGCGCGGTATCATCCATCGAAAGAGTCGTTTGGGTTACAAAAGCCAAATGCTCAGCGTTTTGCACATTTAAAGCCTCAACATCGCTTTCATTTTCGACCAAATGAATTTGCCCGCCGTGGCGTCGATTAAAACGCCCCATTGTACCCTCGACTTCAGGATGACCTGCATGACCAATTAATACTGCATCCATACCGTCTTGGGCAAATCGAGCCACTTCGATATGCACCTTAGTGACCAGCGGACAAGTGGCGTCGAATACGGTCAAATCACGGCGCTCTGCTTCATCTTCGACCGCCTTTGAGACACCATGCGCCGAGAAAATCACGATTGAACCATCCGGCACTTCGTGCAGCTCTTCGACAAAAACCGCGCCGCGATTGGCCAAATCTGAGACCACAAATTTGTTATGCACGACTTCATGACGCACATATATGGGTGGCTCAAAACGTGTCAATGCTTCGTTCACTATCGCAATCGCGCGATCCACACCAGCACAAAATCCACGTGGATTGGCAAGATAAATTTGCATAAAAGGGCCTATCATTAGATAATTTATGGTTACAGCTTAACGTCAAACTGCTTAACCTCAAAACTTGGGATAACATCCATGCTCTACTTTAGCATAATTTGCTTTTATTGCCTTTGAAAATAGCCCTGTTTCAAATGAACTGAGCATTAACGTTCATTGACACAGCGCCTTTTAGTGCAAAAACAGACAATAATTAAGATTAAGTGCTAAAAAGCTTGCGCGAATTAAATAAAAGCGCGCTAAGCAGTTTATAATGACGTATCACTGAGAAATCAATACAACTTTATAGCGCCATACTCGATGGCGTTTTTTGTTTTTACCAGTTTTTAACACTTTACTAAAACGATTTCTGCTTTTTTGCAGCACATATTTCTCTAGCTCATATTTTGTTAATACATCCTTCATTAGAATGCACTCCATTAGGAAAAACCGTATGACAGGTTCATTATTTATTATTACCGCCGCCTCAGGCACGGGCAAAACCTCACTGGTCAAGCAGCTACTGGCCACCACCAACGACTTGACCGTTAGCGTATCGCACACCACGCGCGCGCCGCGTCCCGGTGAGATTGATGGTCAGCACTACCATTTTACCGACGTTGATAAATTTGTCACGGCTATCGGCGAAGGCAAGTTTTTAGAGCATGCCGAAGTGTTTGGCAATTATTATGGCACCTCAGAGCAAAGCGTACGCGCGCAGCTAGAGGCAGGTGTTGACGTGATCCTTGAGATTGATTGGCAAGGCGCGCTACAAGTCAAAAAAATATTTACCGATGCGACGATGATTTTTATCTTGCCGCCAAGTTTAGCAACTTTACGTCAGCGCTTATCGACGCGTGCGCAGGACAGCATGGAAGTCATCGAGCAGCGCTTGGCAGGCGCGGTCACGGAGATGGCGCAATATGCACATTTTGATTTTGTGGTGATTAATGACAATTTTGAAGTGGCATTAACCGAGCTAAAAGCCATTATCGTCGCCGATAGACAAACCCTTAAACGCCAGCAGCAGCGCTATCATCGCACTATTGCCAATTTGCTAAATAGCCAAGTCGACGAATAAGCAAAGAAAACCTAGGAGAAAGAAGGTTTAAAAGTGAAAAATCTCGATTTTCGTATAACTAACAGTAGATATAAAAAGCAACTACGCGCCTAAGCAAAAAATGCTATAATATCTAGCTATCCCCCTTTTATATTTTTGATATTATTTTTATTGAGTAACGGACAAGCGCCGTGACTGATAAAAACAACCGAGGTAGCTATTTATGGCACGAGTGACGATTGAAGATTGTTTGGATAATGTTGATAATCGCTTTGAGCTGATTTTGGTCGCTAGTAAGCGCGCCCGTCAATTGGCCAAGGGTATCGCTGAGCCGATGGTTGACGTCGATAATGACAAGCCTACGGTATTGGCATTACGTGAAATTGCTGCCGGCAAAATCACCCGTGATATTTTAAATCAGCCAGAGCATAACTTTGCGACAAGCTCATTAGATTTGGCTTTGTCGGGCGATCATAGCTTTTAATACAGAGCTGTTTTTAGTAAAGCCTAACTTTTAGCAATAAGCACGACCACTTTATTCCGTGCTGACATTACTAAAAGATAAGAACCACAGCATCGGCTGTGGTTTTTTGGTTATGAAACGACTGATAACACCAAACGCTTGCCAATTTTTGCGACCATTTATAGCGAAAATCATACCACTCAGGTAGAATTTTTTATTTTCTGCCTGACTTACGCGCATAAGAGTTGACATTGAGAACGATTTACGATTAATTAGAGGGTGGTCTGCCCTCTTTTCGCTTTGTGCGTTTTAAGTTAGTATGCTTTGACCTAATAGCTTACTCTTTTGCATAACCGCCGCTTATTCATCCAGCTATCATTTACCCAACAGTCCTGAACCCATTAAAAGTCCGTAGCCGACGAACCGTCCTGAACTGATAAATAGGTATTGGAAAATAGGATTACCACCTTATGACTCAAACCTTGCCCAAACTCAGTCATCCTTTAGTTGATGATGCTCAATACAACCTGCTGCGCTCAGTAGGTTATCTCACTGCGGCTGAACGTAGTGATATTATTGATGCCTGTGAGTTCGGTGATATAGCGCATATCAAAGATAAGCGTAAATCAGGGGAACCTTATATCACGCATCCGATTGCCGTCGCCGAAATATTGGCAGGCTTTCGCTTGGATCGCGATACCATTATTGCGGCCATCCTTCATGATACGGTCGAAGATACCGAGGTTAGCGCTGATGATATTGAGCAGCGTTACGGTAAAATAGTGGCAAGACTGGTCGATGGCGTGACCAAATTAAAATCATCAACCCATAACAAGCAAGAAAACAAAGCCGCCACCTTTCATAAAATCTTGACCGCCACCCTTGCTGACCCGCGCGTCTTGATTATCAAACTGGCCGACCGCTTGCACAATATGTCGACGCTCGATGCGGTACGTCCCGAAAAACAGCGCACCACCGCGCAAGAAACCTTGGATTTTTATGTACCCTTTGCGCGCTTGATGGGGCTTAATGACATTGCCGATTATATCGAAGTGCTTTGTTATCGTAATCTTGATTCCGATATGTATAACAAGCTGTCTGATAAGCTGCTGCAACATGGACTTGGGCGTAATTTTCAAAGAGAAGCCATTCATCGCTACTTGAGCATTGTGCTAAATAACCTTAATCTTAATGGCATGGTCAAAGTTTTAGACAATCGCGTGGTTATCTTCCGCCAATTTTTCCGTAATCGCGGTGAAATTAATGCGCTATTACGCCATTATGCGTTTGAGATAGTGCTTGATAACATCGAAGCTTGTGACAAGCTTGCTTATTATCTGATTAAAAAATACCAGATTGATGACAGTCATATCGCTGATAATATTCGTCGTCCGCTGCCCGGTGGCAATCAGTCGCTCACCCTGATTTATGAACGCGACAATGACTTTGTTAAAGTCACCATTTTAACCAAGCAAATGCAAAACGCGGCAAGACTTGGGGTTATTGGTGCCGAACACGCCTCTGATGTCAGCCAGTCGGTTATTCAAGCGTCACTGCGTAATATGAAAGATTTGGTCGACGAAGACACGTTAGACGCCGATAGTCCTGATTTTTCCGCGGCCGTTTCTACCATTAATGAGCTAATGGATTATCTACACTCGAGTAAAATCATCTGCTACAGCCCGCAAGGCCGCGCTTATGAGCTACCGCAGGGTGCCACAGCGCTAGACTTTGCTTACGCCGTCGGTCCTATGGTAGGCAATGTCGCGGTCGGTGCCAATGTCGATAACAAACATGCAAAACTCGGGACGGTGCTAAAAAACGGGCAGTTGGTCGAGATTGAAGTCAGCAGTCATTCTGAGCCAAAAGCGGAATGGCTCGGCTTTGTGGTGACCAATAAAGCCCGCGTGGAAATTTTACGTTGGTTTAAAGACTTATCGCCCGCCGATAAACAGCATCATGGCAGACAAGCCCTAGACCGAGCCCTAAAAACGTATCAGAAAAGCCTCGATGATTTAACCGAAAGTGATTGGAAAAACTTAACTGAATGGCGCGGTCTGACAGAAAAAAACGCCCTGTTTGAGCAAATTAGCTCAGGCACGTTGCTGCCGCAACTGGTGGTCACCCGTTTGTTTAGCGATGAAGTCAGTGATATGCAGTCGCAAGAAAGCGTTGATGATATGACCCAACCGCAACAATTGATTGTCAACGCTTCAGGTGTTGAGCTTGATTTTGCCAATTGTTGTCATCCGATTTATGGTGACCCTATCGTTGGCCATTTATCACGTCATGGTCTGGTTGTACATCGCCATAAGTGCTTTTCGTTAGACGATATACGTAAAGACAACCCTTATCAAGTTATCCAACTGCGCTGGCGTAATGATAAAGCCATTAAACAAGGCGACTCATCCGGGGAACATAACAGCAAAATTCGCTTCCCTGCTTATCTCAAACTCTCAATCGCCCTAAGCGACGAGCAAATCAGTGAAGTGATTTATCATCTGCGCCAGTTAAATATCGGGGTCGAAAAGGTCGACGTGCGTAGCAGCGACACTATTATTCATATCGTCGTGCGTAGCCGTAACCATTTGGCACAAGGCATTCGCGAGTTGCGGTCGCTACTTGGCTTCCCCAATATTATTAGGCTTTATCAATTATAAAAGCCGTTAAAATACATGTTAAAATCTATCCCTTTTAAAACCATTCAATGTTGAACATTTATTATCGCCTGAAATTTTTGGCCAACTTTTTAACCAAAAAAACATCATAAGGAAATCATATGACCCGTCAAACCATTCAAACCGATAAAGCCCCAGCCGCCGTTGGTACCTATTCACAAGCGGTAAAAGTAGGCAATACTGTTTATATCTCCGGTCAACTGGGCTTTGATCCTGATACCATGGAGCTAAAAGAAGGCTTTGAAGCACAAGCCAAGCAAGTATTTGCAAACATCAAAGCCATCTGTGAGGCGGCCGGTGGCAGCTTAAATGATGTGGTCAAATTCAATGTCTCTTTGACCGATTTAAATGACTTTGCCGCGCTAAACGAAGTATTTGTCGCTAACTTAAGCGAGCCGTATCCTGCCCGCGCTGCCGTACAAGTGGCGGCGCTACCTAAAGGCGGCGTGGTTGAAATTGAATCTATCATGTATATTGAATAAGACGATTATTGAGCGTTACTGGTTTATAGTAAATAATAATAAGCTTAGCTTCATGCTAAGCTTATTTGTCTGTGCCTTTTTATATTGCTGTTGATGTTTTTACTCTCTATTCATTCGATAAAAGACTGCGAAGCCCAGCTATGTTGCTACAAGTTGCCCTACCCGTGCCCCTTTATCGGGTATTTGACTATCGCTTGCCAGCAGATACGCCGACGTTGCCAAACGGCGCTGCCATGGCTGCCATGCCGCTACCACCGATTGGTAGCCGTGTTGAGGTGCCTTTTGGTCGTCAAACCTTAATCGGCATTGTCATTGCTCATATTGAAGAAGCGGCTAGCGACGTACCGACGAATAAGCTCAAACCTATTAATAAATGCTTAGATGCTGAGCCCATTTTAGACAACAATATGCTAAAGCTGGCCCATTGGTTGGCGCGTTATTACCACTATCCGCTTGGTGACGTGTTAGCGGTGATGTTGCCAACTCTCGTACGCCAAGGTAAGCCGTTAGATTTATTGACTACCCATTGGCGGATTTTACCGCACGTCACTGATACTGACTTTCATAGCAATGCCAAAAAACAAAAGCAGCAGTTTGAGATGCTTAAGTTACACGGCGAGCACGGCGCTAGTGAAGACGTACTATTATTAGAAGGTATGCAGCGGCCTTTCTTAAAGGCGCTAGAAGCCAAAGGGCTTATCGAGCGCTATATCGAAGCGAAATCTGCGCCTGCGCCCGTTACTTTAGCAAAAATGCCGCTTGACCTAAATGAAGAGCAACAGCTTGCCGTCGATGGCATTATTGCTGCGCATGAAAATAAGCAATATACGGGGTTTTTATTAAATGGCATTACCGGTAGTGGTAAGACTGAAGTCTACTTGCAAGCGATGCAAGCGGTCTTGGAGGCGGGCGAGCAAGTATTGATACTAGTACCAGAGATTGGTTTGACGCCGCAAACACGCGCGCGCTTTGCCAGTCGCTTTGCCGCTCATATAGTCTTATTACATTCGGGTATGAACAATACCCACCGCCTGCAAGGTTGGCAAGATTGCCGTACTGGTCACGCGCAAATTATCATCGGCACGCGCTCAGCGGTGCTGTATCCGTTTGCGAATTTGGGCTTAATTGTCGTCGATGAAGCGCATGATGGTTCTTATAAACAGCAAGATACGTTGCGCTATCATGCTGCTGACGTCGCGCTGTATCGCGGCCTGCAAGCCAATATTCCCGTCGTACTTGGTACTGCGACTCCTTCGCTTGAGCATCTAAAACTGGTCGATGATGGCAAGCTTATCGAATACCAACTGCAAACTCGCCCTGGTAACGCCAAACCTGCAACCATGCAGCTGATTGATGCACGCCAGCAAAGCACCCATCAACAGACGACAGACGAAGGCGCACGTTATGATACCGGACTAACCGATGCGCTGATTGGGGCGATACGGCAAACGCTAGAAGCGGGCGACCAAGTATTGATATTTTTAAATCGCCGCGGCTATGCGCCCGTTTTGCTATGCGAAGCGTGCGGTTGGCAAGCCGATTGCCCGCGCTGTGATGCGCATTTGACCGTGCATTATAATAGCCAATCGCAATCCAATTCCTATTCAAACAGCCCTTATTTAAAATGCCATCACTGTGATTGGCAAGCCTATATCCCAACGGTTTGCCCTGATTGTGGCAGTCAAAATTTGGACGCCAAAGGTATCGGAACGACGAGGCTAAGCGAAAATTTGCATGCAATTTTTGCCAATCCACAAACCAGCAAAGAGTTGTACCCCATTATCCAAATCGATCGCGATACTACTAGAGGTAAAGATAGCTGGGAGAATATTTATCAGCGTATCAATGAAGGCAAACCTGCCATCTTAGTCGGCACGCAAATGGTCGCCAAAGGTCATCATTTTCCCAACGTCACGCTTGTCTGCTTGCCTAATGCCGATCGCGGTTTTTTGTCCGCCGACTTTCGCTCGCCAGAGCATACCGCCCAGCTCATGATTCAAGTGGCAGGCCGTGCTGGTCGCGGGGACAAATCGGGGCGCGTGCTTATTCAAACGCTGCAACCCGATAATGCGCTGTTATTAAAATTGGTAAAAGACGGTTACTTATCATTCGCACGTGAGCTATTGCAAGAGCGTAAAATGATGGGCTTGCCGCCGCATAGTTATGCTGCCCTAATACGCTGCGAAGGTAAAACGTTAGCTGCCACCACGCAAGCGCTAAAAGATGCCGTTGGTATTCTTCCAAATGCTCATAATCTTGCTGTTCTCGGCCCTATCGATGCGCCGATGAGTAAAAAGAACAGTCGCTACCACGCGCAATTACTGCTATTAGGCAAAGACCGACAGCAATTACATAGGGTACTCAATCACTGGTGGCAACCTGTACTTGCTTTGCCAAGCGCCAAATATCTAAAACTGACCTTAGATATCGACCCTGTCGGCTGGTAAACGTTCAATCTTAAAACACACCTCGCCAGTTTTAATTATCTCTCTATATATTGCTGTCAATAAAGAACGCTAGCCAAAATTCGCCTTATATCGTTTACTGCCTAGATACAGCAAGCCTTTAGTAAATGTGCTAAATTCTCTATAACTGTCTGGTTATGAACAGCAAGTCCAACTTTATAAGCAATTAAAGCTTTATAAACCCTCTATTTCACCTTTTATTATCCCGAGTATTGTTATGAATCAAGAGCGCCCGAAATCTAAGCAACATGACCATTCTTATCAGAATGCGGCGATTGATACCCATAAACATGCTCAAAATCATGCAGATAATAGTAATATTCAAGACAGGTATACCAAGGATAATCAACACCATCATGACCACGATGAGCATCTAGAAGAGACGGTTGCACCGCGCGACACCAAGGGTTATCAGCGCACTTTGCTGTTTAGCTTTATCATCATTACAGGCTATATGTTTGTCGAAGCCATTGGCGGCTGGCTCACGGGTAGTTTGGCGCTGCTGTCTGATGCTGGTCATATGCTCAGTGACGCGGTAGCGCTTGGCGCGACGTTAATGGCCTTTAAAATTGGTGAAAAAGCCGCCACCCATCAAAAAACCTTTGGCTATAAACGCTTTGAGATTTTGGTGGCGACGGTCAATGGTGCAACGCTGGTTATTATTGCCATCATGATTTTTTATGAGGCGATTAAACGCTTTAACTCGCCACCTGAGATTGCGACCCAAGGGATGCTTATTGTTGCGACCATTGGTATGCTGGTCAATATTGTGGTCGCTTGGCTGATGCATCGCGGCAGTCGCGGCACTGATACGCATGGGCATGCACATAGTCATAGCCATGGCGACAATCATGTACAGCAAGATGGACAAGCTGAAGCTAAAGCACCAGTTAATTTAAATATGCAAAGTGCTTATTTGCACGTATTAAGTGACTTAATGGGTTCGGTTGCCGCTATCGTTGCCGCGCTTTTGATGATGAGCTTTGGCTGGGTTTGGGCAGATGCTGCAGCGTCGGTCATTGTCGCCATATTGATTTTATTTAGTGGTTATCGCGTGGTACGTGATTCGGTACATATCTTGATGGAAGGCACACCAGAAGGCATATCGCTGGTAGAGGTCGAAGATAAACTACTTACCCATCCACAAGTTCAAAAAATCCATGACCTACATGTTTGGAGTATCACCAGCGGTCTCAACGCCCTATCGTGTCACGTGGTCGTCGATGGTGAAATGAGTATTTATGAATCGAGTATCTTGATTGCCAGTTTAGAGCAGAGCCTTCTTGAGCTTGATATTCACCATGCGACCATTCAGGTTGAAAGCTTAGCGCATCCGCAAACCAAAACCCATAGCGACGCCTTAGTCTGCGATATCTCCCAGCAGGCGACTGATAGCAATAGTCATATTGGTCACAACCATTAGGCATGATTTTAGGTAAGATTTCTAAGACACTAAACTTTAAACATTAGCTATTAATAAGCCAGATACGACATATCAAAAACAATGCCCTTCTTATAACAATCAATTAAAACTAACCATCCATTAAAACCAACTATCCATTAAAACGTCGTCTATTTATGTTTCATTTATAAGCGACGTTTTGTCAAATAGTACTTTATTAAGTAATGGCAATAACGCAGCACAAAACAAACGAACCAAACTGCTGTTATGAGCCAAATACTCAGCCCCAGTCCCAACAGCGTCATGCGAATCCAAAAATCTAGCGCGCCGTCCATAAACTGTGGCAGATAAACCGGTCCCATATTTGACGCCAGTAGCAACCAAAATCCAAATACTAGCGCCAATCCTGCACCGGTAATTTTTAAAACCACTCTACTAATATTTTTTAATAAGCTCCGCCGATTATGATGATTTAGGAAGTATTTAGAGCCATTATCCATAAAAACAGCGCCTAAGAAAGAGAGTTAATTTTAAATAAGCTTATATCAGGCGGCTTTTTTCATTGTAATAGGATGTTAAAAATCATGGGAAATTTAACCGCGTCGCCATATTTTTTATCTAAATTCTGTATACTTAAAGCTGAAACGCCCAATTTGCCACTACTGGATTATTTTCTGCCATGTCGAGACGCTCAGCTCCTTTCGTTGCTCCAAGCTACATTGTTGACCCTATCTCAAGCGAGGGTAAAAAGCATGCCAAAGCATTGCTATCGACGCTGCAAGAAGATATTGCCAGCTTTCGAGATGAGCAGTTTCCGCCTGATATTTTGCGGCAAATTCGTGATATGCCGATTTATGAAGGCAATTTAGCCGAAGTCCAAGCTTATCAGCAGCGTTGGCACAGTCTGCTTGAGCGCGCGATGGCATTTTATCCGGCGGCCAATCTACCACCCGACTATTTGCCTTTGCCCGCCAGCCTTGAGATACCGCAGTTTATTTATCATGTGCAAAGGTTACATCTGACCAAGACCCGCGCCAAAGAATCCAAAAGTTTTGGCTCGGTCGGGGCGCTGACCGATAAATGTGGCGATTACAGCGCCGATGAAATCTCCCGTATGAGCGCCGTATTTGACAATGATGATGAGGCACGTTTGGTGGCGCATCGTGAATTTATTGATCTGCGCGCATATGTATTTTGCCGTGATGCCAAGGGCGAGATGCTAGAGCCTGAGCGCGTACGCTTTTATCGCACGGGGCTTATCGTTCATGCCCTGCCTGATTTTAAAATCGTCGATAGTCGCCAGACCCCACGTAAGCGCCGTAACGATGCTTATAGCAATCCGCTGGCAGACAATGGCGTATGGAAGATTTATCGTAAAAAATAAACGATGTTCAAAAATTTTGATTACTGATCTACACTGTTTTACTGCTTATTTTATCATTACCGCTAAGGATTCCAGATGCTCGCTGCCGCCGCCGGCTCACCAAACTTGATGTTACAAGCTACAATTTTCTTGGGGGCAGCGCTGCTGTTTGTACCACTTGGCAAGCGTTTCGGTATTGCGACTGTGTTAGGGTATTTGATTACTGGTCTGATATTGGGCCCCAGTGGTTTAGATGTTGCAGGCGACGCCGAGAGCTTATTGCACTTTTCCGAGTTCGGCGTGGTCATGCTGTTGTTTATCATTGGTCTTGAGTTGCAGCCTTCACGATTATGGGCGCTACGGCGTTCGATATTTGTCCTCGGGGGCTTACAAGTCGGTCTGACAGGCACGCTATTGATGTGGCTGTTACACCAGTTTTTTACCTTGCCGCTTGATACCGCTTTTATCGTCGGGTTTGGTCTGGCGCTGTCATCGACTGCTTTTGTGCTGCAAATATTAACAGAGAAACAGCAGCTTTCTAGTACCCATGGCCGTGAAGCCTTTACCATTTTATTATTCCAAGATATTGCCGTTATCCCTTTATTAGCCGTCATTCCGTTTTTATCAGGGGTGCGCGAGCAAAGCTACGATTTGATTTATTTTGGCAAGGTCTTTGCCGTTTTTGCCGGACTTATCTTTGCTAGCCGTTATATCATCCGCCCTTTCTTTAAATTTGTGGCATCTAGCGGCGCCTCAGAACTTTTAACCGCCGTCGCTTTATTTATCGTCATGGGCGTGTCTATTTTAATGGGACAAATTGGCCTATCGATGGCATTGGGTGCGTTCTTGACTGGCGTATTGCTGGCGGATTCTGAATATCGTCATGAGCTAGAAGCCAGTATCGAGCCATTTAAAGGCTTGCTGTTAGGGCTGTTTTTTATGTCGGTCGGCATGCTCACCGATGTCAAACTCATCTTAGCAAAGCCTATCTTTATCATCGGCTGCGCTATGGCGTTGATGGTGATTAAATTTGCGGTGATTACCGCCATTGCAAAAGTATCGGGCAATCGCTGGCCGACCAGTATTCGTTTGGGAGTTACCCTCGCTCAAGGTGGTGAATTTGCCTTTGTTTTATTCAGTGTGGCAAGCGCGCAAAATGTATTGCGTCCTGAGCTTGGCAACACCCTAAACCTTATTGTTACCATCTCCATGGCACTCACGCCACTGGCATTTTTACTCTTAGAAAAAATCGGTGAACCGCTCTTTGCCAAAAGAAAACCCAGCCGCGAGTACGATACCATTCCCGACGATGAGCATCAGGTGATTATTGCTGGTTTTGGTCGTGTCGGTCAGATTATCGGTCGCGTGCTGCGCATGCACAACATCGAATTTACAGCGATTGAGCGCTCGGCAAATCGCGTTGATTTTGTGCGTAAATTTGGTAACCAAGTCTATTATGGCGATCCAAAAAACCCCGAGATTCTACGCGCCGCCGGTATCAAAAAAGCACGCGTTTTTATCCTTGCCATCGACGATGTAGAGCGCTCTATTACCACCGCTCAATATTTGCGTAAAAACTATCCTGATATGATTGTCTTAGCACGCGCCCGTGACCGCCAGCATTATTACCGTTTGCGTGAAGTCGGCGTCCGTCATATTTGGCGTGAGACCTATTTATCGTCTTTAGATATGTCGCGTGAATCATTACAGCTACTTGGTATCTCAGCAGAAAAAGCGCGCGAGACTGTCCAAACTTTCCGTAATTATGACGATGACTTGATCGAGCGCCAGCAAGCGATTTATGACGACGAAGCCAGTATGATTGAATCGGCACAATCAGCCATAGCGGAGCTTGAGAGCTTATTTGATGAAGATATCGATAAAGCCCGTAAAATGGATTTGACGGACTTTTATGACGCGCTAAAAAGCCAATCCATACCCGCCGATGAAAAAGACAATCTGACCGCTGACTATAAAAACTAACGGCTATTATAGTTTTATCGTTTATTAATCCTCGCTACAGCCTTTAGGCGCTTGCCTTTTATTTAGCGAGGTTGTACAGCGCCAATTATCGCTATCGGGCAGATGATAAAAAACCAGCGTCTGCTCATTTAAATAACGTAATGGAAATTTGACGTTTTGAATGGTAGCGATAACTGCGCAATCGGTGTTTGTCACGCCAGCAGCTTTAGTATCAACCGCGATATTGACTTGCTGTGTGCCCATATCTAAAGGCAGATTAAGCGGACACTGTCCTGTTTGCCGATAGCTAAGCGCCACACGATTTTGTGCTGTTTTAGCGGTATCATAGGTATCAAATAACACTTCATTTTCTTTAGGCTTAGCGACAATGGGTAAAAACTGTACCTTTATTACCATTAACGCAAAAGCAAAAAATCCAAAGCCTAAGCCCAAGCCAAATAGACTGACCCCGCCTTCCTTTTTTAAATGCGCTTTTTGCGCCGCTTCATCGCGCGGATAATCATTGATAGCATCCGCAATCTCGCGCCGTGCCATGCGGTAATAATAAGCATCCGTCCAACGTGCCACCATAAACGACCAAAACAGCCAAATCAGCGCCGCGATAGCGATACGTATGCCCATCTGATACGCATCGGCAATAAAAGGCATCGCCACAAACTCAAACGCTACCAATATCAGCGCCACATTCAGTTGAATAAATGACCAACCTGCGACACTATATACAATCGCATCCATATAGCGTTTGCGATACAGCAGCCAAGGAAAGGTGACAAAGAACGCCGCCCAGTGCCATTTAGGCGACAGGTAGCCTTGCTCATCAAACTCCTTAAAGCGTTTAAGATAATACGACTGGCTACGCTGACTGATAAACCATTTATCCAGTTGTTCGCGTTTAGCAGCGCTCAGCTGTTCTTGATAAAACGGTGGCGGCGAATCCGTCTCGATAAATAACATGGTGATAGGCCTTACTGATTATTAAGCATAAATGTTAACGCGCGGATTTGTATATCATTTTTTTATCCAACGATTCTTATTAAGTGGTTATTTTTAAACCCTTCTTTTTAAAACATGCTGGCTATATGATAACGCCAAAAGCCCTGCGTAGAAAACCTATATATATATGAAACCTATATATACAAACAGCCTATAAAGTTATAAGCGTTATGGCGGGTGCGCTAAAACTGTATTGTGCGTTCACAGTGGTGAAGATTTCACTTATAATGAGGCAACTTTATCTACTTAATTAAGCTTTGTTAATCCTATGAGTCAACATCCTAAGCACAATGACATCAATAGTAGTGGTAACGATACGACTGATGCGCAAAACCCTAATACCGCTGATACCATGAACACAGAAATGCAAACCGCTTTTAATATTAATACTGATAGCGTTAATACTGATAACGTGAATGTAGATACTGATGCCAGTAGTCAGACTGAAGAGCCAACGGACAAGCACATTCGTATCGTTAATACCTTTATGAAGCGCCGTACGCACATGAATAAGAATGCCGAGCTAGCACTGACTGCGCCAGAGTTTGCGCATTACTTGGTCAATAACAGTTTCGGAGATGGCAATCTTGAGGGCATTAACGATTTACGCGCGTTATTTGCAGATAGCCCGAATGGCAGTGATGCGCCGCTGACTTTAGAGATTGGTTTTGGCCTAGGCGATTCGTTTATCGAGATGGCCGCCGCAGAGCCGACGCGCAATTTTGTTGGTGTTGAAGTCCATGAGCCAGGTATCGGTAAATGCGCGTATATGGCAGGGACGCAAGGTTTAACCAACGTCAAAATCATCAACGGTGATGCCATCCAATTGCTCAAGCAGCTACCAGAAAATCATATCGACCGCATTCAGCTTTACTTCCCTGATCCGTGGCAAAAAAAGCGCCACTACAAACGCCGCTTTGTCAGCCCTGAGCGTATGGCGATTGTTACGCGCAGCTTAAAGCAAGGCGGCTGGTTCCATACGGCGACCGATTGGGAACATTACGCCTTTTGGATGCTCGAAGTGTTAGATGCTTTTGCTGGACTGACCAATCAAGCAGGCGCTGGTAATTTCACCGACCGTCCTGACTTTCGTCCAATGACTAAGTTCGAGCGCCGCGGTTTAGAGCGCGGACACGGCGTTTGGGATTTGATCTATATCAAGGATTAGGCTTGGTAGCGTAACCCTAGCATTCCTGCACGATAGCGGCTAAGATACTAATAACGTACTTAGCCGTTTTTTTATGCCAATTCATTTTTCCGCTTTTAGCTGAATTTTGCTACTTTTAGCATAGCCCTTGACATATAAGGCTTTGCATGTCGTTTTCAAGATGTTGAGCCATTCAAGGCTGTTATTGAATTCCCTGTAGGCGCAGGCATTATGTGAAACATAGGCGTAACAGAACAATTTTTTTATTAAATTTAAAGTTGCAAAAATAGAAATCATTAATATTTCGCCTGTCTCTAAGTTTTTATGTCTGCGCAAACATCGGTAACATAAGGGTTTGCGGAGTTCTCCCCATAAGCTGTGGATAACCCTGTGTATAAGTCGCTACTTGACAAGCATTTCCTTAGATAGCTTAAAGGGTTAGGTAAAATCGTTCATTTTTTGTACAATTTTAAAAACTTTATAAATCAGTAACTTACGACGTATTTGAAAGATAAATAATATATTTCTAATTTTTTTCAAATTAATTTAAAGCCTATCAATGTTTCACAACCTATAAATAAAAATACTTTTTTTATTGTGGACAACTCATAAAACTATTGACAAACAGCCCTGTTATTAAGTTCGAAATATAGGACAAAGCATAACTACTTCGTCATAATATCAGTAGAATAATAGGCGACATTAACTGTCGTTTAGCCGCTTACTACGCTAAATATTGGGCTTGGTATTTGTTATAATAGTCTTATCTAAACAATAGCGATATAACACAGGATAGCGCGACCAGTATCGCAAAGATAAACCTACAGCCATCGTTATAGCAAATGAGCATTAGCGTTTATGAACTTTTTTTTGCTTTTATCATGATTCGTTTTTACTGTATAGTAAGGTGATATAGCCGATATCACTGTCTTAAACCCACTATAACCCTCTACCTCAAACTTGCCAAATGTGTCGTTTACTGATGATGAAAGTCGTGAGTGATTTCACTAAGCAAGTCGTTATTTAACAAACGCTTTAAACCTATCGTTTTAAAAGCCACGTTTTACATAACTAAACCATTTTATATTTATTATTTTTCACAAGGAGTCCTACATGGACGAAAATAAAGCCAAAGCCCTCAAAGCGGCATTAGGTCAAATTGAAAAGCAATTTGGTAAAAACACTATTATGCATCTTGGTGACGAGTCAGCCACGCTTGACGCCGATGTGGTTTCTACCGGCTCATTGGGTTTAGATATCGCGCTTGGTATTGGCGGTCTACCAAAAGGTCGTATCATTGAGATTTACGGTCCTGAAAGCTCTGGTAAAACCACCATGACCTTGCAAGCGATTGCCGAATGTCAAAAGCAAGGCGGCGTTTGTGCCTTTATCGATGCTGAGCATGCCCTTGACCCAGTTTACGCCCGTAAACTTGGGGTAAATACGGACGATTTACTCGTGTCACAGCCAGACAATGGTGAGCAAGCACTTGAGATTACCGATATGTTGGTGCGCTCAGGGGCAGTTGATATGATTGTCATCGACTCAGTCGCGGCGCTGACCCCGCGAGCAGAAATCGAAGGGGAAATGGGCGACTCGCACATGGGCTTGCAGGCACGTTTGATGAGCCAAGCGCTGCGTAAAATCACTGGTAATGCCAAACGCTCGAACTGCATGGTGGTCTTTATTAACCAAATCCGTATGAAAATCGGCGTTATGTTTGGTAGTCCTGAAACCACAACCGGTGGTAATGCACTAAAATTCTATGCGTCCGTACGTATGGATATCCGCCGTATCGGGGCGGTGAAAAATGGCGATGATATTATCGGTAACCAAACCCGTGTCAAAGTCATCAAAAACAAAATGGCGCCGCCATTCCGCCAAGCTGAATTTGAAATCACTTACGGTGAAGGTACCAACCATCTAGCAGAAGTGATTGATTTGGGCGTTGAGATTGGCGCCGTTGGCAAAGCAGGCTCTTGGTACAGCTATGGCGATGAAAAAATCGGCCAAGGTAAAGCCAATTCGGTACTGTTTTTAAAAGAAAACCCTGCAATTGCTGAAGAGATCGAAGCTAAAATTCGGGCTGAAAAACTCGGAGTAGTCGACCCTAATAAAGCTCCAGACGAGGAAGATCCTGAACAAGACTTTGCTCCTGAGCCTGTGCAATAATAGATTTTTTGTAGAATATGATTGTCTATCATGATTGATTATGAAAATTAAAACCTTAGCTGAAATACTCGCTGAGTCGGAAGCCGATTCAGCGAGCGCTACTCCTGCCAAATCCAAAAAGTCTACCAAATCCTCTGAGTCTGCTAAAAATTCTCAGAGCTCCTATCCAGACAAGCCTAGAAAAACGGCTAAACGTACGACTTATACAAAAAAAGAAGCAACACCTTTACAGGACGATGCTATAACGGATATAGACTCGCTTGCCTCTTCTTCCTCTTATAATAAAAAATCTTATAAAAACAAAAAGCGCAAAAAAAGCTTTCATCCAGCGGCAAATTTCATTCCTGAGCCTAATAACGTACCTTCCTATCAGCCACCAGAAGCGCAAAGCATTAAACAGCTACTTGCCGAGGTTAAGCATGATGTTCATGATAGCGAAGATAATGAGCATACAGATAGCAACATTGCTAACGGTCATAGTGAATTAAACCATCAAGCTAATAATCAAACAGACAACCTACCTGCAGCGCTTAAAGCCTATTTGCGTACGCCTGAGCAACGGCAAGCGGATATCGACGCCATCAAAGCCGAAAGCCGTTTGCGCTGGTTGGCATTTTATTATTTGTCACGCCGTGAATACGGCAAAGCCGAGCTGAAACAAAAGCTGCTAGACAAAGAACAAGACCCCGATAAAATCGATGCCCTACTTGATGAGTTTGCAGAAAAAGGCTATCAAAGCGATTATCGTACCACGCTGATGCTGATACGAGAAAATATCCGTAAAGGACGCGGACGCGCTCGTATTAAGCAAGAGTTCTATCATAAAAAGATAGCCATGCCTGGCAATATTGATGAGCTGATCGACATGGCCAATGCCGAATCGGAAGAATTTAGTGAATTTATCGATGAGGATACCGATAACTTAGTCGAAGGCGTCGATTGGCTAAAACTTGCGGTCACCGCCCGTACCAAAAAATATGGCGATGACATCCCAACTGAGCAAAAAGACAAGGCTCGCCAGCTACGATTTTTGCAATACCGCGGTTTTAATACCGATATCTGCTTTGAGGCGTTAAATTATACGTTAGATACCTTAAATGAGCGCTTCTAACCAATTTGAGCAAACTCATCGATGATTCATAATATTGTCAGTCTATTTATCAATAATAACCAAGCAGTTTCCACCAAATCAAACCTGCGCCTATCCATACCACAAGATTGACCACACTCATGATGGCGCCGATAATCCACCACTCTCCTAGGGTCACATAGCCCGAGTTAAAAATAACCGGCGCCGTACCTGTTGCATAATGGGTCAACGTCATCATGATATTGCCTGCTGCTGCTAAAATAAGCGCATATAACATTGGCGGCGCGCCTAGGCTTAACCCTACGGCATAAAAAGCAGCAAACAAGGCGGTAATATGGGCGGTGGTACTGGCAAAAAAGTAATGAATATACAAATAAACCAATGTTAAAATCACCACAGCGCCGATCCAGCCTACGCCTATTACGCCAATCATTGATTCGATGTTGCTTGAGAACCAGCTAACCAAGCCTAATTTATTGAGGTAAGACGCCATCATAATCAGTGCCCCAAACCATACAATGGTATCCCATGCTGATTTTTCTTTAAGCACGTCATCCCATGTTAATACGCCTGTCAGTATGAGCGCCGTCAAACCGATAAAAGCAGTGGTTGTCGCATCGACACTTAATTGTTCACCAAAGATTAGTGCTGGAATATTGGCCCACAATATCAGCATCAAGGCAAAGACACCCAACATGATTTTTTCCTGCGTGCTCACCTGCCCCATCTCGCTTAGATTGTCTTTAGCAAACTGTTTGGCATCTGGGGTGACTTTGACATCGGGCGGATAAATCAGATAAATAACCAACGGCATCAATAATAAACACAGCATCCCCGGTATAAACATCGCCACTGCCCACGTCGTCCATGACAGCTGAATCTCACTCCCTGTGGCTTTATTGATCAAATCTACCACCAGTGGGTTTGGCGCGGTGGCGGTAATAAACATACCGGATGTAATCGGGTTGGCGTGATAATTCACCATCGCTAAATAACGGCCAATTTTATTTTGCGTGCCCTCTTCTGGCGTTGAATGAAAGCTTTGCGCAATTGACCGCATAATGGGGTGAATAATCCCGCCACCACGAGCGGTATTAGAAGGGGTAATCGGCGCTATCATCAGCTCCGCTGCGCTCAACGAGTAAGCAACGCCAATGGTCTTTTTTCCAAATATTGAGATGAAGTAATAAGCAATACGCCGCCCCAAACCCGTTTTTATAAGTCCTCGCGATATCATCACCGCAATACCGATGAGCCAAATCAGTGGACTTGAATAGCTCGATAAGGCATCAGCGATGGCGTCTTTTGGACTGTCATTAGTCACCCCAGTCAGCGCCACCAACATAACGGCGATAATGGCAATCGCCCCGATGGGCAAGACTTTACCGATAATGGCAACAATGGTGGCGATGAATAAGGCCAGCATATGCCACGCTTCTGGTGTTACTCCATTTGGTACAGGAATCACAAACCAGATAATCAAACCAACTAAGATGGCAATTGCTGCTTGGATAGGCTTAAATGGCATGAGTAATATCCTTGTAAAATACTTATACCTTTATATCGCATGACTTTATATAAAGCTTTTTAAAGAAACTGGGTAATAACATGCAAAGCTATGAAGTAGCCTTAAATAAATTATACCGTTATCATAAATTTTTTGAATCTTCTTAGCGACTTTAGTCACGGTTCTTAACATATCTATTTTTTTAGCACTCAACTCACATAGAAAACTCTGCGCCCTTATCGCGTTAGAATGTAAGTATTTTTGCTAAGCTAAAACAAAAAAAGAGCGCATGTATATGCACTCTTTTCTTAATGACGGAAAGGAAGATTTATAAAGGACAATTATTTTACTTTAATGTGCCTAAACGATTTGATAACTGAGTGATAATTTGGTCAATCTCTTCATTGGCTTCTGGCTCATTTTCCAAATTGCCATTTGGCGTTAATTGGTTCATAACCTCAGGCAGTAGCTCAGCCAGACCTTGGCGGACTTCCATCTCATTTGCGCCGGTATGCGCCGCTACCTGCTGAATCTCACTTTCATCAAATAAACGCGTGATCTCATTAGGATCAAGGTTATCATTGACTTCTTGGTTACTCATCCAAGAACGCGCTTGATTCTCGTAACCCATGCCAGTGATTTTTGATAAAGCGCCACTCAAACCACCATTGCGCTTAATCCAGCTGAGTACCATCGGCATCAATGCGGCGATCAGCATACCTTTACCGCCAAAGCCACCTCTTGTCGTCTGACCGCCAAGTACACCGCCTAGAATATCGCCAAGTCCACCCGCGCCTGCACTCATACCGCCGCGCTGGTTTGCGCCCGTAAGCCCGCCGATGATGTCATCTAAACCAAAACCATTATCACTGCGGCGCTCATACTGCTGTGGATTGTAGCCACTTGGCTGGGTGCCACCACCTAATACACTGCCCAATATATCGCCTAAACCACCGGTGCGGCGTGGATTAATACGTTGGTTGACCGGGTTGCGTTGTCTATCCTCTGGGTCCATCGCACTGCGCGCCACTTGGCTGACTAAGTTTCCTAATAAGCTCATGATATCGTCCTTTTATTATAAATAATGTATCGTCAAATATCTGATTTAATTTACTCATTTAAATAAATTCTCGCCACATACTAGAGCAAATCCTTAAATAATAAGACAAATAAGAGTTTGACGTTTATCTCCACTATAGCAAAACTTTTACTTAGCCTAGATAGACGTTTTGTTATGGCATGTAGCGGCATGTTAGTGATTGAAAGGATGAAATGAGAGGTAGGAAAAGATATATAAAGAATTGCACCATATAGATGACGCTACTTGTATTATTTTCTTAACGCGTGGTCTTTATTTACGCAGTTTTGGCAGAAACGCTATTGGCTAAAACAGACAATTTGCGCCATTGCTCGGCGTCGACTTGATCCCGAAATATCGCGACTGCTAAAGGGCGCTGATAAGGCTCTTTGACAATAAATTTAAAGCATATCACCCAAGAATAGCTGCTGATTGCGATCAACTCAGCTTGCCACAAGTTATCGCCGCGACTGCTTCGCATCAGTAGTTGCCAATGTTGATACATGCTCTTATTTAAGGGCGGCTGGCTTAGATGCAGTAAAATCGGTCGCGATAGCGCTAAATAGCTTACGGTAGCGGCACTTACAATCAATATGAGTACATACTGCCACAACGCCAATGACGCAAGCGCTGCCAATGTCAGCAGCGCAGTTGCTAACACCAGATAAAATATCAAACGTATACGGCTCATAGGTTTGATAGGCGCGTCAATACGTAAGGAGCTTAGCAATGTCATCGTTAGCATCCAAGCAGGATTTTATGTATTCAGAACTTCTATCTAAAAGGTTGGTACTTTGAAAAAACTTCAATGGTTACGTTTAACTTTTACTATGACGCCATGTTTTAATTTTATTAACCAAATCCCATATCGCTGCATTTTCTGGACGGCTTTGGTTGGTAAAATAATCCAATAAATCTGGATCTTCATGGGTCAGCATTTCTGCGAAAGTCGCCTGTTCACTCGGGTCAGCGGTTAAATATAACTCTTTAATATAGGGGTCAATATAAAAGTCCAATTCTTTTAATCCGCGGCGTGCTTGATAAATAATGCGGCGTTGCTCGAGGGTGGGTTCTGGTTGCTTGTTTGGCTCTGGTTGATTGCTAATCGTCATAAAAATATTCCCATAGGTTTAAATGGCATTTAACTAAATATACGTTAAATAAATAGTAAGGTTAATAAATAATAAGAGTCAGCCGTACTTATAAAGGCATCATTTATAAAGATAACGTCTATAAAAGGCAATCTAGCAACAGCCAGCTTATAAAAAGCTATTAATAACCTATCAGCTTTGATTATAAGCCGATAATTGCTGCCATAGCGTCACCGCTTGCTGCATCATAGCGACATTATGGGTGCGGATAATACTAGCGCCCTGTTGTAGTGCAAAAATCCCCGCCGCCGTTCCTACCGCGTCACGCTCTAACGCTTGAGTATTGGCAAGCGCTTCGACTCCGCTTTTGCTTAATACTTCAGCTAAAAAACGCTTACGTGAAATACCAAACATCATTGGCAATCCGAGCGTTTGCAGACGTTCGAGCTGACTTAATAACGCACAATGATGCTCATAGTTTTTTGCAAAGCCAAAACCTGGATCGATAATGATTTTTTCGCGCTTGACGCCCGCGTTTGTCACTTCAACGATACGCGCTGTTAGCTCGGTACTGACTTCTTTAATCACATCATCATACTGAGCAAGATTGTTCATCGTCGTAGGCTCACCGCGCATGTGCATCAGCATGACAGGAACATCAAGCTTAGCTGCCATCTCTGCTGCGCCTTCACGCTTCAGCGCGCGGACGTCATTCCAAATATCAGCGCCTGCTTCAAACGCTGCCTGCATAACGATAGGATTACTGGTGTCTATAGACAACCAAACTCCATCACCAAGTTGCTGCCGGATTGCTTTGACGACTGGCACGACACGCTGCACTTCTTCTTCGGTAGACACAGCAGCGGCATTGGGCCGCGTAGACTCACCGCCAATATCAATAATGGTTGCACCCGCGCCTATCATGTCTTTAGCGTGAGTGATGGCGCTATCAATCGCAGTAAACTGCCCGCCATCAGAAAAAGAATCAGGTGTGACGTTTAAGATCCCCATAACATGCGGCTGTGATAAATCTAAAGTTTTATCGCGGCTCGTTACTTTATAGCTGGGTAAAGGCTGGAATAATGACATAACTTATCCATTATAAATTGTATTTTACAGAATTGTGTTAGCGGTATTTACACTGTTTAAGATTATAAACGTCCATGATAGCAGCAAATCTTATTCCGTCCTAAAGCCTTCGTCAAATGACGCCCACAAAAAAGCCCTTTATCAAAAAGGGCTTTTTATCGACTATCTATGAGATTGTAATAAACGAGAAACTACATCGCTGGTAATGGCGGCGGTGTAGAGTTCGTCGGTTTAATATCAGTTTTCGATAAATCTACTTCATTAGGCTGATAAACTCTTGGCGGACGAGGCTCTTCACCTGCCAAAATATCCTGCAACTGATCGCGGTCAATGGTTTCCCATTTCATCAGCGCATCTACCATCGCATGCATTTTGTCTTGATTGCCTTCAATCAATTCGCGGGCGATATCGTATTGCTCTTCCAGCATACGGCGTACTTCTTCATCAACTTTTTGCTGTGTGGCTTCCGAAATCGTCCGACCACCGCCACCAAAGTAACCCTGTGAGCTATCATCGTCTTCGTAAACCATGATGCCTAGCGCATCTGACATACCATATTTGGTTACCATCGCGCGTGCCATTTTGGTCGCACGTTCAAAGTCGTTTGAAGCGCCCGTTGACATTTGATTGATAAAGACTTCTTCAGCAATACGTCCACCAAACAATATCGCAATATCGTTAAGCATTTTCGATTTATACATGCTGGTCTGATCATGCTCAGGTAGCTGCCAAGTCACACCAAGGGCAAAGCCACGCGGCATAATCGTCACTTTATGAACAGGATCAGTACCGGGTAATAGTTCAGCAACTAGCGCATGACCCGCTTCATGATAGGCTGTCGCGCGGCGCTCTTCTTCACGGATAACCATAGATTTGCGCTCAGGACCCATATATAGCTTGTCTTTTGCGTCTTCAAAGTCATTCATATCAACGCTACGTTTGTTACGACGGGCAGCAAATAGCGCTGCTTCGTTAACAAGGTTGGCGAGCTGCGCACCACTAAATCCTGGCGTACCACGAGCCAATGCATGCGCATCAACACCAATCGTGTTCGGTAATTTGCGTAGATGCACTTTAAGGATTTGCTCGCGACCTTTGATATCGGGCAGACCTACTTGCACCTGACGGTCAAAACGACCTGGGCGCAATAGTGCTTTATCAAGGACATCTGCACGGTTAGTTGCCGCAATCACGATAACGCCTTCGTTACCTTCAAAACCATCCATTTCAACCAATAATTGGTTCAATGTCTGCTCACGCTCATCATTACCGCCGCCCATACCAGAGCCACGATGACGACCGACTGCATCAATCTCATCAATAAAGATAATACAAGGCGCACTCTTCTTCGCTTG
Organism: Psychrobacter pulmonis; assembly: GCF_904846465.1. Lineage (NCBI taxonomy): Bacteria > Pseudomonadati > Pseudomonadota > Gammaproteobacteria > Moraxellales > Moraxellaceae > Psychrobacter > Psychrobacter pulmonis. Next base: position 674,000 of record NZ_CAJHAT010000001.1, read on the forward strand.
TTCAAACATATCACGTACACGTGAGGCACCAACACCGACGAACATTTCAACGAAGTCAGAACCTGAAATCGAGAAGAAAGGTACTTTGGCTTCACCAGCAATGGCTCTTGCCAATAGTGTTTTACCCGTACCTGGAGGACCAACCATCAAGATACCACGTGGAATCGTCGCGCCAAGCTTAGTAAATTTATCAGGGTCGCGTAAAAACTCAACAACCTCGACGACTTCTTCTTTGGCTTCTTCACAGCCAGCAACGTCATCAAAGTTGACCTTGATTTGGTCTTCAGTCAGCATTTTAGCTTTTGATTTACCAAAGCTCATTGGACCGCCGCCTTTGCCACCAGCGCCGCCCTGCATATTACGCATAAAGAATAAAAACAGACCAATAATCAATAAAATTGGGAAACTGGCTATTAGCAGTTGCATCAAAACACTTTGACGCTTAGGCGCGGTGCCTTGCACTTCAACTTGGTTTTCGCGCAATAGTGGCATTAGCTGATCATCAGTCACAGCTGGACGAATGGTCTCAAATGATGAACCATTTTTCTTCTCGCCGGTGATTTGCTCGCCATCGATTTCAACACTGGCTACTTGGTTTTCTGACACGGCGGTCACGAACTCCGAGTAGTTAAGATTATCCGGCTCAGATGATTTGTCAAAGCCGCTAAACACCAGCACTAAAACACCGATCACCACCAGCCACAATAAGGTATTTTTTACCATGTCGCTCACTAGTTATTCCCATCCCTTACTTATTGGTGTGTTTACTAAACACGTGACGTCTATATATAAACGTATGGCTCACTATTCAATGCCTAGCTGCAAATTATTATTTTTACTTAGGTTTAATGACTCTAAAAACCGAGCAAAATAATAAATAAGCGAACTAAAATGAATGACTGAGCGGTTAAAGCGTTTACTCTCAGACGACTTTGCTTAAAACATAGGCTTGATACGTAGATGTAAAAATATAGATTTAAAACAAAGTTAATATATCATGATATGTGGTGCTAACCTGTATAATTCAAGCAGCAATCACATTTATTCAGTTAACGGATTGTAGCGTTTTTACGCTTATTAATCATAGCCTTTATGGTGACCTTTTATCACACTTTATAGGATGGATGATTCGCGCAACTGCTTGACGTTAAAACCTTTTTATTAAATAGTCAAACCAATGACTACTTAATGGCAATCCAAAACATCTCTTTTGAGCGTGGTCGTGAAGCACCCGGTTTGATACTACGAATTTTACTAAAATCCGCCTGCATCTGTTTGCGTAATTCTTGCGTACCCTCGCCTTGAAACACTTTCATAATAAGCGCGCCACCTTCGGGTAAGGTTGCCAGCGCGAAATCGACCGCCAGCTCGCATAAATACATCATGCGCGGCTGATCAATGGCGCTGTTACCAGCGGTATTGGGTGCCATATCCGATAGCACCACATCGACCTGTCGATTGCCAACTTCTGCCATGATACGCTCGAACACGTCTGCCTCACGAAAATCACCCTGAATAAAGGTCACGTCGGGCAAGGTATCCATCGACAGTATATCCGAGGCAATCAGGACGCCTTTTTCACCGACCAATTTGCCAGCGACTTGCGACCAACTGCCGGGCGCACTGCCCAAGTCAACGACGGTCATGCCTTTTTTAATCAGGTTGGTTTTCTCATTTATCTCCAGCAATTTATAAGCAGCGCGGGCACGGTAGCCATCTTTTTGGGCTTTTTTCACATAAGGATCGTCAATATGCTCTTGCATCCAAGCACTGCTGCTTTTTGACAATTTTTTATTTTCAATACGCGTGACCAAAATGACTGCTCCTATTGTTTGGTAATATACCTGCTTGCAAATACATCGTTTGTAAAACACGACTGGCGGTTTATAAAGGGATTGTTTATGACATTTTTAATAAGTGTCTATTAATTATCTATAAAAGCGCTTTTATCAGCATATCATTGCACTATTGCTGAACAACGAAATCTCGTATCTGTCTCATTACCCTTTAACTGCGAAATTCTCTTGGCAAAAACACTGCTTTATAAACCTGTAGCGTTTATAATGTACTTATACTTTCAGTTTAACATTTTCATCACATAAAATCGTGCAAAATCCTGCTGATCTCATACAAGGTGATCATAGATTATCTATAATGGTCATTATCTGCTCGCAATAGCACCTGCTTTTATTTTTACCAACATCTAGGAATAGTATGCAACTCGATAACGCTACCGTTAAACGCCTAAAAGGCATTGGTCATGACCTAAAACCGATTGTTATGATTGGCAATAAAGGCATTACCCCAAGTATCGCTGAAGAGATTGATCGCGCTTTGACCGATCATGAACTTATCAAAGTAAAATTGCCAGCTGGCAGCAAAGAAGAGCGCGATGTCATCGGCGCTGAACTTGCCGCAGCGGCTAATGCGTCTTTGATACACTCAATTGGCCGTATGGCGCTGTTACTGCGTCAAAACCCAAACGCCAATCCAAAGCTGTCAAACCTTGCGCGTCACGCCCAATAAATAAGCTACCTATTTAATTTTAGCTTATGTTCTATCTTATTGAATAAAAGCCGCGCTGCATTTGCTCGCGGCTTTTATGCTATTCATAGTCAGTTCTAAATAAAATACTACAAATATTATAATGCGCTACTGATATTAAACTCTGGATATTATCGACCTATGAGCCAAATTTTTAATTTATGCTTAGCAACTGATACGCTAGCCGCTGATGCCGAGCAGCTAGGTGTCACCATAGCAGACTTACAAGGCATCGAAGTAGAAGTGGTCGCAACTTTGGTCAATAGAGCTGTAATTGCCCAGCCTACAGAATGGCAATTACAGCTTGATTACTGCATAACGCTACCGCTTAAATCGTTATCAGCGCAATTGTACTGGCCAAACTGGCAAGCTGAACAAGTAGGTTTTGCAGATTATTTATGGGAACAGACTTGTCTTGAGTGCTTTTTAGCGGGCGAGTTGATAAACAGCACCGTTACGATAGATAAAGATAATATTCAAACAAACCCTTATATGGAAATAAACGCTAGTCCTGACGGCCGTTATGCGCTTTATCAATTTGCCGACTATCGTAAGCCTGCTACATTACCGCCAGCGCCGCTTTTACAAAGAAATGGGCAAACACGGGCTTCTATTGATTGGACAGCTACTCCCTTCTCAGTGAGTAACGCCGCTGACAACGCAGCGCTGCAATCGGGTTCGACGCCAACCCCCTCTTTTAATGATCCATTAGCAGCTGGCGCTAAAACTTATCATTTCGAGCGTAGCTTTTATTTATCATTAAACCAATTATCCCAAGTACAGACTACCAACGATGAGATTGGCATTGAATACATCCATCCTTGTGTGATTTTGAGCTTCGACACTAAGTTCGGTACAAGGCTCAGTAAAACAGCGTTATATTTCGCGCCCAATCACGCCGCCCCGCCAGATTTTCACGACATGCAGTATTGGCCAGTATTTGATAAATAGGCCGCAATGGTGCAATCCTCTTAAAACGTTAATGCACTCTACATTTTCCTCTCACGCTTTCTAATTTTATGTTTCTGAATTTAATACATAAAAAAACCAGTAATGTCATAAAGAGCATTACTGGGTTCGGAGAAAACTTTTGAATTACGTTACATCTAGCTGCTGCTTATTTGTCAGCCATTGCAAGGTAGATACCGCGATCTGATGCATCATCGACGTATTTTGAATCACGCCATGTCGTGTAGTTATGATGACCGCTGTATGGGCTAATGCTGTTTTGACGGAAGTCAGAAACCCAATCATTACCATCAAATATTTGAATATGGCCATGCGGGCGTCTTGAGGTGCGATCATAGACCACGACGTCGCCTACTTGTGGCTGCGTATTGTTACTGATTTTGGTAAAGCCAGCTTGGGCCAATGTGCCACGAGAGGCATACTGATACGCTGAAGGGTTAGGCGTAAATTCATAACCCGCTGATTGTAGGGCTTTACGCACATAACGAGCACAGTAACCACTACTGCTAGATAGCGCCACACGTGAAGCATTGGCGGCGGCAATCGCAGGTGCAGAATAACGATCTGGCACTGAGCTTGCTTGCTGCTGACGCTGCTCATAAGACAAGCGGCTGGTTAGCGAGGCAAGCTGATATTCTTTTTGCTTAGCATGGGCACTAAGATTGTCAATTGCTTGACTGATTTCATCATTGCTTGAGACATAAGCACCACTTTTAGTGCTATAGATATTGCGACTTGAACCGTAGTTCGCAGAAGTAGAGATATTGGTGATGGTATGACTCAAGGTATTATTTGGTTGAAAGGTTGTTTCGACAGCACCACTCGTCTGTGCTATACCCATTCCCAATACTGACAAAATTAATAAAGCTTGTTTCATAAATTTACTACCTATTGTGAATACAGGATTGCTCGTCATCCGTGACAAAGCATGAATTAATTTAGGGAAGATGACCATGAAATAAACATGATAAAATCCTTAGTACAAAAGCTCGCTGTTTATGATGAATATCGATTTTGTCACCTATTAGATGAGTGTTCACGATGTCAAAGAAACAACCTAACCGACTTGCTAAACTTATCGATCATCAAGCCTTTGCTGGTAGTGCGCTACCTCAAACATTGGCTGATAATATGCGTTTATATCTGCAAGCTACGACCGAAGTAAAAGAGCTTTTGGTAGATTGTCTACCTGAGGAAATCCTCGATAACTGCTGGGTCGTGGGCTTAACCGCTGAGCAACTCATACTCAGTGTGGGCTCGATGACCGCTGCCAATCATATTCGCTATTTGCAGAACGCCTATTTGCAGGTATTAACAGAGCAGTCGATTACATTTAAACAACTCAAGCAAATTCGCGTCGTCGTAGCCAATATTCCCGCTCATAATAATTATTCTAAATCATCACAAGCGTTATCAGCGTCCTTACCAAAGCCTCGTAAAGCCCATGAAAATCAGGCCCTTAGCCAAAACACAAAGCGGACTATATCACAGGCTGCAGAGCATGTCACCACCGATAAAAATCTTAAAAATGCACTTTTGCGCTTAATTAAATCCTAAAAAATTATGGTTTACTATGTAAAGTTATGTAAAACAAACCCATATTCGACTCGGCTAAAGCTGTGTTTTTGTAATCTTGTAAACAAAAAAAATCATCTGTCAGTGTGATTCATAATATGAACCGTACTGACAGATGATATTTTTACTTCCTACAGCTTTTATTCTATCGAAGTTGTAGCGAATTTTTTAAAAAATAGATGAGAAAATATCTATTTAAACGAATATTATTTAGTACTGCTTATAACCAAGTTATGTAATATTGCGTAAATGTTTCGATACTTCGTGTATATTCGTGTATTTATCCTTCGACTGTTATACGATTTAAAGGTAAATATTCTATAGGACAGCTTACATTGTCATCAAAAGTTACAATTTCAAAGTTACTAGGATCTGATAATATCTCGCGTACCAGCATATTGTTTAATGCATGACCAGACTTATAGGCATTAAAACGGCCTAAAATAGGATAGCCAATGAGGTATAAATCGCCTAAAGCATCAAGAATTTTATGACGCACGAATTCATCGTTAAAACGTAGACCTTCTTCATTAAGAATATTGGCATCATCAATAACAATCGCATTGTCCATACTGCCACCTAGCGCCAAGTTATTTTGGCGTAGAGCCTCGATATCTCGTAAAAAGCCAAAAGTACGCGCTGAGCTTAATTGTTCAATAAAATTTTGCGTCGAAAACTGCAATTGTGCATGCTGAAAATCTTTATTAATAGCAGGATGGTCAAAATCAATCTCGAAATTCAACTCAAAGCCGTCATAAGGACGCAGCTCTGCCCATTTGTCATCAACTTTGACGCGGACAGGACGCACAATTTTAATAAAACGCTTTGCCGCTTCTTGTTCACAGAAACCTGCTTGCAGCAGCAAACCTACAAATGGCGCGGCGCTACCGTCCATAATCGGTATCTCCGACGCTGATACGCGAATTAATAGATTATCAACCCCAAGCCCTGCTATCGCACTGAGCAAATGCTCAACGGTACCCACACGCGTGCCACCAAATACTAGATTCGATGACATCATGGTATCTTGTACCAAAAAGGCACTGGCAGGAATCGGTTCGCTACCTGCTATATCAGAACGCTCAAAAATAATGCCAGTATTAATAGGCTGCGGATGAAACTCTAAGTCAACAGGTTGACCACTATGAAGACCAGTACCTGTAACGGCTATTGCTGTTTTTATGGTTCGTTGGTTCATGGCTGTCTTCTCACATATTTTGTTACAATTGCCATAGTGTAGCATTACCCGACCCTATTTCGCTAGCGCTAAAAAGCGTTAATTTGCTTATCTCTTTGATTGATAACACTTATCGTCATTATTTTAACGTTTATTTTTATAACGTAACAAATGCTCAATCTTAGCTAAATTATGTCTAAAGCCTATTTATTAACCATTAACCTTATACTTTTTTACTTTTTTAAAAAACAAAAAAGCCAGTATCGAAATACTGGCTTTTTTATCCAAACTATCTAATGATTGCTTTGTTAAAGACTATTTATTCTGTTGACGCTTTAGATAATCTTGAATGCTATTGGTTTTAGTTTTAGGCTGTTCTTGCGTCACATTTGCGCGTACGGGGCTTTCTTGATACTGCGCTTGAGCTTGCTTTTGGCTGTTTAGCGCACTGGTGTGCAAGTTCGGATCCACAGGCTGGGTACTATTAACAGAAGGTACTGGCTGCTCCACGACTTCAGGCTCTTGACCCGCATTTTCATCTAAGGTCAGACCCGTTGCGATAACCGTCACATGCAAATCATCGCCCATTTTTTCATCGATAACAGAGCCATAGAAAATATGGGCGTCGTCGATATCGGTGATTTCTTCAACGATGACACTGATTTTACTCATCTCATCGAGTGATAATGACTCAGAAGAAATAACGTTAACGAGTAAGCCTTTGGCATTCTCTAAACGTAAATCATCAAGTAATGGCGATCTGATGGCTTTTTCGGTTGCTTGACGCGCACGATCATCGCCGCTAGCACGTCCAATACCCATCATAGCATGACCTTTAGCAGTCATCGCGGTGCGAATGTCATTAAAGTCAATGTTAATCATACCTTCGCTAGCGATGGTTTCTGCAATACCTTGTACCGCATGCAATAAAACGTCATCGGCCTTTTTGAAAGCATCCTGCATAGAGATGTTGCCGTAGACGCTCATAAGCTTGTCATTGGGAATCGTGATGATTGAGTCAACGAAATTGGTCAACTGCTCAATACCCGCTTTGGCAGCCTTAATACGCTTACCACCTTCAAACTTAAATGGCGTTGTTACAACTGCTACGGTCAACACTTCCATTTCTTTGGCAATACGCGCAACCACTGGCGCTGCACCCGTACCTGTACCACCGCCCATACCTGCGGTAATGAACACCATATCTGAGTGCTCGAGTAACGCACGGATGGCTTCTTCATCTGCTTCTGCCGCTTCACGACCAACTTCTGGGTTTGCCCCTGCGCCAAGACCGCGGTTGGTTTTGGCACCAAGCTGCAATTTATGCGGCGCTGTAAGACGATCGAGCGCTTGTTTATCGGTATTGGCACAGACAAATGTTACACCTCTAATCCCTTGTTGTACCATATGCTCAACCGCATTACCGCCGCCGCCGCCCACACCGAATACAGTGAAGCTTGCCTGGCCGTTACTTTGAAGCTGATTATCATCTGGCATGGTGTATTTTGACATAAAAAGATTTCTCCAGTTGCAGATAGCGTGATGGTCGATACGTAGTAACACACTCATAGGGCGCGCTATCGACTTACTATATATAAACGTATTTAATTAAAACAGGGCAATGGCTTAAATAGTCATGCGTTGCCAATGTATGCCGTTATGGTACAGGGTGCTTATTAATCTGTTGCTTATCATGCGGCGTCTTACTCTTCTCTGCTTAACGCTTAGCAGAGGCAAATTTGCCAGCAGAATTATAATATCTTTTTGAGTACACTCGCAAAACGTTGTCCGGCACTTTGAAAAACACCCTTCACGCGACTTTTTTGAATCGCTTCTGGCTCACTTTTTTCACTACGACGAAATTGCTCGCTCTGACTATATAGTAAGGTACCAAATGCGGTTTGATAAGCGCGATCATTGACCTGTATATTCAGCTGTTTGAACGATTCATCATTGTCAAAGTGATTATAAGCGCTAATCGCAGGATGAGTATTGGTCAATACTACTGGCATTTTTAGCAATTTTTTGGCAAAAGGTATCATGCCTTTAATAGAGCTGCCGCCGCCTGAGAGTACCAGCCCTTTATCAATATAGCCTAATAAATCGGCATCATGTAATTGGCGTACCACTTCGGTAAATATTTGCTCATAGCGCGCTTCGATAATGCGCGCTAGATTATAAGTACCAATATTAATCTCGTCACCTGAGCCTTGCGGCTTAAATAGAAAGAACGAGCTGGGATCGACGCTATTGACATCAACCGTACCGTGCGTTTTTTTAAGGCGCTCAGCTTCTATCATTGAGATACCGACATCGGCTGAAATGTCCATCGTCACTTCATGGCTGCCGGTAGCAATACAATGCGTGAAAATTAGCTTATTCTCTTTATAGACGCAAATACTGGTGGTACTGGCACCAATATCGACCAAACAAACCCCTTGCTGGCGCTCATCGGGCATCAAGCTATATTCTGCGCTGGTCACCGCATCAAAAACGATGTGGTCGATACCGACGTCACAGCTTTGCAAAAGTTTTTGAATATTTTGACGGCTAGAGACAGGCATCATCATCATATGATACATGACGGTGATATTGTGTGCGACCATGTCAATGGCATCGTCAACCATAAACTCTTGATTGTCGATATAAATACCTTGTTGGCAACAATGCATCAAATAATAATCAGGCGATAAATCTTGTGACTTGGCATTAGACAATGCTTGTACCATATCTTGAGCGCGGACAACTTCGTCTTCTACCCTAACGTCTCCGGCACTGTTTTTACTTAACAGCTCAGGAGTCGCTAAGGTCAGCCAAACGCTATGCACGCGGCAATTGGCAGTGTCTTCAGCTTCTTGAATCGCTTGTCTGATAGCGCCTTGTAAGCGTTCGCGATGCTTTATCTGACCTTGATAGAAGTCGTTATTTTTAACTTGTCCTACACCCATAATACGTATGTCTTTTGCAGACACAACATTACCAATAACGACATAGACTGCCGTGGCACTTAAATGGACAACAACCAGATTTTCAGTATTTTTCATGGTACCAGACAAATTATCGCTAAACAGGAGAGCAAATGACGTCTCCATTAAATCATTGAAAAATGCGTTATGATCACGCGGTCATATTATCAGTAAACTCTCTTTATCAAGAAGCAAACCGGTATTGGAAATCGACTGCTTTCTTAATTTATGGTGCTTTATTCTTATTGCTTAGTATGATTTTACGATGCTATTTTATGGCGGTGTTTCACCATCTTTTGGGGGCGCCAAATTCCATGCGATAGTAAATCCATTTTTATAACGAAGATCGACAGACTGCATTTCATCGCGGCGATTACTTAATTGATTACCAAGTAGTTGACTTAAATTCAACAGTTTTTGCGCGGTGTTTTCATTGTCAACGATAACACGTAAGCCATTATCAAAGCGAATCAGCCACGTCATTCTTGGCGATAAAATGATATCCTCAACTTGCATATCGAGCGGTGCATACCAGTCGTTAACTTGTTGCATTTGTTGCATGATAACTGGCGCTTGCGCTATATCGCCTTGCAGCGTCGCAAATTGCTCTTGCGTCAGCTCTCTACTATCAGCCGGCACGAAAACCGCCCCTTTGGCATCGACTAAACGCTCGGTACCAAAATTTGCTACGGCCTGTTTTGGCAGCGCTTTCACGACAATACCTTGTTGCCAATCACGGCTGATACTGACTTGGTCCACCCAAGCAAGACCGGTAGAGATATCTCTGAGCGCCTGCAAATCAGAAGTAAAAAAACTACTCACGCTTTGTTGGTTCATCACTTGTTGTAACACACGATATTGCGCTACGGTCAGCCCTCTATCGTCAACGTGGATAGCGGCGGGCGGTGCATCACGCAATGCTTTACCGCCCATGACCAATATCAGCACCAGCAAACCTAACACCAATACTGTGAAAAAATATCTGAGCATAGAGGGTATTTGCAAATTAGATTTAGGGTGCGAGGTTTTATCACTCATCAAGTCAGCGATGTCATTGACAGTTTGAGTCATAATACACGTCGTCCCTATTTTTGCTTAAACTATTTGCATAACGCCAATAGTGCTTATTATTAATGGTAAATCCGCTAATCGGTACAGCAATCGATGAAACTGCCATATTATCAATTTATTTGTCTAAAACGAGCGATAAAGCTCAGTTAGGCGCATTAAAACGTAACATTTTTCTTATTTAATGAATAACTTAAAAAAATTGCGTAAATAACTATAAATATCACTAATATAGACCAATAATTACAATATTAACGTATTTTACGTTTAAACAATAGCTCAACCCTTACTACTAACAACGAATTTACACAAGTTTACACGAAGCTGTGTTATAGCAGGGCTAGCGATACATTTGTCTGTATTAGATAGCACTATTAATGGTTAAATATATCGCTGATCAAATAAAACTTATGATCAAATAGAGCTTATATAGTCAATCTAAAAAGCATTCGCACAATTTTATATGCTGCTAAATGCCTAACTATAAAGTTTGCGCTAGAATATGCCAGCATAAAGCATCGAAATCCATACCGCGAGCTTTGGCAGCCATTGGCACCAAGCTATGACTGGTCATACCCGGTACGGTATTAATCTCGAGTAGCCAAAAGTTGCCTGCTTCGTCTTGCATCGCATCAATACGTCCCCAGCCTTTAGCATCGACAGCACGGAATGCCGCCAAGCTCAAATCTTGCAAGTGCTTTTCATCAGCAGCGCTTAGCCCACAAGGAATATAATAGCTGGTATCGTTACGGTTGTATTTGGCTTCAAAATCATAGAAGTTGGTGATATCAGCAGGCTCAAGGCGTATCACTGGATAAGCTTCGTCATCGATAATAACAATGGTAAATTCGCGCCCAGTAATCCAGCGCTCAGCCATCACCGCGTCACCGCACTGCACCGCCGTTGCATAAGCGGCAGGCAATTCATCGAGGTTATTAACTTTGGTCATACCGATACTTGAGCCTTCATGGACTGGTTTGATAATCAGCGGCAAGCCAAGCATATTCACCACTTGCTGCCAGTCGGTATCCGCGGTTAACAATGAAAATGGCGCGGTTGATAAGCCGCAGCCTTGCCAAAGCTGCTTGGTGCGGACTTTATCCATTCCAAGCGCTGATGCCAAAATGCCAGAACCGGTTTGCGGAATATTAAACCATTGCAGCACGCCTTGTAGCAGACCGTCTTCGCCGCCGCGACCATGCAAGACGTTAAAAACGCGATCAAACTTACGCAGCTCGGTAATATCTTGATCTTTTGGGTCAAAATGCGTGGCATTTACACCTTGATTTTGTAGCGCTTTTAATACGGCAGCCCCACTGTCTAATGAGACGCTGCGCTCGTTGCTACTGCCGCCACAAATGACGGCAACTTTACCAAACTGACTGGCGTCTTTGACTTTGCTGTTTGCGATGCTAGGAACGGCCTTATCGTTTTGCGCATGACTTGCAGCATTATCTTGCTGTGCTTGTGCCGCCGCTGCTAACGCCAGATCTGGATTGACAATCGTAGCTTTAGCGTCTGCATTGATACTTTTATCAATGTTGCTTTCATTTTTTTGCTGATTGTTTTCTTGTTTAATATTTTCTTGGTTATTAATAGTCATGCGTCTTATTCCTAAAATTCTTTTGCGGCTTGTTTGATATATAGATTATTAGCGGCCAATTCGACTGCTATTTGTCCAACATTTCCTGCCCCCTGGGTGATTAGCATGTCATTGGCTTTGAGCAAACGCTGCATGACTGGGGCGATATTAGCTTTATCGATAATCGTTGGCTCAACGGCGCCGCGCAAACGGATACTGCGTGCCAAGGCTTTGGTATCAGCGCCGGCAATCGGAGTTTCACCAGCAGGATAAACGTCCAATAACAACAACTCATCGACGCTTGAAAGCACTTCGACAAAATCATCAAAGCAATCACGCGTACGACTATAGCGGTGCGGCTGGAACATCATGACTAAGCGGCGCTCAGGAAAGCTTTGACGCGCCGCTTTAATGGTTGCATCGACTTCTCTTGGATGGTGACCGTAATCATCAATCAGCAAGACGTTACCATCGTCTATTTCTACAGACGCTTGCTGCTCAAAGCGGCGACCGACACCGGCAAATTTTTGTAGGGCGCGGGTAATTGCTTCATCGTCGACGCCTTCGTCGGTTGCCATGGTAATAGCAGCCAGTGCATTATAAACGTTGTGTACACCGGGAATATTTAAAGTCAGACGTAACGGCTCACGGTCACGGCGTAAGACGGTAAAGTGGGTTTTTGTACCTTCGCTAACCAAATCAACTGCCTGTACATCGTTAAACGGCTCAAGCCCAAAGGTTAATACCGGACGCCCGATGTCATCGATCATAGCGTACAATTCAGCGTCGTCACCGCAGACCACCGCCAACCCATAAAACGGCATATTTTGTAAAAACTGGATATAAGCAGCTTTTAATTTATCAAAACTGTTGCTATAGGTTTCCATATGGTCTTGATCAATATTGGTGACAATCGCCGCCATCGGATGCAAAGTTAAAAACGACGCATCAGATTCATCGGCTTCGGCAATTAAATAACGGCTGCTACCAAGCGCAGCATTTTTACCAGAAGCATTTAATTTACCACCAATGACATAAGTCGGATCGAGCTTACCTTCCGCCATCATGGTGGTCAGCAGACTGGTGGTGGTGGTTTTACCATGGGCGCCCGCTACAGCGATACCATGACGATAGCGCATCAACTCGCCGAGCATATCTGCACGGCGTACTACAGGCAGACGCGCTTCAAGCGCTGCCTTTACTTCAGGGTTGCTACGGTCGATGGCAGACGAGACGACGATGACATCGGCATTGGCGATATTTTTGGAATCATGCCCAATCGCGATATCAATACCAATTTCTGCTAAGCGCTTCGTCACCAAGCTTTCAGCAATATCCGAACCACTGACTGTATAACCTTGATTGTTCATCACTTCAGCGATACCACACATCCCCGAGCCACCAATGCCAACAAAATGCAAATGCTGGATACGGCGCATTTCTGGTATTTCAATCAAACGTTTAGTTAAAGATTTAGCAGAGGTCGGCATAGGGTTTTCTCTTTATTGAAGACGAACAAATTTGGTTAATAATAAGTAATAAAAATAATAAACAAAACAATCAGCTTTTATAACGCTTGCCAGATAATATCGGCAACTCGCTGACAAGCTTGACGATTGGCAAGCGCATGGCCTTTTTCTGCCATCTCTAAACAGGCGCGTCTATCTAGCATATTCAGCTCATTACTCAGCTTGTTAGGAGTTAGCTCGCTTTGTGGCAGCAAAATCCCTGCTTGGTGCTCGGTCAAGGTGCGCGCATTGGCGGTCTGATGATCATCAACGGCGCTTGGTAGCGGGACAAATATTGCCGCTATTCCAACATTTTGAATTTCCGTCACTGTCAAAGCCCCCGCTCGACAAACCACGATATCCGCCCAATTATACGCCGCTGCCATATCATCAATAAATGGCTGCACGGTAAATTGATGGGCGCTTAATGCTTCACTATCATACGCCGCTTGCGTGGTAGCCTCATTATCGCGTCCACATTGATGACGTACCTCAAACGGGCGGTCAAGCAAAGCCAATGCTTTTGGCAGCGTCTCATTTAACACTTGCGCGCCAAGCGAGCCACCAACCACCAATAATTTAAGCGGCGAGCTATCATTGACATCGTAACGCACACTAGGCTCGGCAACCCCGCTAATAGCATTGCGCACAGGATTCCCCACCGTTTCTATCTTGCTATCACTTTCGCTACTAGCAAAGGTATTCTCAAACGCTTGCATGACCTTGGTCGCCATCTTGGCCAAATAACGATTGCTCATGCCAGCAATGGCATTTTGTTCATGGATAATCAGCGGCGTTTTGGTCAAACGCGCCGCAATACCGCCGGGCGCGGTGACATAACCCCCAAAGCCAACAACCACATCAATCTGATTGCCACGGATGACTTTGATCGCCGCCATCGTCGCTGACAACAAATTAACCGGTAGCTTAAGCAAACGCCCTACGCCTTTACCGCGCAGCCCTTGCATATCAATCGCATGAAAAGGATAGCCAGTCGGTGCAACCAAGCGATTTTCCATGCCATTTGGCGTACCCAGCCAGTGAATAACCGCGCCGCGCTTGGTCAATTCTTCGCTAACTGCTAGCGCTGGAAATACATGCCCGCCTGTCCCCGCAGCCATCATTAATATATGCGGTGTTTTCATGAACGTCTGCCTATCTTTTCTTTATGTATATGAAAGACTTATTATCTTTTGATTGCGCTATCTATCGAACCAAAACAGCCTTATAAAAGCCCGCATAGTATAGTGTAAATCGCTGCCGGATAGACAGCATTTTGTGCCGTATGAATAATAAAAATCCAAGCCGTGATTCATCGCGGCTTGGCTTTTATAAATTCACTTAACAGGTCAAAAAATCATTTTTCATGATTTTTTATCACTTTTTAAAAGTGCTATTAAGAGATACGGTCTATCGTTATAGCTTAGCACACTGTTTTTTAAGTATTGTGCACATAGCTTAGTGATAAATTACTCTATCCTTACGGCGTTGCCTAAACTTATCGTTTAAAGGCTTTATTTAGACCAATACTTTAGAATAAATAGCTTAAACAGCCAGTTTTTTCTCGATAGCGATAATAAAGTCAGTTGCAATGTCAGTACCGCATTGGTCATCAATCTCACGCACACAGGTTGGACTGGTAACGTTAATTTCAGTGATACGGCCACCGATTAAGTCTAAACCAACGAACATTAGCCCTTTTTCTTTGACAATCGGCGCCACTACCTCTGCCACTTGGCGCTCGATATCGGTGAGCGGCATCGCAACCCCACTACCACCGGCGGCAAGATTTCCGCGCGTCTCACCTTTTACCGGAATACGCGCCAAGCTATAATCGACCACTTCCCCATCGACGATCAGCACGCGCTTATCGCCTTCTTTAATTTCCGGCAAATAACGCTGCGCCATAATTGGCAGGGTCTCGAGCTCGGTTAAAATCTCCAGCGTCACGCCGATATTTGGACTATCAGCGGTCAAACGAAAAATGCCCGTACCGCCCATACCATCTAAAGGCTTGACGATAACATCTTGCTGCTCAGCGATAAATTGACGAATATGCGCCTGTTTACTGGTCACAATCGTTGGACTCATATAATCGCTAAACCAAGTCGCAAAGAGCTTTTCATTACAATCACGAATCGCTTGTGGGTCATTTACTACCAACACGCCTGCGGATTTAGCATGATCAAGCATATAAGTGGCATAAATAAAACGCATATCAAACGGCGGATCTTTACGCATCAAAATCACATCATAGTCGCTGACCGGCACTGTCGCTTTTTCACCTAAGGCATAAAAGTCATTGGGGTCGCGTTTGACTGTCACCGGCTGGCTATCGACCATCAATTGCCCACGGTCTAACCATAAATCATGAATCTGACAGTAGCCCAGGCTATGCCCGCGGTCTTGCGCCGACCACATCATCGCCAGCGTGGTGTCTTTTTTATAATTGACCAGCTCAATTGGATCCATAATGACCAGTATTTTTAACGATTTTTTTTGTTGTTCTTGGCTCATGATAAGGCTCACTTTCGTTATAGTATTAATTATTTAAGCAATCATCTCAAAGACATTGAGGCCATAGCGTATGGCTCAAATGTCACTTAAACTTTATTTAGACATGACCTGAGTGCAGCCATATTTGCGATAAATCATACGCCGTACTGGGCGCGGTAATGCTGCATTCTTGCAAGCTGGGCGGCATCTTTATCGGTGCTACTTCCTGCTAAGTAGTTGATTAAATCATCGATATCTACCAAGGCACGTACTGGTACATCTAGGGTTTCAGCCAACTCTTGAATAGCAGAGCGCTCCGCCAAACCCTTTTCTTTACGGTCAAGCGCAACGATAATACCAGCCACACTGGCACCCGCTTGCTCTAAAATCTCTACCACTTCGCGCATTGCTGTACCAGCGGTAATCACATCATCAAGCACCCAAACCGCCTTGCCGCTGACATCAGCGCCGACTAAATTACCACCTTCGCCATGGGTTTTGGCTTCTTTACGGTTATAGCCCCATTTGGCATTGATGCCATGGTGTAGCCATAACGCTTGTGCGGTTGCGGCGACAAAGGGAATGCCTTTATAAGCAGCACCAAAAATGACCAGCTCTTGCTCATTTGTACCATTATCACTAGCTGCCATTTGTTCAGCCATCTTTTCCGCTAAGGCATCGGCATAACCACGCGCTAATAACGATAACATCTCACCTGACGCCAGCAAACCTGCATTAAAAAAGTATGGACTAATACGTCCAGACTTAAGCACAAACTCGCCAAATTTTAAGACCTGATTGTCTAAAGCCAATTGGATAAATTGATGCGATGAAAATGAGGCATCTTGTGGATGTTGAGCGTTATTAAGCGTGGCGGCATTCAGCATAAGGTCTTCCTATCAGCAAAGAAAAATGAAAATTGAACAATCAAAAAGTTGTGCAAGGCATTATAGTCGCGTCGGCTTAACTTGACCAACCGTTGATATCATAATCTTGCATATTCGCATAACGCGTTAATAACCCGCAGCGCGATGAGATAGTAAAGTAGCATTGCCCATCGTGACTGACTTGTATGTCCCAGCCCAAATGATAGGCAGCAACGATAATATGCCCCGTAAATAAGCGCACTTGACGATAAGCATGGCGCTGTGCGGGCTCAAACACTATTTGACTGAGCAAATAACTACGCAGATGCTGACAAATTTGCGCCGCGCTGTAGCTGTGATTGATGGTTTTGCGCGTACTACATTGCTTTAAAGCATGGACGGCGACACTACAAGCCATAATATCGGTCGCCAAACTGCCCGCGCCGCTGTCAAATTGCTGCGGCTGCAATACCACTTGCCAATCGTCAGCATAGACGCTATTAAGCAGCTCATCAGGATTATAACGTCTGGTCAATGCTCGTAGGGATTCTGTCTTTAAAGGCTTATTAATATTATTATCAATATTTATGCTATCGACTCTTGCAAACCCATAACGTGTCAGCTTTGGGTATGCCTGTAGCGCGCGCTGAATATCTGCCATATCAAGCAACGTCATATCAGTCAATGGCGATAATAACGGCTGATCGCTATGATTGTGATAAAAACTCTCGGGCAGCTCAATCAGCTTTGCCGCACTGAGCAGTGATAAATGCTCGGCCAATGCTTCTGAAGCCACTAGCGCCCATTTCGATAAGCTGTCCGTCTTGGGCTGATAAAAACGGGGCGAACGGCCATATAAGCGGCGCAGCTGACCATTTAAGCGCCGCGCAGGCTCTGGAATATCAGTCAATGGCCGAGCAGGATCAATTGGCAAACGCTTAGGATCAAAATTAGGATGGACAATCGCCGGCTGCTGACTATTTGCTAAATGAGCGGACTGCTCAGCATGACCTTCTGCAAACTGCTCCTCTGCTGCCATAAAATCAGCACTGGATAAACCATCGTCAGAAGTAGAATGCTGGGTCATAGATGTTCCCTAGGCTTACCAATTTAAAAGATGTAAAAATAAAAACAATCGAACAGTCATTTTACTTTTGATGTTGTTTTTGCTCTTGATGCTGCAAAATATCTCGATAACCTGCTTGCCAATCAGGATAGTCCAGCCAAGCTAACGGAATGTTGCTATGCAAGCGCTTCCCCGTAACCGCTGTTTTATTGTCATCAATAGCAGGTGGCTCTGTATCTATTTGCTCACTTAACCAAGTGCTCAGCTCAAAAGTGGTGACTGGTGCATAATCAGTAGCGATATAAAGTGGTTTTGGCGCGTCTATGGTCATGACATTGGCAATAATAGTAACCAAATCACGATCCATAATGCGATTGCTCCAATGCGCTGCTGCCACTGGCTCTTTTTGTTCCTCGCGGGCTTTACGCAGCCGCATCAGGCGCTCGCGACCATAAATACCACTTGGGCGAATGATAATCGCCCTATTACCAAAACCTTGTTGCAATACTTGTTCCGCTTGTAATATCACTTGCGAAGCTTCACGCTCTGGCGTTACAGGGGCTATGTTTTCATCAATCCATGCGCCATTATCCTGCCCATAGACACCCGTTGATGAGATAAAAACAACGCGCGTAAGGTTGGTTAGTTTATCCGCCAATGTTGCCAGATGCTGAGTGATGGCCAAATAACTGTCATGATAACCGCTGGTCGAATACTCATCAGGGGTGACGATAATTGCTATCGCAGTAAAGTCTTGCAGCTGCTCAGCGCTGAGCGTTAACGCATCGGCTTGCAAAAACTTAGCGTTAGCATCTAAAGCATAATGATGACGCTCACGACGTGCCAGCCCCGTGACGTTAAAACCGTCTTGAGCGAGCTTATTGGTGACTGGTAAGCCGATATCACCTTGACCAATAATCAGTAAATTTTGCGTACTCATCATTTATCCTTTGTTCGATAACTACTTGTGAGGACTGTCTATTAAAACCTTTATTAATAAAAGGGCTTTTCATAAAAGATACTAAAAATAGCGTCTATACGACAGCTGTATGTCTTCTTTGGCATCGATACGATCTTGCCATTCGTAGTTGGCATTGATACGTAACGCTTGTTTTTTATCAATATCGTACTGTAGCCCTAATGTCGATATCGGCTGCCAATAATGACCACGGGCATTAGACTCATCGCTGCTGCCATGATACCAATATGGCAGTTGCAATTCAGCCTGCGCACGTAACTGATTGTTAATCTGATAACGGCAACCAACATTGACGCCTGCGCCGACACGATAGCCTTTATTAATACCGCGGCCTGCTTGCGCCGTACCTGCTAAGAACGTATAGCATAGCTGCGGCGGCATCTCGCCTGTGCCCGCGCTAGGGGTGCCAAAGGCCCACGACCAACCCGTTTCATAGCCTAAACTGCCGACTAAATGATCATTACCATCCTGCTGTGAGCCGTCATTTACGCGTGTCGCTTCGATACTTGCGCCCCAGGTTTTACCTTTTTTGGCAGAATTTACCGGATTAAATGAGCGCCCGCGCACCAAAGTCACATTTTGCAAGACCACACTACTTGGCTGATGGGCCTTATCATTATCGGTGTCATACAGACGCAAGGTTGCAGCCGCGCCTTCTAAATCAAAGAACTGCGGGAAACCTGACGGACGGTCAAGGGTATCGTGATAACCTGCGCGCACACCTAAATCCATATAATTATTATCACCACGCTGCCCTAGCCCAATAAAACCTAGCTGCAGCGGATGTCTGTCTATCGGATTGTTATCCGCTACTGCAATACGGCGTGGTAATAACGTTTGTCCGTCGTCTGAAATGCTAGAAATCGGATTTAACTGAGCAGACTTAATCTCATTGAGCGTCTGCTTAGCACTATTATGATAGCCCAATTGCGCACGCTGCTCTTTAACCTTGTTTAACTGCGCTTGACGTAAGGTGCTATCGGCAGGCGTATAATTGGTGCTGGCAAGTAGATTTTCGCTATCGAGCAATTGCACCACATCTGACGGAATCACGGCATAAGGCAGGCGGCTTAATAAATGCTGCTGCGGGCGTACCACGTCAATCAAGCGTAAAATCTCAGACGCACAGTTATCAGTAGTAAAGTAATACGGTAACTTCAAACCCTTGGTCTCCCAGACATGCAGCATAATCTGCTGCACTTCCACTGGGGTCAAAGCCAATTGATAGGTCCACGCATCGCGCTCATCTTCTTGCAGATACTTCGCCAGCTTCTTCGGATATGGGTCAATTTCAATCAGATTATCGTAGCCACCGCTCATCGACTTGATGGCATAGACCAAAAAGTTATCGCTTGAGTCGCCACCTACCGTATAATTTAGCGCCACTGCATGATGAATCTGACTTGGATCGGCAACGCTGGCTTTAGAGTCAATACGCAATAATGTATGAGCAAAAGCTGAAATAGGATTGTCTAAATACTCTTGCGCAAACATAATAGACAGCTGCTCGGGCGCCAGCTTTTGCATCCAGTCATTCAGCTCTGGACAGTCGGTTTGCAAGCCGCTTTTGTCGATATTGAGTGTATCAGTCAGCCATTGGACGCGCGCGGGAAAACGGCATAGTACTGAATTTTGTTCTAAATTTTTAGTCGCACGATTGGATGTATTATTATTAGCAGTGCCGTTATCCGAAGTCGTAGCCATTTCGTCAGCAAGGGCAACGAGCAAGGCATCAAGCTCGGCCGCTGAATCATGCTGTCCATTTTTGCTTAAGTAAAATGCAGCATCATCAACGATACTGCTGTCTTTTTTCTTGCCGATTAAATTCTTTTGATCATCAAAGAAATATAACAATCGTCGCCATGTCGTATGCTGAGCGAGATTTTTTGCTTTTGCTTGCGTGCGCCATGAGGCTAGTAGCTGCTGTGTATCGGCGTCATTAATATTTTTAGTATTGGATGCAGAAGAAGCTAATTCTATATTTGGGGCGTTACTTGCCTTGATGGTATTATTTGATTCGGTATTTGCTTTGGCAACAATGGGCTTCGTATAAGCCGTTAATATTGGCTCAGCATTTTGTGATTTGGTGACCAAACTGCTATCCATAGTTTCATTGGCATCCAGCGCTAACTCCCCTGTCATCACAAGCGCTGCAGGCGTTGGCAAAAACGCCTGTGCTTGCGCGCTCAGTAGCAGTCCAGCTATGGTAAGCGACAAACGTGCTCGCCTGCCAATGTTTGTTAGCGTGTTCGTTGGCGTACAATCTAGCGCCAAAAGGTTTGAATATTTTGAATATAAGGACATGAGTAACATCTCGCACTGCGGGGTCAGACGCGTAACGCGTTAGAATTCTATCGAATTATTAGAGTGATATGATGTATCACTGTCTTAAAACATTTTAAACAACTTTTTTTAAAGGTTATTTTTAGTTAAATGCGCCATTTATTGATAATAAAATATAACTAATAGTATTTACTGCGCACTTATTATCACATTATAAAAGAGAGTATTATGTCCATAGCATCGCCAATGACTATTCATACCGGTCGATTATCCGCTGCGACTTGGCTTGCCTCGCCCAACTTTAATAAACGTCCTGAAAATATCGCGATTGATGCTATCGTTATTCACAATATCAGCTTGCCGCCCAATGAGTTTGGCGCTTGCGATACTGACGGTCTACACTACGTCAAAGCCTTGTTTACCAATCAATTAGACTGGGAGGCGCATCCATATTTTCAAACCATTAAAGGTGCAGAAGTCTCAGCACATTTATTTATAGAGCGAGATGGCGCGATTACCCAGTTTGTCGATTTTAACGAACGCGCGTGGCATGCTGGGCGCTCCAGCTACTTGGGTCGCCCTGAATGTAATGATTATAGCATTGGCATTGAGCTTGAAGGTTCAGATTTTGTGTCCTTTAGCGCGGCTCAATACGAAACACTTGCCAAAGTTATCGTCGCTATCTATGACGCTTATCCAAAAACTCGTAGGCATCTTACTGGTCATAGTGATATCGCGCCCGGTCGCAAAACTGACCCCGGTGATTATTTTGAATGGACAAAGTTGCGAGAGATGGTTACCCGCCATATTGCAAGTCAGTCATCACTTTACAACCAAGATTGAGTAAACACTCTTATTAAAATTTCTGTAAATGACAGGTTTTATTCTTTATTGGATCCATTTATCAGGACAGTGAAAGTGCTATAATCCGTCAGTTTTTTAACAACACAACCTTCAGTAAATAAATTAGCAAAATAGGTTCTCATGGCAAAAAGTCGATTGTTTCGTTCAACCATGGTGGTCAGTAGCATGACCATGCTGTCGCGTATTTTAGGTTTGGTGCGTGATGTCGTCTTGTTAGGCGTCTTTGGCGCCGGCGGTCTGATGGACGCCTTTTTGGTCGCCTTTAAGATTCCCAACTTTTTACGCCGCCTATTTGCCGAAGGCGCCTTTAGCCAAGCGTTTGTTCCTGTACTGTCTGAATATAAAGAAAAATACAGCCTAGAGCAGGTACAGATTTTAGTCAGTCGCACGTCAGGGGCGCTATTGCTAGTATTATCAATGCTGACGGTCGTGGTGATATTAATCGCCCCTTGGGTGGTGACCTTATTTGCCCCAGGCTTTGCTGATCAGCCCGATAAATTTGCTATCACTGCTGAATTGCTGCGCCTAACCTTCCCTTATTTATTGTTTATTTCTATGACCGCTTTTGCCAGCGGTATTTTACAAAGCTACGGGCGTTTTGCCGCGCCCGCCTTTGCGCCTGTTTTGCTAAATCTATGTATGATTGGTGGCGCCCTAGTGTTTGCGCCGATGTTTGATGTGCCTATTATGGCGCTGGGTTATTCCGTCGCTATCGCAGGTTTACTGCAGTTATTGATACAACTACCACAGCTCTCGCAACAAAAACTACTGGTCGCCCCAAAAATAGACTTTCAACACGAAGGCGTGCGCCGTATTTTAAAGCTGATGCTGCCAGCCATTTTTGGCGTTTCTGTCACCCAGATTAATTTGCTGCTCAACACCGTATTTGCCTCGTTAATGATTGGCGGTTCGGTTTCTTGGCTTTATGCTGCTGAGCGTATGAGCGAGTTGCCACTTGGCTTAATTGGGGTGGCTATCGGTACAGTTATTTTACCAAGTCTATCGAAAAGTGAAGCGCAAAAAGACGACGTCAGCTTTAAAAAGACCATCGACTGGGCAGCGCGCTTAATTATTTTGGTCGGCGTACCAGCATCGGCAGCATTATTTATACTCTCTGACGTACTCATGCAAGCGCTGTTTTTACGTGGCGAATTTACCCTACGCGATGCGCAAATGAGCTCACTGGCGCTAAAAAGCATGGCAGGCGGCATCTTAGGTTTTATGTTAATTAAAATCTTCGCGCCCGCCTTTTTTGCCCGTCAAGACACCAGAACGCCAGTCAGAATCGGTATTATCTCCGTCTTTGCCAATATGGTTTTTAGTGTGATTTTTATCGGTATCTTTTATTTCTTAGATATGCCGCTACATGGTGGTTTGGCATTGGCAACGACGGGTGCGGCATTTGTGAACGCAGGCTTGTTATATTACTTCTTGCATAAGCGCGAGATTTTCCGCTTTGGCAGTCATTGGAAAAAGCTGTTTGGCCAGTTTGGGCTTTCTACCGCCTCTATGGTTGCGGTGCTTTATGTCATACTGCCCTATTTCCCAACCGATGATGCGCAGTGGAAACGTATCGTTGCGCTGCTGATTATGTGCGTCGTTGGTGCGGTGGTTTATGGCATCGTGCTACTAGCAACAGGTTTCCGTCCGCGCCAGCTAAAGCATGGTTAAGCACTTATTATTAAGCAATTATTGTTAAGCCCTGAGTAAGGCTTTAATTTACCAAACCAAAACAAGCTAGATATGAGAATTGACAGTGAATGCGGCTGATAGTTGCCATAATTACTACTAAATACATAATTTTGGGGACTAACATGACGAACAAATCATCAGCTTCACAGACAGCTTTATCAACAACCTTGTCACGCTTACCAAGCATATTGACTGCTGGCATCCTGTCTACTGGACTCCTTTTAAGTGGTTGTAGCAATAATGATAAGGGCGACAATGAGACTGCTGTTAATAATAATGAAGACACTACAGCAATCGCTGAAACATCTGATGACACTGTGACTGATGAAGCAAAATCAGTGGGTACGGATAATATGAGTGAAGATGCGCAAGTAACAGATAGCACTCAAGATAAAACCATCATCACGAGTGATAATATCAATCCAGTAACTGCTGATAGTAAGCAAAAAAGCTTGGTGACCAATCCAACTCAAAATGGCACGCCAGAAGATACGGTTAAAAAAGCGTTAGACAGTTTGTATTATGGCGACGCCAAACAAGCTGCAACGTACTATAAAGTTGATATGACAAACTTTGAGGAAGAGCTTACCAAAACGCAATCCGCGTTTCAGCAAACCGTTGATGGGGTGACTTTTACTGATACTAAATACAACGATGATAAAACCCGTGCCACCATCATGGGTGAGATTATGCTAAGAGGGCAAAGTGAGCCTGCACCTTTGACTTATGAGCTACAAAAAATCGACGGCAAATGGAAGATTTTAGGATAAGGTATCTGACTGCTCTTCGTTAAATAGCCTTTATCTGGCATGGTTACTGGTCACTGCTATCTTCATTAGTCATCGCTATCTTCATTGATCATTACTATCGGCAATGACCGCTTTACCAAGCATCACGACATCGGCGATGAAACCCTCCATATCACAAACCTTTGGCATATAGCCCCACTGCTCAAAGCCAAGTTTACGGAACAATCCTAAGCTTGGCTGATTATGGGCAAAGATAAGCGCAACCACGTTATGGATACCTAAGCTCGGCGCTTGCGTCAGCATCCAGCGGGTCAATAAGCTGCCCAATTTTTGACCATGATACTCTTGATGTAAGTAGATACTAATCTCCGTGCTGATATGATAAGCGGGCCGTGTATATAAATCGCTAAAGCTGCCCCAAGCGACGATTGGCGATACTGTTTCTTCGACACTTACCTCTGCATCTTCAACCACAGCTCTAACAATGTAAATCGGCCGCGTGGCACTATTTAGATGTTCATCAAACCAATCTTGCCGCTCTGCGCAAGTCACGGGTGTGAGATTGGCGGTTGCTTGCTTGCCGGCGATACTTTGGTTATAAATGGTTAAAATTGCGGGTAAGTCGTCTTGACTGGCGAGCTGTACTATAAAGCGCTCGTTAAGTTTATAGACGGCTGATGTAGGCTGTATAGAGTCATAGCCATTATCATAATCAGTCGTAGAGACAGCAGCAGGCATAGCGTTTCCATCATAAATATTCATAGATAATAATAAAAATAGGGATAAGTGATAAGTAGACGTTTAGCTGTTAGCATGGTTGTTTGATTAACAACAGACTATAGGATGTTAGTATGGCTATTTTACTTTATAATGACTGATTTTAGACACATCAATCTTTGGTAGAGGTGTGTTTTTTCTTTTTTATCCGGTCTTATCTATCATAGCTGAAAATTTATGAACACCTATTTTCTTGAGCAACTGATGGCATCGCCAAGCGCTTTGTCTGCCAATACTAGCCCAGTAGATTTAGCGCCCTGCGTGCTGACTATCGGTAATTTTGATGGCGTACATTTGGGTCATCAAGCGATGCTTGCGCACGTGCGTGATATTGCCAAGGCGCAAAATATTGGCTCGGCAGTCATGATATTTGAACCGCAGCCGCGTGAGTTTTTTGCGCCAGCTACCGCGCCTGCCCGCCTCACCAATCTTACCGAAAAGCAGGCTTTGCTGGCAGAGTATGGCATTGAGACTTTGATTGTCGCAAGCTTTGAGGCGGAGTTTCGCTCGCTATCAGCAAATGCATTTGCCGATATCTTAGCGCAGCGTTTGAATGTACAAGCATTGGTATTGGGTGATGATTTTAAATTTGGTCATGATCGTACCGGTGACAGTCAGTTTTTGCGTGATTACGGCTTAGATGTGACCAATCTGCATACCGTGGTCGATGATAAAGGCAAAGGCGCGCGCATTAGCTCTACGCGTATACGTAACCTATTGTTGGCCGGTGACATCGATGCGGCTAATGCCTTATTGGGTCGCGATTATGCGATGACAGGCGTCGTCGTTGGTGGTGATAAAATCGGTCGTACCATGGACTTCCCTACTGCAAACGTTGATTTAAAACGCATAAAACCTGCTCTACATGGCATCTTTGCTGTCGATGTCGTCAGCCTTGATGATAATGGTAATGTCATACCGAACGGCTTGACCGCACTGACAGATAGCGAAAACCTAGGGGTTGCAGGTTTACGCCCGCATAGTTTATTTGGTACTGCCAATATTGGTATTAGGCCGTCAGTAGATAAAGAGCATGATTGGCGCTTAGAGGTACATTTCCCTAAGCTACAAGCAGATTTATACGGTTTAACCTTACAAGTACGCTTCTTGCATTATTTACATGGCGAGCGCCATTACGAGAGTTTAGAAGCCTTAAAAGCAGGTATTCATAATGATGTTATAGATTTACTCGAATGGCGTGCTAAGCAGTCGAATTAAAATAGTAGTTATGAGCCTATAAAAGCGTAATGTATAAAAAAACCCACAGCGTGAATAACGTTTGTGGGTTTTTATTTAGTCTAATATTTTATTATCTTTTAAGCATCAGGATGCATACGCACGTTTAAGTCATCGATAACTTCTACCCATGCGGCATCTTTATTCCACTCTTCTTGCAAAAAGGCACGCTGGTTGTCATTCCATACCGCCGCTTCGATTAACTTCTCTTCTTTTGCCAGTTTATTATTTTCGACAAAACTGTCAATCGCTTCATCCGAGCTATCTAGCCCCAATTGCGCAAAAAGTTCATTCATACTATATTCCGGTTCACCCAACATACCTTTTCTCCTTAAATGATACAGATTTAATTGTGTTTATTGTTTGGATTTACCACTTTATTGTAGCAAGCTTGCTGCTAATAGCTGTTAATCAACGTTTAGCTAACGTTAGCAATTGTATTGATGGTTACGCAAGGCACAAAAAAGCCCTCTATCGTAGAGGGCTTTTCAGATTAAATTCTATATAACAGCTTGAGTAGATTGCCTACTTATGGAAGCAAGTGTGCTACTGCATCACGCTCTTCGCTAAGCTCTTGCTCAGTTGCGGCCATTTTCTCTTTTGAGAAACCTGACGACACGTCAACGCCCTCTACGATAGACCAGTCGCCGTTAGCGCAGGTTACTGGGAATGAGTAGATTAAGCCTTCAGCAATACCGTATTCGCCGTTTGAGTAAACGCCCATAGATACCCAATCATTCTCATCAGTACCTAGTGCCCATGTACGTACGTGTGCAATGGCAGCGTTGGCAGCAGAAGCGGCAGATGATGCACCGCGCGCTTTGATGATAGCAGCGCCACGTTGTTGTACTTCTGGGATATAGGTGTTTTCGTACCAATCACGGTCAACCAAATCTAACGCTGGCTTACCGTTTACAGTTGCAGACGTTAGATCTGGATACTGAGTAGATGAATGGTTGCCCCAGATAGTCATGTTTTTGATGTCGTTAACAGTGCTGTCTGTTTTCTCAGCCAACTGTGCCATGGCACGGTTATGATCTAGGCGAGTCATAGCAGTAAAGTTACGTGGATCTAAATCTGGTGCATTACGCTGAGCGATAAGCGCGTTGGTGTTGGCAGGGTTACCGACGACCAATACTTTTACATCACGGCTTGCAACGTCGTTCAATGCTTTACCTTGGGCTGAGAAAATCGCAGCGTTGGCTTCTAGCAAATCTTTACGTTCCATACCTGGGCCACGAGGACGTGAACCGACTAGCAAAGCATAGTCTACATCTTTGAATGCAACGGTCGCATCATCAGTTTGAACGATACCGGCCAATAATGGGAATGCACAGTCTTCTAACTCCATGACCACACCCTTTAGGGCGTCAAGTGCTGGGGCGATTTCAAGTAATTGCAGAATAACTGGCTGATCTTTACCTAGCATCTCACCAGATGCAATACGAAATAACATAGCATAGCTGATATTACCAGCGGCACCAGTGACGGCAACACGTAAAGGCTGTTTCATTGACATTGAATACTCCCTAATTATAGATTAGATAATTTACGATTCTAATGGATGGTTGTAATAGATGGTTTTGATTGATGAATATCGTTTGAGATAGCGACCTGCTCGCTGAATATAGCAGTCATAAACCGTTCACTAGTGTAGCACCTCAGCCTATTAACCGTCTAGAGAAAGCGCGAACGCGTTTGCGGACAATACAAATTATATTGTTACATTTTATACAGATAGATAATGAAATTTTTGGCACAACATTAGAGGAGTAAGGCGTTAGAGGAACTTCAAGAAAGGTGCAAAAGAAGTATTAAAAGACGGCGAAAAAGTGTTTTAGATAGAATAATGGCTAATATTTTAGGAGAGTTATAAGAAAAATTGCCTATATTTTTGCCATTTGTACTTCACTGTTTTATTCATTAAAGGCAGAAAGAAGGTGATTAATGCGCAATAACTCAATGTCAAAATAGAATTATTTGCCGCCTGAAATAATAAACTTACTACCGCAGTTGTCGACGATATTGCTACAAGTGCCGAATGAGCTGCCCTCATAACACACATGCACATCAGTCAATACCATTTGCCGCCGCGTGCCTACCTGACAAATCAAATCAACGCTATTCGCTGACATACCATTATTCAAGCGGGTCATCTGACCGACAAAACGCGATTTTAACACCGTATAGCTGTTGCCTGTATTTAACTCATTCGGTAGCTTTAAGTCGCCGGCATAATTGGTAATTTGGCGAAAATAACTACTGGCGCTGAGAGGGCTACAAGCGCCATAGCGTTGCCATGCTTGGGTGCGCACCGTGGTATCAGGCATGATACGGTTGACAACTTTTAACTGTAAGGGCGTCAAGCGTGGCTCACTGCCGCGGCCGCAGCGCTCGCCATAGCCCATATCGAGACCTGAAACGGTAAGCGAATAGCCTTCTAAGCACTGACGCATACGCGCGCGCGTTGGCTGTAAGCTACATAACGCTGGCGTCATCTCAATCATCAACACCCGCTGACCCGGTTTACTGGCATTCGCCGCTTGGGCTGGCAGCGTTATTGCACCCTGCAACAATAGCAAAGCGCTTATACCAAGTGCAGCATTACCTTTATTGTCATACTTTGTACGTAACCAATATTTATGAAAATGCTCTGATAGCGCTGTCTTTGACATCGAGCCCACCTTTGTCTGAAGAGTTAATTGACGCTTAGCTTGCGACGATATGGGCAACTTGAAATATTTTTTAATCATAAGAAGTTAGAGCATCTAGCAATGACGAATAGGAGCTTTTAGGATTCATTAATTTCCACAATCCAAACTAAGACACTGATCACATTAGGTCGCTTGAAAGTATTTAGCCTTCTGGGAGTAAGTCCGCAGGCTGGGAGTGAGCCAACAGGAAATTCAGACGGAAACTCAAACAATGGTAGCAAATTGCTTTTTTTAATCTATAGCAGAAACGTAAACATGGCTGATGCATCGTGTAATGTAGTGAGTGAAAAGTCATATCAATACATCACGCACTGCTGATATCAATTTTTCTTGCTTGCTGTGTCTACGCAGACAGAGGCTACAAAAAATTGATATCAGCAATACCGTCGCGTTTTTAGGATATTTTGACTATAGATTGTATACTGCTTTTAAATGAACGATATAAAAAAAAGCCATTAACAGCGAGCGATTAATGGCTTTTTTAGAAAACAAAGAGAATTAGAAGGCGGCGGGAATGGTTCCCATGCGCTGACTAATAGGCTGACCGCGACCCAGCAAACTGCTATAGATGGTGGCGTTTTCCATTACATGCTTGACGTAATTGCGCGTTTCAGGAAAGGCAATCGACTCGACATATTGGTCGGCCGCAAGTGAGCCATAAACTGGCTGCCAACGTTTGGCATTGTTGGGTCCAGCATTGTAACCCGCTGTGGCCAAAACTGGCTGGCTATTCAATTTACCAAAGATATCGCCCATATACCAGGTGCCATAACGAATATTGGTATCACCACTATTGGCACGGCTGGCGCTATAAGTTTCGCCCAAATTACGTGCGATATATTTAGCGGTATCAGGCATGACTTGCATTAGCCCGCTCGCGCCAACGTTTGAGCGCGCCGACGAGACAAAACGACTCTCTTGACGCATGATGCCATACGCCCATGCCGGATCGATACCAGCCGATTGACTATGGCGCATGACCGCCGATTGGTGCGGCATCGGATGTGATAGAGCCAAGTTATTTACCGTATCAGTATTATCAATGGCATAAATTGCTCGATCGAGCCAACCGATATCATAGGCTTGACGCGCGGCCGCAATAATCAAATTATTATCGCGATTGTCACGCGCTTTTTTCACTGCCCAGTTCCACTCGCGATTGGCATAAGCGCGGCTAGCATCGGCGTTATATAGAGCAAAGGCCCGTGCAAAGTGCGGGTTTTGCATGACGCGAGCACGGTCGGCGCTACTAACGTTAGGCAAATTACTGCCACCTAAGCGGCTGGCATCAAAACGTTGACCGACTTTATCCTTGGCCATCAAACCATAGTATTCATTGCTTTTCGCAAGATTTTGATACATTTTTTTGGCAGTGTTGCGTTTGTTGGCATCACTTGATTGCTCATAAGCACGCGCCAACCAATATTGCCATTGATTGGTTTTTTGCGTTTCAGCGTCCATTTTTGAGATGGCTTCGACCACATCATCCCAACGACTAAAACGAATCGCCGCCATGGCATAATATTCGGCTTCTTCAAAGCTAAAATCATTATCTAAGCTATTACGGAACCAATCGACCGCTTCCACATTAAAACCATCGTCAGTATTGTGGTTCATACGCTGAACGCCAAGAATGCGATAAGCATAGCGACGGGTGTCATCGTTTAATAACTTCGCTGCGCGCTGATTGTCTTGTTTCACATCAAAATCTAATTGTAGCGCTGCCTCACGGTAGGACTTTTCTGCCAAGCGCCCCATGGCATACAAATACAGATATTGATTCATCTGGCTGTTTGGCTCGCGAGCAAAACGGCTAAAAAATGCTGAGGGATTGAGCTGAATTTCACTTAACGACGAGTAAGGAATCGGTGTACCCAACTTTGATGACAAAGCCATAATATCGCCAGTCTTACCTTTACGCAGCATACGTTTGAGACGCGATACCCTATCTTGATTGCTAATCAGCGCATTATTATTCATCTCTAACGCCAATTGATCACACAGCGCTGGCTGTTTTTTGGTGGTCAGCCAGACATCGGACTTGGCCGCCATCGCGCGCATGCTATCGCCGCCGTTATTAAACCCAAGGGCAACGGCGCACTTTTCACTGTCATCGGCATTGGTAATGAGATTTGCCACTTGGCGTACGGCGGCATAATCATTGGAACCCGCTTTGGTTTCTGCAAAATCGGCAACCAGCTTTTCTGCCATTACCGTCTCTGGATACTGGCGGACAAACTGTGTAACCGCCGCTGGGCTTTGTGAGTTTAGGTCCAAATTCATACGCC
The DNA here is from genome assembly GCF_904846465.1 of Psychrobacter pulmonis. Taxonomy (NCBI): domain Bacteria; kingdom Pseudomonadati; phylum Pseudomonadota; class Gammaproteobacteria; order Moraxellales; family Moraxellaceae; genus Psychrobacter; species Psychrobacter pulmonis. The sequence goes on from NZ_CAJHAT010000001.1 coordinate 705,399, forward strand.
AATAAGGCGGATACATGGCAAACAAACCGCCATTCATCTCCTGCTCATAATTATAAAGGGCGTTGACATCACCGCGATCTGCGGCGATAGCTGCTGCTGTAAATGAGCTTGCGCCACTATCCGCTTGGTAACCGCTGTTTGCTTGATAATTGCTGTTTGGCTGCGAGCTTGGCGCTTTATAGTTATCAGGTTGATAGCTTTGCGGTTGATAGTTGTCCGGTTGGTAGCTACCTTGTGGCTGATAACTATTGACATTACTACTGGTATTATTGCCCCAAGTAAGCTCAGCATAAGCTCCTTGTGACAATGCCAGCGCGCCCATCGCCGTTGCCACACTCAGCACACTGGTTTTTAGCATCGTTGTTTTATGATTTTTAGGCATATGATTTTGATAATTGGCATCTTTATCCTTGATACTCGGGGCAACTTGCGGCTTTGACATACGGACTCTCTTTATAATAAGTCTAAATAATTTGGCTAAATAAACAGCTTAAATCTAGGCTTGAAATGGTATTTTTCACCCTGCTTAGAACGCTCATTTAAACAATAGTGCGGATATGGTTGTCTGCATCATACTATACTCGTTGCACATTCAACCATCAGCTTTACTTTTCGTTAATAAATTGGATAGCCATGCGTAACACAAAGGTGTTACGGCACTTTTACTAGGCTTAATTGTGCTAAAAGCCATTATCTGAGCTATGGTAATAGATAAGCAATTGATACTATTATAAATAATCAAATGCCGTCAACAGTTTAAGGCCATGCTAACTTTTCACATTGATGGCAGATTATGATAAAATACGCCACCGGTTAATCGCCTACCCCGCTATATTTTTAGTCAATCATGGACTTCGCTTATGAGTGTTACTGTATTTAATCCCCGCATCGATGACGCTGCTGTTGAGAGCAGGGTTACTGCGCCTGCCGTTACGGCACTCGAAGCGTCAAACTCTGTTCAAGGGTCTACTGCCCAAACCCCAGTCAGTGTCAATGAAAGTGGCGCGCCGAAAAAAGTCTTTGTTACCACTCAAGGCTGTCAGATGAACGTCTATGATTCTGGCAAAATGCTTGATGTATTGGGCGATTCACACGGGATGGAAGTTACCCACAATATCGACGAAGCCGATGTGCTATTAATGAATACCTGCTCGATTCGCGAAAAAGCGCAAGAAAAGGTGTTTTCAGAATTGGGTCGCTGGCGCAAATTAAAAGAAAAACGCCCTGATTTGGTTATCGGTGTTGGCGGCTGCGTGGCCTCGCAAGAAGGCGACAATATCCAAAAACGCGCGCCTTACGTTGATATGGTCTTTGGGCCACAAACCTTACACCGTCTGCCAGAGCTGTATGACCAGTCGCATGAGCAGCGCTCTATCTCGCCTAAAAACCGTATCGGTACGGTGGATGTGTCATTCCCAAGTATCGAAAAGTTTGATTTTTTACCAGAGCCAAGAGTAGAAGGGTTTAAGGCCTTTGTATCCATCATGGAAGGCTGCTCAAAATATTGCTCATTTTGCGTGGTGCCTTATACGCGCGGAGAAGAATTGTCGCGTCCGCTCGATGATGTCTTGGCAGAGATTGATAGCCTTGCTGCCCAAGGTGTTCGTGAAATTAATTTACTGGGTCAAAACGTCAATGGCTATCGCGGCGAAAAAGACGACGGCAGTATTTGCCGTTTCGCCGAGCTCTTGCATTACGTATCGCACGTCGATGGTGTCGAGCGCATTCGCTATACCACCAGCCATCCGCTAGAGTTCACCGATGATATTATCGATGCTTATGCCAAGTTGCCAGAGCTGGTATCACACCTGCATCTACCGGTTCAAAGTGGCTCAAATGCTATTTTGGCGGCGATGAAACGCAACCATACCATCGATGTTTATATCAATCAGATTAATAAGCTCAAAGCCATACGCCCTGACATTCACCTATCGAGTGACTTTATCATTGGCTTCCCTGGCGAGACTGATGAGGACTTTCAAGATACCTTAAACTTGGCAAAAGAATTGAACTTCGATCACTCTTATAGCTTTATCTATTCTAAGCGTCCGGGCACACCAGCCGCAGAATTGCCTGACGATGTGAGTTTCGCAACCAAAAAAGCACGCTTGGCAGAATTTCAACAGGTTATTATCGATTCAACCCTTGCCAAAACCCATGAAATGGTCGGCACTACCACTCGCGTCTTGGTCGAGCAAGTGGCCAATCGTCATCCTGATTGCTTAATCGGTACAGCGGATAATACCCGTACCGTGATGTTCCCTTTTGACGTTGATAAAGTAGATGAACTACTGGGTAAAATCGTCAGTGTACGTGTGACGGATTTTGTCAGTCCGCATATGGTAAAAGGCGAGCTGGTTGAAGTATTGGCTTAACCCTTTATAAAAAGCTGTATAAATGAAAAAGCCGCTCTCTATTTAAGTAGAGAGCGGCTTTTTTAATCAAAGAAAATAAAGTAAGTAATTTCTATTTGCTTAGCTTATTTACTAAAGCGACTAATTTGCTCCATAGCCTGTTGTAATAGTTCGTAATTTGGTTGTTCTTTTAATGGCTGGTACTTTTTATCAACATATGAAAACTGTCCGACAGAGCCTACTTCCATAATATCTTGATGGGTCACTATCGCATATTTGCTATAACTAGACACAAGCAACCAATCACGGTCAATCGGTTTGCCTAATAAGTCTACTCCCATAGAATATTCTTGTAGTGGGTTTTCTACCCCAAGATAGTTTTGCATTAATGTCGGTACAACATCTTCATGGCTTGTAAAGTACTTATTCCAACCGCTAAGGTTTTTAGGTATATTTTTACCAACCATTACAAAAGGAACGTGTACTTGAGGGTTTGAGAAGTTACCATTATGTCCCCAATAGTTCTGTTTATTATCATTTAGCTCTTCACCATGATCGCCCGTAATGACTACGATTGTGTTCTCTATTTCTCCTGAAGCATTCAATTCATCCAGTACTTGTTTAGCCAAACTATCAACGAAATGTACACTGGTTTTATAACGATTCATTAATGGTTGCGGATCGGTTTTATTATTTAACTTTAAGTAATTAACTTCGGACAACATTGGCTCATAGCGATGAGGATAGTCTTTAGGAAATTCATACCCATGCGGTGAGTCGTAAAATAAAAATGAAAATGACGGTTTTGATCGGTCTCTTTTTGCAAACCAGCCTACCCATTCTTTAGTAATATTTTGGTCGCGCTCGACCATTGTTTTTCCCTTAGTCTCTTTTCTAAGATCAGGGACTTTCAAAAAAACAGTTTGATCAAATTCTGGATTGTAGAGTTGGGCGGATGCAAAAATACCCAGTTGGTAGTCTAATTCTTGCATACGATCGATAAAAACAGGACTTGTTTTATTATTTATGGCGCTATGCCAGTATGTGGAAGGAATGCCATAAAAAAAACCAAAAATTCCAGCTCGAGTTGCATTTCCAGTTGACAGATGTTCTTGAAATATTGTGCCGCTCTGGGCGAAATTCCAAATATTTGGTGTATTTTCGGCATTAAAAGTATCTTCGCGCCAAGAATCTATCACTAGAAATACAATATTTGGTGGATTCTCTATAGCTTGCGTCTGCAGGGGTTGTAATGGATATTTGAAATCCCCTTGTTTTTGCATCGTCATCAATTTTTGCTTTTCTAATGCCTCTTCATCAATCCAGCCATATTTTTGCATTAAAGTATTAGATGTCAATGGATAGAACAAGGGCAGATAACGTTTTAGCTGAGTCACTGATTGATAAGCGTGCGCTGCAGCCCAAACATGGATGCCATTACTCATTAATAAAGTTAGCACTACTGCTATACTAAAAATACGCCCTATCTTTGATGGCAATTTAATTTTTCTGCCTTCAAGCCCATATAAAATACCTAACTCTATAGCGAAAACTACCGTTACCACGCCTATAACCATTAACAACGTAAAGAAAGAAAAGCTAACAATTTGTCCAGCAAGCAACAGATCTACCATAGCAACATTTATATGAAAGCGATAATTTGCAAATACAAAAGTATCGATAAATAAAAGCACTAATATCAATGACGCTAAAGCAGCGACGCTTATCCGTCGTATCCAGTCATAAGGTAAAAAGAAAAAGGGAAGCAAAACAAGACTGACAATAGCTGTTAAAAAAGCCATGTGTGAGAATGTCGAAAGCACCAAAAATAAAAATCCTAATATGTCACTTGGCACTTCAGGCAAGAATTTTAAGTATCGTAAAGAAATTAGAATAGCGAGAAAAGAATTGATAAGGATAAAATATCCATAGGTCTTTAATTTGGATGTAGAAGTCATAATATGATTAAATCGCAATAAATTTAAGATAATCCAAACCTGTAGAGTTCTTGGTCCCTACTAGTACGTTTAGTTGATGACATTATTGGCATCAAACGTGATATGGCAAGTTCCCTTTTAGGTAGGAGTAATTTGAAAAACTAGTGCAGTAAAAACAACGAAACAAGATATATTTAAAACGCAATTTGCTAATAAATATTAGATTTGAAAGAAATATGTTTAGCGCACTTGACTATAAAAAATTAAATGAAGCGTATCTTACTATAAACTATAGTTTATTGATAATGGTTTAACTGACAAAGCCTTTAACAACCTCAGCCAATAACGCCGCGGCAATTAAAATAAATATAACCCCGCAACCGCGATTGAGCCATGCCAAACGCTCACCAACATCAAGCCAACCAGCCAGCTTTTTACCGCCAATGGTATAAATCAGCTGCCAAATCGTCTCGCTCAAAAACAGCCCACAAGTCAGCATAATATACTGCGGCCACAGCGGCGCGCTAAAATTGATAAACTTGGGAAAAAAGGCGGCAAAGAATAAAATCGCCTTTGGATTAGACAGTGATACCCACATGCCCGTTCGAAACAATAACCAATCGCTAGGCGGTGCTTTGACAGCAGCGCTCGAAAGCGAGCGTGGCATAGGCTTATCTGCCATTTCTGTAGTCGTATTTAGCTCTTTATTAACTTCTGTACTCAGCTCGCTGGCATCACTCATCAAGCTGCTACTGCCACTATCCCGCCACGATGCAACACCCAAATAAATAAGGTAAATCGCACCAACGGTCTTAATCACTGTTAATAACCATGGCGATTGACGGCTGATAACATCAAGTCCAAGGAGCGTTGACAGCAGCAAAATAAACAGCCCAAGGCTTAAACCTGCTAGCGTCCATAATGTACGCTTGACGCCATAATTAAGGCCGTACTGAAAGGCCAATAGCATGTTTGGACCGGGAGTCGCTGAGATAAAAAACGTACTTGCAAAAAATACCGCAAACAGATGCCAAGACATCAACGAACCCCTACTTCTTTATAAAAATTTAAATAATACATGCGCCATGTTGAAAAGCATGCGTCATGTTGAAAAAATAAACACCGCCATAAAGACGGTGTATGTCATGCGCATCTATATTGCCATAAAATTGCTTATTGACTATTTTATCAGCTGATAGCGCAACTGTTTAGCAGCTTCTGTAAAAACTCATCACAACGTGCCATTTCACTTAGCGCGACATATTCATCGGCTTTATGCGCCTGCTCAATGCTACCAGGACCGCAAATAATCGTTGGGATGCCGCTATTAGTAAACTGACCACCTTCAGTTGCATAAGCGACTTTATGACGTGTATCGTCACCGGTCAGAGCGACAATTAATGCTTGTAGCTCAGTGCTGTCGCTATCAGTCATCGCTGGCACACTCTCTTCTTGTAGCAGCTCAATGCCGGTATCGGTAGCACGTGCTTGCATTTGAGCGCTGAGCTCTGCAACTTTTGCCGCAATCGGTGCGAGGATATCGTCTTGTGTCATATGCGGCAGATTACGATAATCAAAGGTAAATTCACACAGATTGGGGACGATATTGGTCGCGGTACCGCCTTGTATGGTGCCAACAGATAATGTCGAATAAGGCACATCAAACATGGCGTCGTTATCGTCGCGCTGGCTGATTTCTTCTGCTAAAGTATCAACATAACCAATCAAACGACTGGCATAGCTAATAGCGTTAACACCTTGGGCAGTCAATGATGAATGCGCTGACTTGCCATGGACGCGGCAACGGTAAACCGCGATGCCTTTATGCGCTACCACCATCGCCATATTGGTCGGCTCGCCAACGATACAGTAATCAGGCGTAATACCGCGCGCTTTCAAATCCGCTAATAGCAGCGGTGCGCCCAAACAGCCGACCTCTTCATCAAACGACAATGCCAAATGCAATGGGCGACGCAGCTGGCCTGCGTTAGAGAGTTTTACCGCTTGCGGCAATAGTGTTAGCGCACAAGCAATAAAACCCTTCATATCGCAAGCACCGCGACCGTATAGCTTGTCACCACGAATGGTCGCGGTAAACGGCTCCGACGTCCAGTCTTGCCCATCGACAGGCACGACATCGGTATGACCTGATAACACCAGACCATGATTGATTTCATCGGCATCTTTTCTTGCTGGCACCGTAACGAATAAATTGGCTTTATTTTTAGCATCATTAAAGGTTAAATCTACCGTCAGGCCTAATTGCTCGCAATACGCTTTCACATCGTCAATCAACGCTAAGTTTGAATGGCGACTGACCGTATCAAACGCAATTAATCTTGTCAGCCAGTCAATACTGTCATTTGGATAATTGCCAGTAGAATAATGAGTATTGGACGTTTCTCGTTCTGCAACGTTATCGTAATTTTTTAGCGTCATAAGACTTCCTTATCGTACTAAGATAAAAAGGCACAGCTTTTTTAATAAGCGTAATAATGAAGACACGCCCTAGCCTTTTTAAGCAGATTTTTTATTTAAGTTTTTTACTTATTTTTTTGAAATGAACGCTGCTGTAGGGCTCTGATTTCTTCATCTAAACCGGCAATCGGACCTTCGATGGGCACATTCGGCGCGACTTCTTGGATACTTAATGAATGGATGGGCGATGTTGAGCTCACACCCATCTCGTCCATCCATTTACCGAGCTGTTTTGATGAGCTGATATAGACAATACGACCAAGCCCCGCCCACGCATGTGCCGCGGAGCACATGGCGCAATGCTCACCCGAGGTATATACCACGGCTTTTGCCCGCGCCTCAGGGGTCATATTTTGCGCGGCCCATTTAGTGACGGCAATTTCAGGATGGTAAGTCGCATCAACCGTATTGGCACGATTACGATCTTCTTGTAATACTTTGCCATTGCCATCGACCAACACGCTACCAAACGGCGCATCGCCCGCCTCTAACGCTTCAGCAGCAAGCTCTACGCAGCGGCGTAAATAAACCATCTCATTATCAGTAGTCATCATCATATCCCTTTTATTATTTTGGACAGCTATCCAATAGCCAAGTACCATTTCTCTGGCATCAATCTCAGCTATTTCTCATGCCCTTTATCCTATCATGTTAATTATGATGGGCGTTTCTGATTCATCACATCAACGACCGGCGGCATCGGTTTTGGTAACTTACCTTCTGCTTGTAGCTCTTTGGTGGTTTTGGCATCGATAGCCAGTCCAGCAATCAGAGCGATATCTTTCACCGGCTTGCGTTGACGCGTAGCAAAACTGACCGGTACCATGCGTGCAAATTCAAAAATATGCAGATAAGATTCTTCGCCACCTTCAAAGTCTTCATCATCTTCTAATCGAATCGCACCAATTTTTGCCAAATCCGACAGCATCTCATTTTCTTCAGCGCTTAGACCACAATCGGTAATACCAAAACCGGTCATAAAGCCATTTGCCCACTGTTTCAGCGCCATCACGCGCTCGTACAGGTCATGTTCATCATCTGGCACCAGTGGCATATACGCATAAGCATCGTCTTTGTCTTTTAACTGAAAAACAATGTCTTCTGCCTCTTCGGTGAGCAAAGTTAATGCGGCATCAGGTAACGGCGCAAAGCTCAACTCCTCAAACACCTTTGCCCAAACTGGCTCGTCAGGTGCATTACAGGCGGTCATCAGCCCCGTCATCAAGCCGTGTACCTCGCTGATAGAAACGTCCGTCCAGTCATCAAACGCAGCCAGCCAAGTATTCCAGCCAGAGATATTGTCATTCATAATAGATGTCCTAGTGATTGATTAATAATGGTAAATACCAACAGACGCCGCCCAATATTACTCATAAAGCGGCAAGTTATAAAAGTCACAAAGCAAAGCGCCATACAATTACTTTGTTGATATAGATATTATGCGGTCACCTATGGCATTATTAAACGCAGAGAACAAAATTCATTTACGCTTACTTGTTAAGGATAAAAACTGACTATGTATGACCAACTTAGAATATTAGAAAAAATGGTACTCGACATCAAAAAACAGTATCAGCTTGTCAGTGCTGAACTTAGCAGCCTCAAACAACAACCAGTGACTGACCCAAAAGAGCTTACCGCTCTTAAAACCAAGCTTGATAGCAGCTATAGCGAGCGTGACGGTGCCAAAAAACAATTAAACGATCTTGATAAACGCTATCAAAGCCTTGCCGAAGCCCATCATATGATTGGTGAAGAACAAGACAAATTGCACAAGCAAATCGAGCAATTACAGCATCAAAACCATGCCTTGCAGCAGCGTAATAATGAATTAAAACAGCAGTATAGCGATATTAAGCAGCAAAATAGTGACTTGAAGAAAAAAAATGAATTGGCCGCTGAGCGTACCCAAGTGGTCTTACAACGTTTGACACGCATTGACCAAGCCGAAAGTTAAGCAGACGTTGATATTCATTATGCTTAACTTGAGCAATTTTGCTGATTAACTTTATCTATTCAGCATTTAAGTTTATTAGGTTTATCAGCACCCTATTTAGAGCAGTGACAGCTATTTATTCACTTTAATGACACATATTGTAGGATTTATCATGACCGATGACCGCGCAAACCCTGTAGAGCGTCAACTGCAAAGCAGTCAGACCCATAACATTCAATCCAAAAACACTCAATCAACAGCCATTCCAGCAAAAGACAATCAAACACAAACCACGCAACCACAAAAAGCCATGCCAAATAATTCGAACCCGCAAAATAACAATGCAAATAGCAATGTAAACAATAATGCAAATAACAATAAGACAAATAGTAATACGGTAAATAGCGCTGCTAAACCTGCAAGCGCTCCTGAACCACAAATTAAAAAGGTCGATGTGGCGATTGCTGGCGTAACCTACCCTATTTTTTGTCCTGTACACGAGCAAGAAGAATTGCGTGCAGCAGTTTCCTATATCAACGACTTTGCTCTAAAGTTAAGAAGAGATGCACCAAGTCTTAGCCAAGAAAACCTACTGGTATTAACCTGCTTAAATTTATATGAAAAAATCCAAACTCATGAAAGAAACGAAGAAGATCGTCTCCAACAAAGCAAACAGTCTGAAGCACTGCTCAACAAAATTATGAAAGATGCGCATTCCATTTTATAAATTTGCCTCAATATTAAATAGGTATTCTAAAAAGATAAGCGCTTAACTCATCAGAGCTAAGCGCTTTTTTAAATGGTGATAAAAGCTTATCGACTTGTGATTAACAACTTATGGCTTACAAGTTAGGCATCTGCTTGATAAGTCTTACCAGCATGAAAGTCTGCTTGATGCTCATAATTGCAAAAGAACAATGCTTTATTAGCGGCCATATCATTATTACTATTTAAAGTAGGTGTAGATTCCAGCACACCGCGATACTCAGCCAAACTGTTGCCACAAAAATCACACTGGCGCGGCGTGGTCACATCGCCCTTTTTTGGCATCATGCTTTTTGGCGCACGCGGGTACATAAACTTATAAAAGCCCCACATCACAGCCCAGATAATAAGAATTACAATGATAACGGCCAACACGGCAATGCTCCTTTGGATACGTTCTAAGACATTATAAACCCAACGCTGTAGAATAAACGTATAAAAAACTGGCCATATACAGCCAGTTTTTTAAGTCGTTAATAAATTAACCTCATAGATGCTTAAACTAACAGAGGTCTATCACTGTCGAACTATAATGAACAAACTACAGCTGCAGCTCACTGATGTCAGCCACGGTTAAGAATAAGGCGCGCACTTGCTTGAGCAGTGCTAAGCGATTGTTTTTCAGCGCCGCATCTTCACTATTGACCATGACGTCAGCGAAAAACTGGGTCAATGGCGCATCTAAACTGACCAGCGTTTGCAATACTTGCGTATAGTCAGCGGTTTCTAGCAAAGGTTTGACCGCCATCTGCGCTTGCTGAACCGCTTGATATAACGTTTGCTCAGCAGCTTCAGATAATAGCGCTTCATCCACAGTGTCAGCGACACTTACTTCTGATTTCGCTAAAATGTTGGCAACACGTTTGTTTGAATCGGCAAGCTCTTCGGCTTGTGGCAATTCACTAAAGGTTTGCACAGCGCGAATACGCTGATCAAAATCAAGCGGCATATGCGGATTGATTGCCTGTACTGCCTGAATGGTATCGACGCTGACGCCCTGCTCGGTATACATCGCCCGATAGCGCGAGTTTAAGAACGCCATCACTTGGGTAAAGGTATCGCCCATTTTAGCAATTTTACTGCCTTCAGTGGTGCTATAACCTTTAATCGCTTGCTCAACGAGCGCCACCAAATTAATTGGTAATTGCTTTTCAATCAAAATACGCAAAATTCCAATGGCTGAACGACGTAAGCTAAATGGGTCTTTTGAGCCAGTCGGTGCTTGGTCAATGGCGAAAATACCAACCAACGTATCTAAACGATCAGCCAACGCTAAGCAAATACCAATCGGTGTCTGCGGTAATACATCACCGCTGAACTTAGGCAAATATTGCTCTTGCAGGCTGGCCGCGACGGCTTCAGGTTCATTATTTAAGCGCGCATAATACGTACCCGCGATACCTTGTAGCTCAGGATATTCACCGACCAATGAGCTGGCCAAATCCGCTTTGGATAATATTGCGGCTCGTACCGTTTCATCAACATTAATATCGCGACCTTGCTGCTGCATCAATGTCGCAATAAAAGCAGCAAGCTTAGCAATACGTTCAGACTTTTCCCAAATCGTACCGAGCTTATCTTGGAAGACACGCGTTTTTAGGCTTTCAGTCAAAGCAAATAAAGGCTGCTTTTGGTCTTGCAAGAAGAAAAACTCGGCATCAGCTAAACGCGGACGCACGACTTTCTCATTACCTTCGATGATTTGATTCGGATCTTTTGACTCAATATTGGTGATAAAAATAAAGTAAGGCTGCAATTTGCCTTCCTTATCGGTCAAGCAAAAATACTTTTGATCCGCTTGCATGGTCGAGATAAGCGCCTCTTGCGGCACTTGTAAAAAGCGCGCTTCAAAGTTTGCTCGCAGCGCAATCGGGAAATCAACCAATGCGGTCACTTCATCTAACAAATCTTGCGGCACGATAGGATCGGCATTAACTTCATCGGCTAGCGTTTTGACTTGGTTTTTAATCAACGTTTGACGCTTATCAAAATCCGCCACGACTTTTAAACCATCGAGCAATTGCTCATAATCATTGGCGTGCGTAATCTCGTGATAGTCAGGACTGTGGAAGCGATGACCGCGCGTTTGCTTGCCTGTTTGATGTCCTTGGATAGTCGCATCAATGACCGCATCATCTTGCATCAATACCGCCCATTGTACCGGACGTACAAACTCATTGCGGCTCGCGCCAGAACGCATACGCTTAGCAATCGGCAAATTATCAAGCGCGGTTTGGAAAATAGTAGGTAGTAACTCAATCGTCGCTTGACCCTGAATAATCTGCTCATAGCCGACATAATCACCTTTATCGGTGTTAATAGTGATCAGCTCGCTGGCGTCGATACCTAAACCCTTAGCAAAACCCATCGCTGCGCGCGTTGGATTACCATCGCTATCAAACGCCGCTTTAATCGCCGGACCACGTTTTTGCTCGCTACGATCAGGCTGCTTATCACTGATACCCTCAATTTGAATCGCCAAACGACGCGGCGCAGCAAAGACTTTAATACTATCGAAGCCAATTTCAGCTTCATTTAACTGCTCGGTGACACTGGCTTGTAGCGCATCACGTAAAGGTTTTAGGCTTTTTGGAGGTAGCTCTTCACACCCCAGTTCAAATAAAATAGTACTCATGGGATGCTCCTATTTATTATTGTTAGTAGTTTGATTATCATCTGTATTTTCAGTTAGCACATCTTCTTTTGGCAAATACTTATCGAGCGCCGCTTGACGATGCGCTTCATCTGCCAATGGGAAGCCCAATTTGGCGCGTGCTTCGACGTAACCAAAGGCAACTTTACGCGCCAGCGTACGTACACGTAGAATAAAACGTTGACGCTCTGTCACTGAAATCGCACCGCGCGCATCAAGCAAGTTAAAGGCATGCGAGGCTTTTAGCACCATCTCATAGGCAGGTAATGGCAACCCTTCAGCAACCAACTTATCGGCCTGCTGCTCATAAAAATCAAACATCTGACCCATCATTGGCACATCAGCATGCTCAAAGTTATAGGTTGATTGCTCAACTTCGTTTTGATGGAAAACATCGCCATAGGTTACGCGGCCAAATTCGCCATCTGCCCAGACCAAATCATAGACGCTATCGACGCCTTGTACATACATCGCCAAGCGCTCAAGACCATAAGTAATCTCGCCTGTAACAGGGAAACACTCGATACCGCCCACTTGCTGGAAATACGTAAACTGCGTCACTTCCATACCGTTGAGCCAAATCTCCCAACCAAGCCCCCACGCTCCAAGCGTTGGCGACTCCCAGTTGTCTTCGACAAAACGCACATCATGTACCAATGGATCAATACCGATAGCGCGTAGTGAATCCAAATACAGCTCTTGGATATTGGGTGGATTGGGCTTTAAAACCACCTGAAATTGATAATAATGCTGCAAACGGTTCGGGTTATCACCGTAGCGGCCATCGGTTGGACGGCGCGATGGCTGCACATAAGCCGCATTCCAACGTTCAGGACCTAGCGAGCGCAAAAATGTCGCGGTATGAAAGGTACCAGCGCCGACTTCCATATCATAAGGCTGCAAGACCACACAGCCCTTATCCGCCCAGTAGTTCTGTAAGGTGAGAATTAAATCTTGAAAAGTCATCGGCTGAGCGTGTTTTTCTTGTGTCATCGAAGTTGTCGCTTGAGATGTCATAGTTTGGATTGTCATAGTTTGGGGCATGTCATAACGCCGCGGTGGAATGGGTATTATAAAATAAGATATTGATAGCGCGCGTATGGCCTATTTGGCAACGACGCTATTTGCCTGCTCACCTTACTAAAAATTGACCATTTTATCTATATTTAGCACAATTAAATTTGTCTAAATCGCTCAAATATCCAGTTATTGGCTATGTTCATCGTCAAAATCTACCTATAAGCATTGTTAAGCCGATAGATATAAAAACAAGATAAAAAAATACCCAAATGCGTGAGCATTCGGGCAGGAGGAAAAGTGTGTCGCAGGCATCCTGATGAGTCAGGCTTTTTGTTTTTTCATGGGCTATTATTTTTATTCTAGCCTTGTATTTTACGTTCTTAATGTTGTCTTTATTTAGATGACTTTAGATTTAGATAACATTAATATTAACAATCAATATTCATCTTAACTTTATAACTTTGCTTTTACTGATAAGACTGATTATTTGCTTTAGGCATGATTATCCATAAGATAATATAAATTAAGATGCCTGGAACAGCGGCGCTCATGGTGGAGACAATCACAAATAACAATCTAACCCATGTTGGCGACCAGCCGACATATTCTGCAATACCGCCCATCACACCTGCGATCATACGATTATTTCTTGAGCGATGTAATTTTGCTAACTTAGCCAAATCAAATACCTCTCTTATTATTTCTACTTATTTTGAATGTATTATTTAACGTTATTCTTATCATTTATTTTAAAACGTTATAAAAATTCATAGCTCTTTTGAACTTATGAATGAGTATAGCAACTATTGACTTTTTATCTGTTGATGATATAGACGTGCTTTGTGAGTTTATGCTACTTAAGCTTACTCTAAGCTCTCATAATTGCGCCTAAACTCCTGATTTTAAATAACTATTTCAAAATGTTTCATTATTCACTTTGTTTCGCTTATATTACATATTCTGTTACAACTCTAAAAAGTTCAAGCAATCACTTTAAATCTGTTTAGGTGGAAAAACTTTATTATCTATTGATAATTTAATATTAAAAGTCCTTTATAAAATAATGCCTATTTACAATAACCTACCTGTAAATCTATCCAAACCTTTATACCATGCTATTAAATCATCAAGGCTTAGGAAATATGAATTGCCACGATGAATCATAACTAAAATAAAAACAGCACATAAGGAAAGCTATGTACGAATCAGGACTAATGATTGGACATTTTGAACCGCTCCATTTAGGACAAATGCGCAGTATATTAGACGCAGCAGGACAAGCGAAAACCCTGCATATCGTTATTACGGCGCACCCTGACCCGCATCCAGATTTTAATATTACCTTGCAAGATAAGGCGCGCTGGTTACAGATGGCGTGTGCAGATTTGCCCTTTATCCATATTTATACCACTGATGAGATTGAGCTGCCGCTGCATGAGAATTTTGCTGACGTCACCATTGACATTGCTACCAGTAATGCCAAATTGCAGCGCTTAATAGAGGCGTTAACGCTGCCAGCAGACACGGTATTGTTTGTCGCAGAAAACCATCCGCTAGCGCAGACGGACGTTTCTGGGCAGCTAATTATGCAGGTGGTCACCACGCCACTGCAGCCTGAATTTGATTCTTACGCGATTGCACGCAATCCAGTCGCGCACTGGTCGGCGCTGCATCCACAAGTGCGCGGCGACTATACCAAAACGGTAGCGATTGTGGGCGGGGAAAGCTCTGGCAAGACGACATTGGTACATAAACTTGCCAACTACTATGGGGCCAGCTTTGCCCTTGAGATGGGACGGCTGTATGTCGGCACGGATTTGGGTGGTAGCGAGATTGGGCTTCAGTATAGCGATTATGGACCGATTGCCCTCAATCACGCTCAGGCTATTCGTGAAGCTACCGCTATGTCAACGGCGCCTGTCACCATTATAGATACGGATTTTGTGACCACCCAAGCTTTTTGTGAAGAGTACGAAGGTCGTACCCATCCCTTTGTAGCCGCGTGTATCGATGAGTTTCGCTTAGACCATACCATTATGCTTGATAACAATACGCCATGGGTTGACGATGGTATGCGCTCATTGGGCACGCCTGAGGCTCGCGGACGCTTTGAGCAGCGCTTATTGGATATTTTCGCCCGTCATAGTATTAAGCCATATATGATTGATAAAGCCGATTACGATGCCCGCTATCAGCAAGCTTTATTAATTATTGATAAGCTTATCTATGGTAAATAATAAATTTAAAAAAACCATAAAAAAATGCTGTTAAAAAAAAATTCTAAAATAAGAAAAATCGATGATAGTTTTCATACTTTGGGGAAAAAGACATTATGCGTATTCAACTACTAGACAATATTACCGGAAAATGGGCGCTACAATGGATTGTCCTATGGTTTATTTGCGGCGTTATCGCCTTGTCAGCAGGCTTTTGGCTGACCACCGAACAC
The DNA here is from genome assembly GCF_904846465.1 of Psychrobacter pulmonis. Lineage (NCBI taxonomy): Bacteria > Pseudomonadati > Pseudomonadota > Gammaproteobacteria > Moraxellales > Moraxellaceae > Psychrobacter > Psychrobacter pulmonis. The sequence continues at coordinate 720,991 of NZ_CAJHAT010000001.1, forward strand.
AATACCCTTGATTGGTTTTACTTAGCGGTCTCCTTTATTGGTTTGGTGTGCGTGGTGTCGTTATCGTTTCGCAAAAACATCTTGGGTAATGGCTTTGGGATGGCGGCAACCGCTGGGGAGTTTGTGGTACAAGCAACCGCGGGCGCAGTTGGTTTGATGCTAGCGCCGCTATTTAACTTTTTTAGTCACGTTTATGGCATTTTTTATTGGTCAAAGCACACCGATGCAGACGGCGATATGGTGCCCAAATCTGCCAGTCGCTGGATTTGGCTATTAACCATCGCTTTTATGGTCATCGGTTTGGCGCTGTTTCCTACAGTAAATAACTTACTTGCCAGCTATGGTTACGCCGTCGTTGAAGATGATAATAGTAAGTTTTTGGGCTTTATCTCTTTCTTTTGGATTAATGTTATCGCTTTTGTGCTGTCTATCACTGCGCAGGCAGCGATGATTCTGCGTTATTCATTTAACTGGTGGTTATGGATTTTATCCAATTTCGTTTGGCTAACCGTTAACCTAATGTCGGGCAATTATATCTTTGCCATTCAAACCATGGTTTACCAAGTTAATTCATTTGTCGGACTGTATGAATGGTATCGCAGCGAGCAAGACTCTAGAGAGTCAACCCAACCAGTACGTTAAGGGATAATTTTGGTAAAACATAAAAAGTTGAAAAACAGACGAATGAGGTTAATAAGATAGTATGTTTTGACTGTGCGGTTTACCAGATAAAATGGCAGGTTGTGCCAATTAGTGCTACAACTGGTAAGAATAAATTTATTTGCTAACAAGGAGGTTAGTATGTCTCGTACCCGTCAAGGCCGTATGTCAAAACGCACACTTGAGCAATGGCTCAGTGAATATTCTGTCAGCCATCAAAACCTAGTCAATAAAAAAATCCATTGGCTCTGTGTTCCAACCATTTTTGTCAGTATCTTAGGCATGGGCATGTCGCTATCGGTCTGGTTCACCTTGGTGATGAGCGCCTTAGTTTTAATATTTTATATGCGTTTATCGACGCCGCTGTTTTTGGCAATGGGCATATTTATTCTCATTTGCTTATCAGTGATGACGCTACTGCCGTGGGGCTTTAAGGTTTGGGCAGCTATCTTTGTGGTTGCTTGGGTTGGACAATTTGTTGGCCATAAAATTGAAGGCAAAAAACCGTCTTTCTTTGAAGATTTGCAGTTCTTGCTGATTGGTCCAGCATGGGTAGCTAATAGCTTGATGCGCCGTAAAAAAGCTCAATAAACGGTATTTAATACTGTTACTATTTTAACTTTCCCGTTTAATACAAACAAAAGAGCGCCACCCAATAATCCATTGAGTGGCGCTCTTTCTAATTGCTAGCTATTTTAAAAAATAGCTTATTTACCAAATACTTTCATACGCTCTTCGAGAGGCTTAAATTCCTTGTCGCCTGCGGGTTGTTCGATAGCGCCAAATACCAATTGCGCGTTCATCTCCCAATGCTCATCGATATTCCACTCTTCAGCGACTTTTTTGTCGATAATAGGATTGTAATGCTGTAAGTTGGCGCCGACATCAATACTGGCTAACGCCGTCCAAATAATGTACTGGTGCATCGCATTGGTTTGGTGCGCCCAAATTGGAAATTTGTCTGCATACAAAGGCGCAGCAGCTTGCATGTCTCTGACGACGCTATGATCTTCAAAAAACAAGATAGTACCAGCACCTGCTTTAAAGCCATCCATTTTTTGCTTGGTCGCCGCAAATTGCTCTTCGTTATCGACGATATCGTGTAGGGTATCTTCGGTTAATTGCCAAAGCTTGTTATGGTCGTCACCAAACAAAACAGCGATACGCGTTGATTGCGAGTTAAATGACGATGGCGTATGTAAAACCGCATGTTCAACCAACTTGACGATTTCATCATTTGAAACGGGTAATTGATCGCTCAAAGCATAAACTGAACGACGTTTTTCTGCCAATTTCTCTAATGTTTTTAGGTCTGACATAGTTTTCTCCATATTATTTATTAGGAATATTAGTGATTAGAAGCTAATGAATACGAGTACGATTAATGGGTAATACCAAGCAACCGTACTATCAACAAATCTGCTGTATTATAAGAAAGATTGACCTTAATCAATACTTCCTTTTTGTAATTATATCTTATTAATAGTTTATGAAAACCAAAATAAACTAAACAAACTAACCTTTAAAGCCTTGCGGTAATTCTGGTGCTGGCAAGCGTTTCATGTCTGAGTCGATATTACCAAAACGCTCATGACCGTTGTTCCAGTCGATGATAGATTGCTCAATCTCTTCTTTGTTGTCGGCGACAAAGTTCCACCACAGCAGCACTTGATTGTTTAATGGCTCACCGCCGATAAACATCACACGGGTGCCTTTTTTGGCGACTAGCTTGATGCTTTTATTATTGGCAACGTCGCTATCGTGGAAGCGGAACAATTGATCTTGCTCACAAATTTTGCCTTCAGACTCAATCTGTCCTTCTGTCACCAAGATACCATATTCAAAACCCGGTTCTAGGTTAAGCGTAACTTCACCATCCTCTAAAAAGTAAACGTCGATACCGACCATTTTTGAGTACTGAATGGTTGGCGCTTCATAGCGCTTACCTGTGACGCTGTCATAGCTGCCCGTCGTCAATACCATCTCGACGTTATCTTCACGCCATGTCGGTAGCTCTGGATAATGGTGGAAACTGCGTTCGATTTGTTGATCGGTCGGTAGCGCAATCCACAGTTGTACCATACTTAGACCACGAGCGGCATCTGCCGAACCACCGGTATCAGGAAAAACGCTCTGCTCTGTATGACTGATACCTTGGGTAAGGCCAGTACCTGCTGTCATGACGTTGACTTGGTTTTTGGTAATCACTTGCTTATTACCCAAGCTGTCTTTGTGCAGTACTTCACCATTTAGCATCCAGCTAAAGGTTTGCAGGTTGGTGTGCGGATGACGACCGACTTGCATACCGCTTTCATCTTCGCTAAATTCAGCAGGACCTGCATGGTCTAGAAAGCACCAAGCACCAATTGGCTGCTTACCTTTATTGGGTAACAGACGAGCAATGGGAATGCCGCCCACATCTGCTAAGCGCGGCTCTAGGGTTTCAATACTCATAATTTACCTCTTATGATGTGATATAGAATCTAGTGTGACCAAAAGATAAAAATTAATGTCTATTATTTGGCATTAAAAGCTCATTTAGTCTTAAAAGTTTATAGGTACTTCCATTAGTAATACTTTAGCACCATCGAGGACATCCATCGTAAAGTTCTTGGTATCCCAAACACCTAGACCATCGCGGGTATCCAAAGTGTTACCGTTTATAACGACTTTACCGCTAATGACAAAAATATAGACGCCATTGTTAGGATTTTTAAGCTGATATGTCTCTGTCACGCCTTTATCAAAATCACCCATGCTAAACCAAGCATCTTGATGAATCCACACGCCTGCATCATCGCTATTAGGCGATAAAATTTGGTTAAACGCATTTGGCTTCATCAATTCATCCATACGGATTTGCTGATAACGAGGCTCAGCGTTCATTTTGTTTGGAATGACCCAAATCTGTAAAAAACTCACCGCTTCATGGTCATCGGCGTTCATTTCACTGTGGGTGATACCCGTGCCCGCCGACATGACTTGGATTTCACCGGTTTCAATGATGCCATTATTACCGATGTTATCGCCGTGACCGAGCTTGCCTGATAAAGGAATGCTGATAATTTCCATATCGCGATGTGAATGTTTACCAAAACCCTGACCTGCGATGACAAAATCATCATTAATAACACGTAGCGCCCCAAAGCCCATACGTTCTGGATTGTGATAATTGGCAAAGCTAAAGGTATGCTTGCTTTTTAACCAACCATGGTTGGCATCGCCACGAGAATCCGCTGCATGATAGATGGTTCTCATAATGTATCCTTAATTATTAGTAAGTTAAACGGTTTTAGAATTTGACATTCATTAACTCGTTTAAACAATGAAACTATTATAATTGTTGTCTACTAACAGATAAACAACGATATTCGCAATTGACTATTCTTATTTTTAGAACAATATCATCATAAAGTTAAGGTAATATATTTATAACAGAACTCTGTATACTCATAACAGTACAACTAGCATGAGCTGTTACTATGACCAAAGTTACGATAAAAGTGTGATGAAAAAAGTAACGCGAGCAGGTGTAAATTAAGTCTAGAAAATGTTAATCATACGATATAAGGAAATTTAACCATGTCAGATATGGCAAAGACAGATGTGGGGAATAAACAACCATTACATTATGAAGTTATTAATAATTCCGAGAAGAAGCGTTTTGAGATTCATATCGATGACAAAATCGCTTTAGAGGATTATGAATTTTTCACCACGCGCGCCGGCGAAAAAGGTATTGAATACAAACATACCGAAGTGCCAGCAGAGTTAGGTGGTCAAGGCATTGCAAGCTATCTGGTCAAATATATTTTGGATGATGCAGTGGCGAAAAACCTGCGAGTGAAACCAACTTGTTCTTATGTAAAGTCTTATATTGACAAGCATCCAGAGTACCAAGACAATTCAGTATTTCATAACGCTACGCCTTGAATAGCGATACATAAGTGCTTAACCAGCAAGCAAAAAAACGCCCTATCAATAAAGCTAGGGCGTTTTTTATTGGCAATGGTTTAGGTGAGATTTATTATTGGTAGTATTCCTTAAGCGATATGCGCTAAGAATTCTTTATCGCGTGCCATCACTGATAAATACAGCACGGGCAATACAAACAAACCTACAGCCCAAAAACTCAGCTGCGTATATAGCAGCGCACCGACTAACGCGCCAACTAAAAAGCTAAACACCAATACTGAGCTGTGTGCCAGTTTTTTGCCATTATCGGCGTTTCGGTTAAGGAGATAATCAGTCAAATTGATACCCAGTTGCGTGGTATTTCCAGTCATCAATACCGTCGGGCTCATGTGCTTAATCACTGTCTTGCTAGCGGTATTACGAATCGCCAGTGCAATGAGACCGAGTCCACCCGTTATTGCTACGGTAATATCGCCGGCATCAACAAACGGCTGATAATAAAGCCCAGCCACCATAAATGCGGTCAAAAAAGCCGCTTCTGCTAAAAATAAATAGCTCAAGGTCAGTTGTTTATTCTGACTATGGTCAATAAATATCTTGGTGACCATAACCGTTAAAATGAACAACGGTAAAGCGGCAAGTTTAATCCATAAACCCGCCTCACCTTTCACCAAGCCACTACCAGCCATCACCAAGTTACCCGTGACATGGGCAGTAAAAAAACCAAACAAGGTGATAAAACCAATGGTATCAATCGCACCGCCGACCACGGTTAATAATACGGGCGTTTGGTGTCGCTGCCAAAAACTGGGCGGCTTGGCAGCCTCTGCAGAGATAGGATTAGGCACACGACGACTGGCTTGCAAATTTACGATTGATGGATTCTTTTCGCAAACTACCGATAATTAATGCGATATTTATGGATGCGCTCATAGGGGCTCCTTGATTATGATCATAAGATGATATTGTTTAAACCATTTACTCTACTAGATTCTGCGCGTATGACTGTTATCAATTGAATATGAGCCTGGTCCATGAGCAAAAATCATCAAGAAACCGCCTGCCATGGCAATATTTTTCATAAACGGGTTCATTTGTGATTCATCAATCCAAAATTGATGGAAAAGTAGCGCCGACACAATGCTAAAACCAGCCATTAAAATCGCCACCAAGCGCGCTTTGAAGCCTAATAAAATTGCGATACCGCCAAGCAGCTCAACAGCAATGACCAAAGGCAATAGCATACCAGGTACGCCCATCGATTCCATGTAACCTTGGGTGGCCGCGTAGCCAGTAATTTTAGTAAAGCCAGAAAAGATAAAGATCATCGATAACAATAAGCGACCAATTGGGGCGCTCAGCTCTTACAGCTTATCCATAAGTATTCTCCAATAACATAAAAGTCATCATTATAAAAATTTTACCCAAAAGACTTTTGTTCGATTAAATGATGGCATTATTGTAGTCGTTGCTTAATAGCAGATAAACCAAGATAATCGCAAATATAAGTTCTCTTTTAGAGAACAGTCAAATAGCAATTCTACTGGTACAATATTAAAAACGACAATAGCGTTACGTGCTATTTATGCTCACTATTAAGACAGTTAGCATTTTAGCCATACTATTAGACGCTAGAGATAAGCGCCACAGAAAGAAACATTTTTCGATGCCATTTAGCGTTTAATATCCTAATTTTTTGCTACACTCATTATGTTATTATGTAAGACATACTTAACGCTAGCTTCTACTTACTTACCTAAAAAGGATGATTTATGATCACTATAAATTCTATTAAAAAAACAAACCGCGCAATTACTTTTGCTGCTATCGGTACGCTTGGTTTGCTTAGCACACTAAGTCACGCTGCAACTTATGATCTTGACTCCAAACATACCGCCGTACGTTTCTTCGTCGATCACTTTGGTACCACGACCAACGCTGGCGGCTTTTATAATCTATCGGGTACGCTTGAGTACGCGCCTAAAGAGAAAAAAGGCTTTGTCGGTATTACCATCCCGATGGGCAGCTTGAGCACAGGTATTAAAGCGTTTGATGGTCACCTTAAATCTGCCGATTTTTTCAATGTAAAAGAACACCCAACCGCTTATTTTAAATCGACTAAATGGGAGTTTGACGGCGATAAAGTCAAAGCGGTCAAAGGCGATTTAACCCTGCTAGGTCAGACGCATCCAATCACTTTAACGGCCACTAAATTTAACTGTTATGACAGTCCTTTATTAAAAGCTGAAGCGTGCGGTGGTGATTTTGAAACCACGATTGATAGAACCAAATGGGGTATCAATACCTTTACCGATGGCGGTATGATGAAAGACATTAAACTGGTCGTTCAAGTAGAAGGCAGTAAAAAAGCCGATCTTAAATAAGACGGCTTGACGACTTTGAACCGTATTTTATACGGAACACAGTCTAAACTATTTGGCGTTATTGATAAAAAGACTGGGTTTTTAACTCGGTCTTTTATTTTTTATATGATTAACCGCTAAATAATAACAGCCAAATAACAGTAAGGAGGTAGCTAAGATGGGACAACTAGAAGATATGGCGATGTTTGTGCGTATTGTCGAGGCGGGTAGCATTACTAAGGCTGCCGAGCAACTTAATATTGCTAAATCAGCAGTAAGCCGCCGACTCAAGGATTTAGAGACGCGTTTGGGCAGTCAACTGATTAGCCGTACCACGCGCCAATCAAACTTAACCCAAGCTGGCGAGCAATATTACCAAAAGGTAAGTAATATCCTCAGCGAAGTGGACGCGCTAAACGAGGAAACCAGTGGCGCGCCGACACGTATCGAGGGCACCTTAAAAATGACTGCACCTTTGTCATTTGGCTTGATGCACTTAAACGATGTCATCGATGAATATGCCAATCAGCACCCCAATCTGAACTTTGAATTAAACTTTTCTGACCGCCATACCGATTTGGTCGAAGAAGGCTTTGAATTAGCGATTCGGATTAGAGAGCTGCAAGATTCAAGTTATCAAGCCAAACGTCTGGCGCTGATTCGTTATACCTTATGTGCAAGTCCTGAATATCTGACTAGAATAGGCACGCCAAAAACCATAGAAGATTTGGCCAAGCATGCGTTTTTACAATACGGTCTGAGTAAATCTAGCACGATAGAGCTGATAGACGAGCAAGGCAAAAAACATCAAGTCGCTATCAATTCAAAAATAAAAGTCAATAACGGCGATTTTTTGCGCGATATGGCGGTAAAGGGACACGGTATTGCTTTTTTGCCCAATTTCATCACTTATAAAACCCTAGCCAGTGGTAAGCTGGTGCCCATTATGCAGCAGTACCAACTGCCCACTTTAAACGCTTATGCGGTCTACCCGAAAAATCGCTTTTTGTCGCAGCGCTGTCGCTATCTCATTGATTTTATTGCCGAGCGTTTTGGTGATGACCCTTATTGGGATAAATTCTAATAAAACCAATTTGGCACACTGAGCAGTTTTTTTAAGTCGCTATAAATTCTAAAACTACACTGCTAGTATGATTTTAAGTTATCCATCAGTCATAAGGAGATGCGACATGGATTTATAGTCAATCCTACTTAAAAATGTTATAAACTAATTAACAAATTCAATTGTTATTATAAAGACCATGACTTACTCACTAGATTTCCGCAAACAAGTACTAAAAAGCTTAGACGAGGGTATGACCTTTGCCGAGGCAGCTAAATTCTATAACCTCAGCCCAACCACCATACAAAACTGGAAGAGACGTGTTCATAGTAAAACAACCAGGCAAACCAAACCCTATAAAATACCAGATGACGTGCTACTCAATGATGTCAAAGAACATCCTGATGATTATCAGTACGAGCGAGCACGTCGTTTGAACTGTAGTAAAACAGGCATTCATCATGCCCTAAAGCGCCTAGGCATCAGTCAAAAAAAAGACTTTAGAACATCCAAAAGCCTGTCCGATCAAAAGAGCGGCGTATCAGAATAAGCTTGAGCACTTTAAGCAGCAAGGCTATCCCATCGTTTTATAAGGCAGGGGTTTTTAGTATATCTATAAGCTTTTAATAGCGCTGCAAACGTGCCTTTTAAATGTTAAGTGCTAAATTTAAAATATAAAAAAAAGCCTTACTTCTTATAAGAAGTAAGGCTTTAGTGCTTTTGCAAGCTATATTTGGAGCGGGATAAGAGATTCGAACTCTCGACCCCAACCTTGGCAAGGTTGTGCTCTACCACTGAGCTAATCCCGCTAAATATCAAATCGTAATATTGTTAACAACGACTACGTCTCGATAGGCTGGCTATTTTAGCAAATATTCTGTAGGTGTCAATAGCTTTTTTCAATTTTTTAGCCTGTAACTGAAGCTTTGAGTGGTTTTCAAGGCAAGAAAACATATATATTATTGATTTCAATTACTATTTTCATTCCTAATAATAACGCTATAAATTTAAAATATTTAGAAATCGTAGCAAATTTTATGACGCCTACTATAAACGCGTAGCAAACTTGCACTTAACGTATTTACAATCCTACTGCCTATTGTTACTTTTTCTGTCTAGGTTTTCACTTGCCAACATTATTATACTTATGCCTAACGATAGATAGTTGCGGTAGAGCTTTATCGTTTCGGTAGATCAGCAGGCATGACAAGTTTTTAATCAGTTAACCTTTTTTAATAAAAAACCATCTTTACCGCGACCCTTTTAATTTCAATATTGTTTAATTTTTTTATATATTTACAGCGAGGACGTTTTATGAAGAAGCTATTTACCACCACCATCATGGCGGCATCTTTGTCGGCATTGACCCTGACTGGTTGCTCAAGTACCACCAGTACCGGCGCTGTCGGCGTTGACCGTCAGCAGTTGCTTTTGGTTTCTAGCGAGCAAGTACAGCAACTATCAGCGCAAAGCTACAATAAGAATATTCAAGAAGCACGCGCACGCGGTTTGCTTGATACCAATAAGGCCCAGCTCAATCGTTTAAAAAATATCTCTAACCGTTTGATTGGCCAAGTGGGCGTTTATCGTCCTGACGCAGCGAAATGGAAGTGGGAAGTTCACACCATTAAGTCTAACGATTTGAACGCCTTTGTGATGCCAGGTGGTAAGATTATGTTTTACACCGGTATCATTGATCGCTTAAATCTTAGCGATGACGAAATCGCCGCTATTATGGGTCATGAGATGTCTCATGCCCTACGTGAGCATTCACGCGAGCGCTTATCGCGTCAATATGCCACGCAAACGGGTATCGGTGTCGCAGCCAGTATTTTTGGTCTATCGCAAGGTCAGGCTGAGCTTGCTAACGTTGCAGGAGACTTAGGTTTAAGCCGTCCGCACAGCCGCACGCAAGAAGCAGAAGCTGACCAAATCGGTCTTGAGCTGATGGCACGTGCAGGTTACAACCCGCAAGCCGCGATTACCTTGTGGCAAAAAATGCAACGCGCCAGTCAAGGTGAGCCACCACAATTTTTGAGTACTCACCCAACCAGCAGCAACCGAATTGCGCAATTGCAATCATTGATGCCTAAGGTAATGCCGTTATATCAAAAAGCACGTCGTTAAAATTTAATGGCAAATGGTATTCATAGTAAATAGCAATAGACGACAATAATGGACGATAAAAGCAGAGCGTAATAAGGTTGCGCTCTGCTTTTTTATGCGTATCAATAATCCGCTCTTTACTGATATAGATGGCTTTGTAGAGCCTTGCAGTATAAATATCAGGGTCTGCTATAATAAGTACCATCAGCCAATTAAAAGGCCAAGTATTAAAATGACGAGGATAACTATGACAACAAATACGCCGACTGCAGACGCCCTAAATAATGAACTACAAGCCCTGCAAGCACAGCATATTGAACTGGTGAATGAATCAATGAACCATGCCGGTTATTTTGACGGCAAAGAAAGTCACTTTAAACTGACGATTGTCAGCGATGCCTTTGAAGGCAAACGCTTGGTGGCGCGTCATCAGCTCGTGTACAATCTAGCAAATCCACTTTTGACCTCACAAGGTGGTCAAATCCACGCTTTGGCTATCCATGCTTATACGCCAACAGAATGGCAAGGCCAAAGCCCTGACAGCCCATTATGCGCAGGGCGAAATAAAAGTTAGTCTCAAAAATTAGTCTTAACGCTATTCCCAAATAACATAGATAAGCTGGCAAACGGCACCTTTAAAGGAAACCCTATCCAATGAAACATCTACATATGCTCATGGCCGTCTTGTTGATTGCGCTGTTTTTATACCAAAGCTATGTGGTACTAAGCGCAAACAAAAAGCCACCATTTGCGGTAAAAATATCGACCCATATTCTCTATGCCGTCATTATTATCTCAGGGGCTGGCATGCTGGTACAACTTATGAGTGTCAATGCGCCAGTACAGTGGGTATTTGCTAAAGTTATCTTATTGGTTGCCGCACTCAGTGCCAGTATTAAAGCCTTTAATGATAAAGCCACGCCTAGTCAAAGAAAAACCGGCATTCTTATCGCGGGTATTGCCTATGTTGGTATCTTGGTACTCGCCTTTACCAAGCCGGGTAATTTGTTTTAGTCGGGACTAAAAGACATATTTTTTCAATATCTTAATCGCTATTTTTTTGCTATCTTAAATAGATATCAACCTCCCAACGTCGCCTTATGGAGCCATTATGAAAACTCTTACTGCAGCAACACTACTCGCCACAGCTGGCGTTTTTGCTCTCTCAGGCTGCGCCTCAACAGGTAATATTACTCCGCAATACGTACCACCAAGCACCTACCAAAGTTATGACTGCCAAGCACTAAGCCAAGAATATAGCCGTGTTAATCGCTATGTCAATGCAGCGCGCAATGAGCAATCTACCATAGCCGCCTCAGGTGTCGGCGTTGGGGTTTCCGCTGGACGTTGGGGTATCTCACCTAATATCAGCTTTGGCGTGGGTAAAAGTAATAATACCAAAGCCCGTGATGCCAAATTATCGCGACTTTATGGTGAGCGTGATGCCATTATCCAATCGGCTCGTATACAGCGCTGTAGCTTTGCCAATGGTATTAAGATTTATGGTGAGTAATCATTCATACCTGTTTCATAGCTTTGAAAGTCTCTTACAAAAAAAGCCAATACGCGATAAGCATATTGGCTTTTTGGTTTGTAATCATGACGAGCAGTAACTCAGTCTGAGATTAAGAATTTAAGCTTCTTACCCACTGTACGATTTGAGCGCTTGGTAAGGCTCCAGACTGGCGCGCAATTTCTTTGCCGTTTTTGAAGGCCACCATCGTCGGCAAGCTACGGATATTATAAGGTGCCGCCGCTTGCTCATATTTATCGGTTTGTATTTTAGCAAACACCACTTGTGGTAGCTGACTGGCTGCGGCTTTAAACTGCGGAGCCATCATTAGACACGGCTGACACCAGCTCGCCCAAAAATCAACGATGGTCAATACCTCATTTTTTTGAATAACTTTGCTAACCGTTTGCGCATTGAGTTCATGTGGAGTGGCCGTTAATAATGGCTGACCACATTTGCCACAGTTTGGTGCGGCATTAAGGCGCGCTGCAGGTACCCGATTGGTGACACTGCAATGCGGACAGACTAGATGAGAGTTTTGCTCACTCATGATACAACTCCTTTAGAAATAACAGCGGCGGGCGTCTTAGTAACGCTCTTATAAATAGACTAGCATCAAGATAACCGTTGCACGTATTGTGCTTGCGTAACTTTTTGCTTAATTGTATTTATCTACTTCTTGCCAGTTTTTTTTGTTTATCTAAATATAATTGACGCTTAAAGCGCATTAAGTGGCACTTTTAGATAACGGGTGCCATTGTCTTCGGGTTCTGGAAAATGACCGGCATCGATATTGAGTTGTACTGACGGGATAATCAAGCGCGGCATCTCTAGCGTGGCATCGCGGCGCTCGCGCATCTCGACAAACTCGGCTTCATTGATGCCCTCTTTGACATGGATATTACCGAGCTTTTGCGCAGCTACCGTCGTGGTTGGACAATGCTTGCGACCTTGACTCGGATAATCATGGCACAGATATATGATGGTTTCGTCAGGCAGTGCGAGCAATTTTTGGATAGACTGATACAGGGTTTTGGCGTCGCCTCCGGGGAAGTCACAGCGCGCTGTACCAACATCGGGAGCAAATAGCGTATCACCGACAAAGACCACGGTTTTTTCATCATCATTGGCAAGATACGCCATATCCGCGCGGGTGTGACCAGGCACATACATAGCAGTAATCGTAATACCGCCAAGCTTCAAGGTCTCGCCTTCATCGGTCAAGATATCAAACTGACTGGCATCGGTACGAAAACTGCTATCAAAGTTAAACATTTGCTTAAATATTTTTTGCACTTCGGTGATATATTGCCCGATGACCAGTTTACCGCCAAGCTCATCTTTTACATGGATAGCAGCTGATATATGGTCGGCATGAGCATGGGTTTCTATAATATAAACCAGCGTCCAGCCCTGCTCTCGAACGAACGCTATCACTTCATCTACACTCGCGGTATCCGTATGTCCGGATTTGGCATCAAAATCCAGTACAGGATCGATGATGGCACACACTTGCTGTTGCACATCCGCGAGTACGTGAGTGTAAGTCTCTGTGTCGCTATGTAAGAAAGAATGAACTTGCATGGCTACCTCTTTACTTGTATAGGAATGTTTTAGTTTTTAAGATATTGTTCCGTATAATGGGCATTTATTTATGGTATTTGCTGCTGATCTATAGTATCTATCCCTAGTGCGACTTGTATTTCCTATGCTTCTGCCTATCACTACCAGCACTATAGCAATCATTATACATTTTATCAATTTATATAATGTAAATAATGATAACTTGCTATAAATCGCAATATCATTGATAATTAACTATATATATCCATAACTTATCTAGAAACTCTGCTTTTTCCATTTATATCTTTTATAAGGAGCTCGCTCTGACTACTTCAACTTCAGCATTGAGCACAACTACCAATACCACTAGCACGCCTACATCTGCCAGCGTCGCAGACTTTGCGCCCAAAGACCTTGCTGAGCAAATGCAACAAGCTTCCATGCAAGCCAGCCAGTTATTAAAATCGCTCTCACATCCTGATCGCTTATTACTTTTATGTCAGTTGACCCAAGGCGAATACTGTGTCAGTGAGCTTGAGGGCTTGGTCGGTGTCGGTCAGCCAAGTTTATCGCAGCAGCTAGGTATCTTGCGTAAAGACGAGCTGGTCACTACTCGCCGTGAAGGTAAGCAAATCTACTATAGTATCGCAAGTGAGGACGCATTATCGGTATTGCAGTTATTATATGAGCGCTTTTGTGCCAAAACAGACGCCTAACTGCGCGTTTGGTTTTTAACTATTTTTAACTTTCTTATCGTGATGACATATCGCCATGCCTTCTATCGCTGCTCGTCTGATTCCTACTTGGTTACGTCAGTATCAGCTGTCTGCCCTGCCGACTGACATCATCGCGGGCTTAGTCGTTGGCGTGCTTGTCATTCCGCAAAGCCTAGGCTATGCGGTGCTAGCAGGGTTGCCGCCGGTCTATGGACTCTATGCGGCCATTGTACCCGTGCTGGTATATGCTTGGATAGGCTCGAGCAATGTCCAAGCCGTAGGGCCTGTCGCCATTACAGCGATTATGACAGCCAGTAGTTTGCACCCTTATGCCAATGATGGCACGCAGCAATATATATTAATGGCCAGTTTACTGTCTTTGATGGTTGGCACGATGTTATGGCTGGCGGGAAGGCTGAAGCTTGGCTGGATTATGCAGTTTATCAGTCGCGGCGTATCGGCAGGCTTTATCAGTGGCGCGGCGGTATTGATTTTTGTCAGTCAGCTTAAGTATCTGACGGGGATTCCTATTGCAGGTAATGGCCTTATCGGTTATTTATCGAGTATGCAGATGTATGGCCACCAGCTGCATCCGCTAACCTTGATCATCGGCGTGATTGCATTTACGCTATTATTTGCTAATCGCTATGCGAGTAAATGGGTCTGGCGCTCTTGGTTGTCAGCCTCTTATGCAAAATGGGCTGAGCGTCTATTTCCGCTTATTTTGCTTGCTCTTGCCATTATATTAAGTATGAGTTTGCATTGGACAACGCACGGCGTAGCGACAATTGGTACTATTCCGCAAGGGCTGCCTAGCTTTACCCTGCCGTACTTGCCAGATTTTCATGAAGCGCTCAATCTATTACCGAGCGCCGGTTTAATGGCGTTGATTATCTTTGTTTCAAGCAGCTCAGTAGCCAGCAACTATGCACGCCTGCGCGGTGAAACCTTTGATGCCAATCGTGAGTTAACCGGACTGGGTCTGGCCAATATGGCTGGAGGCTTTTTTCAGAGCTTTACCATTGCTGGCGGCTTTTCACGTACGGCGATTAATGCCGACTCAGGCGCCAAAACGCCAGTCGCAAGTCTGGTCACTGTGTTGGTTATGATTGCGGCGTTAATCGCTTTTGGTCATTTATTAGCGCCTCTGCCCTACGCCCTCTTGGGCGCGACTATTATGACGTCAATTATCGGTCTCATTGATATGGCGACTTTAAGGTCAGCATGGCAACGCGACCGCTTAGATGCGGCGAGCTTTTTGGCGGCATTTATCGGGGTGCTGATATTTGGGTTAAATACTGGCTTAGTCATCGGTTTGATGGTGTCGTTTGCTAGCCTTATTTGGCAATCAAGCAAACCGCATGTCGCAGTCGTCGGTCAGCTAGCGGGTACAGGACATTTTCGTAATATCAATCGTCATGATGTGGTGACCTTTAGCAATTTATTGATGCTGCGTATCGATGAGAGCTTGTTTTTTGGCAATAGTGAATCCGTGCATCGCAGCGTCATACAAGCGACGCGGCAGTACCCCGATGCGCATGAGGTTATCCTGATTATGTCAGCGGTCAATCATATTGACTTGACCGGACAAGAGATGCTTATCAGCCTCAATCAAGAGCTATTGAATCAAAAAAAGCACTTAAGCTTTAGCTTTATTAAGGGACCGGTGATGGATATTATCGAGCATACACCAGTCATAACCCATCTATCAGGGCAGGTTTATTTAAGCACCATGGATGCGGTCAATGCGCTAAAAGATAATTAGCTTATAGCTAATCAATTTTTCGCTTAAATTTAATCCTGACAGAAAGTGCTTTTGAGAAAACATCAGTGACAAAATATAGCTATGATGACCACTTTGTTATGCTAGATTGTAATAAGCCATTAAAATTTACAGAATCTAGAAATAGACAAAACCTTACGCCATTTAATATACGCGACCGAAAAACTTATGACCGATGATTTAACCATTTATAAGCAAATTTACCCAAGCCAATGCGTCAAGATTGCTGAGCTTGGCTACCGCTCTGTGCTCAATATTCGACCTGATGCTGAGACAGAGACGCAGCCTAATAGCTGTGACTTTACCAGTGCAACGGCAAAGGCCAACCTTAACTATCAGCATTTACCGTTCGATGATGAGCGTTTAAGCATGGCGACTGTCGAGCAGTTTGCCGCCTTTTATCGCAGCATGCCAAAACCCATCCTGATGTTTTGCGGTACGGGTGCACGCGCCAAATTGCTCTATCAAAGTGCACTGATGCAAGGTTTACTATAGAAAGCAGATAGGCTTTATTGAAATATTTTAATCCAAGCGCAAAATTTTCGTTTTTACGCTAAAAAATAAAAAGGAGCTCTTATGAGCCATGAAGTAAGTTTTACCGGACAAATCACCCCTGATCAAGTACCTATGATTGCTGAAAATGGTTTTAAGACCATTATTAACAATCGTCCAGATGGTGAAGAACCAAACCAACCAACCAGTGCTGAGATTGAAGCTGCCGCTAAAAAAGCAGGTCTTGCTTATAAAGAAGTGTCTTTCGCCGGTAGCGAGCTCAATCAAAACCATGTTGAAGAATTTGCTGACTTTTTTAACCAAGCTGAGCAGCCTATACTGATTTTTTGCCGTACCGGTAACCGCTCAACGGGTATCTATGAAGCAGCAAAGCGTATGGATTTGTTAGACGATTAATGATGTCCTGAATAAAATTGTAGTTGCTTAAAAAAACAAAACCCCTAAAACCTTAGTAGATTTTAGGGGTTTAAAACTTTAATAAAAGCTAAAGCAAAACTTTACTGCATCACCAAGTATTCAAACGCTGATAATGCGGCTTTTGAACCTTCGCCCATGGCAATGTTAATTTGCTTAAATGGTACAGTGGTCACGTCACCACAAGCAAAGATACCTTTGCGGTCGGTGCGACAGCGCTCGTCAATCTCAATCTCGCCAAAGCGGTTTAAATCAACAAAGCCTTTGACAAACTCAGTATTTGGTACCAAACCAATTTGCACAAACACCGCTGACGTATCTAGCTCTTTGGTTTCGCTGCTGCTACGATCTTGATAAACAAGCGAAGTCACTTTACCATCTTGCGCTTTAATCTCTTGCGTTGCAGCACTAGTAATAATATCAATATTACTCTTCTCTTTGGCTTTATTAATCAGTACTTGGTCCGCCTTTAAATCATCGGCAAATTCAAGGACGGTCACGTGTTTAACAATACCTGCCAAGTCTAGCGCTGCCTCGATACCTGAGTTACCTCCGCCAACGACCGCAATATCCCTACCTTTAAAGAATGGACCATCACAGTGCGCACAGTAGGCTACGCCTTGACCCACGTTTTCATCTTCACCGGGAACACCAAGCTTACGCCACTGGGCTCCGGTCGCTAAGATGATACTGCGCGTCTCAAACGTCTCACCAGTATTGAGATGAATACGGTAGTTTTCTTCTTCAGTTTCACTGATTTCTTTGACGCTGACATGCTCTTTGAGCGTAATGTCATATTCGTGCAAATGTTTTTCAAAGTTCGCTGACAGCTCACTACCGGTTGTTAAAGGCACAGAAATTAAGTTCTCGATATCTTGCGTGTCTTTCACTTGTCCACCGATTCGGTCGGCGACCATAGTAACTTTTAGGCCTTTACGCGCGGTATAAATCGCCGCCGCCACACCAGCAGGGCCTGCACCGATAATCGTTACGTCTTGCTGCTCTAACTGCTCAGCGTCATCAGCCACTTCGCTCAATAAATCAGGGAACTGCTCTTGTAACTTCTCAATCAATTTAGCCGTATCGATTTTACCATTAGCAAAAGGTTTACCATTTAAAAATACCGCTGGTACACCTTGGATATTATTGGCTTCGACTTGCTCTTGAAACAAGGCACCATCAATCATCTCATTACTGATGTCATCGTTGAGCAGCGCAAATTGGTTCAGCGCTTGCACCACATCCGGACAGCTGTGGCAAGACAGAGAGACATAAGTCTGAAACTGTAGCGGCTTATTAAAGCGCTTAATCAGCTTTTGAATCCCTTCATCCAGTTTTAAGGTATGACCGCCCGCTTGCAAAATCGCCAAAATCAACGAGGTAAACTCATGGCCACCCGGAATACCGCTAAAAACGATCCCCGTATCGGTCAATGCATTATCAATATGACTGACGACTTTAAAGCTAATCGGACTTGGTAAGCTGTTATCAGTTGCTGTTGCATCAAAATTGATCTTATCTGTGGTGCCAGCGATTTTAGTCAAAAAATCAATCAGCTCAGCACGTTTGCTATGTTCGCCGCTACCCAATACAAAGGTAATGGGGCGGGTCATGTTTTCACTATAGCTTTTGACTGCGTCTAATAAACCTTGATCTATCATGTTTGTTCCTCATTATTATCAGATATGTAACGTCAGCTATATCGCTGCACATTTGAATAGGGTTTGGTGACAAGCTAAGTATCTGATTTAAAAAGCCATAAATACTTGGCTTACCACCTTTGATACGTCTATTATCAAGGCTTTGGACGTACCACGCAAGCCGATAAACTCAAACTTTATGTTTAATAAAACAAATCATATATAGATATTACTATTTAATTTTAAAACCACCAATCAAAGAAAATCCATGACAGTCATGGTATCGGGTAAATTTTTTCGCTACAATCAGATGAGGCGAATAAGAAACACTCTTATTTACCGGTCGGCAGATTGACTGCTAGTTGTCGTTAACAAACGCCCTTTCTGCTGCGCACAAGCCTGTTCAAAACTGAGCTGAATTGCGATTTGGCTTGGTAAGACTGAAGTCTCACAATCATATAAATTCATCAGAGCACTCTTAACTAAAATGCGCTATGGCTTTACTAAGCCTGCGCTTCATAACAAGGATGACAACATGAGAAAGACTGATACATGGCAAGACAACAGAGATATTATTTGCGAACTTAAGCAAAAAGACAGCTACTTTGCGACCATTTTTGATGAGCATACCAAGCTTGATCAGCAAATCAACCAGCTAGATAAGGATTTGGTGACGCACGCCAGCTGTGACGAAGAAATAGAAAAAATGAAAAAGCGCAAGCTGCACTTAAAAGATGAGATTTATAAAATAATCGATAAAAATAAACTCAATTCTGCGGTGTAAACGCTTTAGTTTATAACGCTAACTGATTCAATAGCGGCTTGGTGCGATGCTTACTTGCTTATCGAACCAAGCCGCTATTTTTTGCCGCGACTTTTATTGGACTTAAATCAATATAAGTCAATAAACGCTCGATGAGCATTGGCTAAATTAACTATGTACTTAATGAAGCACTCATCTACTCACTTTATCCACCGACAATCTCGCCGCCATTTACATGGATAACCTGTCCTGTAACGTAGCTTGCGTCGTCACTGGCCAAGTATAAATAAGCAGGCGCGACCTCGTTTGGCTGACCGGCGCGGCCCATCGGCGTGCTTTGACCGAACTTCTCTATCTCATCAGGGGTAAATGACGCCACAATAAGCGGCGTCCAAATAGGACCGGGTGCGACGCCATTGACGCGGATACCTTTATCCTGACTCATTAAATTATTGGCTAAAGCACGGGTGAAAGATAAAATCGCGCCCTTAGTGGCGGCATAATCAATCAGATGGTCACTGCCGCGATAAGCGGTGATAGAGGTGGTATTGATAATCGAGCTACCCCCTGGCATATGTGGTAAGGCAAATTTACTCAACCAAAAGTGCGGATAAAAATTGGTATGAATGGTTTTATCAAATTGCGCACTACTGATATCGGTGAGCGATTCTTGCTCAACCTGCATCCCAGCGTTATTGACTAAAATATCAATTTTGCCGAACTCAGCGATGGCAGTATCGATTAGCTTTTGACAGTTAGCTTCTTCTGATAAATCTGACGCCACCAGTAAGCAGCGCTGCTGGTAAGATTCTACGTGCTTTTTGGTCATCTTGGCATCGTCATCTTCACATAGGTAGCTGACCACTACGTCCGCGCCTTCTTTGGCAAATAATATTGCTACTGCTTGCCCAATCCCGCTATCAGCGCCAGTGATAATAGCAACTTTCCCAGCAAGCTTGCCATTTGGATATTCTTTTGGCAGCACCTTAGGGCTTGGGTGCTGCTCTTGCTGCGAGCCTGGTAGCGATTGTTCTTGTTTCGGAAATTCTTTAGCAGATGATTTATCGTTACTCATAATATCCTCTTTTCATTACCGATTTATATAATAGGTTAAATGTAAAACCATTTCTGTGCGACTGGGATGAGTGTTTCGTCGCCTCTATTGTGATGGCAGCAAGCAAAGAACATTCAACCTGATCGCAAGTAATCAAATTATTGATGTATCGTTTTTACTAATGACGCTTATAATGCTACTTAAATGGATGTTGAAGTAGATATCTTTAAATCATAAGCATTCTGTGATAAAAATCGAATGAACTTAGGTGACAATCTGTAGACAGCCTGTAATCTTGTCCTAACACTATCTATCTCTAAATATCTGCCTATAAAAAATAGACAAAAAAACGCCCCATCAATCAAAGCCAATGGGGCGTTCTTAAGTCATTATTTAATAGCGTTTTCTTTTAAAAACGAAAACTTACTATTAAATTTTATACTTATCTTTTCGCTAGTCTAAATAGTCAGTTATCTAAGTATATCCTTAGATTTTACCAACTAGATCTAGGCTTGGTTTAAGGGTGTCTTGACCTTGTTCCCAAGCTGCTGGGCAAACTTCGCCGTCGTTATCACGAACGTACTGTGCCGCTTTTACTTTACGTAGCATGTCTTTTGCACTACGGCCAATACCACCTGCATGGATTTCAGCGACTTGGATTTTACCGTCTGGGTCTACTAAGAAAGTACCACGCTCTGCCAAACCGGCTTCTTCGATCATGACATTAAAGCCACGAGTGATACGGCCAGTTGGGTCACCGATCATTGGATAAGTGACTTTGCCGATAGCGTCTGAAGAATCATGCCATGCTTTGTGAGTGAAATGTGTGTCAGTTGATACTGAGTACACTTCTACGCCTAGGCCTTTAAGCTCTTCGTAATGGGCTGCCATGTCTTCAAGTTCAGTTGGGCAAACAAAGGTAAAGTCAGCTGGGTAAAATAGGAAGATGGCCCAACTGCCTTTTACGTCTTCTGAAGTGATGGTTTTGAACTCACCATTTACAAACGCTTCTGCTGAAAACTCTGGAATTTCTTGATTGATAATTGACGCCATGATTGGCTCCTTTTTTGATTGATTGTTGTTAAGTTAATTGTGTTTATGGCTGTAGGTTTTGATTAACCCACTCATTAACTGGGTTACAAGACAAACTATACGCGAATTCTATGGTTAATCCAGTTAAAAGTTTTTAATGTGATGTTTTGTTTTATTAAACTTGTTAAACTATTCTAACGGCTTTTTTTATACGAACATCGGCATTAAATTGCTATAGTACACAAGATAAACGCCCAAAACAAATGGCGTCCAAAACCCATTAATAGAGAGGTTTTATGATTACTTTACGTCAACTTGAGTTTGCCTTAGCAGTTGCCAAACATCGTCATTTTAAACGGGCAGCAGAAGACTGTAATATTTCACAATCAGCACTGAGTTTAGGTATCGCCGAGTTAGAAAAACAATTAGATACGCAGATTTTTGAGCGTAATAATAAGCAAGTTTTGATTACGCCTATCGGTGAAGATATCTTGACGCGGGCGCAGCGTATATTTTCTGAAGTCAATGATTTGACTACGCGTGCGCACAGCCATCAATCACCGCTTGCGTACCCGATGACGGTTGGTATCATTCCGACGATTGCCCCTTATCTGCTGCCAAAAGTCCTACCTGCGCTGCGCAAACACTACCCTGAATTTCGCATGACCGTTATCGAGCAGCAAACCGAACGTTTGCTTGAGCAAGTGCGCTATGGTCATATTGATACCGCCATTATTGCATTGCCTTATGCGGTCGATGGTTTGCATACCTTTGAGTTTTGGGCGGAAGATTTCTTTGCTGTCTTTCCACGGGATGACGTCCATGCCAAGCTTGAAAAAATTAATGCCGATGAGCTAGCAACGGCCAATCTGATGTTACTTGGCGAAGGCCATTGTCTGACCGATCAAACTTTAACCGTCTGTCATTTCGACCGCGCGCAAATGAAATCAAGCTTTTCTGATGCCAGCTTAAACACCCTAATACAAATGGCGCTTGCCAATATGGGCACGACCTTGGTGCCAGAGATGGCGCTCGATCAGCTGCATTTGCAAAACCAAAATGCGGTCGCAGTGCCATTAGCAGAAAAAGGGCCACATCGTCATATCGCTTTTGTCACCCGCTTAAACTATGCCCGCGTTGATGATGTTAATTTGCTTGGGCAATTATTTAAACAAGCATTTGAAGAGGCAGATCATAAAAAATAAATGACCGGTGGTGAATGGAAGTTGGCTAAAAAGGATGAGGAATAAGGAAATTAAATGATAAAGGCTTTTGCGCACATAGAGACTGAGCTTGGTAAGGTTTTTGCGCAGCATTTTACAGCTATTAATAGCGCTGTAGAATCAGAAAAGGTTAACAATCTTTGGCAAGATATCGCTATACGTTATAGCGAAAACCAACGTGCTTATCATAGCTTGCAGCATATTGAGCAGTTATTTAGGCAGTTTGAGCAGATTAAGCATGTTTTAAATGAGCCGCATATTATCGCATTGGCACTATTTTATCACGACGTGATATATGCGCCAACGCGCTCAGATAATGAGCTTAAAAGTGCAGAATATGCCGTAGAGACGCTACGCCCTTATTTATCGGCAGCGCAGTGCCAACATATTTATGCGCTCATTATAATGACGGCCAATCATAGACTCGCTGAGTGCTCAAGCGCCCAAAAGAACTTTGATGCCGCTTATTTACTAGATATGGATTTGAGTATTTTGGGAGCATCTTGGCTTGAGTATGAGCAGTATGCCCAAGCGGTTCGGCAAGAATATGCGCATGTCTCAAACGCAGATTATAGCGTTGGACGTAGAGCAGTATTAACAGGATTATTGGCGCACCTGAAGCTTTACCTAACCGATTATTATTATGACAGGTTAGAAAAGCAGGCTCGGCAAAACATCAAGCGTGAGATTAAGATTTTACACGCATCTTAATAAACAGCTCACTGCCCTGCCGCGCGGGATGCGAGTTATAGCTTGTCTCCATAATCTCAATATCGAAATAGGGTGCAAAACGCTGCTGGTATTCAGCTTTTGTGCCGCCAAATGGTGGTTCCTCTCGTCCAAAATCCTTATCAAACAGCAGCCCAACCAGCTTGCCATTCGGTTTCAATAATGCGGCCATTTGCTTGACATATTCATCACGGCGCGCAGGATTTATGGCACAAAAAAACGTCTGCTCAAGCACCCAATCAAACTGATATTGCGCTGGCGATAACGCAAAAAAATCAGCACCGACCAAATGCTCTGCTGGAAAGTTGGGATAGCGCTCTGCGAAAGCCTCAATCGGCGTAGAGGCAAAATCAACCAAGGTGACATTGGTAAACCCTTGCTCATGCAGGTAACCGACCTCATAAGCATTGCCCGCGCCCGGTACTAAAATCGCTTGCTCTTTAGCAGATTCAGGCAACTGGTCAATATAAGCTTTGAGCGGTGGTGACACTTGCCCCATATCCCAGCCGATACTGTCCTCTTCATAACGCTGCTGCCAAAACTGCGCTTGATTGACATTTTCCATAGCACATCCTTGTTTCGATAAAAAAACCTTATCTTAGCAGATTAAGGCATGACATCTGGTTATTTAGCAGTAGCTCCTACTTTAGTCTAGCTGCCCTGTTTTACCCGCCAACATATTATGCCAGTATCGATAATCGGGCATCGCCGTTGCCACCGTTTGCCAAAAAGCACGGCTATGATTGGCATGATGCAGATGACACAGCTCATGGACGATGACGTATTCGGTGCATTCGATAGGATAGGCTGGCAGATAGACGGACAACCAAATTCGCCGGGCGCGGGTATTGCAACTGCCCCAGCGCGTATGCATTTTCTTTAGACGTATTTCATTAGCATAAGCGCCGACAATCGGTTGCCATTTATTAAATAATGCAGGCATTACTTCAGAGAGATGTTGCCGATAGTAGGCAATTTTTTTATCGTGGTTTAAGGTGAATGATTGCTCTACGCCCCACAATAGCAGTGTGCGATCGGCAGTTGAAGTCTCTTTTATAGATTGCTGTGATGGGATTTGCTGACGTTTATAGCGTTCTAATACGTGCGCATGATTGGCGATTGCCCAAGGCACGCGTTTCTCTATCGCCTGAACAGTTTGCGCTGAGCTAAGAGATATGGGTACAGAGACCATTAATTTATGCGGTTTTAAGCGAAAATTGATATTTTTAACGCGCTTTTTGCTGATGTGTAGCTCAATATCCGCTTGCGCCAAACAACGTATAGCGCTATTTAATAAGGGCGAATCATAATGTGACGGCACATTCATGCTCACAGCGCTTGCAAGTGATTGTCAAACGACATCAGATGATATTTGCTGTTGATAAAAATACGCTCAACATTATCTACTCTAGCAAGTTCAGCAGTTGCTAAATGATTAACAGTTAACGCGGTTAACTGACCTTGTCCATCACTAACGATAAAACCTGAGTGCGCCTTAGCCTTAGCCTTAACATTGGCATTGTTATCGCCTGCTTTATCAATATGCTGATTTGCTAATACGGCTGCACCGGCACAATCTGGTAAGCTAATATCATCAATCAATGTACGAGTATTTAAGTCATAAATCGCCGCACAACCGCCAATTGGCGTGGTCACACATAATAGGTTACGCTCACTATCAACCGCCACACTGGCGATATATTGATGAAAGCGCTGCCATTGATTATTAGGCATAATAAGAGGTTTAAAATCAGGCTCACCGCGTTGATGGGTCAATACTAACGGCACATTGATATGCTTTTCGCCTTGAAACTGAATACCTATCATCACCGTACCATCGTCATGCATGGCGAGATGACGCACGCTCATCTGATTATGCTCAGGCATAATCTGCTCAAGTAACGCGCCAGTATGACGATTGAGGTAAGCCAATGACGGTCGCATACTGTCTAAATTAAGCTCTTCACGCGACGCTTGCTCGGTTTTGATACCGCCATTGGCAATCACCAACGTTTCGCCATCAGGATGCATAATCAGCTCATGCGGGCCGATACCATGCGAGTCATACTCTGCTATCTTTTGATAATGATCACAGGCATCATAAATGCCAACTTTACCGTCTAAACTTAACGTGTCATTCTCGGTCACGTAGAGCAGTTTACCATCTAAGCTATAACAAGCATGGCCATAAAAATGACGATGCGTAGACGCTTTAATAGCAAACTTTACTTGCCCAGTTGCCGTGTCTAGTACCCAAAACTTTTCGCTCGGGCGCCGACCCATCACCACCACATCGCGTGCTTGGTTATTCTTAGCAGAAAACTTTTGCTTATCAGAAATAGGTTGAACGACAATATCATGCACGCGTTCAGGCATAGTCGTTTGCCAAACGATTTGTCTATCGGCGTCGATACCAACCACGCCGAAGTCGTGCTCATTATGACTGGCATCAGCGCTATCATTATTTGCTAAGGCGATGTTTTTCGGCATAGACGCCACGCCGCTAACCCAGCAGACTGGTCGCGGTAGTATTGTGGTCGTATGTGCTGTGCTAAAGTCGCTTACGCTATAAGACTTGGTGTTTTGCTCGTCACCTCTGTGTGAATGATAAGCTTGCTGCCATGCAACTGCCGCTTGCTGACAAGCGTGGCGAAATTGCACGAGCTCGCGTTTAGGCGTCAAGTTTATCAACTGCAACTGCGCGCCCATACCTGCCACATAATCCCATAAGCTGGCATCTGGTTGCTTGTGCTTACGAAAACTATGATGGATACCGACAAGCGCGGCTGTACCCATGACAGCAGAAAGCGTGGTCAATGCAGATGTTACTAGCAGCTCATTATTAGGCTGCTCTTGTGATTTACCTGCAGTTTTAGTATCGAGAGAGTACATTTTTTAATCGCCATCGGTGCTGTTAAAGCCAACGCGCAGACCAAGGGTTGGAATCAATTGACGCTTAATAATGCGCGTAATGCTCGTGAGATGATCAAGTAGTTCCTGCTGCGTCGCTTTATCAGCAGTCGCTAAATCCTCCGGCATTTGTGCCAATAATGTCGTGGTATCGGCAAGCGCGGTCGATAGACTATCCGCCACTGCATTTTCATTATTGCCACCAAGAATAGCAGTCAAAACAGGGTCAGTCATTGCTTGATTTAAGGTTGCCAATTTCGCAGTGATAATCGCGCGGCTTTGTCCAGCGGTTGCAGCTGGCAAATGACCTTTTGCTTTAGCAGTTAAACCCAATGGCTGGTCGATAGCGTTAGATTTCATCGTCTCAACCAATGATAGTAACGAGTTAAACCATTGGTTTAAACCTTGATCGCTCTCGGCGGTTTTATCAATTGCTAGTAAATCAGTGGCATTTTGCTGCCAGTTTTTCTCGATATCTTTTAGACGTGTGCTCAAAGCATTGCTCGCGCTCATCACATAAGCGCACTGCCCAGCATCCAAACTATCATTGGCATAAAGCACTTCTTCTAATCCTGGCACGCCTTGAACGATGGCGCTCTCATTCGCCAACTGCTCGGCGGTAAGCTTGGGATTGGCAGCAATCAAGTCAGCGACCCCGCTATGTACCAGTCCGCGCTCATCAGGATAGTAATTGATATATAAATTACTCATGCTCGCCGTCGCTGGTCCAAAGTTAACCATCTCAGCGCTTGCCCAAGCTTGTGCAAGCACCAACCATTGATCGCGCAATTCTTTTAGCGCATCACCACTCACGGGCGCTTGCTGACAAGAATTCTTTGCCAAATCATGCAATAAATCACTCTGCTTCGCGGCATCTGCATAGGCTGGAATGACAATGTCATTTGCCACGTGGGTCAGATAGGTTTTTTCGGTATCAGGACTAATATCTACTGCCGCAACCTTAGCGTCATTACTGTCTTTTTCAGCAGCAGCCTTAGAAGTAGCACCCTCTTGCGCGACTTGGCTATCTACCTCTGGTACTTTATTTTCTTCCGCAGGTTTGACACAGCTAATTAGAATACCAGCACTTAGCGCTGATAATGCCATTGCTAAAGCAGGGTTTATTTTCATAGATTTCTCAGTATTTGGATGAATATTGTTATAAGTAATTATTTAATTTGGTATTTCTTACGTTGAATAACCATCGCTTTTAACGCTCATACGCTTATTTTTATAATGACTTTAAGAACGCATTCAACTCACTGCGTCCTTGTTTATCAAGCTTAAGTACTTTTTGCTTCTGCTTTTCCGCTTCGCCGCCATGCCAAAGTACCGCTTCCATCAAAGTACGCGCGCGCCCATCATGTAAAAACGTCGCTTGTGGATCGACGGTTTGCGCAAGACCAATGCCCCACAAAGCAGGCGTACGCCACTCATAAGAGTTGGCTAAAAACTCAACCTGTAAATCTTTCGATGGTAGCTTACCCGCAATGGTGCGATCAGCTAAGCCATCGCCCATGTCATGCAACAATAAATCGGTATAAGGATAAATCACTTGGCCGTGCTGCTCAAGATGGTCATCGTCGGTTTTTGGCAACTGATAACGCGGCGTATGGCAGCTTTGACAGCCCATATCATAAAAGCGTTTTTTACCTGCCAATACCAGCTTGTCTTCGGCATTGCGGCGATGCGGCACCGCCAGATTACGGGTATAAAATTCGACGAATTTTGCTACCTCATCATTGACTTCGACAGGCGGCTTACCATTACCTTGCTCATCAGCCCCTGTTGCGGCATTCACACAAGCGGTCTGCGCTGGCATACACGATTCATGCGGACGGATATTCGAAGTCAGCCCCATATCTTCATTAAACGCACTTTGGTTTTGAGTAATCAGCTTGGTCTGACCCGCTTTCCAGCCAAAGCGTCCTAATGCCACTTTACCCGTTTGCGGGTCCATGACCATATTAAATTTACCGCTAATATCGCTATTAGCTTCATTTGCATTGATTGCTTGCTTTTTAATGTCGTCGTCTGGAATCTGTTCGAGTAGTCCAAGCCCAATCATCGGTAAGGCTACCCGCGGCGATACCATCAGCGCATCATCAAATGGACCATAACCGGGTTTGGTCAGATTAAAGGTTGGCGCACGCAAGGTCTCGACATGACCATCAGCAAAGGTAACAGGTTTATCAGTCCACTGTACTACGATTCGAGCTTCAGCAGGAACACCTTGCACACCGCGATCTTGCAGCTGACCGCCATACATAGGATGGACGACTTTTTCAATCAAAGAATCTTTTAGTTTTTGACGCTGCACATCGGTAGTCGCCGGCATCGCAAGTCGAATCAGCAAGCTGTCGGCATCGTCATCACTTCTCATCGGCGCATGACCGCGACCGTCTTTGATATGGCAAGATTGACAGGCAGCGACGTTAAATAATGCACCAAGCCCATCACGGCTATCGGTACTCGCCGGCGCGACCACCCAAGGTTGCCTAAAAAACGCATTGCCGATAAAGAAAGACCCCTTACGCGAAGCGGTAATATTTGAAGAAGGTTTAGAGTAGCTTTCGCTCGTGGTGATACTAATGCCTGTATCGCCACCTTGTTTGATTTCTTGCGCATCAAATCTGGCAAGCTGCTGCATAGGCACGCCCGCTAGCGCTTCAATCGTTTGAGCACGCTCAGGCGTTATATTTTGCAAATAGCTACTGTCTTGGGCTTTATTATCGTTATTATTGGCGGTGTCGTCCGTTGGAGATGGCTGGCAGGCGCTTAATGAGAGCACGCATGTCACTCCTAGCGATAGCTTTAATAGCGAATTTTTAAATATTAAAGGAAAATAAAACGCGGTAGATTGTTTGGCGGTTGACACATTACTGCTACTCATAGGGAACCTTAGTTCTGGTATGGAACCATAAAAAACGCGTGCTATAATTTTTTCACTTTTATTTGATAAGCATTTTTAGTCAATAAATATTTTAATTCGATAAATCATTGCTGCGCTATAAAAAAACACGCTGCCAACAGCGGTCGACAACGTGTATATTATACCCAAATTATTTTTCTATAAAAATAATTCTCATTCACTGATAACGACTCATCAGGCACATAAATACAGGCTATTAAGGCTTCCTAAATTAAAATCAAAAGCTCCATTTTAAATAACTGCCCTTTTAAATAAGCGCTCTTTTAAATAAGGCCTACTTAAAACTGTGAACCTGCATCAGCGTCTAAATTATCAATGCTAACGGCTTTTGCTGCATTTTCGATACCATCGGTTAGCTGTTGTAAGCTTGCGATACTACTTTCAATCCAGCCGCGGCGTTTGTTTTGCTCTTCAGCAGAAATACCGTGCTTGCTGGCTTGACCTACGGTTGCAATCATCTGATCGACCTTGATGCCTTCTTTTTCGGCTTTTTCAACGATGACTTTAAACGCTGCTTCGACGTTAGCAAAATCAGTCGCAAGTTTATCAGCCGCTTCTTTATTGCCGGTATCGACAAGATAATTCTTTAGTCCATAACCGCCTACTGTCTTGCCAGCGACGGTTTTATAGCCGCCATTAAAGATATTTTGAATACCGCGGGCATTATTGGCATAGCTCAAATGGGTCAAATCACTAAAGCATTCATGCTCATCTTCGGTAGAGCCAGTGACGAACGCCACCTGTATGCGCTCAGAAGCTAGCTCGCCAAGTGCTAAGCTGCCCATTTGATACATGATTTGACGCAGACCGTTTTTGTCTTTACGGGCCATCATATCGCTACGTAAGGTGTTTTCGCTATCAGGTTGCCACTGGGCTTCCATCGCGGTCAAATCATCGATCAATAACTGAGTAACCGCTTTTAGATACTGTCCACGGCGGTCGCAAATACTCACATCTGGGTTTGTCGTATCGCCGCTGGTACATTCGCCCTCGGTCGTTATATAGTCGCTCACTGGACGATTACCTGCACCTTCACCAACGCCATTGGTATCCTGCCCCCACAGCAGAAACTCAATCGCATGATAACCGGTAGTGACATTAGCCTCACTACCACCAATCTCGTTCATCTCGGCCAGCAAGTCAGGCGTAATGGTGCTGGTATCTTGCTTGATGCTACCAACCATGATGCTCTCGCTATTGATAATATTATCCTGACTGTTATATTCACCCTCATAACTGTCACTGACATAGTCAATCAAAGCTTCATCTAGCGGCCAAGCATTTACCTGTCCTTCCCAGCCATCAACGCTACCAAGCGCGCGTTTATCATCAGCGGTCACAAAGCCTTCGTCAAAGCGAAACACTTCAGTCTGTGAATATGGCTGACGCGCGGCTTTATAGGCAGCCTTTGCAGCGTCAAGATTGGCTTGGGTCGGCGTGTCTACATAGGTGTTCACTGCTGTCTGTAAAAGTTGGGCAGTTTCCAAAGAATCTTTATAGGCGGCGTGCGCCATATCAGCATAGCTAATCAACAATCGATCGATATGCGCTTGATCAGCAGCCGAAGACGTTTTATTGTCGCTGTTTTGGGTTGCTTGAACGTCGGTTTGCGCCTCTGACGCTGTGGTCTCATCAGACTGTTTGGTACATCCTGATACTAGCAGTATCCCTGCCAATGCAGCAGCTAAAGTAGTCGGTAAAATTTTACGGCTTATCGCTGGGCTGATATTCATACACATCCTCGATGAGATACATTAGATAAAATGATAAAAGATAAAGTGATAAAAGGAAAGCTTAGAGATTTATAATTTCAATACGATAAAATCCATTTAAACTCTAGCTAAATTTAAACACCCGCTAAAGGCTGACAAAATTTAACCCCTGCAAATTATAATGTTATTGATAACTATTATCAAATGTAATTTTTTGAATATTAGACGAATTTTAGGCAAAAAAAAGACCAACGTGGAGTTAGTCTTTTTTAATTTACATCATATTTTAAATATCAGTAGCGATTAACGAACGCTGCTTGGCGCATTTACCGTTAGCTCAACGCGGCGGTTCTGCTGACGACCATAATCCGTGCTGTTATCAGCGATTGGACGAGTCTGACCATAAGCAACTACGTTGATACGGTTAGAAGCTACGCCGCGATTAACCAAATAATTTCTCACAGAATTAGCACGATCACGTGACAAGTTCATGTTGTAAGATGGGTTACCTACGCTGTCAGTATGACCAGCAATCGTAACTGTGTTTTGGTTATATTCATTCATCGTTGCCGCAAGCTTATCAAGCGTTGGTCTAAACGATGGGTTCAACGAAGCACTGTCAAAAGCAAAAGTAATGTTACCTGGCATGACTAAGTCAATGTTGCCGTTTGGATTTGGGGTAACCGTAACGCCAGTGCCCGCCATTTGCTGCTCTAGCTGCTTCGCTTGACGCTCCATGTAGTAGCCTACGCCTGCACCCAGTGCAGCACCGATAGCCGCATCACGACCAGTCTTATCACCACCGGTGGCTTTTGAGATAGCAGCGCCGCCAGCTGCGCCAGCTAGTGTACCAATTGCGGCTTTGTTTAGACGTTGCTGTCCAGTGTTTGGATCAGTTGTACAGCCACTCAATGCTAAGCCTGATGCCAATGCTGCAACCACTAATGTATTACGCATAATATGTCCTCTTAAGTTGAAAAAATGGGCTATCAATATAGGTATCGATAAATAAACGGTGTTTTTATAGATATTGCTTGTCACGAATATGCGTCAACAAACCTGTTTATTTGTTTATTCACACTTACTATTATTATGGCAATTACCGTCTATTTGTGTGTAATATTTTGTCACATCTATGTATGGAAAGTGCATAAGTATCTATAGTCTAGTGTTTATAAAAGCGCGTTGTTTGTTACCGCAAGTCACGTTTACAGTCGTACACTCTAATTATTTTCTGCTAACATTATCTTATAAAAACTCTGGTACAAACATTTTACGAATTAAAAATCCGAAAAATTACTGGACTAAAATTAGGTATTACCTAATATTAGTACTAAAATTTATTAAATAAAATGCGATTATAATTTGCTAAAACTTGTTAGAAAAATTAGCTGTATTTTTGAGATGATATAAAACACCGGTTTAACCATAATAATGAAACGATTAACGAGCAAATAGTAAGGAATAAGACATGCGCTTGAACGCTGCGATGCAAAAAATACACGAACGCGCGCCAAAACTTGGCAAAGCAATGTCGCTTACCACAGCGGCCGGAGTCATCGCTGCCAATAGTTTTGGCGGCAGTATTCCATTATGGCTTATGGGCGTTGGCAAAATTATCACGGGCGCTCCTATTGCTGATAAGACGGTAATAAAGATTGCCGAGCACTGGATTGGTAGCAATAATGCTTTGATTGATACCATATTGCCGCGTAAGGATTGGCGCATTCAATTGCCGGATGATGTACATATGGACGGTAAATATCTGCTGGTCAGCAATCATCAGTCTTGGGTAGATACCAGCATCGTGCAATACATTAGTGAAAAACGCTTACCACTGACCCGGTTTTTCACCAAGTTTGAGCTCATCTATATTCCTATCGTTGGGCAGGCATTTTACTTTTTAGATTTTCCAATGATGCGTCGCCATTCTAAAGAAGCAGTTGCTAAAAACCCAGCGCTTAAAGGTAAAGATATCGAAGAAGCCAAGCGCGCTTGTGCGTTATTAAAAGACAAGCCGTTTACCTTGTTAAATTATTTGGAAGGCACACGCTTTACCCAAGAAAAACACGATAAACAAAACTCGCCTTATACCCATCTGTTGAAGCCGCGCGCTGGCGGTCTGTCGCTAGCCATTAATGCCTTGGGCGCTGATATCGATGGTATCTTAGATATGACCATCGTCTACCCTGACGGCGTGCCAACCTATGGCGATTTGTGGAAAGGCAATATCAAACGCTTAGGCGTCGATGTCCGCCATATTGCCATACCGGATGCGCTGTTTGCCGGTATTCAAGACGGCGGCTACGAAAACGATGAGGCCGTTAAAGCGCAAATGTTTGAATGGGTCGAGCAAATTTGGCGCCAAAAAGATCAGCGTATTACAAAAATGCTGGCAGAATTTGAGAGTCATCCGCAAGCGGCGCATCAAAGTGAATAAAAAAGGACATTAAAAAAACTGATTAAAAAAAGCCATTAAAAATTATGGCTTTTTATATAAAAAGATAACGGCTAAAATACCAAATTATAATGGTTGATGGCTTGTTTTTTGGCATGATTCATTGATAATGTGAATAACCATTAAAACTTGCCGCTTATTTGGTAGTGATTGGCAAAAGACTACTCACTACCAATGCCATTTACTACTAAATAAGGTATGACTGTGCCCGCCTCTTCTACCCGTGCGCCGATAACACCAGCGCCTCTTCAGTCCTCAGACCTACCCAGCAGCCCGCCGCCAAGACCGAACCGTCCCAAGCCCAATCGCTTGAAGCTGACCTATGACATCGTGATGCTCATCGCCATCAGTATTGATTTATTTTTAATCAGTACTGACGCTATTTTGATGAGTAATTTTAGTAGTAATGCCGCGCAGTGGTTGAGTATGAGCGAGGCATTAAACTGGTATCAAAACCATATTCATGACTCGCTACGGACAGCGGGCGGTTTTTTTACGCTATTCTTGATTGCCGAGTTGCTATTGCGCTGGGCAGTTGCTATTAAAGAAAAGGTGTATTACCGCTGGTTCTTTTTCCCTTTTGTGCATTGGTATGAAGTGTTAGGCTGTTTTCCGCAGTTGCGCGCGCTGCGCCTATTTCGCGCCGTGATTATCGGGCGCCGCTTATATCAGCTAGGTTATCAAGTATTGCCGCAGCCGTGGATTAATCGCATTAATTTTTATATTAATTTGCTGTTAGAAGAGCTGTCTGACCGCGTCATCTTAACGACCATTCAGACGTTTCGTCAGCAGCTGACCGATCCTAACACTCATAAATCCTTTATCGAATCTACCATTGCCCGCAATCGTAATGAGATTGAAGCGGCGATACTATCGCTACTGCGTAAAGAGCTGGCGCCAAAACTCCAAGCACTGACCGAGTCATCGGGCGGCGGCACTATTGTCGCCACCGAAATGGGCAATGCCATCAAAGAAGGATTGGCCAATACGCCTGAACTACGCCGCTATCTGCGTATGATACCCATTGCTGGAACGTTAATTGAGTCGCAGCTACAACATGTCGGGCATAATATCGGCGAAAACGTGGTATATGCGCTGAATGAGCGCCTGCTTGACGCCGAACGTATTGACGCGTTAATGGTTGCTATTGCCAGCGGCGTTGCTCAAATCGATACCGACAACAGCGCCCTTGATACGTTAATCTCAAGCATCATCGCCGATGGTTTAGACGAATTTGAAGCCCAAATAAAAGTACAGCAGTGGAAGCATCAAGACATGCTTAATTTGTAGTGTTTTGAATGAGAACCAGATTTTTTGACAATCATACTTTTGATATGCATATTTTTGAAGGCCACACTTTTAATAATTAGACTTTGATGCTATATGCCGAGGCAAAAACGGCACATTGAACACCGCAACACGACCATTTTTGAGGATGTATATTATGACGATTTCAGACAACAATCAGCAGGCGCTTGACTCGCCTGAAATGCCAGCTTTGGCATTTTATGGCAAAATGCTGACCTTTTCACGGCTGCAGTTTAGCACCGATGATTTTGCGGCGATTGGCAGCCAACTTGAAAGTACACTGAGTAATAAAAATAGCAATATTCCTGTATTGATTGACAGTGAAGTCGAGCAGGATTTAGCAGCATTGGTAGAGCTGCTTTGGTCATGGGGTTTGCAGCCTATCGGCGTGGTCACAGGTTTGCTTGATGAGCAAGCACGTCAGCTACGCTTGGCGATATTCCCAGCGGATGGCAAACGTATCGAGCGTATTTTGCCCAGTAAAAAAGCCACTACACAGTTAAGTCAAGTAGCAGTTTCTAAAGACGGCGCACAAACAACACCTGCGAACGATTCTGTCAGCTCTACTACGGATAATGCTGGCTCAGCTGTAAATAGCCAAGCTGCTGCCACTACCGAGGTAAATGCAACGACTGAAACCACCTTGACAGCAGAGACGCTTATCAGTGCCGAGCATATTACCAGTTTGATCTATGATCAAATGCTGCGCTCGGGTCAAAGCCTCAATCACGTTGGTGGCGATTTGATTTTGACCAATAGTGTCAATAGTGGCGCTGAAGCCATTACCGACAATAACCTACACGTTTATGGTCGTGCCCAAGGTCGTTTGGTCGCAGGCGCAACTGGCGATAAAGACGCGCGTATTTTTTGCCAAGTCTTTAATCCCTCTCTGGTATCAGTCGCTGGCACGTATTGCTTACGTGATAACCTACCCGAGCACGTGATTGATAAATCGGTTGAAGTGCGTTATTTAGAAGGTCAGGGTTTAGTTTTTACGGTCATGGATAACGCTTAGGTTTTATTTGCTCTTTAGACGACTCAAAGGCGTCATTTCATCATTATCAGTTTGAATATATTTGATGATAGATGATAAATTGACGTCTAAATAGCATAATTAATATTATAGTAAGTTTACTTAACAAAACTGCGCTATGATGGATTGTTAGCTCTGCCACTATTTACGCTAGACTATAGGCGCGGACGTTGAGCGCAGATAATAGAGGGTGCTTTGGCTCCCTATTTAGCTTATATAACCATTATCTTTAAGCAGCTTTTGTGCTTAAATATGCACTGGCTATAAGTTTTTGTATATTTATGCTAGGCTTACGCTCGCAGATAGCACATCTTGGCTAGGTAAACGCCGAGCAATTGTGCTACTTTACATCTATACTGTTTCATCTAAAATGTTTTAATCAATAAATATCCCATCAATTCATAGGAGTGTGCCATTGTGGCGAAGATTGTTGTAATCACTTCGGGTAAAGGCGGTGTGGGCAAAACCACGACCAGCGCTTCTTTTGCCGCCGGTTTAGCATTACGTGGCTATAAGACAGTTGTTATCGATTTTGATGTAGGCTTACGTAATCTAGACTTGATTATGGGCTGCGAAAATCGAATTGTTTATGACTTTGTCGATGTTATCAATGGCAATGCCCGCCTGTCACAAGCGCTGGTAAAAGACAAGCAACTAGAAAATTTATATATCCTGCCTGCCAGTCAAACGCGTGATAAAGATGCGTTGACAGACGACGGCGTTACAGAAGTCATGGACGAATTGTCAAAGCAGTTTGACTATATTATCTGCGACTCGCCTGCTGGTATTGAGCGCGGTGCGCAGTTGGCGATGTATCATGCAGATGAAGCCATCATCGTCACCAACCCTGAAATCTCTTCGGTACGTGACTCGGACCGTATCATTGGTATCTTGCAAAGCCAAACCAAAAAGGTCATTGAAAATCAGGGCACGGTACGCGAGCATTTAATCATCACCCGCTACAACGCCGACCGTGCTGCCGCTAACGAGATGATGGATATCGATACCATCTCTAACGATATTTTAAAGGTGCCGTTACTTGGTGTGGTTCCTGAAAGCCATTCAGTGCTTGAAGCGTCTAACCATGGCGAGCCGGTGATTCATTATACCGATTCAGTGGCTGGTCAATGTTATGACGATATCGTCGCCCGTTTCTTAGGAGAAGAGCGTCCATTACGTCATATTGATGTGAAGAAAAAGAGTCTACTACAGCGCTGGTTTGGGGGTTAATGATGAGTAAGAAAAAAGGATTTTGGAGTAGCTTATTTGGTACGGATGACAGCAGCAGTGCTGGCAGTGCTAATATGGCAACTGAGCGCTTAAAAGTTATTGTTGCAAGCGAAAATCGCTTGAATAACCGTTTGACCGCTGATCGTATTGAAAAAATGAAACGTGAGATACTAGAAGTGGTCAATAAATACGTCAACGGCGTACAGATTGATGATGTTAATATCAACCATCGCTCTGAAGATAGCCTCGATGTGCTTGAGATGAATATCAGTTTACCTGAACATAAAAAGTAAATGACATAACTTTATAGTATAGCGTTTGATTATATAAATACTGGTACGAAAAAAGCCCTAAGTTTCATAATTAGGGCTTTTTTATAAGCGCTCTTCCCATTTTTAAGTCTTTATTTCATACGCGCCATAATATTGTCTTTTTTGATAAATTGATGATATAACGCGGCGCCAATATGAATCAAGGTAAAAACGATAATCATCGGCCACAGAATATCGGTATGCCAGTCATTAAAAAGCCGTGCCAACCCTCTATCGGGGGTGACAAAGACAGGGATTTGAAATAAACCAAAGACGTCAACTGCTCGGCCGCCATATACCGACATCAGTAGTCCTGCCATAGGCATCGCAATTAATAACGCATATAAAGCAAAGTGGGATAATTGTGCAAGCAGCATTTGCCATTTTGGCATTGCCAACGCTGGCGGTGCTTTAGTAAAAATACGGCTGATCACGCGGGCAATCATCCAAAACAACAAACTGACCCCAAATGCCTTGTGCAATCCGATATAGACCTTACTATCAAGATTGTCATATAACAGTATCATGATCCAAGTGACCAGTAATAATAAGGCGCTAACCCAATGAAAGATTCGACTAGCAACCGACCACTTTGTCAGATTTGAATGGATATTATTCATAGTATATTTTATCGCTTCCTATTCATCGATACTTATAGGCGCTGACTGATACGGATCAAATGACAGTGTTAAAAACCTACTAGCTGGCAAATTAATACAATAACTATTTATCCCAGCTCAAGGCTAATAACTTTCTTTAGAGCTAACACTAAAGCCCATGATAAAAAGCGTCACCATGAGCAAATTAGCTATCTAAGTCAACCAATTGATGGGCGATTTTATCCAAATCTGGCACTACGTAAACCGTATCATCAATCATCACCGCTTGGAAAAGGTAGGATAGCACAACATCTTCTTGGACGCGCTGCTGAACGGTATCAGTTTTGCTGTCGGTTTTGATAAAATGCTCAGGCAAGTCGATATCTTTGACGTCGGAGATACGCGCCTGTAGTTGGCGGAGCTCGCCTGCTGTCTGTAGCGCGATACGATGCGCAGTAGTATTGCCTTCTAAAATAATCATCTTGTCCGACGTTTGATGGCGCGGTAGTAGATGGAACACAGCGACTTCTTGTTGTTGCCATTCATACGTCCATGTATGTTCACTACACTCATCGACACTTAAAATCAAACTACTAGGGATAAGCCAATCCGGTTGGTCGGTGGCTGGGACAATCGTTACGTCGAGCATACCATTGTTGGTGGTCAATAAGCTCACGGCTTCAAATGAGTGCTTTAGAATCTGTTTCATATGTCGCTCACAATAAATGACTACGAAGAGGCGGGCATCGCCCTTTCAGCAATATAATGGGTAAGTTTTTCTGCTAAGGCTTTGGGACTACCGACAAACTGACAATAACCTGAATCAATAATAGCTTGCGGCTGACTCGGACAAGCGCTTGAGCTTGGGTCTTGCGCCCACAATTGACTGTCATTATCTTGGATTAAGCTTAAATACTGCGAACCATCATTTCCCATCCCAGAGAAAATAATATTGATAAGTTCACTGCCATAAACATCACTGGTATTTTTCAAGATTTGACCGATAGCTGGCTTATAATCGCCTTCCCACGCCTGATCCATTAAGATGATACGACCAGTTGAATCGCAAACAATTTGTTTATCAATGGGTACAATAAGGCATTGCCCGCCGCGCAAACGCTGTGATGAGGTAATCAGCTGACAGCGCCAGTCATTATGGCGATTGAGTATGCGTGGTAGCGTACCTATCATCGCTTGGTTAAAATGATGGGCCAGTAAAATACTCACAGGCAAGGTGGGTGACAGATGATCTAGAAATTCTTTGACCGCACTAGGTCCGCCCATCGAAGCACCTAAAAATACCACATAATGCCAATCGTTAGGCTCATTTTGGTAAGCCGTATTCTTATAAGCAGGGCTATCTATTGCATTACTCAATAACGGCAACGCCAGCATTTGGGCAAGTTTGCGCTTGAGTTTGCGCTGCCATTTGGCATACTGCTCAGCTTCATTAAGATATGGCGCCTGGCTAAATCCGACTAGAACGGTAGCAGGTTGAGCGGTAGTAGTCGCTACTGCCATATGCTCATCGTAATCACCATCTATGAGCCAAATATCAATCGGCGCTGTATAGCGGCTCAACCTATTTTGTAATTGCGCCCTTGATACGCAGTCAACCAGCTGCAAACCACAACTACGTACGGTATCAGAAAAAGCCATGCGCTGATGGTGGTCTTCTGCCACCACCAGTACCCTGATATCGTTTTTATGCTTATCCCTTAGTATTAAGGCAGGTACATTATCCTTCATTGACTAAGCTAGCCTCTATACCCAATAGACCTTGGATTTTATTAAGAAGCTGGTTTTCTTGGAAAGGTTTGCCCATGTAGTCATTGACCCCAATCTCAAAAGCGCGCTCGCGATGCTTTTCACCGGTACGTGAGGTAATCATAATAATAGGCAGCTCTTGCAGGCGGCGGTTATGACGTACTTGCGACGCGACTTCAAAGCCGTCCATACGCGGCATTTCAATATCAAGTAACATCAAGTCTGGCGTGGTTTCTTGTAAAATCTCAAGCGCATCGATACCATCTTTGGCAAGGACCACATTGAAACCTTGACGCTCTAAGAAACG
Organism: Psychrobacter pulmonis; assembly: GCF_904846465.1. NCBI lineage: Bacteria > Pseudomonadati > Pseudomonadota > Gammaproteobacteria > Moraxellales > Moraxellaceae > Psychrobacter > Psychrobacter pulmonis. Next base: position 760,608 of record NZ_CAJHAT010000001.1, read on the forward strand.
TGAGGTCACTTTCCGTACCGTGACTGAGTCATCGACAACCAAAATGGTGGTTTTAGATTCTGTACTGCTACGAACACTGATAGCAGGTTTTGCGACTTCTCTGCCTAAAGCAGCATTTCGCATCAGTGCAATCAGATCCAGAATAAGCATGACCGAGCCATCACCCATGATGGTTGCCGCTGAGATACCCGATAGATTCGAGAATTGCTGGCCTAAAGGTTTTACCACGACCTCAATACGTGACCCTGCGATTTGATCAACCTGTAGGGCCATGTTTTGTCCACTACGGTTTTTGATAATAATTAGTGGCACACTGGTGTTAGTATTGACGACCAGCTCATTGAGTTTATTACCTGATAAAATCTCATTCAAATAACGCACGCGATAATCATTATCTTCAAAGTTAAGCGTAGCGGCACCGGATTGATAATAGTCATAAATTCTTTCTGGACTGATACGTACGACACGCTCGATCTGCGCTAGCGGTATCGCATAATAGCGGTCTGCGGCGCGAACCACCAACGCATCAGACACCGCAACCGTGAGCGGCACACGCATGGTAAAGCGCGAGCCTTTACCAAGCTCTGACACCACCGATACTGCCCCCCCTAGTTGACGAATTTCACTAATCACCACGTCCATACCAACACCGCGACCTGATATTTGCGTCACTTGCTTACTGGTACTTAAACCAGCATTAAAGATATACTGCATAATATCAAGGTCGCTTAAACTAGTATCTTCAGCGTCAATTAAACCTTGAGAAATGGCTTTATTGCGTACTGCTTCTACATCAATGCCGCGTCCATCATCAGTTAGCTGGATAATGATTTCACTACCTTCACGCAGGACTTCTAAAGTAATTTGTCCATTACGTTCTTTACCTGCTTCTAAGCGCGTTGCAACCGTTTCAATTCCGTGATCGACCGCGTTGCGTAACATATGCTCAAGCGGTGAGGTAATGCGCTCCAAAATGGTTCTATCCATTTCGTCATCAGCATTGATAATCTTTAAATCAACCGACTTGTTTAGCTCATTGGCCGTTTGGCGCACGATACGCTCAAGCCGTGGCGTTAGGCGGGTAAAGGGTACCATCCGCGAATTCATCAAGCCATCTTGCAGCTCAGTTTGCGTCCGCGATAATTGTAGCAATAGACTTTCGCTGTCGCGCATCTTTTCAAGTAAGGTATGATTAATATCAACCAAATCCGAGGCCGACTCGGTTAAAGATTTCGACAGTTGGTTTAGCGAAGAATACTGATCCATCTCTAGAGGATCAAAGCCTTCATGATTGACCAACTCATCATCAATCTGCGATAAAATCTGCGCTTCAAGCTCAATCTCCATCCGGCGCAACTGATCCGCTAGACGTTGTACCGTCGTTCCCATCTCTTCAATACTAGTGGTCAAGCTACTCATACCCATATCGATACGCGCACGGTTGATCGCTGATTCACCTGATAGGTTAATCATATGCTCAATGAGGCCACCTGAAATACGAATCATCTCATTGTTACTGGCGTTCTGTTCTTGCTCAGTCGTATCAGCCACCATCGGCGGCATCTCACTGATATCTTTTTGGATATAGGTAGATTCTTGCTTTTCTTTCGCCAGCAAAATAGCATCGCGCTGCGGTTGCAACGACTCTTTTGGTATATGTTTTAAGCTATCGGGGTTTTTACTAAATTGCTGCAGCGCCTCAATTAATAAGTCTGGCGTTGGTGGGTTCACCTGTTGCGAGAGAATAAATACCGCATCTGCCAGCCAATCGTGACAGGCTACCAGTAGCTCCAAGACTTTTTTGGTAGCAGGTCGGCGACGATCAATAAAATCGGTATAAACCGATTCCATTTCATGGGCAAGGTCAGCGATACCACTTGCGGTCACCATACGCGCACCACCTTTTAAGGTATGTAAGTCGCGCTGTAGGGCCTGCAATGCAACTGTATCACCGGCATCACTTAAGAATGCTTGGAGATATTCATTGCGGTTGGTCAGCGCCTCTGCTTCTTCTAAAAACACCTCTAAAATATCTGGGTCAGGTAAGCCGTTCGCCCAAGATTGTTTTATAATTCTATCTAAACTTAAGAAGTCTGCCGTCTTTTCGATACGATGGGTGTATTCATCGGCGCTGATTTGCGGTTCAGCAGCAGCCTGATGTTGTGGCATTGGTACAATAAGCTCAACGTCTTTTGGTAACGCTGCTGCTTTTTCAAACTGCTGCAGTTGCTCAATCAGTTCAGGCGTAAAAAATGATTGCTGATAGCGGACAATATGCGCCACTTGCAATGACAAAGTATCTTGCACGACTTGCATAATTTCAAGCCACTGCGCCGTTGGCGTACGTCTTGCTTCAACGAACGCCTCATAAATACTCTCCGCCTCATGGGTCAAATCGCCAATACTGCGTATGCCTGCCATACGTGCACCACCTTTGATGGTATGCAGGTGGCGCTGTAAAACTTTTAAGGTATTGATATTGCTGATATCAGCACGCCATTTACTAAAGCTATCATTGAGCGCATCATCAAGCTCCTGCGCTTCTTCTAAGAAGATTTCTAATAGCTCAATATCGGTATCGATAGTTTCAAGCGCAAGCTCAGGGGCAGCAATACTTTGCACTTTAGCAGTATTTATTTCTTCATGAATACCGATGTTCGACTCAACACTTGCTTCTGCATCAATATTAATTTCTTTATTATCAGCAGCTTTTTTATCATTGCTAGTGCTGTCATCACTTTGAGCAATGCTTTGTAGGCGTTCGATAACCTGCTCGTCAATTTTCAACGAGGTGCTACCCGCTAAAGCATCAAATAAACCGACTAGCTGACAATGACCTGCAAGTAAAGCGGCTTGAATATCAGTATCGCGAGATTTTTCAGGGTGATGACTTAAATAAGTATAAGCATTTTCCAATTCGCTAAGAATTAAAGCAAACTTTGGTACATCTTGTGCTTTGTTAGCTAGATGTTTTATTTGTGAGATTTGCTTTGCTATATAACTTTGAATCTGTTCTTGCTCTGCATTATTAAAGACCACTTCTAGCTGCCATTCTGCATCTAGTAACTCATTAATATCATCATCTAATAATTGGCTTATCGTTGGTCTATCATCGGCTGAGTCTTCATCATCGTTAATAGTGTATTGCTCACCAAGCATGGCTTGTAAAGAAGCAATATCTTGCTGACTTTGCGCCTCTTCTGACGAAGCTTCTCGCTCCTGCACATCGCTTTTATAATTGTCTAGATAGCCTTCAATCAGCGTCACAGACTGAGCGAGCGCTTTTAAATGCTGAGCATTCATTGGCGTGTCCTGCTGCTGCAAAAGCTCCAAACTTTGCTCTATCGTCGTGCCAACCTCACTGATTGCCGTCAAAGCACTAGCGCCAGATGCTGCTCTTAGCGTATGAAAAGCGCGAACAATTTCATCACTTACAGCGACATAAGGCTCGTCTTGGTGATCAAAAACAAAGTCTTTAATGCTTTCTAACAGCTTTTCAGCCTCTTCAACAAAGATATCGAAAAAGATTTGCTCTTCTTCGCTTTGAGGCGTCAAGATGATGGGCGCTTCGGCCATTTTTTCATTTACCGAATGAATGGTTTGCAGCGTGCTATCAATGCTACTGTTACTTTCGGCAATGTCATAAGCAGTGTCATCAGCAAGTTCTTGATCTGTATTTTTAACATCAGAATATTGCGCTGTGCTTATGTCCTGCTGCTGCTCAGAACCATCAAATAGTTGTTTATGTAGCGCGCAGTAGCTGAATTCATCACCTAATTGCTTACTAAAAGCCTGAGCACAAGCCACCCATAACGGTACAAGTGCAGGATAATCTTGACTGTCATTTTCAAAGGTAATTAATAGCGTTGGATAAGCAGCTAACACATCACCGATAAGCTGCTGTATGTCTGCAGACGCTACAATTGTATTATCCAAAATACGGTTGAGCATATTTTCTATCGACCAGGCTAGCTCAGCGCTATAATTAGCACCAACCATACGACCCGAGCCTTTTAAAGTATGGAAACCGCGACGAATATCAGTTAACTGGCTTAAGTTATCAGGAGTAAGCTGCCAATGCTCATATAAGGGCACAATTTCTTCTAGAACTTCATTGGCCTCTTCTATAAATATCTCTTTGATATCAGGATCAGCATCGTTAGCATCTGTCGGTAGCGACTGCGCCGCTGTCATAAATGGGGTTAATACGTCTGGTATCTCTAAATCCGTTAATGAGGCTGAAAAGTCTGTTTCTACTTCAAAAACTTCGTCAAAGTTGCTAACAGAGTCCTTTATGTTTAGAGTATCAACTTGTTCGGTATTTAAGAGTTTCTCATCTGTCGATTGCGTACACTCATCTAGTACCGCATTATTTTTTTCAACCTCATCTGTAGAGAAATTACCATCAAGCACTTCTAAGCCTGTATTAATAGGTTGCTGACTCATTAAGTTATTGCTTTGCAAAATGGTAATGGCAGGATCAAAACTTGGTGGGTTCTGTGCTGCAAAATCAGCCAACATCGCTGGTAGATGCTTAGTGGTTTCTGTGACGAGTGCCACGACCTCATCGGTCACTGGTAGGGTTTTGTCCAACAGACGGTTGAGTAAGTTTTCAATAGACCACGCCATCTCACTGATACTAAAAGCACCAACCATACGCCCTGACCCTTTCAAGGTATGAAAGCCTCTGCGTATTTCAGTTAATGGCGTTAAATCTTGCGCATCTTGCTGCCAAATAGGTAAGAAATCCTCTAAATCAGCGACGACCTCTTCCACCTCTTCAATAAAGATCTCGCGAATATCTTCATCAACATCAAAGTTATCAGGCTTAAGCTCACTGCGAGCATTTAATAAAGCGGCGCTTTCTTTTTTATCGCTATGGTTTGTGTTATCGGTTGAATCAATGTCTTCATTAGCAACCGTAACAGGCGCAATCTCGCCACTATCATCGTAGCGCAGTACATCACTTGTCGCTTGCTTTTGCGTTAAAAAGGTATCATTAACGGTTTCAGGCGCAGCTATATAGCCACTAAGTAGTGTCGCCGCTTTGTCGATATATTCATGAGCTTTGGTCAATAAAGGCTGATCGAAGACCTGCTGCGCAAGATAGTCGAGCAGCAATTCGATAGAGGTTAAACCTTCGGCTAAGGCCTCGGTGACATCCCAGCTCAGTACGGCAACATCATGAGTGGTTAACTGATCGAATATATTTGCTATTTTATCGGTCGCTTGACGGATAGATGACAGGCTCATACTGTCAAAAGCTTCGCCAATGTTAGAAAAATCTGCAGCGTCTGGTAATAGTGCTAGGTCTTGGCGCTGAATATAATCACTAAAGCCTTGCTTAACGTCTTCAACCGCAATACGCAGCTCGCGCAGCTCTTTAACGTCTGTCTTAATTTGGTGGCTACTTTCTATCTCTAAGCCATCCACTTCATCATGAGTAATGACGTCAGCCGCAGGTATAAAAGAAGCCGCGCTTCCTATTTTACTTAAGATAATTTGTTCGGTATTGTAGATAGCGTTGTATAATTCTTGGAGACGCTGCTCAATTTGCCACTGCTGTTGTGATTGCTCTTCTACCACTCCAGTTTGGGCAATTAAGTCACGTTCTATATCTGCTAGGATAGATGTTGCTTGCGAGGCAAACAATGTCCAACCACGACTTTCTAGCTGATTGCTGATTTGTTGTAGTGGTTTAATTAGGGTTTGCGGCTTATCAAGGCTAAAAACAAGCGTATCAATATCACTTAAGATACGCGGTAAAAAGCGTGTTTCGACCTCTTGCGGCGCTACCCTTTGCAGCATAGCTTGCGTGATATCGCCCTGTTTGGCAAGGCTGTTGATTTCGATATAAACATTCGCTATTAGCTCGCTGATAACACTCGGCGATAGCGCTTTTTGATGGGTGTTCGACTCTATTAACGCATCTAATTGACTCAATAGCGCGGCGTAATACTTAGGTCGCGGCGTTTCGTTATGGGCAAGGTCATGTAGCCAAGCTTCAGTCAAATACCAAAGACGCTGCAAATCGGCATCTGCTGCGGTTTGCCATAAGTATTGAGCAACTTTTTCTAAAGTCGCCAGTATAGAAGCGTCATTGGTATTAGCGGCAAGTAACGCTTGCGCTTGTTGACGCCAAACCAATAGCAACTGCTGAGACTGCGCTTGGTCTAAACTGACCACTGCCTTACTAGCAGGTACCGCAATATCAACAATATCGTTAGTGGCAATGCTAGCAAGACTGTCCTCTTTAGAGTCTAAAGAAGCGTCTACAAGGTGATCAGTCACTATATCATAACGTGCTAAAACTTGGGTAAGCTCAGCTGATGTTTTATTTATTAAAGCGCTATGAAAATTGCTCGTACGTGCGTAGTAAACCAGCTCACGTGTAAGCAGTCGATGCCCTACTTGACCAATACGGCTGGCATCAGCACCGAAATTGTCTATTTCTGCCCCTGCAAGTAAGCTGAGCTTAGTAGCCAAATTTGCCAATATCGGCAAGTTAATCATGGTCAAAGCGCCACCAATCTGATGATAGCTTTGTGCCATCTGCTCATAATCAGCGTTTTTTTCACCCAATTGCCAGCCATCAGCTATCTGTGATAATTGCTGATCAAACAGTGGCAGTAACCACTCAAGTGTCACCATGTCGTTGGGCTGGTTTTTCATAGATGTATCCTAACTCGTCTAGGCGCTAATTTAGGCACTGGTTTTTTGCCAGGCGTTAATCTGTGGGTGCGCAATACGGCGCATGTTTGAAGGACGCCAAAATAACGCCTCACCTGGAGCCAATATAATATAACCGCCTACTGCGCACTGCTCTGATAACCGCGCTAATATATCGCGCTGATCAAACTTACGAAAATAAAGCAGCATGTTTTGGCAGACAATGACTTGTTGTAAATGCGGCGTTGGCGGTTTTTTGTCGATAATGTTGTGTAAAGCAAAGCGTACATGCTGTTTTAGCGTTGGCATCACCTGCCAGTGGGTACGAGCGTTTTTCTCTGTATTTTTTTGCATAGACACAGGCATAAAACGTAATTCTTCAACGATACTTGCTGGCCGCAATGGTTGAATAAATTGCTGGCAATCTTGCGGAATCAAAGCCAGTTGCTTATTATCATACTGACCTAAACGTGCTTTTTTTAAAGCTTGCTGACTGACGTCAGTCCCTAATATACGATAATTGGTCAGCTGCTTTGCGGCCAAACTCATGGCCAGCGACCAAGTTTCTTGCCCACTGGCACAGCCGACGCTCCAGATACGGAATAAATCATCAGGATTGCTGGCATCAATACTAGCGCTGCTACCATTAGCATTGCAGCTAGTATTATTGATCAGCCGCACTCGTTGAAGCTGCTCTCGTTGCCATTGCAAGGCATAATCAGTGATAAACTCTATAGAAGGCAGATGGCGAAAAAAGCGGCTTTCATGAATGAGCACTTTATCTAACAATTGCTGGCGCAGCTCATGATTAATCGGTAACTGATGCCATAATTGTATGATGCTCAAACCATAGCCCAGTGCCGTTTGGCTGACGGCGTTGACCAACCATTTACGTTGAACATTTGGCAATATAAAACCAATCTCTTGTTCTATATAGCGTTGCCATTGCTCAGTATCAAAAGCAACATCATCCCACAAAGCCTCGGCTACCAAAGCGTCAGCTTTATTTATCATCAGACTGTCTTTTTGAGTATGATTATTCACGTGACCTGCTATTAATAGTGTTGCTCAAAAGAAAAAACGAGTAGAGCAACTGCTTGGTTAATATTTCAATATCACAGTCATAAGCTGATAACTAGAAATTACATGCTCGCCGAAACACTTTCATCAACTTCTAAATACTCATCTTCGCTAAGCTCTTGCTCCAACTGCTCGTCATCATTAGAGACCTTAAAGCCGGTGACCGACTCTTGCAGTGCCGCCGCCATTTCGCTCAGCTCGCCAATAGAGCGCGCTGTTGCCATCGAACCAGACGAGGTTTGCGAAGTAATATCTTGAATAATATTCATGGTATGCGAAATATGACCTGCAGACTCGGCCTGTTGTAGCGCGGCGTTAGAGATGTTTTGAATCAGGTCCGCCAAGGTATTTGAAACCGTTTGCACCTCTTCTAGTGCTTCACCCGCATCTTTTGCCAAACGGGCACCACGTACTACTTCAGAAGTTGTTGATTCCATTGACATCACTGCTTCACTGGTGTCGGCCTGAATGGTTTTTACCAGCGTTTCGATCTGTTTGGTTGCGTTTGCTGAACGCTCAGCAAGACGCTGAACCTCATCGGCAACAACCGCAAAGCCTCGACCTGCTTCCCCTGCCATCGATGCCTGAATCGCAGCATTCAATGCCAAGACGTTGGTTTGGTCAGCAATATCGTTAATTAGACCAACGATATCACCAATCTCTTGCGAAGACTCACCGAGACGCTTGATACGTTTTGAGGTTTCTTGAATCTGATCGCGAATCACGTTCATACCTTCTATCGAGCGCTGTACAACTTCCGCGCCGTTATAAGCAATGGCAACCGAACGCTGTGCAACCGTCGCCGATTCTGAAGCGTTATTTGACACTTGGTCAATCGAGACTGTCATCTCATTAATCGCCGCAGATACCCCAGCAATTTCTTGTGCTTGGTGCTCTGAAGCTTCAGCAAGCTCAACTGCATTCATCTGCGTTTGCTCTGAGGACTGCGAGACACGCTCAGCAGTACTGTTAATAACCAGTACTAATTGGCGTAATTGGTCAATTGCGAAGTTCACAGAGTCAGCAATCGCACCAGTAAAATCTTCCGATACCGTCGCGTTTACTGTTAAGTCACCATCTGCCAAATCGCCCAACTCATCTAGTAGACGCAAAATTGCAATCTGGTTACGCTCGTTCTCTTCTTGAATTTGGCGCGCGCGCTCAGACTCCGCTTCTGCTTCTTGACGACGGCGTAAGGTTTCTTTTTCAATCAATAAACGCTCTGAGCCGCCGCGTTGTTTGAGTAATTGGTATAAAGCAAATAAAATGCCCAGTACACCTACCACAAAAACAATCACAGGCAAGATGACTGATTGATTAAAATTGCTTAAATATTGGCTGACCGACGACAGTGAATTGACCAGCCAAAACAGACAAGCCACGCTCACTAAAGCACAAAGCCCTAATAACAGCTTCCATTTACTATTAGCATCTGTCGTTGTTTTATTCGTACCAGCTACAGGGTTGTTTATAACATCACTCATCGTGCCTATTCCTTTCAAACAATCGTCAAAGTCGTATCGTGACTGACTCTGAAATCATATTGCCATCAAAACAACAGTGATTCACAAAGCCTGTATGAATGCTGACATCTCATCAAACCATGTCAGCCTTTGTTCTTTTCTTGCTTTAATAAACACCCCGTTAATAATCGATGTGTTTATTAAGGTTGATGTATTTACCAAAAATCAATATTTAGAAAAAACAGCTAATTACTAGTTACTCACAGCCACTAGATGGCAGCATCGGTATATTGCAAGTCCTGTGCCAGTAAGCTTGGCATAAATACATACCAATCTTGCTCATCTTTGACAAACTTACCGTGGTTATAAGGCGCAAATGGCGAGCTCGGTTCAAGCGCTTCTGCTCGATATTGGTCTTGGGTAAACTGCTCAATACCCAGCACCTGATCGACCAGCAGTCCTGAAAACACATTATCGTGATCTATGACAATGACCTTACGCTGGCTCATTTGCGTCAATCGGCTAGGTACTTGTAAAAACCGCGACAAATCGGTTAACGGCAACAAGCGCCCGCGGATGTTGGCGATGCCGAGCATCCAAGGCTTTACTAAAGGTAAGCTGGTATATTCTGGCATGGACAATACTTCTGATACTTGACCCATTGGTGCCACCAAACGCTGACCGCCAATTTCAAATACCACGCCTTGCCAATCAAACTCCTTGCCGCCGCGGCGACCACTTTTGCGCGCGCGTGCTAAGTCTGCTATACGCAGCAGCTCAATAAATCCTCTGGATGCCACAAGCTACCCCATTACTTTACGAATTATCTGGACCAAACCACTTTCATCAATCGGTTTGGTGATATATTCTTTAGCGCCTTGACGCTTGCCCCATACTCGATCTGTTTCTTGATTTTTAGTACTGATCATAATAATAGGGATATGAGCAGTCGTTTTACCGCGCGTAATTTTGCGGGTTGCCTGAAAACCATTCATCTCAGGCATCACCACGTCCATCAAAATGACGTCTGGTAGGTGGTCGGCGGCCATCTGACAGCCTTGCTCTCCGTTGCTCGCTTCTAATACTTGAAAGTTATTTTTAGAAAGCATGTCGCGAAATTTCGCCATCTCAGATGGCGAGTCGTCAATGACTAAAACAGTAGTCATAGGTGTTTCCTTTATTTTCGATGATATCCATTAGGATATATTGTTAAAACAAACCGATTAAAAAATAAATCGCATTGATTGAATGCCAATATGATTTACATCAAGATAAAAATTAAGCAGCAAGCACTCACTGTTAACCTAAATAACCGAGCTTATAATCTATTTTTTATAGCAGGTTTTTGACGCGCTACTATTAACGTTACTGATTATTTAACGATACTGGTTAATCGCCTCAAAAAGCTCATCTTTACTAAATGGTTTGGTCAAATACTCATCAGAACCAACAATGCGGCCGCGGGCTTTATCAAACAAGCCATCTTTCGATGACAACATAATCACCGGTTTGCTCGCATAATCTGGATTATTTTTTATCAAAGCACAAGTCTGATAACCATCTAAACGTGGCATCATGATATCTACAAAAATGATATCTGGATTGTTATCAACAATCTTCGCTAAGGCATCAAAACCGTCAATGGCGGTGACGACTTCGCAACCCGCTTTTTGCAATAAAGTTTCTGCGGTACGGCGAATGGTTTTTGAGTCATCGATTACCATTACTTTTAAACCATCAAAGTTATTTTCCATTATCTCTGTCCTATAAACGACTATTTATTCGGGGTACTATTTATCAATATGAACGATCACACTAAGATACTAAGTCAAGCTGGGTGACGAATACAAGGAAATAAGCCGTCATCTTAATTAGACCATTGGTATATTTCGTATAAAAATAAATAGCTAAGTTTTTACGCTAAGTATCTGCTTGTTCACTAAGCATGGTTAATAGCGCACTATCATCCGTCACTATACGCACTTTGCGGCGAATTATCTTAGCAATTTGCACGGCATTTTAAGTTTTTTGATGCTTTATGATAGTAATACTAGCTTGCGCAAACGTACCATCCAGTCATAACTGCAAATGCTTATTTTCCAATTCTTCCGCTTCCCAATTGCCCTTATAATCGTTGTTAAAATGGCGTTAAAAGCAACGTAGAATAATTAAGCAGGAAATAATTCCTTTAAAACAGCACTTTCAATATAAACTCTTTTAAAATAAGCCCTTTTGAATGGGAACCTGCACAATCGTTAATACGGTTATATTTTGGACATTATATAGAATTAGGGCACACCTTACCGAATAATTTTCTTTTGTCATAAAAATGTATCAATATATTTTATTATGTTCGTTTTAGCACAGTTATGAGCGCTTTTCCAGTCATTTAATAAATTTATGTTCAAATAAATAACTGTAAATTCATCACTCTAGCCAAATTCTCCTCATTAACTACGCTTATCCTCAACTATTTATTTTTACGTGTAATCTATCGGGTGATACCTAGTACGCTGAAATTCGTCATTCAAAATCAGTAAATAAGAGTAATCATTTCACCGCCTCATAATTCCCTATATAATAAAAATTCGTTGACAAGGGTAATCGCTATGACAGGTTTTATAGATTTAAGGAGTTTGAAGGCTAAATTTTCAAGCACCATACTTTTAGCTTTTAGCCCATTAAAAAAGGGTGCGTATCTTTTGGGCGCGATGCTGCTTATCGCCTGCCAGCCCTCCCCGCCTACGTCAGAACCTGTTACAGCTGAAAATAGCGAGGCCTTTGACACGCCCCTGCTCATACGTGCTGATAGCATTACTATGACCCCTGATCATATCCTAAGCGTCAAACCAACCCGTTATCAGCCTAGCCTTGGCTTAGAAGGTGAGATTGAGCCTATCAAACAGGTAAACCTAATTGCTGCCCAAGCACTGACGGTAGAGCAGGTGTGGGTGAAAATAAATCAACGGGTCGAAAAAGGCGCACCATTATTCACCGTTCGACGGCAAGCAGCGCCTATTGACTCAACAGAGTCATCTGAACAAGCCGATGATGAAGTAGCAACTTCCTTAGAAGTAGAAGATGAAGTAGCAGATAATAAAGGTGCGGCCACTGAACCAAAACCGTCTGCCATCAATAGTACTCAAGCGGCGCCAAAAGACTCCACTGCTAAGAATTCAGATAATATAAAACCCAGTACAGAAAAAAATAGTGAGGATGATAAAGAAAATTCTGCTAATGCAAGCCGTCACGACTTAGACAATAATCAAGCTTCTAAGCATACAGAAACGGCGAATAATTTGATAACGGTACGGGCAAGCTTCGCAGGTCATATCGAAAAGCTATACGTCGAAAGCGGCCAACAAGTAGCACCGCGTCAACCTCTTCTAAAGCTTAGCGACGGGACGGAGCTGCATTTTAGCGCAAGCTTACCAATTGAAGCCAAATCTCAAATCTCCGTTGGACAAACGGTTAACTTCACGGCGGAAGGCTTGATAGATAAATTTACCGGTCAGGTCAGTAAGCTGACAGTCACTGAGTTACCAAAGCAGCTATTGGTTTATGTCAATGTGGTTGATAATGAAGTCAGTCGCAACCAAATACGACCTGATATGCAGGTGACTGGGCGCGTTGACTACGGACAAATAGAAGTTGGAACCATTGTTCCTAAGCGCGCGCTGCACAATGTTGACCTAACCGTGCTGCACAAACCGCCTTATAAGCCGCTGCGTCCTTTGCATGCTAACGTTTGGATTATCAAACAAGACCAGCGTTTGACGCGCCAGCCCGTCGAAGTCATCGAGTATGACCCGCTGACCAAACAGTATTTAATTGCCGGTATTACCAATGACAGTTTGATTTGTTTGGCGAATTTACCGGTGGAATCTGAAGGTAAAAAGGCGGTGGTTTCATAAGCGCCAAAGCTCGTAGTTACATTGTGTAGAAACATTAACAAAGCCTATCTTGTTTAATAACATTCTGTTTAGGCAATATAGCGTAAACTAATAGAGATTACGCTTTTAGTGAGAATTAAGGGCATTGAAAATTTAGGGCGTGCTTATTTACAAAAACAGTTTTATAAAGACAGCATTGGTAGATAGGCACTTTTAAAGCAGTATTTTTAAACAGCATTTTAAACAAACTATAACAACAACTAGAGGAAAAATTATGAGTAAGCAAATTTTATTAATTGAAGACGATCCAGATTTAGCCGAATTAATCAGCGATTATCTGACCATGAACTATTATGATGTACATCATGCAGGGCTGGGTCAAGAAGGTTTGGACTTGTTAGACGCTAAAGAGCGTGACATCGATTTGGTGGTATTAGATTTGATGCTGCCTGATATGGATGGCATGCAAGTTTGCCAAAAGATACGTGGCAACAAAAACAACATGACCAATAAAGTGCCGATTATTATGCTAACGGCAAAAGGCGACACCACAGACCGTGTATTAGGTTTAGAGATGGGCGCCGATGATTATATTGCCAAACCCTTTGAGCCGCGCGAACTGCTCGCGCGTATTCGTGCCGTCATTCGTCGTCATGAACAGCCAAACCAAGCTGACAGTGAGTCTGATAGTTTAACCTTTGGGCGTTTAAGCGTTTTCCCTGACAGTCATGAAGTCACTATCGATGATCAACCAGTCCGCTTGACGACGCATCAGTTTCAGCTGCTGCATTATTTTGCTACCCACTCGGGCAAAGTATTAAACCGTGAGCAATTATGGCAAGCGATGCCAAACGATGACAGTTCGGATAACATTGATCGCGCCATTGACGTGCATATTTCGCGTCTGCGTGCTTTAATCGAAGACAATCCGCGTCAGCCAAAACGTATTATTACCGTACGCGGTGTGGGTTATCAGTTCGCCACCGATCAGGTATAGTTAGCACATGCAATCAAACGCTATTAAACTAAGCCCGTATTGCAATAAAGTTATTAAAATAACGTGAATAAAATAGTTATAAGCGTTTGATAATAGAGATGATTTAATGCAACAACTGGGTTTTCGTTCCGTATTTGCCAAACTATTTGCCAGTGTGATGCTGGCACTTATCTTATTTGCGGTAGCGATGGTGTTATTGACCCAGTTGGTACATGACAAAGACGCTGGTATTCGCTCGGAGATATTAGCCACACAAATTTTGGGCCAAATAGACCCATTTTTGCATGAGTTAAATATTGCCGTTAGCAAGGACAACCGCTTACAAGCGCGCTTTATGCTAGCGGTGGTCAAAAAGAGCTTTGACATTTTTGATGAATCATTGCAAGCAAAAATGGGGCTATATGACAATGAAGGTCATTTGCTCATGCAAAGTGACAACAGTGATTTGCCGTTAGAATTACCTGCGCCGCCCTCGCTATTGGCGCGCGTCTTTCCCTCATTTGCCGAAACCTCTCCAACCAAGCAAGCCCAAGTTTATAGTAGCACCGGTTATACGCTATTATACGAATCACGCTTGCCGCCTAAAAAACCTGTCCTCTCTGCCGCCTTAAACTTATTTACTGGTACGCTATTGCTGCTGCTTATCATGGCAGGGGTACTTTGGTGGATTGCGCGTACCATTACTTGGCGTATCAATCAGATGAGCCAACAAATGGCGCAATTGGGCGATGGCGACTTTACGGTGCGAGTCAACGCCCGCGGTAATGATGAGATTGCATCGCTTGCGCGCGGCTTTAACCAAGCAGCACAAAAAATTGAACACCTAATCAATGCCAATAATCTGCTATTGGCGCACGCCTCGCACGAGCTGCGTACGCCCATCACCCGTATTCGCTTACAGATTGAGATGATGGATATGCTGGCAGGGGCCTTGCCGAGTGATACCAAAGAAAAATTTGATAAGCGCGCCCAAGCCATCAATCGCGATTTGTCTGGATTAAATGATTTGGTCGAGAGTATTTTGCTGGTCAGTCGTTTAGATGCTGGACATGCGCTACAACAAGTTGAGCATTTGGACTTATATGATTTGGTGAACCAAGAACGCCAGCATTATCCTGAAGCAACCTTAATTGGCGAGCATATCGTCATCGATGGCCAATCGTCGATGCTGACCCATTTAATTCGCAACTTATTAACCAATGCTATGCTGCACGGCAAGCCACCCGTTACGGTATTACTTTACGGCGTACAAACGCTAGATGAAGCCGACGCTATTCCTGATTATCTTTTGCAAACCATACTGTGCAGCAGCTTTGTCGATTATAACAGCCCAGACTTTGATTATGATGAAGAAGCGCCTGATAGTAACCATGCGCTTGAAACCGATCAAAACGCCCAGCAAAATGCTGATGGCACAATTACTAACGATAATATTGTTCCTAGCGATAATAAAGCCACCTCAACGTCGACAGAAGAAGCATCGACCGCAGCGTTATTACCGGCGCCAGTGATTTATAAAAATGGTGAAAGCATCACTGCGGACGCTGAGATTGATGGCAACACGAATAGTGATAACAGCACAGATACTGATAAACCAGCGACGGCAAAAACTATTGACTCATCTAATGAGCGAAACAATGACCTAAGTAGTATCACTGGAACCGAAGCCGTTGTTGAACCGTCGTTATTACTTACCTATCAGCGCTTTACCACTGATTTGACAGAAAAAATTAAAAAAGTTATTTGGCGCGCGGTTCCTGAACAACAAGAAACATCCATCGACGACATCGATGACAAGACTATCAATAAACAGATAGAAGAAGCGGATAAAAGCGTTAGTACTGAGAAGGATGACGCCAAAAGTGCCACCAAAGACCCTAATAGAGAAAACGGTAATAAAGAAAACGGCGACACGGCAAACGCTACCCGCAAAGAAGGCATATTTAGTAAGCATCTCAAAAAGCCGAAAGCTGAGCCAACACGCCCGCTACCAAAATTTGCGGTGCTGGCGGTGATTGATGAAGGCGAAGGTATCCCCGAAAATAAACGCGAAGAAGTCTTTAGCCCCTTTGTACGCTTACAGCAAAAAAACAAAGGCTCAGGGCTTGGTTTATCGTTGGTTGCCCAGATAGTGACGGCGCACCAAGGCCGTATCATTACAGATACCATCAATGGTCATACGCGATTTTTAGTGATATTACCCGTCAAGCACGACCCTCATTATCAGCATGACAGCCGTCACTAATCTCATCAGCTAACCAGACTACAGCCAAGATTATCCGTTAATCATGGATGTCCATATCCAAAACGCTGCATAATATGCTATATTAGCGCCCCTTATTATAGGGTTATTGAAGGTTGATTTTAATTTGCGCACAAATGGCAAAAGAGCCTGCAACCGCTTCATAACCATTAAAATATTTATTAAATTTTGAGCATTCCATGAGTGACATGATTGTCTTAAACGATGTGACCAAAAGCTTTTTAAGCGACCGGTCTATAAAAGATAAAGACGGCAAGCCACATTGGTTTACTGCGGTTGAGCCGACGTCTTTAACGGTAAAACAAGGCGAAATCTTTGGTTTAATGGGTTATTCGGGCGCGGGCAAATCTACCTTGCTGCGTCTGATTAATTTACTTGAGCGCCCAGATTCCGGTCAAGTCATCATAGATGGTACCGACTTGACCACCTTATCGGCCAGTGATTTACGTATCGCCCGCCACAATATCGGTATGATTTTTCAGCAGTTTAACCTGATGTCCAACCGTACTGTCTATGATAATGTTGCCTTTAACTTAACGGTGGCAGGTTATCCGCGCGCCGATATTTATAAGCGGGTGATGGACTGCTTAGAAATCGTTGATTTGACTGACCGTGCTGGGCACTATCCTGCGCAGCTATCAGGCGGACAAAAACAGCGTGTTGGTATCGCCCGTGCGATCGCGCCTAGCCCAAAAGTATTATTGGCTGATGAGCCAACCAGTGCGCTTGATCCTTCAACCACACGCAGCTTATTGACTTGTCTGCGTGATATTAATGAGCAGCTTGGCGTCACCATTGTCATCGTCACCCATGAGATGAGCGTCATTCGTAGGCTATGCGACCGCGCTGCATTGTTACATCAAGGGCAGTTGCTCGAGGTTGCCGATATCCGCGACGGCCTGATTCAGGCCACGACCCCGATTGGCAAAGGCTTGGTTCATGAAGATTAAGAGGCAGGAGAATAGACATGTTAACTGGTGCTGAATTATCCGCCTCATTGGACAAGCTGCTCGCGCTACGTAAAGAAATTATGCAAGCGTTCGTCGATACCTTTATTATGCTGGGTATTTCGACAACGGTCGCCATCGTCATCGGCGGTCTGTTTGGGGTATTCTTATTTTTATCCAGTGATCGGCAGTTTTTGCAAAATAAAACCTTGTATGGTGTCCTTGGTGCGATCACCAACTTTATGCGCGCTTTCCCGTTTGTGATTTTGATGATTGCCATGAGTCCTTTTACCAAAGCCATCGTTGGTACGGGTATTGGACCGATTGCCGCGTCACTAGTACTGGCGATTGCCGGCTCCTTTTACTTTGCGCGTCTGGTCGAGCAAAATCTGCGTGAAGTACCACGCGGCATTATCGAAGCAACGGAATCTATGGGTGCCCGCCCCTTGACCATCATCAAAGTATTGCTTAATGAAGCGCGCTCAGGTTTGGTATTGTCCGTGACCATTTTATGTATCAGCTTACTGTCGTTTTCGGCGGCGGCGGGTATGATTGGTGGTGGGGGTTTGGGTGATTTGGCCATTCGTTACGGTTATTATCGCTATCAAACTGAGGTGATGGTCTTTATCGTTGTGATGCTATCGATTATGGTTATCGGTATTCAGGCGTCTGGTAATTGGATCGCCACCCGTTTGGATAAACGTTAAGCCAAAAATTTAGTCTTTACCCTCTCTATTATGGTGATTTCACCTTTTATTTTGAGAGGCAAAGACTGTTTAATATGAATAATACTCAAGGTTTAATGCCGATTCATCCTAAGCAAATGCTTGACTTTGTAACTGATTCCCTTTAATTTTGATACTATCTTAACAGCCTTTAACTTAGCAGCATTACTATTCATAATGTTGCTTTTTTAATGCGGATTTTTACTGTTGACATTTAATCCCTATTCCCTCCCCCTTATTAAGGAAGTTTCATGAAATTAACAGATATCAGCCGTCAACTCGCGACCGCATTGGCCACCGTTGGCGTATCAGGCCTTGTATTGGTCGGTTGTAATAACTCATCAGCGCCAGAAGCTAGCAAAGAGCCAGTCACTGAAGGTGCTACTGAATCAACGACGACAGAAACGGCAGCGGGCAACGATATCGATCCTGAACATAGCAAGATTGTGATCGGTACCACTGAAGGCGATTTTGCTGATATGGTTCGCAACCAAGTAAAAGGCTCGTTAGAAGCGCAAGGCTATGAAGTTGAGCTGGTCACCTTTACTGATTATGTGCGTCCAAACATTGCTTTAGCTGATGGCGATTTAGACATCAATGTCTTCCAGCATAAGCCTTATCTTGATACCTTTAAAAAAGAGAACAATCTTGATTTGGTTGAAGTTTTCCAAGTGCCTACTGCGCCACTTGGCATCTATACTGGTAAAAAGACCAAGCTTGACGAAGCCTACAAAGGCATGAGCGTTTCTGCGCCTAATGACCCAAGTAACTTTGCTCGTGCATTGGTCATGATGGATGAGCTTGGCTGGATCACGCTAAAAGACAATATCGATCCACTGACCGCCTCAAAAGCTGATATCGCTGATAATAGCAAATACGACATCAAAATCGTTGAGCTAGAAGCAGCCCAGCTGCCACGTGCGCGTGATGAAGTAGACTTTGCTGTTATCAATGGCAACTACGCAACCGATGCGGGTATTAAGCTGACTGAAGCGCTATTTCAAGAGCCAAGCTTCGCTTATGTCAACTGGTCTGCCATCAAAACGGCAGATAAAGATAAGAAATGGGTTAAAGACGTGACCAACGCTTATAACTCAGAGGCCTTTAAAAAGTATGCTCACGATAGCTTCCCAGGCTACAAATACCCAAAAATCTGGGGTGAGAACACTGCTACAGCCCCTGCAACCGCTGCTCCTGCAACAGATACTGCACCAGTTACCGAAGCTGCTGCTCAATAGTGAATATTAACCATTGTAAAAACGATTGGTTCGGATAAATAAAACGTTTTTACAGTTAAAATTGCCTTAATTTGAAAAAGCCCATTATTTTGAATAGTGGGCTTTTTTGCTCTTAAATTTTATTGAATGGGTACAATCAACGACTCGCAATGACGTTACAGCCTGTTTGTGGTTTGTAGGAAAGCGTCAACTACTCTTTCACTTATCCTATTTTCTTTTTATAGTGGCTAAGCTTACTAGAGAATGCACCTTAATATAGGCTTTGATTTAATAGAAATCGATGCTTAATAAAATTTAAGAAATTTATATGTCTGCTTAAATTTTCTATTAATAACGATAAGAACCATTAATAAATCACAAAAAAACAAGGATAATAATATGCGTGCTAAAACTTATAATATTCGCACCGCTGGACAAGCGAACATTCCGGTACTCGGACTGGGTACATGGCAATCAACGGGACAAGACTGTATCGATGTGGTCAGCCAAGGGCTACAAATGGGCTATGAGCATATTGATACTGCCCAAGCTTATGATAATGAAGTCGAGGTAGGAAAAGGCATTAAGCAATCAGGCGTCGCGCGTGATAAGTTCTTTTTAACGACGAAAATATTTCCTGATGACATGAAGTTTGAGCCAGAAAAACTTATCGCTGCAGCCAAGCGTTCGTTAGAAAACTTAGATACTGATTATGTTGATTTACTGCTGCTGCATTGGCCTGATGATCGCGTGCCTTTGTCTGAAACGATGCCAGCGCTTTGCGAGCTACAAAAACAAGGGCTGACTCGTAATATTGGGGTATCTAACTTTAATATCGCCAATATTATCGAGGCTAAAAAATATGCTGATGTGCCTATTTCCGTTAATCAGGTTGAGTTTCACCCCTTTATTAAGCAAAACACCCTGCAAACTTTTTTAAACAATCACCATATTTTATTAGAAGCTTACTCGCCGCTCGCGCGTGGTGATGTGTTTGATAATGAAGTGATTAAGGAAATTGCTGATAAGCACGGGATTACGCCAGCGCAAGTTTCACTAGCGTGGATTTTATCTGATAAGCAGCGTATTGCGATTCCAAAAACGTCCAATCCTGAACACTTACAAGGCAACTTAGATGCTGTCAAGGTGACGCTCAGTGCGGATGAACTCGAGAAAATTGGTAGCTTAGCGCGTAGCGATGGCCGTAAAATCAAGCATCCAGATTATTCACCAGAATGGGATGATTAGTAAGCCATAGTAAAGTAAAAATGAGAGTAAGCACAAAAAAGCCAGTGATAAAGGTCACTGGCTTTCTTATATTGAATACTTTTTATAATAACCATTACTGCTGCAAAGTATCGGTCTTATGGATTTTTTCTGCAGGATTATATTGCTCAGAAGAAGGCACTGCGCCATTGCGATTGTTTTCTTTCATCGATTTAGCAACTTCTGGCGGCATATAGTTTTCATCATGCTTAGCCAATACTTCGGCTGCAACAAAGGTGTCGCCTTGCATTTTACCCGTTGCTACCACGCCTGAGTTTTCAGCGAACAAATCTGGCAAAATACCTTGATAGGTCACGGGTACGGTTGATTCAAAGTCGGTGATCGCAAACTCCACGCTTAACGGGTCGTCTGGCGCACGTTGGACACTACCGGCAACGACCATGCCGCCAGCGCGGATTCGCTTGTCCTGCGGCGCTTCACCTTGCGCAATGGCGGTGGCGTCAAAGTAGTAATCGGTCTGTTGCCCAATGGCGTAAATCACCAATACCACGGCAATCGCCGCCCCTGCAAGCGTAAACATAACCCACATCAGTTTTTTGCGACGAACTGCGTTCATACCACTACCTCATTGATGAGTCGCTGTTTTACAAACTACGCATTTGCAAAACAAAAAATATTAAAGAAATGCTTATTGGACTGACTTAATAATACGCCCGTCCAACCGTACTTTTCTAATACCTATATGGTAGCATTTTTTGCCCAAATCAATAAGCCCCCTAGCAACCGATGCGGTCATATATTTACCAGTAAGGCATTATTATTTGATAGGCTAAAAATTTGATATTAAAAAGAATTTTTTAAGGAGAATTGTTTAGGATGGTTGTTTGGTTTTAGGATTAGGGGTCTTGGCAGCGCGCTGTGCTTGACGCGCTTGCTGAATGGATAGCTGCTTGATAAGCGCTTGGCGTTGACGGCGACTATAAATAATAAAAATCAGCATCACGCCGACCGTAATTGCCCAGCATGACCAGACAAACACACCATGCTCACCCATGGCAATAAACTCAGAGACGCTATAAAAGTAAGGCTGCATTTTATTTCCCTAGCCGTTATTTGCTTGGTTTATGGTTGTATTTTAGGATTATTTATTTTGGCTACGAACGTATTCTTTGACCCATGCTTTGCCTTGGTCGCGATATAAAATCAGGGTATTGGTCCGATAAATGGCCAATGAGGCGACCAGTAAATAACTACCAATAATCATCAGTAGTAAAGGCAGCCACATATCTGCCGACATTTTTGGTGCCGCCGTCAGGGTAAAGGTTGAACCTTGGTGCAAGGTATTCCACCACTGTACTGAGTATTTGATAATCGGCAAATTCACTGCGCCAACGATGGACAAAATAGCCGCCGCTTTACCGCGATTGGCGGTATGCTCAAAGGCGGCAAATAATGCCATTACCCCAGCATATAAAAACGCCAAAATAAGCATAGACGTCAAGCGTGCATCCCAAACCCAGTACGTACCCCACGTGGGCTTTGCCCAAATAGAACCGGTCAGCAAGCTAATCACACAAAGCAAAAACCCCATCGGCGCCAGCGCTTGTGCGACAAGGCTTGCCGTCTTAATCTTCCAAACCAGATAAATCACGCCGAGTACGGCTAAAGCAAAATAAATCGAGATAGCAAGGCTGGCAGCGGGCACGTGAATAAAGATAATACGGTAGCTATTACCTTGTAGATAATCAGGCGGCGCAAATGCCAAGCCCCAAACGCTACCGATGAGCAAGCAGAGGCCAGCTAATATCGCCAGCCACTTAACCCAAGGCGCAAAAATACGGAAAAACTGCTTGGTACCCACAGTGGTCAAAAAGACCTGCCAAATGCGTTGCCACAGGCTAGGAGATGAGACATTATTCAGGTTGGGCATGGGAATAAACCTATTGCGCAGCTGGTGATTATCGAGTAAAACGCATGATTCATACGCCTACCCGCTAACTTGCTGACGTTAAACGCTGGATAGAATCTACACGTGATTATTTGTTGAATAGCCTATTATAGCAAAGTTGCCAGTTTTCATCATGCTGTTAAGATAAAGGGCTTTCATCAGAAAAGGTATATAGTCGATACTAAATGAAATGGATAGGCAATACTATGCCGCGTGACTGGTGCAAATTTTTCTTGCTTGCTGTGCCTACGCCGACAGAGGCGACGAAAAATTTATCCCAGCCCCGCTGCCTCTTTTTAATATTGACCTGAATATAACATGCCAGCATTGATTGTTAATTTAACCATGCCATTTTTAAGGTCAGGGCAATCACCCATGGCATCACCAGTACCGAAATGATGCTACCTGCTAATAATAACGCTAAAATCGGCAAGCCGTTGAGACCTGTGGCAAATAAATCAACCGCACCAGTAGCAAAAATCAATACCGGCAACTGCATCGGTAAGGCAATTAAAGGCACCAGCACCGCACCGTTTTTTAGTGATAACGTCAAACTACTGGCAACCGCTGAAAGCATTAATAACATTGGACTGCCAGTGATAATAGATGCCATCAATATCCATGCCTCAAACCAGCTAAGCTGAAATAAAGGCACAGCAAGCAAACTTAATGCCGCCACAATACCGCTACTAAAAATCCAGTGAATAACCAAACGAATCAGCACCCATAATGGCAGCGATGCTTTAGCGACGACCAATTGTGCCAGCGTACCATTATCAAAGGCAGGCTTAAATAAACCATCGACACCCATTACCAATGACAATAGAGCGGCAATCCAAACTGCGGACACCCCAAGGCGCAGCAGTAAAGCAGGTTCGCTGCCAACCGCTAACGGAAACAAGGTGATAATCACTAAAAACAATACCAGAGGATATAACCACTGCACCGCGCCTTGCTGCTTCACCTGCCATTCGCGGCGCCAAAGCTGCATAAAACTGATACCGCGTGCAGCAGCTGTATTAGCATTTGAAGTGTTAGCATTCGAGCTTGTATTCACGGTTTTTACTGCACTGTCTGTGTCTATCATTTATTGGCTCTTCCACTCATGCTTGTCGCACTTATATTGACGCTTGTTGCAGTTAGATTGATGTTCATGGCAGTTATATTGATAGCATTTACACCATATAATCGGACAAATCGAGCACTTGATTGGCAACGCCGACGGCTTGGTGACTGGTCATTAGTATCGCACCGCCAGCCGTAGCAAATTCGCGCAACCTATCTTCCATGCGTGCTACCATATCGACGTCAAGCGCGGTAAATGGCTCATCGAGTAGCCATAAAGGCGTGACCTCAGGTGTTAATAAGTAAAGCCGTGCAAGGGTAATGCGCCGTGTTTGCCCCGCAGACAAATGGCTTGAGCTGATGGTCTCAAACCCTTGTAACCCTACCCACGTAAGGGCGTCATCGATATCAGCTGTACTTGGGCTAATGCCATATAAATTAAGCAAAAAAGTGAGGTTTTGGGCGACCGTCAAGTTTGGATGAATACCCAACTGGTGCGACACGTATAAAGGCTGCTCGGGCAAACTTATTGCTCCTTGATAAATAACTTCACCGCTCAGCACGGGCAATAATCCAGCCAATTGCATCAGTAGCGTCGTTTTACCCGTACCATTAGCACCGACTAAATGACAAATGCTGCCCGTAGCAAGATTGAGCGTCACGCCTTCACATAAAGGGATCTCACCGCGCTGAACCGTTAGCTTATCAAGCGCAAGTAAAGCTGTATTCAGAGCCGTCATCCAAACCTCTCATTTATTTATTAAGCAGCAGGCAATATTCATCACAAACACCGCTGACGTTCGTGGCATAATACCTTATGCTTACTTTAACCCCACAGTATAACAAATTGTCGATTACTATGACCTCAAAACCTACGCAGACTTCAAAAGATAGCCAAAATTTAGACACTCAAAGTGCTACGAGCACCAACCTAACGCTCGACAGCTTAATCGAGGCGCAAGTTGCCTTTATGCAGCAATGGCTGCATGCGCAAGCCCAGCCGTTAACAACACAGGCTTGGCAGTGGTTTGGCGAGCAGCCATTAAGCAAATATATCAGCAGCGATGATTTACAACACCTTATTAATGGTTGGTTTCTTAAGCAGCCGCTAAGCGAGGTAGTACGACGCGATATTCGTGATATTTTGCATACTATTATTTATCATCCGGTTAATGATAATGTACCTTTATCAGAATTAGTCGATGACAGCCAAGTTGAGATTTTAGCCAGCTATGTCGGCAGTCATGAAGAGCAGCGTAATATCTTGGTGCATACGCTGGTTGGCAATGAAACCTTTGCTGATTTATTGACGCAAACGCTGTATCACGCTATCAACGACTTTATGGAAACCACGCTAGATAAAGCGGGCCCTGCTGGCAAACTGATGAAGCTTGGGCGCAGCTCGTTTGAAAAAGCGACCAATCGCAATCTTGATGAAAAATTGCAGACCTACCTGCATCGCAATATTAAAGATTTAACACGTCGAGCAGAAGCCAATGCTCAAGCGCATTTATCCAACGAAGAGGTTGCGCGCTTATTGGTCAGCGGTTGGGGACGCATCAAAGAAAAACCAATCAGCGAAATCCAAACTTATCTACGCGATGAGCCAAACGATAGCAGTATCGCCCATATTGAAAACAGCATCCAACAAAGCTATAACCGTCTGCGCCTATCGCCTTATTTGCACAGCCTTGTGGCAGCGAGCGTCGATACTTGGTATAGCAACCATCAGGATGATAGCATGGCCACTATTGCGGTAAGTTTACACGTCGATGAGCAGGCAATAACGCAATTGAGTACTGCCCTGCTCCCTGTCATCACGGACGCTCTTGAAAGCTCATGGTTTACGGCGCATATAACAGAGATGCTGCAAGCGTTTTACGCCCAGCCGAGTATCAAAGCAGGACTGGTATTTGGCAGCAATTAATCTGATGTTGTAGCGTACGGTTTTCTCTAAACTTTTATTATCCACCCTTTATTAGTCAGCTATTATCTATGAGCCAATCTTCTAAACTCAGCTTATGGCAAAGAATCAAGCAGTTGCTTAGTATGGCAACTGAACAGGCTACTATTCACGACACGAAGATTGATAACGACTTGGACTCGGACTTGAGTTCAGATTCAAGTCTGACAAAACAGGATAAAAAGAACGCTTATCTTTTAGAAAATGAAGGTGATAGTAATAAAGATAATGGTATAGAAAGCTGTCTTAAAGACGCTAAAGGTAATAAAAACGATGATACGGATATTAGCGGCTCTAGCCCTGACTTAAACCATAATGTGAACTGTAGCGCAAACCACAGCGTTGATAACCACGTTGATAATCACTTCGATGAGGTTATTTATAGCAGCCTTAGTAGCAATCTTGATAGTCGCTTAGATAGCAGCACTGATACTGATACTGACGCTTATTTTGATTTTGATAATGACATCGACAGCATGACGCAGCAAAATGCGCTCAATGACACTCCCATTGTCAATTATCTTAAGCAGTATTTTGACGAGCAACAATGGCATTATAACCATTATCGACCCAAAAGCAGTGACAGCGACAATAATGACAGCCAGCAATCACACTATTTGTCTTTTAGAATGCGTAATAAAAAGCTTGATTGCGGCTATCTGTTTCGCGTGCAAGAACATAACAACCTATTGGCCGTCTATGGTATCTTGCCGTTCTTAATACCCGAAAGCCATCAAAGTGCTGCGATGTTACTGATTACCCAAATCAATTACGACATGCTGATTGGTAACCTCGAAATGGATATCAATGATGGCGAAATACGCTACAAAAACGCCATCGATGTCGAAGCGGTCGGTATGGATGAAAGTACCATTGAGCACTTATTACAAAGCGTCATCGCGATGACCACGGTGACTTATGAGATATTTAGTGAATTGGTCAACAATCAAAATCCTGCTACAGAGTTGCAAGAGCTATTGATGGCGCTATATCGACAAGAGGATGCGCGCACCTTTTTCTTACCCACGCAATTTGTTCAGTAATCCATTGCGCAAACTCAGTATTTGTCGCTCTTACAATTACTCACCAACCCCCTACATTCAAAACGCTTAAATCTCTCTATTCTTTTACCTTCTGTTCTTAAATTACTTTTTAAAAGACATACGTTAATACTATGCTAAAAATTGCTTACTCGGACATTTTTCGTTATTCCGTACCCGAAAAACACCGCTTCCCCATGCAAAAATATACCATGATTCCTGAGCGCTTACTGGCCGAAGGAACCATCACTAGCGATAATTTCTTTGCCCCAAAACGTCTAAGCGAAGAGGAAATTTCAACCACGCATACTGCGGATTATTGGCAGCAGCTTAAGACCCAAACCTTACCCCGTAAAGAAGCGCGCGCCATTGGTTTTGAGATGACGCCAGAGTTGGTAGAGCGTGGTCGTTATATTGCCCATGCCACCTATGAATGTGCGTTATATGCGCAGCAATATGGCGTGGCAATGAATGTTGCGGGCGGCACTCATCATGCCTTTGCCGATCATGGCGAAGGATTTTGCGTTTTTAATGATGTTTGTATCGCCAGCAATTTATTATTAAATCGTGGACAGGCACAACGAATTTTAATCGTGGATTTGGACGTGCATCAAGGTAATGGCAACGCCAGTATCATGGCGGATGAGCCGCGCGTTTTTGTTTTTAGCATGCATGGCGCAAAAAACTACCCTTTTCGCAAACAAGTATCAGACTTAGATATTGAGCTGGATAATGATACGGCTGATACAGAGTATTTACAGATATTAGAGGATACGCTGCCACGCTTAATCCATGAGTTTGCACCGGATATGATGTTCTATCAATCTGCGGTCGATGTATTGGCAACCGATAAATTGGGCAAACTTAGCCTGACGCTAGAGGGTTGTAAGGCGCGTGATGCTTTTGTCCTACAACAAGCTAAAGCGGCCAATATTCCCGTTGCTATCGTCATGGGCGGCGGCTATTCAGAAGATATTGAAGACGTAGTTGAGGCGCACTGTAATACGTTTCGTTTGGCGCAGCAGCTGTTTTTTGCAGAATTGATTGAGTAGTGGGTAGCGTTCAGCGCAAGGAAAGATAAGAAAAGTAACGCGACAAAAGTAGTAAAGGTAGTGAGGTTATAAATGGCAAAAATATTGATTGGTGTAGGAGTCTTGCTGGTTATTATCGGCGTTATTTGGCTGCTGTTTCCAAATGCCTTTTCATGGATAGGCAATATGCCAGGCGATATCAAACACACCTCAGGCAATACTCGAGTTTACTTTCCAGTGGTCACTATGATAATCATCAGTGTCGTCGCCACCATCTTGTTAAATTTATTTAATCGCTAAACTTGTTTAAGCGTTAAGTTTATAGCAACGCTGTTATGCCTTGCCAACCAACTCGAATACCGAGAACAGTAAGAATCAATAAGATAAGCTGACGAAAGCGGGCTTGCGGTAAATAGCGACGCAAGCGAATCCCAACCAACAACGCAGCGATAGATAATATACTCAGTAACGCAATCAGCTGCCACTCATTAGCACTTAGCGCCATGATAGGTTCACGCAGGACAATGATTTGGGCAATTTTACCCAAGAAATAGCACATGTTGCCGACTTTGGCGATGGTGTTTTTATCGTTACTGGCGGACAATAAATACATCATGAGTATGGTGGACATGGCATTGGTCGCACCGCCAATAATACCAGCGCTAAACCCGACGATAATCAACACAGGCTTGGTATTGGGCAGACGGATTTGCTTACCGAGCAAGTTACTGCTGACATAAAAGCCAATCACCGCAGCTAATACCAATAGAATATATGCGCTATCGACCCACAGCAGTAGCTTGGCACCAAGCATACTACCGAGCAGACTGGTCAATGCCAATAACCAATAGCGCCTACCGTAATGGATGAAATTTTGCCAAATACTGCGCCCGCCACCTGCCAGCCAAGTCATGGCATTGAGCAATAACGACGGAAAAATTACCAAGACAATCGCATGGGGTAACGGATAAATACTGGCAAGCGCGGTGGTGGTTACTAACGTCACACCCAGTCCACTAATACCGTGCAGCAATGACGCTAAGGCAAAAATTGCCAGTAGCAATAACGTCTGGGTACTATCGCTATCCATCATATTCGTCATATGAGTCATAGAAACTTATAACCTAATAACGATAGTGATGATAGATATCGGCGACTGACATTGACAACAGCGCAATCAGCATTACTAGACCGTTTCTTATGATTAATTATGCTTGATGACGTTGCCAAATCGTCTCACCAATAATGGTCGCCAACTGCTCAGCAATCTCATCTTTACTTGCCTTTTCAAGAATCACATTATCGTGTTCATAACGCTCGGAGAAAAACACTTGCATGGCATTATCGTCACTGGCAAAACCAATATCGGCGCGCGAAACGTCATTACAAGCGATCAAATCCAAATCTTTAGATAGCAGCTTGCCACGCGCATAGCGCTCGACATCTTGCGTTTCTGCTGCAAAACCCACGACAAACAGCTCAGGATGGGCAAGTGAAATCGTCGCTAGGATATCAGGGTTTTTAACCAAGCTTAGCGTCATAGCATCTTGCGTTTTTTTGATTTTTTGCGGCGCCGCTTCTTCAGTACGATAATCAGCAACTGCGGCGGTAGCAATAAAGATATCAGCAACTTTTACGCTGTCATCGGTGATAATCTCAGCATGTTCATGTTGATGCTCTTCACCGCAACCACAGTCATCGTGATGATGAGAATGGTCATGGCTATGTTCATGAGGATGCTCATCAGCGTCTTCAGGCAAATACTGTAGCGCACTATGCGTGCCATCAACGCATTGCTGTGCGGCTTTCAACATATCTTGCGCTGATAACACATCGATGCGCGTGACATTAAGTGGTGTTGGCAAGGCAACTTTGCCACCAGCAATCAAAATCACGTCGGCGCCAGCGGCCACGCAAGCACGGGCTAAAGCAAAACCCATTTTGCCAGTAGAGTGATTGGACAAATAGCGCACCGGATCGATACCTTCTACGGTCGGCCCTGCGGTAATTACCACGCGTTTACCTGCCAATAACTGTGGCGTGGTTTGCATGGCCGTAAATAATTGCACTTCCGCTAATAAATCCTCAGGCTCAGGCAAGCGCCCTGCTCCGACGTCACCGCATGCCTGCTCGCCGCTGGCTGGTGCAATAATTTGATAATTCATATCACGCAGGGTTTGCACATTGAGATTCACCGCTGGGTGCGCCCACATTTGCTGATTCATCGCTGGCGCAATGATAACCGGCGCAGTCGTTGCCAAGCAGACCGTAGTCAATAAATCATCTGCCATACCCATCGCCAGCCGCGCTAAGGTATTGGCAGAAGCAGGCGCAATGACAATCAAGTCTGCCCATTTAGCAAGCTCAATATGACCCATACCCGCTTCTGCTTGCTCATCAAGTAATGAAATATGCACCTCATTACCCGTCAAAGCCTGCAAGGTCAGCGGCGTGATAAAGGCTTGCGCGCCTGTGGTCATAATGACGCGCACATTAAAGCCCGCCTTAATAAGTAGACGGGCAAACATAGCAGATTTATAAGCGGCGATACCGCCAGTGATAGCAAGCACAATATTTGACATAAGCATGGCATCAATAAAAAAATGAAAGATAAAAATTGCGCTTATAGTAACAATTATGCGATAAGTTAGGGGAAGTTTTGTAGATTTATCTCAGTTATCTGGCATCCATCCTTTATTAAGGAGTAACAATGGCAATTAAAGACTGGCACGAAGATGATAGACCGCGGGAAAAACTGCTGAAATTTGGCGCCGCTCACTTATCTGATGCCGAGATATTAGCGATATTTTTGCGCACAGGCACCCAGTCGCAATCGGCCATTGAGCTTGCCCGTCACTTGATAGAGCAGTTTGGCAGCCTAGCTGAGCTGTTGGCTGCCCCAAAAGAGACGGTGCTTGCTTGTCACGGTATCGGTCCCGCTAAGTACGCGCAGATTCTAGCATCGCTTGAGATGGGTACGCGCTATTTGGACAGTCAGCTTAAAACTGGTCATGCACTTGGGCGCTCGCAAATGGTCAAAGACTATATCAGCACCCAACTGCGCGGTGAGTCTCGTGAAGTTTTCGCCGTGCTGTGTTTGGATAATGCATTAAACCTCATCAATTTTGAGATACTATTTACTGGCGGGATTTCCTCTTGTTCGGTTTGCATCAAACATGTGTTACGCCATGCGTTGAGCCACGCTGCCAGTCAGCTTATCGTTGCTCATAATCATCCTCATACTGACGCTACCCCCTCAACAGCCGATAACCTACTCACTTATGAGCTAAAAAAAGCCTGCGACTTAATAGATTTATCATTGGTTGACCATATCATCGTCGGGCGCAATGAAACGCTCTCGTATGCTGAGAAAAGCCTAGCCCCCTTTGACTAGCGACTTCTGTCTGACGCTTGATACATATTATCGACATAGCGTAGCATTTTGGCTCTTGATAGTTATAAACAACTGTTTCATATTGGTAGCTTACTTTATTTTTGCTCTGTGAGCTTTTATATAGTAGATATCAACAAGCTTAAGTTTTAAATAAAGTCCAACACAGATATTCAATTTGTAGCATAAATGAGCTTGTTCTAAGCCCAGCTATAATGAAAAATTAAAATAATAAGTCACATTATTGCATTTTTTTATTCACTTAAATTTTACGCTGGTGTATGCGGCGTTAGCAAGGAGACAGTCATGGCCATTGGCTTTTTTATTTTGGCAATCCTCATTCAGTTAGCCATGGTCTTGGCCATCTTTTTATTATCCTTATCGCGTGTCACCGGTAGTATCGTCGCCCTTGTTACCGTCCTCGTCACCGCCTTTATCAGTCCATGGTCGCTCATCTTAGGCATACCGATTGCATTACTGTGCTTGGTGCTGCTGCTCACTCCGCTGCGTCAGTCATTGATTACCAAGCCCGTTTATAAAGCTTTGGGCGGCGCCATGCCAAGCATGAGTGATACCGAACGTGAAGCGCTCGATGCTGGTACCAGTTGGTGGGAAAAAGAGCTGTTTATGGGCGCGCCAAATTGGGATACCTTTGCTAAATACCCGTATCCTGAATTGTCAGAAGAAGAACAAAGCTTTATTGATAATGAAGTCGAAGTGCTGTGCGCGATGCTTGATGAGTGGAAAATCCACCACGAAGATAAAGAGTTGTCTCCAGAAGCGTGGCGCTTTATCAAAGACAATGGCTTTTTGGGCTTAATCATTCCAAAAGAATACGGCGGACTGGAATTTAGCTCGTATGCGCAAAGCCGCGTGATGAGTAAAATCGCCTCGCGCTCACCAACCGCTGCCGTTACTTGCATGGTGCCAAACTCACTTGGCCCTGGTGAGCTTTTGATGCATTATGGTACCGATGCACAAAAGCAACGCTGGCTACCGGGCCTTGCCAAAGGTGATGAAATCCCCTGTTTTGGTTTGACCGGCCCTGAGGCGGGTTCTGACGCTGGCGCAATTC
This sequence comes from Psychrobacter pulmonis, assembly GCF_904846465.1. NCBI lineage: Bacteria > Pseudomonadati > Pseudomonadota > Gammaproteobacteria > Moraxellales > Moraxellaceae > Psychrobacter > Psychrobacter pulmonis. Next base: position 792,602 of record NZ_CAJHAT010000001.1, read on the forward strand.
CTGATACGGGCGTGGTTTGCTATGGCATGCATAAAGGCGAGCAAGTGCTTGGTCTGCGCATGAATTTTTCTAAGCGTTGGATTACCTTAGCACCTATTGCTACCGTCGTTGGCTTAGCCTTTAAAATGTATGACCCCGAAGGTCTGCTTGGCGACCCTAAAAAGACCGATTACGGTATTACCTGTGCGCTGGTGCCTGCCAGTCACGAAGGCGTGATTACCGGCCCGCGGCACAATCCAGTTGGCTCGCCGTTTATGAATGGGACGGTCGATGGCACTGACGTCTTTATTCCGCTCGATTATATTATCGGCGGCGTCGAAAATGCTGGTCGCGGCTGGCGGATGCTGATGGAATGCTTGGGCGTCGGTCGCGGCATCTCCTTGCCAGCGCTGTCAACGTCGGCCAGTGAAGTTGCCTATTTGTCCGTTGGGTCGTTTGCAAAAGTACGTGAGCAATTCAAAATTTCGATTGGTAAATTTGAAGGCATTCAAGACGTGACCAGCAGCATGGCAAGTAACACTTACATGCTTGAAGCGTTTCGTCATTTAGTCACCTGTGGACTAAACCAAGGTGGCACGCCATCAGTCATGACGGCAATGGCAAAATACTATGCGACTGAAACCATGCGTGACGTCATTAACGACGGCATGGATGTCGTCGGTGGTCGCGCCGTACAAATGGGCCCGCGTAACTTTTTAGCGATTCCTTATCAAGCCATCCCTGTTTCTATTACCGTTGAAGGGGCTAATATCTTGACGCGCTCGTTAATGATTTTTGGTCAAGGGGCGATGCGTTGCCACCCTTACCTATTTGATGAGCTGCAACTGCTGCAAAGTGACGATAAAGAAGGCGCGCTTAAAGAGTTTGATAATTTATTCTTTAAACATTTGGGCTATACCTTTAATCGCGGCGCCAAAGCCTTTGTCGCCGGTTATGTCGGTGGTAGCAGTCATGCGCCAAACTTTGCCGATAGCTTTACCCGCCCTTATTATAAAGACATCAATCGTTTGAGCGCAGGATTTGCCCTAACCGCTGATATGGCATTAGGCTTACTCGCGGGTGATTTAAAACGTAAAGAGATGCTCTCTGGGCGCTTAGCTGATATCCATTCGCATCTATTTATCTGTACAGCGATTTTGCAATTTTACGAATACGGTTCTAAATCAGAAGCGGAGCGCTTACATGCAGAAGTGGCGCTAAAAAATAGCCTTTACACCATTCAAGAAGCCTTTTTATCTTTGTTTGCCAACTTCCCAAATCGCATGGCGGCAAGCGTAGTCAGCTTCGTCACTTTCCCAAGCGGTCGTATCTTTGCCCCAGTGAGCGACGAGCTCAAACGCAAATTAGGCGATACCTTTATGGAGGACTTTGAAGCCAATCCATTCCGCGATTACCTTAAAACCATGGTGTATTACAACACCGAACCTGATGATGTCATGGGGCGTATGGAAAACGCCTATCAAACCTTGCTCGAAGTAGAGCCTTTATGGCAGAAATTTAAAAAGGCGGAGCATAAAGACCATTTCGAGGGTCTGACTTTTGAAGATCATGTGGTTTATGCTAGCCAAAATGGTGATATTACCGAAGCAGAGGCGGAGCAGCTGATTCGCTATAATGCCATACGTTTTGATTCCTTATTAACCGATGTCTTTGATAAACATTTAGCCGCAGCGCAACCTCGCGATAATCCGCACAGTTTGGATAATGCGGTACATAAACTCACCGATTACGCGCAGTTAAAAAACCAAGCACAAGCAAGTAACGGCGTTGCGACAGATGATTCTGCGCAGACAGCTGATGCGGTCATAGCCGATAAGCAAGAATCAACGGGCGATGACAACCCTGACCACGGCTATGAAAGCGATGGTGATGTCAAAATGGTCAGTGAGCAAGACACGGTCGAAGAAGTGCAAGAACAAGCCGACTTTAAGGATACAAATCCTGATGCAGAATCGCTTGATCCGCGGCGCCGTGATGCAGAAACCCATCTGAGCGAGCGTATGAGCTATAACCATAGCCTGCATAAAACGGACTCGCATGCTGACAAAACACAGAATGAGATAGAAAACGGCGTAGAAAAATCTGACAATCATGCTGAATGGCAAGATGGTCTACGTCGTGACGAAAATGACAAGATATAAAAAGGTGTGAAGTCATTGCGGTTTTAAACGGTCACGATATAAAACCGCTAAGACCAACCTTTGCTCATAATCGGTTCGCCCTTAAGCGAGATTATTCAATATGAATGGTCTTGCTTTTTTGTTTATACCCCGACTACTACCAATAAATTGACTCAAAAATTGCTTATATCATTCAATTTAATCTAAAAATTTTTGCCGATAAATAAAATTAAAATACCGTGCGTTTATTCTCTTACCCTGTTTTAGTCATAAATATTTCTTGCAGTTACCCCAACAATTCTTTTATATTGTCCCCAAAATCTGACTTCAGAGACAGATAACAAACTTTTAGACGTAACGAAAATAGGCATAAAAACGATACTTATATACTAGGTAGCGTATTTATGGCTGCGCGTTACGGCAACCAAGGACAGTAGTTATGTGGAAGAATATGGGATTAACGGGCAAGATTATTGTTGCCATGGTGCTGGGTATCATACTGGGTTTATTTATAAACTACTCAGGATTAAATACCGAAGGCAGCTTTGTTAGTGACTATGTGACCAATGGCTTATTTGCCATTATCGGTAAGCTGTTTGTTAACTCGCTAAAAATGCTGGTTGTGCCCTTGGTACTGATTTCGCTTATTTGTGGGGTTTGCGGCATCGGTGATATTCGCTTGCTTGGTCGTATCGGCACCAAGACCTTTTTTATCTATATGATGACAACAGCGCTGGCTATTGCGACGGCGATTGGTCTTGGGGTTTTGTTTGGCATCGGTAAAGGCATGGATATCGAGACGGAAGCGGCATTTGAAGCGCAGTCAGCACCGCCTCTGCTCGATGTATTCTCCAATATTATCCCATCTAACCCCATCAGCGCGATGGCAAATGGCGATATGTTATCGATTATTTTCTTTGCTATCTTAATCGGAATCAGTATCTTGATGGTTGGTAAGCCTGCCAAAGGCTTGGTGCAAAGCTTGGAGCTTATTAACGAAGTCATCTTAAAAATGGTGACCATCATCATGAACCTTGCGCCTTATGGTGTGTTTGCGCTACTAGCAAAAGCCATGTCAGAGCTTGGCTTAGACCTTATTTGGTCGCTGCTTGGTTATGTTGCAGTATTGATTGGCTCGCTTGCCTTCCATTTCTTTGTGACCATGATGATTGTTCTGAAGCTGGCTTCAGGCCTCTCGGTGCGAACCTTTTTAACAAAAATGCGCGAAGTACAGATTTTTGCGTTTAGTACTTCAAGCTCAAACGCGACGATTCCGATTACCTTGCGTACCGTTACCAAACGCATGGGGGTCAATAACTCTGTTGCGTCGTTCACGGTACCATTTGGTGCGACCATCAACATGGATGGCACCGCCATCATGCAGGGAACCGCGACCATTTTTATTGCCAATATTTATGGTATTGATTTGGGTGTGACCGACTATCTAGTCGTTATTCTGATGTCCGTGCTCGCCTCTGTCGGTACGGCAGGCGTGCCAGGTGTTGGTTTAATTATGCTTTCGATGGTATTTGCACAAGTAGGCTTACCAATCGAAGGTATCGGCCTTATCTTGGGGGTCGACCGTATCCTTGATATGTTACGTACCGCCGTCAACGTCAGTGGCGATGCTGCCGTGACCGCTATCGTCGCCAAGTCAGAAGGTAAGATGGATCTAGCCATTTATAACGATCCTGATGCGGGTACAAAAGACGTTTTCGATGGTCATATCGATGAAAACAGCGAGCGCGAATTCTCTGAAGTCTTTAGCGATGGCATTATGGGCAGTGAATACGACGATATTAAACATGGTTAGGCCAAGCATGGCTGGTGGGTAATATCAATTAGTCACTTATAAAAATGCATAATAAAAACCTCAGCCAAATGGACTGAGGTTTTTTTCTGTCTTGAGTAAGGTTTGGAAATTGATATATAGACGAAATAACTTAAGGCTGTGACGATTCTGCTGGAATAAAGCTTTCTCAATTTATAAAGACTATCTTAACCTCAAAATAACTATCGTTAACCAAGCACATATTTGGTTAGCATTGCCAAACAAACCAACACAATCATCGGACGAATAAGTTTACTGCCGCCTTTAACGACCATATGCGAGCCAAAATACGCGCCGATCGTCTGCCCAACCATCATTGCCAGTCCCACTTTCCACAGCACATTACCGCCCAAGATAAAGAAAATAAGCGAGCCGATATTGGTAGATAAATTGAGCACTTTTGCTGCGCCCGTTGCTTCGATAATTTGGCGACCACGCAGCGCCACATTTCCTAAAGCAAAAAACATCCCCGTACCCGGTCCCATATAACCATCATAAAACCCTATCAAAGGCGCTACTACTTTTTGCCACGTGCCTTCTGAGATACGTGGTGCGGCCTCAACTTCACCTAGCCTTGGGGCAAATAAGGTATAAATACCAATCGCCGCAATCAAAAACGGAATCAGTTTTTCTAACAAATCAGGCGGCGACAACTGTACGGCAATCGTCCCAATAACCGAACCAATAAAAGCGGCGATGATCGCAAATTTGATACTTTTAGGCTTGATAACACCTTTTTTAATCATGGTAATAGACGCCGCGAGCGCACCTGATGCCGCTTGCAACTTATTGGTGCCCAAGGTTAGCACGGGCGGGATATTGGCAAGCAGCATGGCAGGAATGGTCAATAAACCGCCACCGCCCGCGATAGCATCGATAAAACCTGCCAGCGCCGCAACCGCCGCCAGCATTAAAATAATCTCGATAGAGAGCGATATGTCCATGACACCGACCTTGAAAATTTATGACATAAAAAAAGCAAGCCTGAAAAAATCAGGCTCAGAATACGTTGGTTGATAAAATAGCGGCTATTTTTTTAATCGATACCACTCTTTCATCAGTACCAAACTGGATATGAGGATTTGCTTAACGGCGCTCATTATAAAGATAAAAATGTAAAAAAAGCCAAAAACCTAACAAAGTCTGCTAGATTTGTCATATCGACTGTCTTATCGATATATCCTTTGACAATCGTTGAGTCTTCAAGGAAGAAGCATAAAACCGTTAACGTATTTAATTGTTTATATGAATAAAATTGTGAGAAACTAGAGACACCTATTTGTTATATCAATCTATGTCACTATTATCTATGTCATTATTAATGGTGGTCTATCGCTTAACTATGCTGAGTAGTCCTGAGCTGAACTAAGCAAACCAAATAACAATAGGTACTTGAAGTTCTTGAATGATTTAGCACGTTTTATTTAGTTAATGAGGATAATATGGCAATACAAAGAATCAAAGCATTTTTCAACCTCGAGGCGTCAGGCGGCATTGTCTTAGCGCTGGCAGCTATGGCGGCAATGATTATTGCCAATACCCCTCTGAATACTTGGTATGAATCCTTTATTCATGCCCCCGTTGTCATTCAAATCGGCAGCTTTGCGATTGCAAAAGACGCCCATCATTGGATCAACGATGGTCTGATGGCAGTGTTCTTTTTCTTGGTCGGTCTTGAGCTCAAACGTGAAGTACTCATCGGCGAGCTCTCGAACGTCAAACAAATTATCTTACCAGCTGGCGCGGCATTGGGCGGCATGATTATGCCCGCTATTGTCTACTTGCTTTTTAACTATAATGAGCCTGAGTTTTGGAAAGGTTGGGCAATTCCGGCGGCGACCGACATTGCCTTTGCCCTTGGTATTTTAAGCCTACTTGGCAATCGTGTACCAAACTCACTCAAAGTCTTTTTGGTATCCATCGCTATTTTTGATGATATTGGTGCTATTTTAATCATCGCTTTATTTTATACCAGCGACTTATCACTTGGTTCATTGGCTATCGCCGCTTTGTGTTTACCGTTCTTATATCTACTCAATCGCCGTAACGTCACCAGCATTACCCCTTACATATTAATCGGGGTGATTATGTGGATTGCCGTGCTCAAATCTGGCATTCACGCAACCTTAGCTGGGGTGGTACTCGCGTTATTCATTCCGTTATTTGACCGTACTGACCCTGAACACTCCCCACTTGAAGAGCTCGAGCACGACTTACAAAACACCGTATCTTACGGGATTCTGCCATTATTTGCCTTTGCCAACTCAGGTATATCGCTCAAGGGCGCAGGCTTTGCAGAGCTATTTCATTCCGTGCCATTGGGTATTGCTGCCGGACTGTTTATTGGTAAACAAGTGGGCGTGATGCTCATGTGCTGGTTAATTTTCAAATTGGGTATTTCCACTATGCCAAAAGGCATGAACTTTAAGCAAATCTACGGCGCAGCGTTACTTTGCGGCGTTGGCTTTACCATGAGTTTGTTTATCGGCGGCCTTGCTTTCGGTGGCGCGACACCATTATTTGATGAGCGCTTAGGTATCATTATGGGTTCAATCGTGTCTGGTATCGCAGGTTACTTGATGCTAAAAGCCACCTTAAAAGAAGAGGTCAGCAATACCTCGGTGGACTTAACCCATCATTCTTAAGCACTCATTAAGCGTGAGCGACTTATAGCTATCACGCTAAATAAGTCGCTTAATGCGCTTAAGATGAGTGGATAAAAGCAGACGATATAAAGTAGCTAATCATATGGATCCCATCGATATCGCTAAAGAAAATGCCAAAGCCAATAGCGCCAGCGCTCGGCAAAAAGCTGACCCTAACCCGGCAATTCACGCTTACCAACGCCATGGACGCACGACGGCGATTGACGACCATAGCGACCTACAAGTCTTAAAGCGCATTAAGCGTTATTTATTGCCAAAAGACTTTGTTATCTCGCAAGAGTTATTGCAGGAAATGGTTGCCGGCTACGATATTGGCGATCCACTAGCCGATGCGTTGGCCGCTGACGGTATTCGTTTTACCAAGCCTTTACAGCAATTTATCTTAAGCGATAGTAATGGTGGCGATAGTAATAGTAGCGATAGCAATGGCAGCAGCTTCGATGCTACCTTTCTAAGCAACCCTGCATTTAATACCTTAACCGAGCAATTTAGCAGCCATCCTGCTTGGTTTGACCCCAAGCTTGCACAAATCGGCGCAGTTGCTTACCGACGTTATCCGCTGATGCTCATTTGGCTGTTGCGTAATGTCGCGCTAATGGCCGGCTATAGTATCCCTGCCCTCTCCCTACCGCTCATTCAAACGGGCGCCTTAATGCACGATGCCCTACCGCGTTTGATGCGTACTTATGCTTACATCTTAGCCGTCTCTGAACACCCACAACTAAATTCTAGCTCTTATAATAACCGTCAACCGATTGAGCAGGTATTGGCAATTGGCTCAGAAGGCTGGCGGCAGTCTATCAAGGTGCGGCAAATTCACACGACGGTGCGGCAAAACTTGCTCAAAGGTAAAGGTAATGCCGCTAAAGGTGTCATACCCGATGCCGACCAACACCACAATGTAGATGGCAGCTGGAACACCGACTATTGGGGTATTCCTATCAATCAAACCGATATGATTGCTACCCATTTGCAGTTTTCATTATTGATTATGCGTGGGCTACGGCTGCTTGGCGCCCGTATCAGCGGCGAGGAAGCAGAAGGTATCTTACATCTCTGGAATCTTGCCAGCTATTGGATGGGCGTTGATTTACAGCGCTTACCGAAGGATGAAGCCGCTTGTTGGGAATGGCTTTATACCTATTTATCAATTCAGCAGCTTGATTTTAAAATGGGGCAACCATTAGCCAAAGCCTTGCATGATTTGCCGCGTCAGCTGATGGGCGAAGACAATCGACGGGGGCGTTTCGTTGAGATGGTCAATGCTAGCGTGACCCGTACTTTGGTCGGCGATGATATCGGCGATGGGCTGGATTTGCCAAAATCAAAAATCCGCTTTGGCGTCTTATCGTCAGTGCCGATTCTCTTTGCGCTCGATACGGCACGCCAACACAATCAAAGTGTGGCTGAAAAATTAGAAGCCTTCCGTGCTAAACGCCAAGATAATATGAATTGGTGGTTAAAGAAAAACGACGATTATTATAAATAACTTGTGCTAATTACAGATACTCTAAGAAGAATAATCACTCAGTATTAGATAAAACCAATAACGAATAATATTATGCAAATCTATAACCATAACCAGAGGGCATAAGTCGAATATTATTAGTAGTAAATAGAATATATCAAGCCATTATCAACCGCCTCTACAATAACTATAATAAATCCGCAAAAGACGCGCTTGGTTTGATTAGAAAATGGTTTTACTGTAGACAATTCAATAAATCACCGCAAGCGACTGACGTATTAATTACGCGTATCTTGAATGCGGTAATACCACTCAAGCTGCCGATCAAAGCCCGTCTCTAGCAAGCTGGCGATGACGCGTCCTGTCAGACCCCATATTGTTTCGCCATCTACTTGCCAGCTTGGCGTGAGGATGGTCGCGGTCTGATCTTGCATCGTATACTCTATCGCATACTCAACGGTAGGCTGCGTCAGCAAGGTTTCAAAATCTGCCCAAAAAATACGCGAGATTTCATCAAGCTCCGGCACTAACAATAAATCTGGCGCAATTAGCGCCACAATAGGACGCACACTCATGCCACTTTTAGAGGTTTGAATCGGTAATTGACCAAGTAGCTGCACTTTATTGGGTGGTAGCGCGGTCTCTTCGCAGGCTTCACGCAAGGCGGTGATGACATTATTACCGTCACCGGCGTCATGTTTACCGCCTACGCAAGACACTTCGCCAGCATGACTGTTCATATGCGCAGCGCGGCGCGTCAGTAGCAGCTTTGGATGGCGCTCATGAGTGATGGCAACCAATACCGAGGCATCAGCAATCGGTGTCTGATACAGACTCTCTAAAATACGCTCGCTAAGAGAAGTATGAGAGCTATGGTATAACGCAGGATTGGTGACCGCATTTAAGGTCTCATGCTGCACGCGTTCCGCAAGTTTTCTAATAGTGGGATAGCGAATAAAGTCTGGCACAGCGACGGAAAATTCATCGAAATGGACAGACTGCGGGGGGAGTAACATTATTATTGCCCTATGTTTTTATCAGTATCAAGCATCAATGCCGTTCAACATAAATAACCATTAAATAAGATGCTGATTACGCAAGTAAGCACTTTAAGATTACATGTTTTTAGGAAATATTTGTGGATAAGATTTTTTCATTAAATAAAATGCAGGGCAAAACCGATGATTGCCCGCAAAGATTGCCATTAATTATCATTGCCCTTGCTTGGGTTGGCGGTACTTTCGCCACCGCCATACTGGCGCTACTGGGCAGCTGGCAAAATGTCGCCATGATTTTGGGCTCATTTGGTGCCAGCTGTTTGCTTATTTTTGCGTATCCAGAGAGTCCATTTGCTCAGCCTAGAAACATCGTTGGCGGTCATCTTATCACCACTTTTACGGGTCTATCGTTCTTGACCTTGTTTGGTATCGAGTGGTGGAGCTTGTCGCTGGCGGTCGGTACAGCGATTGCGCTGATGCTATTGCTGCGCGTGCCGCATCCACCCGCAGGCTCTAATCCACTAATCGTCATGCTCGGCGGCGTCAACTGGCATTTTTTAGTCACCCCTACGCTAATCGGTGCGCTTGCCTTGGTCGCAGTGGCGCTGATTTATAACAATATCGGTCGCGGCCGCCATTATCCGCGTTATTGGTGAATCCACCCTTCAATATACAGCCATTATTTATTATTTAACATCAGTCTAGTCTAGACTAACGCAATCTAAAAGCGGCTGCATATACTTTATGTGACTGGACTGATGCGTAATCGCAGCGCTGACAATGACGCTTCAAAAGCCTTATTTCATAAACGTAAGCCTAGCTACCATCAGTTTAGCAAAAATGTGTGCTTTTTATTATCACGGCCAGTGCGATGGAAATTTGTGTTATCTTAGGCATCATAGCTATGATGCCAGCTGACAAGCGAACGTCATAACATAAGAATTACAATTCTTACAACATCGATAACCTTTTTTCCATCTTTCGTTTATCTTATATAAGGCAGTTGATATGCGCTATTGTCTACAATGCGGCCATGAAGCAGAACGCAAAATACCAGCCACCGATAATATGCCGCGTTTGGTATGTCCAAACTGCAATTATATTCACTACGAAAATCCAAAAGTGATTTGTGGCTCACTGGTCGTGCACAAAAACAGAGTGCTGCTATGCCGCCGTGCAATTGAGCCGCAATATGGCTTATGGACGCTGCCTGCAGGCTTTATGGAAAACGGCGAAACCATGGCAGAAGGCGCGGCGCGTGAAAGCTTTGAAGAGGCGGAAGCAGTGGTTATCAACCCGCATTTATATTGCTTATATGATATCCCCGATATCGGGCAAATCTATAGCATTTATATCACCGAGTTAAAAGACGGCGCTTACGGTATTGGCTCTGAAAGTCTGGACTGCGCGTTATTTGCTGAGGAAGACATCCCTTGGGATAAGCTTGCCTTTGAAGCCGTGCGCCGTACCTTAAAAAGCTACTTTGCCGACCGCAAGGAGTTTGACGACCATAACGACTTCCCTATTCATCAAGATTTGATTGGCAAAGACCAAGCGATTAAGCGTTATTAATACAACTTTTTAAAATACTTACCGATAATAAAAACCGCCTCTTTCAATACAAACACTGAGAGCGGCGGTTTTTTTATACAGTCAATGATTTGCGATGACTGTTTTTGCGCTAAATTAACAACTAGCTTTTAATTTTACAAACGTTAAAACCTAACTCTTTTACGGCTTCTTCTTTATCATACGGCGCTAGTACCGCTCGCACGTGTTTTTGACCTTGCAGATATTGCTTAGCGACGCGCTGCAAGTCAGCAACCGTCACAGATAATATCGCCGCGCGCATTTTACGCTGCCAGTCGACGCCGCGATGATGCAGATTGGCAAAGCAGGCTTTTACCGCTTCACCTGCTGGAGAGCCTGGTTTATCCATGCCTGAGATAATACCCAAAATCGCTTCTTCTAATTGCTCATCGGTTTGCGGCTCGTTTAATAGCCATTCGATACTGGCATCAAAATGGGCAAAGGTTTCGGCACACTGCGGATCGCGATAGCTAAAGAACTTAAAGGCACAAGCATTGGCATCGTAACCTGCGCCGCCGCCATAAGCACCGCCGCGCTCACGAATGGCACTATGCAAGTAACCATTGCGCAGATACGGCGCCAACACCATTAAGGCTGCCGTATCAGGATGGTCGGCGGCTGGTACAGTATAAGCGCTGGCATTATGATAAACGTTGGTTGGCACTAGCCACGCCAAATCGTCAGCAGTAACCTCTTCTAATTGAGCGCCATCATTCTTACCATTGAGCGCCGAGTCTAACTGTAAATCTGCAAACTCACTTGGAATGCTCGCTTCAATAGCCGTTTCAGTATGGCTTAATTTTTCCGCAATTTGTGACGCTTTACTGTTTTTCCAGCTCTCAACGATTAAGTTACTTAAACGTTCAGTTTGCTCGGCTTCACAGATAATGACGGCGTGTTTCGGCAAACTTATTATACGCTGATGTAAATCCATCAAACTGCTTGCCAATTTATCCCACTGCCTATCGTCACTACTGGCGTGGGTTAAGAAGTCTTTTAGCGCGTTCAATGCTGGCAGCCCGCTACGCACATATTCTAACTGCGCTTGACGGCTCATGCCGCGACTGGCGGTTTGCATAGCATACGAATGCCCAGAACCGGCAAGGTTTGATTGCCAACCAGCTGCGCGCTGCTGCAAAATCTCTTTAATACGGTTATGCTCGCTAAAGACGCTGTGCTCCATGACTTCTTTAAGCAAATCAATGGCTTCAGGCTTACGATTTAGCGCGCGTGTAGCGACGACGAAGTAGCTGCTAATCGCTTGGCTATCATCGATATTGGTACGCTGGCTGATACGCGCCGTCACTCCTGATGAATGCGCCGCTTGCTTGGCCTGCATTTCATGAGCGCTTAGCGAGTCCGTGCCCAGTTCTGACAATAAGCTTAAATAGATCGGCAATAGCGGATGATTGATGACTTCATTAACCGGTAGCTCGCTGGTGTCTTGATTACCAATCGCATCGGTCAATGGCACTATCACTTGGTAATAATACAAGCCATTGGTACCGGCTTCATATTCAAATAAGGTGCTGTCTTGCCCGCTTAAATTTACTTGTTTTTGCGTGCCTTGTTTAAAGCTGATATCGGTTGGCACGTCTTCTAGACCAACTTTTGGCAATAAGCTTAAATCATCAGGCGCAGCTTGGCGCGCTGCCAAATCAAGCGCTTGCTGTTTTAAGATAGCTTTATCATCAGCGGTCAAATCCATCGCAATGGTATCAAGACGGGTTTGCTCAGCGGCTGCCAAACGGGCAGTTTTTTCGCTATCAGGCGTCAACGTGACACGGACACGATGCTGATTATCGAGCAAATGGGTCTTTATTAAATTCGGTAACCACTGTTCGTCTTTGACTTGCTCACGCAGCCATTGCAAGTGCTCATCAACTTCCCACACATCGATAGGGTTGCCATCATGAATCGCCGTGCTAAAGCCCTCTAACATAAGGTTTAAACCATACGGCATGCTATCACCGCCGATATGGCGCTGATCAATCTCGATTTGGTGCAAAATGGTTTCGATGGTTTCATCATCAATCGGATTGCTCGCCACCTCTTTAAGTAAATCAAGAATGCCCTGCTCTACCGCTTCGGCATGCTCAGGGTTTGAACCGCGCAGACCGGTATAAAAGACCATTTCATAATGACTGTCATCGAGTCCCAATAGCGGACTCGGCGCTTTACCAAGCGGATGGCTGTCCAAATACGCACGCAGGGGCGAACCAGCATGCTCAACCAACACGCCTTCTAATAGACGCAGTGCTAAACGCTGCTTGGGATCGGTAATCGATGGCAATAACCACGCCACCACATGATGCGTTTGGTCTGGACCGGCTTCGTCAGCGGTATAAGTATCAACCGCGCTAATTGGTGCAGACAGACGTTTTTCTGGACGCGAGACGTGCTTTTTACCCGCTTCAAACTGAATCAAAGCATCTTCATGAATTTTTGCTTGCGTCTCAGCGACCGGAATATTACCAAAGCTCATGATCACGCTGTTTGACGGATGATAATGACTCTGATGAAATTCAACCAGCTCATGATGGGTCAAATCAGGAATATCAGCAGGATCGCCGCCCGAATTATAATGATAGGTCGTCGTTGGGAACAAATGATGGGCGACCGTATGATACAACTGATCAATCTCGCCGCTCATTGCGCCTTTCATCTCATTGAACACAATGCCTTTAAACTGCGGCTTATCGTTTTCGTCTAACTCAACGCGGATGCCTTCTTGGGCAAAATCCAGCGGATGAATATTGGGGAAAAACGACGCATCAAGATAAACGGCCAGCAAATTAAAGTAGTCGTTTTTATTTTGGGTCGCGTACGGATACGCCGTCCAATCGGCGGCGGTCATGGCATTCATAAAGGTGTTTAATGAACGTTTAATCATCGAAAAGAACGGGTCGCGGACAGGGAACTTTTCAGAGCCACACAAAGCCACGTGCTCTAAAATATGCGCCTCACCTTTTGAGTCCATTGGCTGAGTACGAAAGCCGACCAAAAAGGCATTTTCATCGCTTGGATGGGCCAAATGGTAATGCATTGCGCCCGTCTTGATGTGTTGGCTTATCAATACGTCCATCGACAATGCATCGATATGACGGTGCTCAAGCAGCTCAAACGCTGGATGTAGGGTTAAATCAGCGGTAAATGGCGTGTCAGTCATAGTTGTCCTTATAGAGTAACCTGATAGCTTCTTCGTTAAGCGCTCATGTGGCCGTTAACTGATAAAGCATCTCAGGATAAACAATCAAAAATGGAAAGGTTTATATTTATAAAATTGATTGGTCTAAAATTAATAGCGTTGTAAAAGTTATAAAAATAGCCGTGTTATAAAAATATAGGTAATCTTTAAATAGAATGGCAATTAACAGCTAAAAAGGATTTGCCTAACGAAACTAGATGGGGCTTAGGGCTTGATAAGTCAAGATAGCGCTAGGAGAAAAATAATAACGCTTCAACAATACATCATAAAGATAGTGTGGATTTAACAAAGCCTACTTAACAGCAGTCAGTAGTAGTGCTATAGTTGAAATCATCTGTCAAAAGGAGCAGCTCATGAGTTACGAACATATTTTATTGGTCACCGACTTGATGTCCGACGCTGATGTGGTCGCCCAAAAGGCCAAACGTATCGTCGAGAATCGTCCGAACGCCAAATTATCGGTATTACATATCGTCAAAGATACCATGGTCGGCTTTGGCTATGAGCTGGTGCCTGCCTCAAGCTTATACGATGAAATCGATGATGAACGCTGCCAAGAAGCGCGCGCCAAACTGGCTCAGTTTTTGGAGCGTAATGACTTGCACGCGGTCAACTCTGAAGTAACAACCGCTATCTCTAACAGTGAGGGTATCGTCAATTATTGCCATAAGCATGACGTTGATTTATTGGTCATCGGTCGGCATGAGCGCCACGGTATCTCGGCTTGGCTAAGTGGCGCGACGGCAGATAATATCTTGCCAAACGTCCCATGCGACAGCTTAGTGGTGCGACTCGATAAACCCGTTAATAAATAACGCTAAGAACAGACTTAACATAATTCCCAAGTTATTAAAAAAGCTCATTGAGAAAAGCGTACTGTGTGACAGTGCGCTGTTTTATTATCCATCAAAATAGTAGAGACTCTATCCAATACCTCTATGTTTACTACTAAAATCAATCTTCTGTCAAAATATCAATAAAACTCTGCCAAATGGGGCTTTGATGACGCGCTTTATGCCACACCAGCCACCACGTGCGCGCTAAATCAATACCTGCTACTTTCACCTGCACCAGCTCTGCTTTATCCAATTCTGCTTGAATGACATACTGCGATAAGCAGCCAAGCCCAATATCGGCGCTGACCATATGCTTAATGGCTTCTGACTGCTGAATTGCCATGACAATCTCGGCATGCGGTAGATGCTGCAATAACTGCTCATCGATAATCTGCCGCGTCCCCGAACCTGCCTCTCGTACCAGTAATGGCAGCCTTGCCAATCGTTCAACGCTGAGCTCATAGCATTTTTCTTTATGGTTATAGTCCATGTTTGCCAGCCATTTACTATGAGATTTAGCAAATACCATCAAGGTATCGGTCCGCCAAGCGCGCTGCTCAATCACTTTCATATCTGTCGGGCGCGGCATACCTTCTACAAGCGCAATATCGATATTTAATTGCTCAACCTCGCCGACCACTTCTTGGGTATTGGCAATATACATATCGATATGGGCATCGGGTAGCGCTTCGTATAATTTGGCAAGCAGCGGCGGCAATACATAATTACCGATAGTCGTGCTAGCACCAATATGAATCTGCCCTGCTTGATGCTTATGATAATGCTCAAGCGTTAAAGCTTGTCCCAAAATCGCTTGCGCCTGTATATAGATAGGATGGGCGTTTGGATGCTGATTGAGCCTGCGCCCGACGCGCTCAAATAGCGGCATTTGTAACCGCGCCTCCAGCTCAGTGAGTGCACTGCTGACCGCTGACTGCGATAAATGCAGCGCTTCACTGGCACGGCTGGTACTGCCAGTTTGATAAATACTGACAAACACCGATAGCTGCTTAAGGGTAATCTTCGGCTGCGTCTGAACGGTCTTTTTCATAATGTCTCTGACATCCTATACAAACTATAAAATTCTAAAAAATCATTTAATATCAGAAACTACTTACTAACCTAATAAATCGATGGCTTATATCTTATTAATCTGTTTTTATTATAAATCGGTTTGTCTTATACTGTCTATTCATAAGCTTATGCTTATTTCGATTATAGATGATAAAAAATAGGATGCGTACGATATGAACGCAGTGGCACAAACCATGAATAATTACTTCCCGCATAATCGTCATGCGATGGGACTTATCGTCGTGCTGATTGGGAGCTTGTTTTGTTTGTGGTTAAATATCAGCCTAGACACATGGTCAAATGGACAAATTGTTGGTCTGTCATCGTTGACGCTAGCAATTTTACTTGGCATGGTACTTGGCAATACGATTTATCCAAATTTTTCTGATCAATTAAGTGCGGGTGTTGGTTTTGCTAAAGGTCAAATACTGCGCCTAGCCATTATATTTTACGGTTTTAAACTGACTTTAACCCAAGTCACAAGCGTTGGTATGCCCGCCGTAATGACTGATGCATTGGTATTAACCTCAACGTTTTTACTTACCTATTGGCTCGGTACAAAGTGGCTTAAAGTCGATAAGCAAACGACGCTATTGATCGGCTCAGGGGCAAGTATTTGTGGCGCTGCAGCGGTAATTGCCGCAGAACCCGTGGTCAAAGCCGAAGCGCATAAAGTCACCATTGCCGTTGCCACCGTGGTGGTCTTTGGCACGATTGCCATGCTGCTCTATCCATTTTTATATCAACTTGGCTGGCTACAACCTTGGCTAAACGCTCAGCAATACGGCATATATACCGGTTCAACCATTCATGAAGTGGCACAAGTAGTGGTCGCTGGTAACGCCGTCAGCACCGAGGTTGGCAATACCGCGGTCGTCACAAAAATGATACGAGTGATGATGCTGGCACCTTTCTTATTGATTTTATCGTTTGCCTTAACCAAAACCAGTAGTGATAATGGCGAAAAGCCGTCTTTCATAAATCGTGTGCAACAAGTGAAAGTCCCTTGGTTTGCCTTTATCTTTATTTTGGTGGTGGTATTGCATACGTGGATACCGATGACGGCAAGCTTTGAGCAGAGCATGGTCATGCTTGATGATGTCTTATTGACGATGGCAATGTTTGCCCTTGGTTTGACCACCCATATGAGTGCCATTAAACAAGCTGGCGTCAAACCATTGATACTTGGGGCGATTATGTTTACTTGGTTAATCGTTGGTGGCGGCTTGATCAATATTGGCATCGCTTCACTGTAAAAAAGCTATTTACGCACCAATAAAACTAAAAATGCCGACGATTATCACTATAATCGTCGGCATTGTTGTTCTAAGACTTTACTATTTATTTATCAAAAGCAATAAACATAAATAATAGGTGAAAAAAAACGAACCCTAAGGCTCGTTTTTTTATTCATCTAGCTCTAATTGTCTATAAAGACAAATTAGATAGCAACGATGTTATGTGCTTGTGGGCCTTTTTGGCCTTGAGTTACAGTGAACTCAACTTCTTGGCCTTCAGCCAAAGTTTTGAAACCTGAACCAGTGATTTCGCTGTAATGAGCAAAAACGTCTGCGCCGTTTTCTGGAGCGATGAAACCAAAGCCTTTAGCTTCGTTGAACCACTTAACTGTACCTTTTTGAACGTCTGACATAGTCATAACCCTGATATTTAATTTATTTTTGGCCTAATTGGCCGATAACGCTTGCAAATAGCTACTGAACGATAAATATTAAAACGAAGGATTATAACTAATACTACGAGGTAATGATTTGGTGCAGAACTGCTCTTAAGCTTGGAGGTATTATAGGTGGCCTAGCGCAGTATCGCAAGCCTTATCTTATCTTTAGTGTAACAAAGCGCAATTATTGGCTATTTTTTGCACTTATTTGCTTTATTTTTAGACAATTAACAAAAATTTTAAGCATTTAACCGCTAAGTCTAGGCATTCGGCAAACGGAATAAATATATGGCGACGCCAGTGCAAATCGCTGCTACTAGCCACGCCATCCACACCATATCCGCTGGCAGACGATAAAATAACATTGATATCGATAGTGTCATCATAATCGTTGCTAACCACTTCGCATATAGCGGTACGGCACGGCGCTCTTCCCAATCGCGAACAAACTTACCAAAATACTTGTGATTAATGAGCCAAAAATGAAAACGTCGTGAGCTACGTGCCCAGCAACCTGCTGCCAGTAATATAAAAGGCGCGGTCGGCATCACCGGTAATAATGCACCGATAATTCCCAATACAAAGAATATCCAGCCAAATATCAAAAATGCCCAACGCACCGCGGGGCTATTGTGCTGATTGGTCTTTGGTCGATAATAAAAGGCTTTTTCTGGTTGGGTCATGGGAGTTTATCAGTCAGTGTTAAATATTAATTTATTAGATTTGCTCTACTTATATAAGCTATCAAAGATAAAGAAATTAATAACTGAGTACAAGACTGATTTTGCACGGTTTTGCTGCCGGTACGTAGCTTATTTAGCGATTAGGTAAATATAAATCGTTCTTCTCTACGATTTGGCAGGATAGCTTTCCCAGTACTCAGCGATTGCCTGTGGAAAACAGTATTCTTTTGCTTTAACACCAATAGCCAATGGGACTAATATGGATTTGCTCACGCCGCCGATACTGTCACAAGCGGTATCAGTAGGCACGTCATAAACGCTATCACAGTTGTGACAGCGCTCTTAATTGATATAGATACCTACACCTACTTTGCAACTACAACGCTTTTAACTCTTCCATCTGCGCTGTCATCGCCGTCAGCTGCCCTTCTAGCTCAGCCAGTTTCGCCTTTTCAGCATCAACTACTTCGGCTGGCGCTTTACTGACGAAGCCTTCATTACCTAGCTTACGCGCGATGCCTTCGGCTTGACCTTTCAACTTATCATATGACTTGCCCAAACGAGCCAGCTCAGCCGTTGGATCGATTAGCCCTTTCATGGGTACAAGTACCCGTAGCTGACCGACCATACTTGATGATGACAATGGCACTTCATCGCTTTCTTTGACGATCTCTAGGCTCTCAACTTTGGCAAGCGCTTTAAACTGATTTTTGATGCGTGATAGGCGCGCATCTTCATCAGCAGAGATATTTTGTAGCAGTACTGGCAAGCGTACCGCATTACCGAGTTTCATCTCACCACGGATATTACGCACGCTGGCGATAAGCTCTTGAAGCCACGCCATATCAGCCTCAGTTTGCTCACTGATTTGCGCAGTATCGGTTTGTGGATAGTCAGCAACGACGATGCTGTCGGTGTTTTTACGACCCAATAGCGGTGCCACCGTCTGCCAGATTTGCTCGGTCAAATACGGCATGATTGGATGGCTAAAGCGTAGCGCGGTCTCAAGCACATGCAGCAGCACATAGCGGATTTGCGCTTTACGCTCGCTTGATACCGAGTCATCATTTAGGCTGGCTTTGGCAAGCTCAACATACCAATCACAGTATTCATTCCAGATAAACTCATAAATATCATGGCTGACCATATCGAGGCGATACTGGGCAAAATGCTGATGGATATTGCTAATGGTCGAGTTAAGGCGACTCATGATCCATTTTTCTGGTAATTCCCAAACATCTGCATTGGCGGTCTGGTCAATCGCTTGGGCGTTGCCTTGTTTATCGACACAATTCATCAGTACAAAGCGGCTGGCGTTCCAGATTTTATTACAAAAATTACGATAACCCTCGACACGCTTGAGATCAAAGTTGATATCGCGGCCAGTGCTCGCAAGGGAGGTAAAGGTGAAGCGCAGCGCATCGGTACCGTAAGCTGGGATACCTTCTGGGAACTCTTTACGCGTTTGCTTTTCAATTTTTGCCGCGTCTTTTGGATTCATCATATTGCTGGTACGTTTTTCTACCAGCGCTTCCAGATCAATACCATCAATCAAGTCGATAGGATCTAAGACGTTACCTTTAGATTTGGACATTTTCTGACCGTTACCATCACGAACCAGACCATGCACATAAACAGTCTTAAACGGTACTTGCGGCGTGCCGTCTTCATTTTTCACAAAATGCATAGTCATCATGATCATGCGTGCGACCCAAAAGAAGATAATGTCAAAGCCAGTCACCAACACGCTGGTTGGGTGAAAGGTTTTTAGTACGCGTGGATCAGCGTTCGGATCTGCCCAATCGAGCGTACTAAAGGTCCAAAGTCCCGAGCTAAACCAGGTATCAAGCACATCATCGTCTTGGCGCAATTTAACATCGTCGCTTAGATTATATTTAGTGCGAACTTCCGCTTCATCACGGGCAACATAAATCTCGCCATTCGCGTCGTCATACCATGCAGGAATGCGGTGTCCCCACCACAGCTGACGACTGATGCACCAGTCTTGCAAGTCGGTCATCCACGCCATATACATGTTTTTGTATTGCGCAGGGACAAATTCAATTCGGCCGTCTTCTACCGCATCAATCGCGGGGCCAGCAAGCTTACTGACGGCCACATACCATTGATCCGTCAACCACGGCTCAACGATGGTACCGCCACGCTCAGCACGCGGAGCTTTGAGTGCGTAGTCTTCGATATCTTCTAGCCAGCCTTGCTCACTTGCTTGCTCAACCAAGAATTTACGCGCGGCAAAGCGCTCAAGCCCAGCATAGTCACTTGGCGTCGTCTCCAGCGTTGGCTCACGCGTCTGCAAGTCAGGGTAGACTTCCATGGCTGGTAAGATATTGGCGCGCTCATCAAGGATATTAATCAATGGTAAGTTATGACGTCGACCCAATTCATAATCGTTAAAATCATGGGCTGGGGTGATTTTTACGCAGCCAGTACCAAATTCGATATCAACATAATCATCGGCAACGATAGGAACAATGCGACCAGTGATTGGCAAGGTAATGGTTTTGCCAATCAAGTGCGCGTAACGCTCGTCCTTTGGATTGACGGCAACGGCGGTATCGCCCAGCAAGGTTTCAGGGCGCGTGGTGGCAACGACCAGATAGTCCTTACCATCTTGGGTTGTGATATCTTTCTCAGTGAAGTGATAGCGAAAATGCCACAAGCTGCCCTTTTCATCGACGTTTTCAACTTCTAAATCTGATAGCGCGGTTTGAAATTTTGGATCCCAGTTGACCAAACGCTTTCCACGATAAATAAGCCCATCATCATATAGACGAACGAACACTTCTTTGACCGCATTGGATAAACCATCGTCCATGGTAAAGCGCTCTCGCGACCAATCAACCGAGCTACCAAGGCGGCGAATCTGCGTGGTGATATTGCCGCCCGACTCTTCTTTCCACTCCCACACTTTATCGATGAAATCTTCGCGCGTCATATCACGGCGCTTCAAACCTTGCGCCTCCAAACGACGCTCAACGACCATTTGGGTGGCGATACCGGCGTGATCGGTGCCCGGTTGCCAAAGGGTATTATCACCATCCATGCGATGATAACGGGTTAGTGCGTCCATGATGGCATTGTTAAAGCCATGACCCATATGCAGTGAACCGGTGACGTTTGGTGGCGGCAAGGCGATAGAAAATGACTCGTCTTTATCAAAACTTGGCTTAAAATAACCGCTATCTTCCCAGCCTTGATACATGCCTGCTTCGACATCGCTTGGATTGTAGGCGTTCTCTAATTGGCTTAAGGCAGCCTGAATCGATTGGGTCAGGTTGGTTTTGGTGTTGCTCTTGGGATAGTCAGGGGTATTAGGAGTACTCATAATAGGATGGTCTTTTATTAGAAATGAAGGTGGTCAAACAAAGTTATCGAAAAATAGGGAAAATAATTAATAGAGTGATTTTAACGCAGATAAGCAGATTTTGTTAGATGCTAAGGACATTTATCAGTCTTCAATAGCGGCAGGGGCCAATTTACAACAGTAATCGGCTGAACACTCAACACAATAAACGCTGCGCATACGCTAAAATAAAGAAAAACCTAAATTATCATCAGATAAACAGCGAGCCGACCGTGTCTAAAGATGGCGAGCACAACGATAACAATAATAGTAGCAATAGCAGCCACTTTAAAGCTGAAAAAAAAGAGGATGTACGCTCTATAGCTGCTGAAGAAAACAGCGTTGAAGATAAAGTAGAAGGCGATACTGAGGAGCAGAGCGACTCCGATACCGCAGAAAACTTAGAGGACGAAGATTTCTCTGAGGATATTAGCGAAGAAGACAAAGAGACCATCAAAAAAGTCGCCAACGATGATAATTCCAGCCAAGCAAAAAGCTATGCCAGTATCTTGGTTGAGCAGGTGATGGATGGCAGAGAAACTTTTGAGCGCTCGCTTGGTTCGTTATTTACTAGTGCTTTTACTGCGGGGCTTGAGATTGGTATCAGCTTCTTTATGATTTTATCTGCTTTTGCGCTTTTGAGTGGCGGCTCCCCAGTCATTACGCGATCGTCCTCGCTTCCCTACTTTATCCGATTGGCTTTATTATTGTCGTCATCGGTCAGTCACTATTATTTACCGAACAAACCTCACTGCTGAGCCTGCCTGTTCTCAACAAAATCGAGCCCTTACACAAATTGCTACGCCTTTGGGGCATTGTCATCGCCGGTAACGTCGTTGGTGGCTGTTTATTTGCCGCTTTGATGATCGGACTAGGTTTAAATATGCAGCTGTTTAGCGTCAGTGACATCGATGCCTATGCCGAGCATATCTTAGGGTTTAGATGGTGGGTGATATTTGGTAGCGCCATCTTGGCAGGCTGGATGATGGGCGTTACCGCCTGGCTTGTGACCTCGGCGCGCGATACCCTTAGTCGCATTGTTTTAGTGACCTTGATTTCTGGCAGTATTGGCTTTTTAGGTTTGCATCATAGTATCGTCGGTAATATCGAGATATTATCTGCTTTGCTTTATGGCAATACCGTCAGCTTAGCGCGCTATTTGCTATTTTTGGCGATGATATTGGTTGGTAATACCGTTGGCGGGGTGGTATTTGTCGCAGTCATAAAAAACCGTACCTTCTTGTTTGATATTGCCAAAGCAAAAGAAGAAACTGCCAAAGACAAACCAAATGAAGGCAACAATATAAACAGCCGTATAAATACCCGCCGACCTTATTAACAATAATTAGTAGTAAAATCCTTAAGCTAATTTCCCATAACAGATTTTAAGCATTTAAACCTGTTGTGGGATTTTATGAACGAGTGATATATAGTAAATTCCATTTAGAAATGTCATAGGACTGCTGGAATAAATTTTTCGAAGCCTTTAGCGTGCGAAGCCCATAGCAAGCGAGGAAAATTTATTCCAGCAGAGCGCTATTTTAAATGAACCACTTTTATATTGAATTGGCTATAGCTGCTTAACGTCTGTCTAAATCATTAGCGTTAAAGCATGCGCGCGGCTAATACACTGCTTTCTATTTCAGACTTTCTCAGTTTATTGTGCCGTGCGCTAAATATGCGTACCAAAATCCCTGCCGTCAAGAACATTACCAAGGTATAGATGGCTGGCATCATCGACATATCGTAGTTCGATAATAGTGTCAACGCCATAAATATCGACAATGTACTGTTTTGGAGCCCGACTTCTAGCGTGATTGACGTTCTTTGCGCCAAATTTAGACCGAACCATTTGCTACTATAATAACCAAGCGCCATGGTTAAAAGGTTCAATATTATCGACACAGGGCCGGTAGCGATAAAGGCATCGACGATGATATCGCGTTGCACATAGCCCAAAAACAGCACTAAAAACGTTAAAAACAGCACTCCAAAGCGCGACACATAGACTTGTGAGCGATCGGCGACTGCTGGCGCGTAACGCTTAATCAGCATGCCGATACTAATAGGCACAATCGTTAGCAGCACCAAAGTAAGCACCGTTTTTAATACGGGCAATTCAAACGCGCTACCGCTGCCCATAAAATAAATCAACGAAAAGCTCAGTACAATTGGAATGGTAAATACCGTGATAACGCTGGCAATTGCGGTCATCGTCACCGACAGCGCCACATCACCTTTGGCCAAATAAGTAAATAAGTTTGAGGTAGTGCCGCCCGGACACAGCACAAGCAGCATAACGCCAACGGCATACTCTGGGCGTAATGGCATGATATTGGCTAAGGCAAAGCCGATGATTGGCAGTAGTATCAGCTGATTGGTCAAGCCTATACCCACAGCCTTGGGGTATTTTAGCACCCGTTTAAAATCATTGGTGACGAGGGTCAAGCCCATGCCCATCATGATTAAAAACAAGCAAATAGGAATAATAACTGAGTTTACTAAAGTAACTAGCGCCAAACTTTCCATAATGACATCCCTGTAAATGTGACCTATTCCTAGATCAACTGCTAATGATTGAGTGATAACGGCTTAGCATTCCTTGCTAAGGCTGGTTAATAGCGGCTAACGCTTAGCATCAACGGCCATCACTCATTGTTATGCTGAATTGCTGATATATCGATATTACTTTTCACTCACTATAGCTTTCATGAGAGTGCTTATAGCATAAAAGTCAGCAAAACATATAGCGAGTATATAGCGCAAATGTCATACATATTTGCTTTATTCAGCGACTCATCAGTCAAGTGTGAAATGTGGGAATAGAGTAGAAATAGAAAGGGTTTTAGTCTAAATAAGAGGATTTGCCAGAAGGTTTAATATGGTTAGGGTTAAATGGCTTTAAAGGATTGAGGCTTTATCAGAATTCTCACAACTATGGACGGCGGTACCATAGGCAATGGCTTCGACCATACTGCCCAACTGATTGACATTACTGACTTCAAAACGCAGGCCATAAATATGATTATAGCCTTTCGCCTGCGCTTGGCTACGCATACGTACGGCGGCTTCACGGCGCGCGCGGTCGAGCAAAGTTTCATAAGTAGTGAGATTTTTACCAAAGATACTTAAAACGCGAGCAATGACCATTTTAAAATAATCTTGCGCAATCACCACGCTGCCAAGTACCAATTCACCCTCAGTATGAGCTGCAAGTTTGGGTACATAAAAGCGCTCGGTCGAGACGACAATATGACCAAGCTCTTTTTCAGCGATTTTTAATTGTGCCAAGTGCTGACGCTCATGCCGTGAGCCAAAAAACCAGCCGACCACAAACAACACCAGAAGCGGCGCGTAGTTGATGAGCATTTGGGTGAGAGAATTATTCATGGACCGTCTCGAGCGTCAAAAAGCATTGCTGCTTTCTTTACTGGTTAATTAACCAAAAGGATTGAAACGTGGCAAATCATCAGCGGCGACGTTGGGGTTTTGCGGCGCTGCTTGGTCGTGATTTTGCAAACCTGTAGGACCAGAAGGATTGCTTGGCGGTTGATGAGATGACGGCGAAGAGACGGACTGCTGCGGCATGGGCACGGCTTTAACCGCGGTACCATAGACAAACAGCTCAGAAGCGCCTTGGGCAATGCTCGAAGTCGAAAACCGCAGACCTACCACAGCATCAGCACCCAAGGCCTCTGCTTTGATGACCATACGATCGATCGCTTCTTGGCGTGACTCTTCTAACAGCTCGGTATAGGCCGTCAGCTCACCACCAACGATATTTTTTAGCCCAGCGAACAAGTCTTTGCCCACGTGCTTTGAACGCACAGTACTACCGTAAACGACGTCCAAGCGCTCGGTAATCTGGTAGTTGGGTAAGTGCTCAAGGTTAGAAAGTTGCACAGTCATGCTACAGCCTTATCGGTGACTTATATGGGTTCAATTATGGGTTCAATGAAGATTTATGGTTTCAATGAATAATAAACAATCAATATTGTTGAAACAAACCCTGCTAGTCATTGGTATGAAACAATAAAAACAGCTCGGTTAAATTGCCTTCGATGCTATTGGCCATTTGTGCCATTTTATCTTCATCAGCGCGCATTTCGGCAAGCTCAGGATCTTCATCATCGATACCGCTTAGCACAATCATAGGTAAGGTTAAGACCGCCACATCTTCTGCCGTTTCTTCATCTTCAAACCAATCACTGGCTTCATCGCCATACATCGCATCGACAAAACCAATCGACCAAGCAACAATATCAGATTCTTCTGAGAAATCGACCGCCACTTCTTCATCACCCGCATCTTCACCAAAGGGTAGCTCGATCGGCGTCTCGTTTTTTAGCTCAGCCATAATCGAGTCGCGCCAGCGCTGAATACCGTCAATCACATTTGCAGGAATGTCACTGACGTGACCTTCAAATAGCGCATCTAGCCAATTTGGCAACGGACGACCAATAACTGTCGCGGTCAAAAAACCATGGGTGGCAACACTATCAAGCACGAACTGGCTCTCATCATTGTCCAAATAGTCTAATAATTCATCGAAACTGAGTGGGTTATTCATAGCAGGGAGTCCTTGGCGGCTAGATTACGGCGTACGCCATACATGAGTATGGCAACATAAAAAGAGCTGATTGCAGCATCATTTTTAACAATTTAATATTATTAAAAACCTCTGACAATCAGCTTAGCACAATATACTTAACATGATGATTGCTTATCTGTGTAACCAGTTAACAACTTTCGGCTAACACATAGCCATTATCTCTACTTTTCCTGAATATCAAGCGGCAAACTTAAAACAGAAATAACGGGTTAAATATCGTCATCATCCCAGTCATCGCCATCTTCATCAAAATTATCGATGTCATCAAGATCGTCTTTAAGCTCTTTTTCTAGACGTTTTTCTTCTAGTAAGTTATCAATCAAACGGCGTTTTTCAAGGCTACTTAAGCGCGTACGCACACTGGTTTCAGCCTCTTCCACCATCTTGGCGTCGTCATCATCGACAAAATCGTCATCAAAATCGTCATCAATATCAGCGTCACTCATGACAAGCTCCTATCGTTTTTCGGCAAAGGTATTAAAAATACATAAATATATATATGCCTTATAAAGTCTCTCCCAAGCGTTGTCAATCCTTTTTATCACTATGACAACGTTATGCTCAAAGCTAATAAGCGCACAAGCATTTATCTTACAGGCAATTGTAGAGATTCACTGACGTCTAAAGTGACAAATTTACCCCTGCTCTTCTGTCTCTTCAATCATCAATACCGCATTACGTACATCAGCCAGCCGCTGAATCATGGCATCATTACCGCCATCGAATATCGCACATTCGCGCTCATAAACGGTCGTTGGGCGCATGACGCTTTGGAGCTGCACATGATGATTGATTTGTTTAATACCCGCATTTGGTAGCAAAATAAGCATCTGCTCTTTTTTACCGACGCTCTCTAATAAATGACTCATCGCCTCAACTTGCGCATTGTCACTGACACCCGCTTTCGCTGGTAAGGCAAATCTTGACAGCTCGATATGCTTATCGTGGATAATTTTATTGAGCATGAGATACAGCTTAGCGAGCATCACCCCTGCCAATGCTACTTTGGCATGGCTATTATCTGCCTTTAGCATCACATAAGCGCCGCTTTCATCAAAGTGTGGCTCATTAATCGCGCTGACCCCAAGCAATAATGGCTGCTTCAGTAATTCGGTCACCGCTTGATTTAATAACTGCGTACATAATGCCAAATAAGGCAGGCGCTGCGACGGCGCTAAGCGCTCGAGCATATTGAACTCATCATGAAAGACTATCTGGACGCTGACACTATCAAATGGACGGTTGGCAGACAGCCGAGCCATACCATTAGAGCCATTAGGCCTATGGCTGTCATGATTGTTAGCATTGCCAGCAGTCAGTTGGTCCTGTAGATTGTCCGCGCCATCGTTACTCATAGCACGTGCAGTTGTGTCATGAGTCGCATCAAGCTCAAGATTTTGACCTTGCTGCCCTCTAACGTATTGATTGACCGCACTATGAATATCGAGTTTACGCGGTAGGTCTGATTTATCAGCATTTGGATTGTGGCTGGTAGCCGCGGCATTGGCTGCACTAGCGGATTCTGCTGACACATCTTCTTTTTCATCGCCACGCTCAAGGTTGCGCTCATAACCGCGCGCAAATTCGCGCTGATCGATCTGCCTGTACTGCTCGCGATGTAAATCTTGAATAGCGCGGCTTAGGGCATTGATTTGCTCTTTGGTTGGGCGCGCAATATAACCATAAATCAGCCATAGCAATAAATGCAGCAGCATCGAACCAATCACAAACGGCCACTGCATGGCAATAATCTCACCCTTGCTAATGTCTTTAAGCGTCAAGGCCACGCTACCGATGACTGCATCGCCTTTGGTGGCGATTTGGCTAATGGTATCGCCTTGCTGCATCGGTGCATTACCGACTGGCACCAAGACATCGCCATTATTGTCTTTAATCAAAATGCGCGTGACATCCTGCTCGCTGGTATAACGATTGGCTATGACGCTAAGGCTGACGCGGTCTTTATTTTCTAAAGATAAGCGCGCTTCATCAATAAGCTGAGCGACCATTTGCTCGCCCTTTTGGGCACGGCTATTGCTCAGCTGCTGATCGGTACTGATGACCAATAATAGGGACTGCAAACAAAAACTAACCAGAAGAATAATGGCAAACAACCCTTGCCGCGGCGCTAAATACGTCATGATATGGTAAACTTTTTTGGATAAATGGAAGTAAAAAAAACGAGGCTAAGGCTCATTTTCTAGAAGTGTATGCCGCTCTTAATTTGACTATTTGTTTTTTGCTTAATTCACTAGCGCCGCCACTCAATCAATAGTATTACAGTATTTAAACGCATCGCACCTAAACAAATAGCACCTAAACAGATGACACTGAAACCAATACTATTGATAAGACCTTGCCATCGTACAGCAGTTTTGTTGTGCAATTATGTTTGGTTCATACATTTACCGACAAATCGAGCGCTTATTTTCTCTACTATATCATCATAGTAAGGGTTATGGCGTTAGCGAATCGCATAAATTTATTGTAAGAATTTTCTTCTATGCGGCGGCGCTTTTTAGGCCTGTTAATTGGGTATGCTAAGCGTTTTTATCAGACTGTGAGACTTTGTACCTCACCTATAGGCGCTGCCCAGTAAAGCTGCTATTATTCCCAATCTTATATCAGCATACAAGGGACAATTGAGCGATGCAAAAAAATACATCTTACTCGTTACCAAAAGACAGCAAAGCTTGGCAACAAGCGGTCGATTCTGTAGCCTCATTATTGCCTGAAGGCACAAATCTACATGATTTTGATGCGCTACAATCCTTGCCCGTGTTTGCCTTGATTGTGGTATTGCCGACGCATGTATCTTCGCTCGATATTCATCAATATGTGCAGTCTTGGGTCGATGAACAGCCAAACTGGCACTTGGTCACTGTCGCAGAAGACGCCGACGCCAATTTTGTCGATATTGAGATTGCTGATATAGATACCACGCAGCCATTTGCCAAGCGCTCGTTTATTGATGTGCAAGTGTTCCGCTATTTGCTAGTACCCGTCACCGATACTCTCATGCACCCTGCTAAAAAGACAGCAGCGGCGCACATTATCGATGACCAATTGACCACCCGTCTGCGCCACGAGTTAACCGAAGACTATAAAAACTCGCAAACTACCATAGGTAGCGAGCATTTAGATGTGGTCGACTGTCATATCTTGTCGGTCGGTCATATGCTACGTACCCATAAGCTGGCCTGTTTTGATATGGATTCGACCTTGATTGAACAAGAAGTCATCGTTGAGCTGGCAAAAACTGCAGGGATTGGCGAGCAAGTTGCAGCCATTACCGAAGCGGCGATGCGCGGTGAGATGGATTTTGATGAATCCTTTGCACAGCGCGTGGCGTTATTAAAAGGCATATCGACCGATGTGCTCGATGATATTTGTAGCCGTTTAACCTTATCAACAGGCGCGCTGACCACTATCAGCGCCCTTAAAGCCTTGGGTTATCATACCGTCTTGGTTTCAGGCGGCTTTACCTACTTTGCCCGTTATATCGCTGAGCAATTGGGTATCGATGAAGTCCACGCCAATGCGCTAGATATCGAAGACGGCGAAGTGACCGGTCATGTGCAACTGCCGATTATTAATGGCGCCAAAAAAGCGGCGATTGCTGAACATACTGCTGAGCGCTTGGGTATTGATATGTCACAAGTAGTTTGCGTCGGCGATGGTGCCAATGATTTACCGATGATGGCGCTGGCAGATTTGGGCGTGGCGTTTAATGCCAAACCCATCGTGCAAGCGCGTGCGGACGCTGCGGTCAATGTCACAGGGCTTGAAGGCGTGCTTTATGCGCTTGGCTATCCAGCCTTTGCCCGCACTAAATAACGCTTAACCATTCTAAAAAATTAGCTAGGTTAAGGATTTGTCTTTAGCCTAGCTTTTATGGTTGAAGCTTTTTTATATCTACATCTCTTTTACCCTATTCATCTTACTTTTATCTTATTAAATAAAAAAGGACTGTCCATGACGGCATCACAATCACCGCGGCCAGATGCGCCGTCATCTTCCACTCCTATAGATAATGCGTCTTTATCCCAAGAAAGCACCCCTATTTATAATGACAGTCCAAAGCAGCTATTTGGCGTCTATGCCAAAGGCATTGCGATGGGTGCAGCAGACATTGTACCCGGTGTTTCTGGCGGCACGATTGCCCTAATTGCAGGGATTTACGAGCGCTTGATTAATGCTTTGAGTAGCGTCGGTCCTCATCTTTGGCAAATATTTCGTCAACAAGGCGGGCTTAAAGGCTTGGTCGCCGTATGGAAGCAAGTCGATGCCACTTTTTTGGTGTGCTTGTTACTTGGTATCGCCACCAGTTTTGCTACGTTAGCTGGATTTATTAAGCATTTACTCGACCATCAGCCTTTACTGATTTGGTCATTCTTTTTTGGTTTGGTGGTGGCAACAGTCTTTATCTTATTGACTGAGATCACGCGCTGGAATATAGGACGGGTGGTATTGTTCTTGCTAGGCGCTGGTAGCGCGGTTGTCATCAGTAGCTTGCCCTTATTGACCACCGCGCCAAGTTTGCCTTATTTGTTTCTTGCAGGTGCGATTGCTATTTGTGCGATGATATTACCCGGTATCTCAGGCTCATTTATTCTATTATTAATGGGCGCTTATGACACCGTACTCGAAGCGGTGCATACGCTAAACTTTAGTATTATTTTTACCGTCATAGCTGGCATGGCAACGGGGTTATTATTATTTACGCGTATGCTCAAATGGTTGCTATCACGCTATTATCAAGCAACCCTCGCTTTGCTGACAGGCTTTATCGCAGGCTCGCTGGTAAAAGTTTGGCCATGGAAAACCGATGCGCTCGGTACATTAAATAGCGCTGCTATCAATAACGTCATGCCATGGCAATATCCTACGGGTGCTCATTGGCTAACCACTTTAGGCTTAATGCTGTTAGGCGCTGTTTTGGTCACCGCCTTATCATGGTGGGGGCGCCGCGGCGTTCGTCCTTAAAGCCAAATCTACGTTAAAAGTAAATTAAGTCCAAAAAAGCGCCTACGATTAAGGCGCTTTTTTGTTGCTATTGACGGCAATATTTGCGCGTAAGTTTCTTAAAACTGTTTAAAAAAATCAAACGTCAGCTGTTGTCGCAAAGTCGTCGCTAGCCTCTTTAGCTTTAGCTCGCAAACTTCCATAATGACCCTGTTGGAATTCACCTGATAAAGAGCGAGATGAACAATGTTATTAACCATATTTTCTACTTTTGCCAGTGAGACATGGGGCGCAGGTGCCATATTGGGTACTGGACTGCTAATGGGCTTGGTGCTTGCGCTGGCTTTATCAGCGCAGCGTTGGTTACTGTGGTATCTGTTTGGTGGCATGGCGTATTGGTTGGCGGTTGAAGCCATTTATAGCTTATTAAGTTATTGGTCGGTACTATCAGAATGGCACAATTATGTGGTCGCGATGGGTATTAGCTGGTTGCCTTTGATAGGTTGGGTACTCTATAGAGCTTTGCGTTACGAAGACGTCAGCCGCACTGTACATCAGCAGCGCGAGCTACAAGCCGCCCGCTATATTGAACACACGCCCGTTTATGATGATGACTATCAACCGCGCTTTCACTAATTCAGTCATTTACTAAGCTTGTCCCTATCATACGGCTGTCATCGAATGTTACAAGATACTTAAGGCACTCTACGTAAACCCTAAAGAATGGAAACTTATTATCTGTTCAATCGTTTATAATCTAATTATATATTTGTCATAAAAATTGTTATAAAGTACGCATTATTTTGCGTTTCATTTCTCATTCTTTAGGTTGTTTAGGAGTTCGATTATGTTTACTGTTCCTGTATTAGATATTAAGTCTGACCCATTAGATGTGTTATTAGCGGTGATTGGTTATCGTTTATCGATGCTCGCTGATAGCGAAGATGAAGACGTTAAAGCGCTGTTTGCTGATCGCAAAGTCACTATCGAGCTTGCCAGCACTGACGCTGATATTGCGCGTTACTATAGCTTTGATAATGGTCAATTTAGTCAACATAGCGGTCATGCCAAAGACGCTGATTTGACGATTAATTTTAAAGACTCGATGACTGGCGTTAAGCTATTGACCAAAGGCAGCCTGCCTGCTTTTATGACTGCCGTGCAAGAAGGCAATTTGAGCATCGAGGGCGACTATAGCCTAATGATGTGGTTCAATAAGCTTGCCAAACACATCGTGCCAGCCGTTCCAGAACAGTACAAACCTTATATCCAGCAAGCCAAACCTTATGCTTATAAAGCCCAAAAACTTGCCAATCATTGGATCGGCGTTGCTAAGCACAAGTTGGGTAAATAATTGCGTCACCTAATTAATTAGCTGACTAACCTTTAACGAGCTACTTAGCACTATTCTGATTTTCTAAAAAGGTTGCGGTATACTATACGGCAACCTTTTTTTATTGCCTAAATTATTTTGTCTACACTTTAACAAAGGCATAAACCCAAGGTTATTTAATTGTTCTTCATTTAACTAATAGCTATTAATTTATCTAATACTTCTAAATACCGTTATAAAAGGATTTATCTCATGGCAGGATTGCTTAACATCTCAGAACCGAATGCCAATAATCATAACCACACTGATACGACACTTAATAATAAAAACGCGTCCCATGATTTTTTAGCGACATTGGCAACAGACGCGACTAATACCAAGCAACAAGCTGCCAGTAAGCACAGCCGTGAACAGATTGCTCAATTGTTTGACTTGCCTTTGATGGATTTATTACTGCAAGCACAGACGATCCACCGCCAACACTTTACCGCCAATGAAGTACAGATCAGCACCTTGCTATCTATCAAGACCGGTAACTGTCCAGAAGATTGCGGTTATTGCTCCCAGTCTGGTCATCACCGCGATACCACTAAGTTACAAGCGGAAAAACGTATCGAGGTCGATAAGGTCATTGCCGCCGCCAAACGCGCCAAAGCCACAGGCTCATCGCGTTTTTGTATGGGTGCAGCGTGGAAACACCCAAGCGCCAAAGACATGCCTTATGTGGTCGAACTGGTCAAAGAAGTCAAAGCATTGGGGCTTGAAACCTGTATGACCCTTGGCATGCTAGATACGGACCAAGCAGCACAATTGGCTGATGCAGGTTTAGATTATTACAATCATAATCTCGATACCTCAAGAAGTTACTACGAGCAAGTAGTCAGTACCCGCAGCTATGATGAGCGTCTAGATACTATTGCAAACGTACGCAATTCAGGTATTAACGTTTGTAGCGGCAACATCGTCGGTATGGGCGAAAGCCGTAATGACCGCATCGACTGGGTCCATGAGCTGCTGAAAATGCCAAAAGCACCCGAGTCGATTCCGGTCAATCTATTGGTTCCTATTCAAGGTACGCCTATCGGCGACAAGGTTTTAGCAGAAGGTCAGCTGCCAGTCCTTGAATGGATACGGACGATTGCCGTGACACGTATTTGCTGCCCAAGCAGCTACGTACGCTTATCTGCTGGACGCGAAAGCTTATCTGACTCTGAGCAAGCATTGGCATTTATGGCAGGGGCAAATTCATTCTTTTATGGTGATAAGCTACTGACCACGGGCAATGCCAGCCAGTCGGGTGACGATAGACTGATGCGCGAGCTTGGGTTAACCAAGCAATTTGCCGCGCCACGAG
Source organism: Psychrobacter pulmonis (assembly GCF_904846465.1). NCBI lineage: Bacteria > Pseudomonadati > Pseudomonadota > Gammaproteobacteria > Moraxellales > Moraxellaceae > Psychrobacter > Psychrobacter pulmonis. The sequence goes on from NZ_CAJHAT010000001.1 coordinate 826,382, forward strand.
CGCCAAAGCAAGTACCGGTGCTTGACGCCATGAGTGGTCATCAGTCGCAAGTTGTCTTAGCAGAGTAAATGCCTTGCGTGCCGCTACCATTATCACGTAATCTGCGCTAAGCTTGCCGACGTTATGAATCAAGAAATTGTGCATAAGATATCAAATCGTAAGAGAGAATATGATGGCAGATTATTTCAATTGGATTAAAGCGGCACACATTATCTCTATGGTGTGCTGGTTTGCGGCGATATTTTATTTGCCGCGCCTATTCGTTTATCATGCGATGAGCGAAGATAGCATCAGCCACGAGCGCTTTGCCATTATGGAGCGCAAGCTCTATCGCGGTATCATGACACCATCGATGATAGCCACCTGGTTGTTTGGTTTATGGATGTTGGGAATGGGCTGGGATGTTTATAAAACTCAGGGCTGGCTACACGTAAAATTATTATTGGTGGTGCTACTTTCTGGTTATCATGGGGCTTGCGGATTTTATCGTAAAAAGCTCATTGATAATCCGCATTATAAATCGCATAAATTTTGGCGCTGGTTTAATGAAATTCCAGTATTTGCGTTAATCTTTATTGTGATTTTAGTGGTGGTAAAACCCTTTTAAAAACAGCTAACAATAAGGCTTATTTACCTTATAAGCATTTTTATCTTTATTCTAAAATCCATAAAAAAGCGTCCGTTACTCTAACAAGTGACGGACGCTTTTTTTATCTCTCAAGTAAGCTGAATAAATACCCTTAAAAATTAAACGTTTGGTCGCATGATTTGATAGACGTTGCTTAAATCATAAACACGGTAGCGCGCAGGCTCACGGCGATTTTCACCGGCATAGCTCAGTATTAATGCTTGCTTGGCGCGCTCATCGACCCAGCCAACAAACAGTCCGCTATGCTCGACACCATTGTAACCATGATTGATATAATACAGCCAATCACCGACTTCAATATCCTTGCTACTGGCATAAGGGCCTTGACCGTAAGTGCCTTTATGGATGGTATCGCGGCTTACCCCTGCTCGATTAAACACCGCATTGAGATAGTCCCAGCAGCCACCTTTAATAATCGTACGCTCATTTAACGCCATCTTGCGCGCAGTGCTAATCACTTCGCGCGCCGCCCGACTGCTTTGGGTTTCAGCATTGCTCAGCAGCGGTAAATATTCGCTATCGACATTGTCATAATTGCCAGATAAAAATGCGGGCAGAACAGATGGTGCTTGGCGCTGTACTTCAGGATAACGGTAATTGCTTTGGGCATTACCGATGTAAGCATTTTGGTTAGAATAGGAGTTATTAGAGTAGCTGTTATTAGAAGAGCTATTACTAGAATAGCTTGGTTGGCCGTTGCTCGAATTCGAGCGATAGCTAGTGGCATTACCAGCACGTTGAATGGTAGAGCGTGTGCTAATTTTGGCCGAAGGGACCGCTGAATACGTTGGGGTATAACGGGCGCTATAATCAGGTTGGACAGATTTTTGCGCAATCAAGGCGCTCAGACTATCGGCATGAACCTGACCGGCCGCAGCAAAGGTAAATAATAAGGCACTGCACGACGTTGTGATTGACCAAAGGGACAAACGCGACATGACTAACTCCTTGTCAACATATTATTGATTAGCCGACTCAATTTAATATTAATAAACGGCTATCAATGCTCAGTATCAATAAGCGTATTAACGATAAGTAAGATAAGATTTTTCAATCCTATTTATAAACCATTTGCACAGGAATCTGCAAGTCTTATTGCTTGGAGATAAGCGATAAAAGGTATGAAATTGAGGATAAACGGTAAAACGAGATAGGAGTTTTAGAGATGAAGGCAGAGATTTAGGAAAGATAATATCATCAGTTCAATATAAAAAAGGTATATTCAACATAGCGTTCTGCTGGAACAAGTTTTGCTCGCTTGCTGTGTGCTTTGCACTCCAGAGGCTTGGCAAAAAATTCTCCAGCAGCACTAAATTCTTTTTCAATTGAATCAGCTATAAGCTATGTTAAATACAACTCACAGAATGAACAGACTAAAATCAATCGACAATCTAATCGTTGCTCATCTTAATATTGGCATGGCGTTTGCTCAGCGGTTGCCCTTGTAGAATGGCTTTGGCCGCGTTAGCTTCTTGGAGATTATCAAAACCGCCAATCAGATATTTACGTATGTCATCACAATCGACAATCTGTAGCTGTTCACCAATCAGAGTAATTTTATCGCCATCAGTCAGATGAATATGCTCACGTTTGCCTTGATTATCATGCACCAGCTCGCCATCACGTACCCACAATACGCCGCTACTAATAATACCGCTCATGGCTTGTTTATGTTTCAAGCGTTGCCGATTAAAAATAAAACTACCAATAATCAATAAGGCCAAAGCGCCAATAGCCAAGCGCTCAGGCAACAGACTCATGGCTAAAGCAACCGCCACTGCCCCAACCAGTAATGCGGAGCCAAACCAAAATAGCCCATTGTCAGCCGCTGGCGACTGACCTTGTAAGGTGATTTTGGCGCCGTCATCAGTCAGCTTTAGCATGGGCGATTACCTGTTCAAAAGCAGTGAATGGTTAAAAGTTTAAATAAAAAGTCATAAAAGAACGTTTAGAGATTTACCAACCTAGTGCTGTTTTTTGCATAGCAATCAGCTCAGCAATACCTTTTTCCGCCAGAATCAGCATATCGTCTGCTTGCGCGCGGGTAAATGGCTTTTCTTCTGCCGTCCCTTGCAGCTCGATAAATTCGCCCTTTTGCGTCATCACCACGTTTAAGTCCGTATCACAGCTAGCATCTTCTTCGTAATTTAAATCAAGATAGGCTTCGCCATCTTTCATACCAACCGATACCGCAGCGACCAAACCAATTAATGGATCAGCTTTGAGCTTTTTGGTTTTTTGTAGGCTCTCTAGCGCATCGATAAGGGCAATAGCTGCACCGGTCACACTAGCGGTACGCGTGCCGCCATCTGCTTGCAATACATCGCAATCTAGATAAATGGTATTTTCACCAAGCTTACTTAAATCAATCATCGCCCGTAAACTACGACCGATTAAACGCTGGATTTCTTGCGTACGACCTGATTGCTTACCGCGTGCTGCTTCACGCTGATTACGGGTATTGGTCGCACGTGGCAACATACCGTATTCTGCGGTAATCCAGCCTTTGCCTTTACCTTTAAGCCAGCGTGGTACGCCCGACTCAACGCTCGCAGTACATAATACTTTGGTGTCGCCAAAGCTGACCAATACTGACCCTTCGGCATGCTTAGTGTAATGGCGCTCAAAGCTGATTGAGCGAAGTTGGTTAAGCTCACGGTTGTCAATACGCATAAAATTTCCTAGTACGATGTTGTAAAAGCAGAGTTATGGTTATATAAAGTTATACAATAACAAGTTCGTCGTTACATCAACGGATGTGCTCGCAGACATAAATATGACGATATCCTAACGTGACAGCGGCGCAATAGCAAGATTCTCTCAAGCTATTACGCCGCTGCTTTAGCAAGGTTTAGCGTTAACTTTATTCTAAACCTTCCATCTTACGCAATTCTTTACGTAGGATTTTACCGACGTTTGATTTTGGTAATTCATCAACGAATTGGATATAACGCGGACGTTTGTAGCCGGTCAGTTGCTTTTTACCAAAATCAAGCAGCTCTTGCTCGGTGACATTGCCTTTTTTGACCACAAATAGCTTTGGATCTTCACCGCGGTCATCATTTGGAATACCAATAGCGCCGCATTCTACCACAGCAGGATGCTCACTCATGGCTTCTTCGATCTCATTTGGATAAACGTTAAAGCCCGAAACCAAAATCATGTCTTTTTTGCGGTCAACGATTTTGATAAAGCCTTTTTCGTCCATGATGCCGATATCGCCCGTTTTTAAGAAACCACTAGAGGTAAAGGTTTCAGCGGTTTCTTGTGGACGATTTTGATAGCCAATCATCACCTGTGGACCTTTGACACAAATCTCACCGCGATCACCTAATGCCACTTCATTTTCATCATCATCGATTAAAATAATATCAGTGCTAGAAGCAGGAATACCAATTTTTCCGGTAAATTCAGAAATAGTCATTGGATTAAAGGCAACCACTGGCGAGGTTTCAGACAAACCATAACCTTCAACGATAGGCAGACCAGTGATTTTATGCCACTCTTTTGCGACGCTTGGTAATACCGACATACCGCCGCCAATCGAGGCTTTTAGGTTAGAGAAATCTAAATCTGCAAAGCCTTCTTTATGTACTAAGCCATTAAATAAGGTGTTTACCGCAGGGATAAACGATGGCTTGTATTTGCCCATCTCTTTAATCAAACCATCCAAATCACGTGGGTTTGGAATTAATAGACCGGCATAACCTTGGTACATACCATACATACCGCAAACCATAAATGAGAACACATGGTACAGCGGGAGCGCGGTCAAAATCACATCATTGGCATCGACATCGTCATCAAAAGCGCTGTTCATCAGGACACTAATCTGTAGCATATTAGCGACCAAGTTACCGTGCGACAGCATTGCACCTTTGGCAACACCCGTCGTACCGCCAGTATATTGCAACAATGCCACATCGCTTAAGTTTAAATCAGGACGCTTATACTTGCTGGCTGAAACCGCATTTAACGCATGCTTAAAGCTGGTGCTCTCTGGCAGACGATAAGCGGGAATCATTTTTTTAACATGACGCGCGACCAGGTTGACCACTGCCCCTTTGACCAAGCCAAGCATATCACCAAGCTTACAGACGATCACATGCTTCACTTGCCCTTTATCTTCGGCATCTTGATAGGTTTTTGCAAAGTTTTCAACGATAAACAACGCTTTAGCGCCACTATCATGCAACTGATGCGATAGCTCACGGCTGGTATACAAAGGATTAACATTAACCAGTACCATACCTGCACGGATAATACCCAAAGCCACCACTGGATACTGCAAAATATTGGGCATCATTACCCCAACTTTATCACCCTTTACCAATCCTAACGACTGCAAATAACTGGCGATTTGGCGGCTGTATAAATCTAACTGCTTAAAGGTGATTGACGAACCCATGCAAATATAAGCAGGTTTTTGCCCATAACGGCTAAAATTACGTTCGAACACTTCCAGTAAAGACGTATTGTCTTCTGGCATATCGATGGTTGCATTGATGCCATAACGCTCATACGCGCCTAACCACGGACTGTCGCTGTCTATCGTCGGCATGGTAGGAAAGGTATTTTCAACCATTGATTGACTATCTGCCGCAGCGTTATGGTTTTTGGCTTCTTTATTGGTACTGTCCGTCATAATCTTCCCTAAATATTACTGTTAGTAAGTTGCTATCAAAATTTATTAAATAGAATCACCGTGGTTTACAATCACTGAGTTATAAAAGCAAAAACTTGTGAATAAGAAGTCTTATGACATAAGAAACTGCTTATTCAAGAGAATTTGTCATTCACAAACTTTTAAGTTAAAAATCTCGAGACATATAGAGCCTGTCTAAGGGTATTTATGACGATAATATTCTACATTTATCGTCAAATACACCTGTTAAATAGAGTATCTATGGGCAAGAACTATAGCAGTTTTGCGCCCAGTTCTCTATGAATACTAGCAACCCCTTATAGAAAAACAAAAAAGATGATAAGGTCATTTGCATAAGACCTTATCATCTTTCACCATTCGCCTATCAAATATCAAGATATTTTTATCAATGCTCAGTATTGATAAAGCGCTATAAAAAGCCCGCTAAATTTGGTATTAGGCTATTTATGATATGAGACGGTTTAAGCGTGTTTCTTTTCTTCTAGGGCGCGTAAGTCTTTATGTAAAATCTTACCGACGTTAGATTTTGGTAGCTCGTCGATAAATTCAACATAACGAGGACGCTTATAACCGGTGAGGTTTTCTTTGGCATAAGCAAGCACTTCCTCTTCGGTCAGGCTACTATCACTACGCACAACAAAAATCTTCGGCACTTCGCCGCTTTTTTCATCGTCGATACCGATAACGCCGCATTCCAAAATCTTTGGATGACCAGACATCACATCTTCTACTTCGTTTGGATAAACGTTAAAGCCTGAGACCAAAATCATATTCTTTTTGCGATCGACAATCTTAAAGTAACCTTCTTCATTCATCACGCCGATATCGCCGGTACGGAAATAGCCATCCGCCGTCATGACCTCAGCCGTCGCGTCTTCGCGTTTCCAGTAGCCCTTCATAACCTGCGGACCACGAACACAGATTTCACCGCGCTCACCGAGTGGCACTTCATTGCCCTCTTCATCCAAGATGGCCATGTCTGTTCCAGGCATCGGTAGACCGATATTACCTGAGAACTCGCCTGTACCTTGCGGATTTGCTGAAGCAACAGGAGAGGTTTCCGACAGTCCATAACCTTGCACGATAATATTGCCGGTTATTTTTTCCCACTTAGCCGCGGTGTCTTTTAATACTGCCATGCCGCCGCCCATCGACATCTCAAGCTTGCTATGGTCCAATGCTTGAAAGGCTTCGCTGTTGGCAAGCGCGTTAAACAGCGTGTTGACCGCTGGGAAAAACGCCGGTGGATAGTCCTTATAAGCCTTGATTAAGCTTGCGCCATCACGTGGATTTGGTACCAATAAGCCGATACAACCTTTATATAAACCGTACATACCGCAAACGGTAAATGAGAAAATATGATACAGCGGCAAGGCGGTCATAATAACCGGCTGCTCGTTACGCTCTTGGAACTTATCAAACGCATCGCCAAGATAAGTATCACATTGAATAAGGTTGGCGACCAAGTTGCCGTGCGTCAGCATCGCGCCCTTGGCAACACCTGTGGTTCCACCTGTATATTGTAGGACCGCCACGTCATCAAGACCGATATTGGTTGGGCGTTTATAGTTTTTGACAGACAATTTATTGAGTGCTTTTTTAAAGTTTACGCTACCGTTAACCTTATAATCAGGCACCAGTTTTTTGACATGGCGCACGACTGCATTCACGATAAAGCCTTTTAACGGGCTCATCAAATCGCCCATCGAGGTAATGACGACGTGATCAACCAAGTCTTTACCGATGTCTTGATAGGTTTTGGCAAAGTTTTCTAGGATGAATAGCACTTTGGTATCAGAGTCTTTTAACTGATGCTCAAGCTCTTTGGTGGTATAAAGTGGATTAACATTGACCAAGGTCATGCCAGCGCGTAACACCCCTAATACAGCAACCGGTAGCTGCAAGATATTGGGCATCATAACCGCTACTTTATCGCCTTTTTGTAAACCAAGCGACTGTAGATACGCGGCAATTTGTTTGCTATAACGGTCTAAATCTTCATAAGAAAGTGTCACATCCATGCACACAAAAGCGGTACGACCTGCATGGGTAACGAAATTCTGTTCGAGGATATCGATCAAAGAAGTGTTGGCGGGCGGCATATCAATATCGTATTGGATGCCAAGTTTTTCGTAAGTTTTTACCCACGGTTTGTCATCGCGACGAATTACGTTACCTTGATTTTCCATAATCTTACTGCTCCTAATAATAGTGTGCTGGTATCAATCCATCCATAATCGAAAAGGTCAAACATATCTAACATCGGCGTACAACCAACCATTGATATAACGTAAGTAATGGTTGGCGGCTAACGATATGGAATATGGTGAAGGATCAACAATATAGCGGTAAATAGCCCTTTGTTGATTAACATACACACTTTATACAAACTACTCAATACAAAAGATTGAAACTTGAGTTCTTAAACTTACTTGACGATATCTATCTTTATTAATATCAGTGACTTAAATACTAAAATTGGCTATAATCACGACTATTTATATAATAAACTTTTATTTGTTATTAAAAAATTTATCAGTTTTTTCACTATTTTCCACCATTTCTAAAATTATGAAACCGTCAAATTTCTATTTTGCTCAATACTTCATTCTCAATATTTGATATTAAAGCTGTTATATCAAGCGCGTCACGTCCTGTCGTCTATTCTGACTTATCCCTTTTTAATTTTGCCAATATCCTTTACGATAGCACTATCTTATTTTTCCCTATTTTATCGATACAGTCAGTCCTAAATCAACTTAGTACAAGTATTATAACGCGCTACTGGTATTCATTTTCCTTGCTTGCTGTGCCTACGCAGACAGAGGCTGCGCAAAATTAATACCAGTAGCTCTGTGCTTATTTTATAGTGGACTGCCTATATAGATTGATTAAAAACCTCTTTTAAGAATCAAAAGCGAACCCTATTTTATGTCCGATGTTATTGATACCATTGACCCTATTATTCCTAATGAACCGATGGATACCCGCTCCGTGGCGGAATTCACCGAACAAGCCTATCTCAACTACGCCATGTACGTCATCATGGATCGGGCATTGCCCAATATCGCTGACGGTCTAAAACCTGTGCAGCGCCGTATCGTTTATGCAATGAGCGAGCTTGGGCTAAAATCGTCTGCCAAAGCCAAAAAATCCGCGCGTACGGTCGGTGACGTACTGGGTAAATATCATCCGCATGGCGATAGCGCCTGTTATGAGGCGATGGTACTGATGGCACAGCCGTTTAGTTATCGCTATCCGCTGATTACAGGTCAAGGTAACTGGGGTAGTCCCGATGATCCCAAATCCTTTGCTGCCATGCGTTATACCGAAGCTAAGATGTCGGCTTATGCCAATACCTTGCTTGCCGAGCTTGGTCAAGGCACGGTCGATTGGCAAGATAACTTTGATGGCACCATGCAAGAGCCGGTCACCCTGCCCGCGCGCCTACCCAATATTTTATTGAATGGTACAACGGGTATCGCCGTCGGTATGGCGACCGATATTCCGCCGCATAACCTTAATGAAGTGGTACGGGCGGCAATTCGCTTGCTAAAAAACCCTGATTTATCCGTGAAGCAATTGACCCAATCGATACCCGCACCGGATTTGCCAACCCCTGCTGAAATCATTACCAGTAAAAAAGACTTGCAGGCGATGTATGAAAGCGGTCGTGGCAGTTATAAAATGCGCGCCACTTTCCATATCGACCCAAAAGAAAAAAACCTCGTTATCATCGACGCGCTTCCTTATCAAGTGTCAGGCAATAAGATTCAAGAGCAAATCGCTAAACTCATGATGGATAAAAAGCTGCCATGGGTAACAGATATCCATGACGAATCAGACCACGAAAACGCTTGCCGTATCGTACTTGAACTACGTTCATCGCGCGTCGATGTCGAGCGTGTCATGAGTCATTTATTTGCCAGTACTGACCTTGAGAGTAATTACCGCGTCAACATGAATATGATTGGCTTAAATGGTAAGCCGCAGGTCAAAAACCTCAAAGAAATCCTTGAAGAATGGCTCGTCTGTCGCCGCTCAGTAGTCACGCGCCGTCTACAATATCGCCTCGACAAAATTGATAAACGCTTACATATCCTCGCAGGCTTGCTGATTGCTTATCTGAATATCGATGAAGTCATTCGTATTATTCGTGAAGAAGACGACCCAAAATTATCATTGATGCAAGGCTATGATCTGACTGAAATCCAAGCCAATGCTATCTTGGATATTCGACTGCGCCAGCTGGCAAGACTAGAAGAGATTGAGCTGCGCCGCGAGCAAGATGAACTGGCTGCCGAACGTGCCATCATTCAAGAATACTTGAACAATCCAGACAGCCTGACCAATCTGATGATTGACGAGCTTAGCGCCGACATGAAGGAACACGGCAACGAGCGCGTATCGCAATTGGCAGAACGTGAAGAAGCGCAAGCGTTAAAAGAGTCTGACCTCGTACCAAGCGAGCCTGTCACTGCCATCCTATCGAAAGCGGGCTGGATACGCGCTGCCAAAGGTCACGACGTCGATGCTGCTGGCATGACTTACCGCTCAGGTGATAGCTATCAAGCGCATGTACGTGCTAAATCCAATGAAAGAATTTACGTACTCGACAGCACTGGACGCAGCTACAGTATCGACGCCCATAGCCTCGCCTCTGCTCGTGGTCAAGGCGATCCGCTGACCAGCGTACTCAAACCGCCAGCAGGCGCCAGCTTTGAGCAGTTATTAACGGGCGATAATAACCAACGTATCATCCTCGCAAGTTCAGCAGGTTACGGTTTTATCAACACCGTTGGCAATCTCGATAGCAATCAAAAAGCGGGTAAAAACATCATCAACCTAGCAACTGATAGCCGCTTGCTACCTGTTGCGCGGATCGATGCTAATGCAGAAGCTAATGGCGATAATAGTGAAGCGGTAACAGCCACACCTGACCATCTTGCTGTCGTGACCAATGCGGGCTATCTATTGATATTTGCTCTTGATGATTTGCCTGAACAGGCACGTGGTAAGGGTAATAAGCTGATCAAATTAAAAGACGGTGAAGAAGTACTTGCCATCACGCCACTCAGTCAGCAAGACAGCTTAATCATCACTGCTGGCAAACGCCACGTGACGCTAAAGCCTAATGATTTGGCCAATTATACGGGCACTCGTGGTAATCGCGGCGGTCAGTTGCCAAGAGGCTTTCAGAATGTGACGAGTGTTGAGGTTGGTTAATAATAGCTATGCTTAGCATTCTAGTCTTTAACATTTAAAGCTTACAATACTTTTAACAAAAAGCCTCTTATACACAAGGTATAAGCGGCTTTTTTAGGCAGGCTAAAACAGATGACAATTATTGTCAAAAGACATTACTCATCTAAAAATTGCTAGATTCGGTATCTTTAAAAACTGCTGTCAAAAAGCTTTCAATCTGAGTACTTGTCATTAGATAGGGATTATAGTCAGAACCTGCTGAGAAGCTTTTTAGGGTATATTCTTCATCTTCAGCGCTTGATGTTAGATATTTAACTAAAAACCCATTCCATTGCCGCGATTCAATTTCCTCTATATTAACAATATTAGGGGAAATGGTTGAATGCTTGTCCAGTATTTTTGCTAAGGCAATATTGATAGCAGGCCTTGTCCCTTGAAAACTTTGAACGAAATAACCTTCGCTAATGACCAAAGCGGAAACGATATTGTTTTCCTCAAAATATCTTCGCCAATACTCAAATGCACGAGTCAGCTCGATTCCCGAATCTAAGTCAATATTTTTGGCGACATATGTCATGTTAATAAGAATATGCTCGCCATTTTTTTTCCCTTCAAGGGTATGACTTGTTGTTGTGTCCATAAGGAACCTTATTTACAAAAGCTTATTTAAGCTAAGATACACTTTATTATAAAAAATAATCAATAAGGTTTTTGCATTCTGACCAATTTTCTATCACCTATCGTTATTTCTTGGCTTATAGCTACCGTAGATACACTCTTGGTTTATTAATCACAAAGACGACCCAAACCAAGACTTATAATGAAAAAAGTTATAAGCTACTCCCTAACCCTGCCTTAACTCCAAAATCGGAATAACAAAGTCTTCTTCATCAGTCAAATGTTGCGAGAGTAAGTCGGTTGCATCCACCAAAGTCTGATGCAGTTACAAAGCCAAAAATTAGAAAATCAACTGTTTGCTAGCGAGCGCATCTTAAATATCAAAGGCAAACAACGCAGTAAAGATGATACATAAATTAGCCATAATCACTCTATTACTGTATTTTCAGCCCTGTAAAATGCATACTTATCCATAAATTCAAATTATATTATCAGTCATAACCCTTGAGACTATTCAGCAAATCTCAACGACTTTTTATACTAGCTTTAAATACCTAAATAGTCGTTTTTTAAATATAAAGGATACTCATGTTTATTGTAGATAAGGCGCCAGCCAGTATCAATCAGGCGTTACCAGTGCCGAAAGTGATATTTTTTGACATTGATGACACGCTCAGCCGTAATGGCATCATCGCTACGCACAACCAAGCGACGCTTGAGGCGCTGGCCAAAACTGATATTAAACTGGTGATTTCGACCGGACGCTCTAAAGCGATATTGCCAGCGGATATTTTAGCCTTGCTCGAAGCGGATGTCTTAGATGCCATTATTTGTATGAATGGACAATATAGTTTTGATAATAAAGGCTTGATTAGCCATTATCCATTGTCTGCTGAGCAAGCAGACAAAATCGTGCAGTTATGCCAAACCAGTCAGCTGATTCATAAGTTTGACTCGGCGACGCACATTGCTTGGTCAGACGAAAATGAGCGTTTGCGTGATTTTAATGCCAAAACGCCCAACTCTATCGTGGATCCACTCTATTATCAATCAAACCCCGTTTATCAATGCTCAGTGTTTTTTAACAATCAATTCGATAAAATGCAAGATATCGACTTTGCACAGGACGATTTAAAACTGGTACATTGGCATCATATTGGCGCAGACATCCTGCCCGCAAACGCCTCTAAAGCGCGCGGTATCAAAGACGTCTGTCGCTATTATGGCGTAGAGGCAACTGAATGCATGGCGTTTGGCGATGGCATGAATGACTTAGAGATGTTTGATTTGGTCGGCTATGCAGTAGCGATGGGCGATGCCCAGCCTGCGTTGATTGAGCGCGCGGATTTTGTCACGGGTACGATTGAAGAGCGCGGCATCCAGTCGGTACTCGAGCAATTTCATATAGCGTCTTGATAAATAGTTTATAAAAACCGCTATTTATCTAAGGCGTGTCCTGGTTTTTGAAATAAAGCCACGTCCTAGCAAAATTTAACGACGCTTAGCCATCAAACCATAAAGCCAGCTACCGACTTTATAAAATCCGACGATGATTAAAATAATTACCAGCGCTGCGAGCACATAAGCCAGCCAATTTGGCACGTGGCTTAACCAGCCAATGGTAAATGCCAAACCCAGATAGGTTTCAACTGGCCAATTCACGATTGGGGTTGGCGAGCCCGAATTAAATACCATCATAAAACCTATGATGCCAATCAAAGCCATCACTATCCCAGCGCGTACACGATTATTCATTGTCTTCCTCTTTTAATTCACTCAAATTGGGTAAAACTGTCTTATTTTTATTGTTTAAAGTCTTATACGGCAACTATAGTGGCATAAAACGCGCCTATCATGTCGCCTTTTCGACTACGATGCTATGGTAAATCTGTTTATTCTATAAAAGGCTATTGTTAAATCAAGCATGATAAAAATCAGCATTTGTCATCACTTATGATCATTTGGCATATTATTTTTAATCGCCTGAGCTGTAACGATACTAGTAAAACGCTAAGTACGATTGCCCTTTAAATTATGCGCAATCATAGCCATAATGGTTTACATAGCTGTAAATTTAGCATCGTGCCTGTTTTACGGGTTTTCTTGCTTTGCACCATTCTTATTTTAGGAGAGATATTTTGACTCATTTATCATCGTCGCGTGCTGCCGCTCGTAGCGCTCACATGCTTCCAAAAGCCTTATTAGCCGTGGCAGTTGGGCTCGTACTTGTGAGCTGTAGTAAATCAGATAATGCCGCTACCGATGGCGCTGCGCCCAGTGCAGAAACGTTAAACCTGTATAACTGGTCGGAATATATGCCGCAAGAAATCCTAGATGGTTTTACCAAAGAGACCGGCATTCGGGTCAATTACACCACTTTTGACTCGAACGAAGCGATGTACGCTAAGCTTAAATTGCTTGATGATTCCAGCCAATACGATTTAGCGATTCCATCGACGTATTATGTGGAAAAAATGGCCAAAGAAGGACTGCTACAAGAGCTTGATAAATCCAAATTAAGCAACTTTAAAAATCTTGATACCTCCTTTACCAATACCAAGGTTGACCCAGAAAATAAATACTCGATTCCTTATATGTGGGGCAGCACCGGCCTTGCCATCAATGGCGAAGCGGTCGATCCTGCCACCGTAAATAGCTGGAATGACTTATGGCGTCCTGAGTATAAAGGTCAAGTGATGCTAATGAATGACATGCGCGAAGTGTTTGGCATGGCGCTATTGACCCTTGGCTATTCAGGTAATAGTAAAAATCCTGAGGAAATCAAAGCCGCTTACGAGAAGCTAACGACCTTGATGCCAAATGTAAAAACCTTCAACTCGGACGCCTCGCGCATGCCCTATATGGAAGGCGAAACCACGGTTGGTATGAGCTGGAATGGTGAAGCCATCATCGCCAATAACGAAGGCTTGACTAGCTTGGTGTATAAATATCCAACTGAAGGGGCTATTCTTTGGATGGATAACTTTGTTATTCCAAAAAACGCCAAACAAGTCGACGCGGCGCACAAATTTATTGATTATTTACTGCGTCCTGAGAACTCTAAAATCGTCAGTGAAGAGATTGGTTACGCCTCGCCGAATATGGCCGCGCGTGAGCTGATGCCAGAAGAGGTGCGCAACAATCCAACCATTTATCCAAGCAAAGAAGTATTGGCAAAAGCGGAGTTTCAAGAAGATGTCGGTGATGAAGCGTTGCAAGTTTATCAGCAGTATTGGGATAAGCTTAAAACAGGGCGTTAATTCTGTAAGTTAATACACATTTATTAATTGCTGTTTTAGATGCCTATTATCTATCCAAAAAACGCTGACTTTATAGAGTCAGCGTTTTTTATTTGTCTTTTATTTGGTTGCTATTTTTTATTTGGCTTTTATTTATAAGTGCAAATCGGTTTCGCTGCCTTTATGCTCGATACGGCACTGCTCGCGGCGCTGATAGCGCAACCCAGAGGCAGCAAACCATTGCGGCTGGGTGGTTTGCAATAATTCACTAAGGCGCTGTAACTGTACTTGCAGCGTTTGGGTGAGCCAAAAATAGCCTTGCCACTCAAAGCCTAATTTCTCCACACTTGGATATTCTGATACCGCAATGCGCGTAATCGGGCGAAACACTTCATCACTGGGACTACGTAGCACCGCAGCCATATGCTGCATCGCTTGCGTCAACTCATGCTGATAATGAACCAATAAAACATGGTTCTCCTCATCGATTTCAATATTTGCCAAGCGCGGCGCTGCACTGAGCAGCAAATCAATCGTCCCGATAATATTACGGTGGGTGCGCTGGATGGTCTCCAGCGTCTCTTTTTCGATCCCCGACTCACTTGCGGTCGCAGCGATATGTGGACGCACGGCCAGTAGGCGCTTATTGATCTGTTGTAATGTGGTGACCAACGCTCTATCAACAGGTATTTCTTCAACTGAAAAAGCCACTGGATTTGATTTATGGGTCGTGTTGCCCGCCGCTCCGTCCGCTGCATCAATATGATGGCCAACGCTTGCATATAAGCTGCTACAAGCATCAAGATTGCTACTCAATAGAAATCGCCACATCAGCGTTGATTTTAGCGGTAAAATGAGTGTGACTGCGACCGCCACGCCTGTCCCTAGCAAGATATTGAGCGCACGATAAATGCCGTCTTGACCAATACTACTATTGCCTAGATCGGAGACAATCATTAACATCGTAATACCCGTCAGCAGCCCTGTGTAGCCAAGCTTACGAACGGCCAGATAGCCAATAATGCCGCTTAATATACCGATAAGTGCATAATCGATCCATAGCCATGCCCCTGCATTTTGATTGAACCACAACACCCCTAATGCTGTGCCAATACCTAGTAGCGTGCCCAGCACACGCTCTTTGGCCTTGGTATAAATCGCTCCTTGATATTGCAACAAACCCAATATCACGAACACAGTAATGGTCGTCCACTCGCCATGTGGCAAGTGGGTAAACTCATTTAACAACAGGGCAATAAGCACGGCCACGCCCAAACGTATGGCATGCAAAACATCGGCATGCTGATAGCGGGCGTAAGGCTCTACAAACGGCGCGGTAAATCGTTGCCAAAAAGTCGGTTTCACGCAGGGCGTCTCTTATAATGGATAAATAAAAAGTAGCTTAAATGATAACTGCTAGCTTAACCATTCATAAAGCAATTATCAAAAAAATAACGCCTTTTATCCCGTAAAGATAAAAGACGTCAACGTTATAGTTATAAACATGCAAGGGCGTGTCCTCATTTTAAAAATGATGAAAAAGCATATTTGGATTTGGCTATTGATAACTACCAATAGCCAAATACTAGACTTCTAAAAGCTAGACTTCTAAGAAATCTAAAATACCTTCTGCCGCTTCACGACCTTCCCAAATCGCCGTCACCACCAAATCAGAGCCGCGCACCATATCGCCACCGGCAAATATTTTTGGGTTACTGGTTTGGAATTTAAAGGTTTGTTTTTCGGTGGCGACCACTCGACCCGAGCCGTCCATTGTCACTTGCTGACTGGCAAACCAATCGGCCGGGCTAGGACGGAAACCAAAAGCCAGAATAACCGCATCACACGGGATGATTTCTTCTGAATTGGGAATAGGCTCAGGGTGGCGGCGACCATGACTGTCAGGCGCGCCCAGATGCGTGGTAATCACCTTAACCGCGTTTACCTTGCCATTTAAGCCAATGATTTCGGTCGGTTGACGATTGAATAAAAACTCAACGCCTTCTTCGCGCGCATTGACCACCTCACGGCGAGAGCCGGGCATATTTTCTTCGTCACGGCGATAAGCGCAAACCACTTGCTGCGCGCCTTGACGCACACTGCTACGGTTACAGTCCATCGCGGTATCACCGCCGCCTAGCACCACCACTTTTTTGCCTTTTAAATCGATATAGTCTGCTGAATTTTTTTCCCAGTCATTGCAGCGATTGACGTTAGCTATCAGATAATCTAGCGCATCGTAGACGCCTTCTAGCTCTTCGCCTGCAAAGCCGCCGCGCATATAAGTATAAGTGCCCATGCCCATAAATACCGCATCGTACTCGCTTAACAACTCATCAATACTGACGTCGCTGCCGATTTCGGTCTCTAAACGGAACTCCATGCCCATACCTTCGAAAATGACACGGCGATTGCGCATGACATCTTTTTCCATTTTGAACTCTGGAATACCAAAGGTTAATAAACCGCCAATCTCAGGACGCTTATCAAAGATAACAGGTTTGACCCCGTTTCTGACTAAGATATCGGCGCAGCCCAGTCCTGCAGGCCCTGCGCCAATAATAGCGACTTTTTTATCCGTCCAAACCACCTCGGACATATCAGGACGCCAGCCAAGGGCAAAAGCGGTGTCGTTGATATACTTCTCAACATTGCCAATGGTGACCGCGCCAAAGCCATCGTTTAGCGTACAAGCGCCTTCACACAAGCGGTCTTGCGGGCAGACACGGCCACAAACTTCAGGCAAAGTATTGGTTTGATGACACAATTCTGCTGCCTGAAATATTTGTCCCTCGCTTGCTAATTTAAGCCAGTTGGGAATGTAATTATGTACCGGACATTTCCACTCGCAGTATGGATTGCCGCACTCAAGACAGCGGTGCGATTGCTGCGCTACTGATTCGCTATCGAACGGCTGATATATTTCTACAAACTCTGTTGAGCGCGTAACGATGTCTTTTTTGATTGGCTCAAGGCGCGGTACATCTAAAAACTGAAAACTATTTTCTAAGCGTTTTGCCATGGTATTGTCTCTTCTATAGTGGGTAACGACAGCCAATATCTGTAGCTTAAATGAGGCAAATTTACGGATAGAGGCTGTCATTTACCTGCTTAAAACCTATGAATTAAACTGCTTGTAAACCTCTTACTGTCTCACTTATTGTGGGTCAGCCGTCGTGGTTTTAAGCAGGGTCGCAACGTTTGCCGCTTTGGGTTTCACCAAATAGAACTTACGCGCGTAATGCTCAAAGTCCGCTAAGATGGTTTGTCCCCACGCACTGCCCGTTTTATCAACATGGGTTTCAATCACTTGTTGCAAGTAAATACGATGACCTTCCATTTGCTCGCTTGAGATACGGTTTAAATCAATCAGTTCATGATTACAGCGGTCAAAAAAGTCACCATCCATATCGAGGACATAGGCAAAGCCGCCGGTCATGCCTGCGCCGAAATTCAGCCCCGTACGCCCAAGGACAGTAATGATGCCGCCGGTCATATACTCGCAGCAATGGTCGCCCGTGCCTTCGATGACCGCATGAGCGCCCGAATTACGTACGCCGAAACGCTCACCTGCTGTACCCGCCGCATACAACTTGCCACCAGTTGCGCCATACAAACAAGTATTGCCGATAATGGCGGTTTCATGCGTGGTGAAACTTGAATCTTGCGGTGGATAAATGACAATCTCACCGCCCGCCATGCCTTTACCAACATAGTCATTGGCATCGCCTTCTAGCTCAATATGCAAACCGCCTGCATTCCAGACCCCCAAACTCTGACCTGCGGTGCCGTTTAGATGCAGCTTAATGGGCCTATCACTCATGCCAAGGTTGCCCCAGACCTGCGCAATCTCGCCAGAGATACGCGCGCCAATAGAACGATCACAGTTGCCGATGGCATAGCTGAAATCGCCGCCGTTACCTTGACGGATACTCAGCAGCATATCGTTAATCATTTGCTCAGCAAGTAAGCCTTTATCAAACGGCTCATTGCGCGCCACCTGACAAGTTTGCGCTTTGCCACTACTCGCTGGATGACTAAACAATAACGGCGTTAAATCCAAATGCCGCTGCTTATCGGTATTACCTTCTAACACGTCAAGCAAGTCAGTACGTCCGACCAGCTCTTCCATATTGCGCACGCCAAGAGCGGCAAGCCATTCTCGCGTTTCGGTTGCGACAAATTTAAAGAAGTTAATCAGCATTTCCGCTTCACCGATGAAATGCTCATCACGTAGCTGGGCTTTTTGGGTGGCAACGCCGGTCGGACAGTTATTAAGATGGCAAATCCGCAAGTATTTACAGCCAACGGCAATCATCGGCGTGGTGCCAAAACCAAAGCTTTCTGCCCCCAGAATTGCGGCTTTGACCACATCAAGACCGGTTTTTAGACCGCCATCGGTTTGAATACGAACTTTATCACGCAAGCCGTTGACCCGTAGCGATTGATGCGTTTCAGCAAGCCCCAGCTCCCACGGCGAGCCAGCATGATGGATGGACGAAAGTGGCGATGCTGCCGTACCGCCGTCATAACCTGAGATGGTAATCAAATCAGCGTAAGCTTTTGCCACACCCGTCGCAATCGTACCAACGCCTGGACGCGAGACTAACTTGACCGAAACTAAGGCATCAGGATTGACTTGCTTGAGATCAAAAATAAGCTGCGCCAGATCCTCAATCGAATAAATATCATGATGCGGCGGCGGTGATATGAGCGTCACACCCGGCACTGAATAACGCAGTCGCGCAATCAAAGCATTGACCTTACCGCCTGGCAGCTGACCACCTTCACCCGGTTTTGCCCCTTGAGCAACCTTGATCTGCATAACCTCTGCTGAGCGCAAATAGGCAGGTGTGACCCCAAAACGACCAGAAGCGATTTGCTTGATTTTTGAGTTGCGCAAGGTGCCGTAACGGACAGGGTCTTCACCGCCCTCACCTGAGTTTGAGCGACCGCCAATGGTATTCATAGCAATAGCGATGGCTTCATGCGCTTCTGGCGACAATGCGCCTAACGACATGCCTGCAGAGTCAAAACGCGACAAAATGGCCGAGATATCTTCAACCTCGTCTACTTCAAGCGGATTGTCGGTTTTAAGCTGTAATAAATCTCGCAAAGTGGCGACCGGACGGCTATTGACGATTTCTGCATACTGACGGTAATTGTCATAATTACCAGTTCGTACTGCCATATGTAGACTATTAATCACATCAGGGTTAAAGGCATGGTATTCTTTATTAAAGACAAATTTTAATAAGCCACCTTGATCAAGTGGTGCACGACGCTTAAAGGCGTTAGCCGCGAGCTGCGCTTGATCTGCTGCCAAATCGGCAAAGGTTGCACCTTTAATACGACTTTGCACGCCTTTAAAACATAAGTTAACGACTTCTTCAGAAAGACCAACCGCTTCAAATAACTGCGCGCCGCGATACGAGACAATGGTAGAGATACCCATTTTTGATAAAATCTTCAGCAGACCTTTATCCAAGCCTTTACGGAAATTGACCCGCGCTTGAATCGGATCACCAAGCAGCTCACCCGTCGCAACCAAATCATCGATGACATCATAAGCAAGATACGGATACACACAGGTCGCACCAAAGCCAATCAGTACCGCCACTTGATGTGAATCGCGTGCCAGACCAGTCTCGATAATTAAATTGGCATCGGTACGAATACCTTGGGCAATCAGATAATGATGCACCGCACCAGTGACCATAATGGCGTTGGCCGGTAGTTTGTCGGCGGCGATATTCTTATCAGACAACACAATCAAAGTAAAACCCGCACGAATGCTGCTTGCCACTTGCTCACAGATGGCTTTGATGGCGGCTGCTAGCTCAAGATTGGCATCGCAGTTTAAGTCGATACGCGCCATTTGAAACGCCGGATCAGCCAAGTTTTCAAGCTGCTGCATTTTACTGGCTGATAAAACCGGCGACGATAAGATAATACGATGCGCGTCACGTGCTGATGGTGCAAACACATTGGTCTCAGCACCAAGACACGTCTGTAGCGACATCACAATGGACTCGCGCAATGGGTCAATCGGTGGATTGGTCACCTGCGCAAACTGCTGGCGGAAAAAGTCACCGACATGACGTATTTGCTGCGACAGCACAGCCATTGGCGTATCATCACCCATCGAACCAACTGGCTCTTGCGCGTTTTCGGCATTAGGACGGATGATTTCTGTACGCTCTTCATTGGTGATGTGATACATTTTTTGCAAAGCTTTTAGCGGCTCACCGCGGCAGGCTTGGGCGGCAAGCATTTCTTCTAAGCGCTCATCATCACGAATACGCGTCGCTTCTTCGCGCAGCCATTT
Source organism: Psychrobacter pulmonis (assembly GCF_904846465.1). Classification (NCBI taxonomy): domain Bacteria; kingdom Pseudomonadati; phylum Pseudomonadota; class Gammaproteobacteria; order Moraxellales; family Moraxellaceae; genus Psychrobacter; species Psychrobacter pulmonis. Next base: position 847,087 of record NZ_CAJHAT010000001.1, read on the forward strand.
ACGATACGGATGTGCTTTTTTCAGTAACGTCGCAATCGCTTTGGTATCCATAATTTGACCAGTCATGGTATCGATAACTAACATCTGACCGGGCCCAACGCGCCCTTTAGCAAGCACATCTTTTGGCGCATAATCCCAAACGCCGACTTCTGAGGCTACCGTGATATAGCCGTTCTTGGTGGTCACCCAACGCGACGGCCGCAGACCATTACGGTCAAGCATACAGACCGCATAGCGACCGTCTTGAATCACTAGCCCTGCTGGGCCGTCCCACGCCTCCATATGCTGCGAGTAAAACTCATAAAACGCGCGCAAGTCCATATCCATGCTATCGACATTTTGCCAAGCGGGTGGTACTAGAATCGACATCGAGTGGAATAAACTCATACCGCCCGACATCAGCACCTCTAGCATATTATCTAAGCTTGATGAGTCTGAGCCGGTGCTATTAACCAATGGCGTTAGTTCGCTTAAATTGGGCAATTTATCAGATTTTAATTTTGGCGTGCGCGCTTCAGACCAGCTACGGTTGCCGGTGATGGTATTAAGCTCACCATTGTGCGCCAGATAGCGAAAAGGCTGTGCTAGGGGCCAACGCGGCAAGGTATTGGTTGAAAAACGCTGATGGAAGACCACGATATGCGAGGCCAAACGCGTATCTTGTAAGTCTAAAAAGAACGCTGGCAGGTCTGATGGCATGACCAAACCTTTATAGATAATGGTCTGACAGTTTAATGAACAAACATAAAATAACTCGTCATCATGCAGACGCTGTTCAGCTTTTTTACGGGCGACAAATAATTTGCGGTTAAAGTCATCGGCCGCTATCTCGTCTGGTGCATTGACAAATATCTGCTGAAAACCAGGTAATGTCTGACGCCCAATCTCACCAACGATACTTAAATCAAGCGGCACATCGCGCCAGCCCGCCACTGCTAACCCTTGGGCGGCAATCTCTTCATTAAGCACCTGCTGACTATACTGCGCTTTTGTCTCATCCAAACTGACAAACACCATGCCAACGGCAAAATCGGCTGTCAGGGTAAAGCCTTGCTCAGCGGCGATATCGCTAAAAAATACCGTCGGCGTTGCCAGCAATAAACCGCAGCCATCGCCAGTCTTACCATCAGCGGCAACGCCGCCGCGATGGGTCATACAGCTTAGACTATGAATGGCTGTTTTTACCAAATCGTGACTGGCTTGGCCCTCGATATGAGCTATCAAACCAAAGCCGCAGTTATCAGAGAAGTCATCTGGGGTCGCCAAATGCGTAAAGGAGGAAATCATTGACATAGCTTGTCCTTTTGAGTGAGCGGACGGCCTATACTTTCAATATGAAGTAGCAACCAAACTCCGCGGGCAGAACGGGCTAAATATATTCACATAAGCGGATTAATAAAGCGCAAGCGGAGAAAATAGTGCAAGCGTTTTGAGGGTGATAAAAATACTTATCACGACTCTCTTTATTTTATAACCATCACAGCGATTGATTTAACGTTACCGCTAAGACATCTATACCTAAATTCTTATCGGACTCTACTTACTTTTATGTCTGTTTTAACGGTTAAAAACTCAATATGAGCGGCGTAAACGTTAATAAAAACGGTGACGCCTTAACCCCTCCAATGGACAATAAGCAAAGCAGCTGATAAGAAAGTTATGGATAAATTGGCGATGAATAGGTTAAACCGCCGTCAAATATGAATATCAGACGCTCTACATTCAAGCGCCTTAACAATCCCAATCGGGATAAAATGAGGAGTTGCGCCACTTGCGATAAGCTTAAATAGGTAGCAAGTAGCAGCGCTTGAAACGACCATATCGAGGTATGAAATAACAATTTACGATAACTATACAGAACGTCGCCCTCAGTTATCTTAGTTAATGATGATTAAAAAATCTAGTCTTTTCTATCAACTCATACTCTAGTTTTTGTAAAAAAATATATTATCAATGTCGTATTAACGACTAACTATTGAGAATAATTACTTATTCAAAGCCGCTTTTATAAGCGTTACTAAGCTTTTTTAATAGTAAATAAATCGTTCACGAAAAAGCCCCTGCCATAAAATACGACAGGAGCGTTTATAAAACGGTATGCTCGGTGAAGTTAGTTACTTTTTTCCTCAATAAGCTCTTTGATGCTGTCATTGTTGTTCTTTGAGGCGTTATTTTTTGAGGCATTGTTATTAGTACCGGCATTAGCGTTGGCATTTTTATTAGCCGCATTGGAATTGGCGTTCTTATTAGCCGCATTGCTGTTTGCATTCGTATTCGGCGGTTTAGGCGCTTCAACCACGGATGGTTTTTTCGGTTCATTATTGTTACTTGCTTCAGATTTTCGGCTATTATCTGCATTTTTTGGTGTTGGTGCAGTCGTTGTCTGCTCTTCGATACCGACCGTACGCTCTTCATTGACAGATAAGGTCTCAGAGGTATCGACTGACTGACGAATACTTTCAGCAGTGCTATTATTCGTCCCTTCTTGGGCGCCGCGATTGGCATTACTTGCTGCTTGCTCGTTGACACTATCGTTAGCTGGTGCTTTCTGACGCACCGGCACTTCGCGTTTGGTTGGGCGCAAATTGACAGCGCGCGTGCGTTTGGTGCTTAAGTCCTTGACGGGATCAGGACGTTCATAATTATCGATAATACTGACGTAGCGATTGATCTCTTCTGGCAACACACGCACATTAGCAGGCAGCTTAAAGTCTATTAGCTTAGCCGCGCCAACCGCTTCTTGTGGACTGCTCATCAGCCCATAAGTCAGCATATAACGTACTTGATTGTTTTCATCGAGGTAGCGGAAATAAGCGAACTTATCGCGATCTTCTCGGCTTTCTAAATAGCTGACAATGACATCATTTTCAGCGACATTCATCACCTGCACTGTCCACTTGCCTTTGTTAGCGAGCAGATAACGCTTGTCTTTAAACTCATCAGGATAGCTGCGTAAGTCTTTAACCGTGGTATCAAAACTAATCGGCTGCACGTCTGTATCGAGCTCATGCAAAGACTCTATCTTTAGCGGCTGCTCAAGCTCAGCGGTTGAGGTTTGTGGCGCTGAAATTGGCTCATTCTCAATCTTAGCACCCATCGCTGGCGTTTGGCTAAACATCCAAACTAAGGCGGTAAACACGCCCAATAGCAGGGTTGCTATCAGCCAGATCAGTGCTTGACGGCGATATTTCTGCCCAGCTGTGCGAGTCGTCGAGCGTGATGCTGCCATGGAGAGGTCCTTGGAAAAGGGTACTTATAAAAAGATACTTATAAAACGCTAATCCCAACTTATCGTAGGCTTTTGATTTTTATAGAATTTAAAATTCTAATTGTTTTAACTGAAATTTTAAAAACTAAGTAAACCAATACCTTAGAAAAATAAGTTGAGAGTGGGGTTTATAAAAGAGTTTTATATAATAATGGTCTTAAAAAAATAATGGTTAAAATGATTATTTTAAGCGTTTAACGATTATATATTAACTGATAAATTAAACGTGCTACTTACCTACTGAATACTTCACGAGCTTGTACTATTGATGCTGCGACAAAACTTCGATCAAAAGCTTGGCATCAAAATCATTGGTCAATACCGCTTTACCTAATGATTTTAACAAAATAAGGCGGATTTGTCCGTGTTTGACTTTTTTATCATGACCCATCAAACCTAATGCCGTTTGTAAGTCAATAGCGGGCGGCGTAATCGGCAAATCTGCCAAGGTGAGTACGCGTTTAATACGAGCAACATCATTACTCGTTAACCAACCAAGCTTTTGCGACAGCTCAGCTGCTTGCACCATACCGGCCGCGACCGCCTCACCATGTAGCCAATTACCATAGCCTTCATGGGTCTCAATCACATGGCCAAAAGTATGACCGAAGTTTAACAAAGCGCGTACGCCGGACTCTCTTTCGTCTTGGGCGACGATATCGGCTTTATATTGACAGCAGCGGTTCACTGCCTCGCCAAGTACGGCTAAATCTAACGCCATCATCGCTGGTAGATTGTGCTCAAGCCACGTCAAAAACTCTGCATCCATAATCAGCGCGTACTTGATGACTTCTGCCAAGCCTGCCGATAGCTCACGCGCGGGTAAGGTTTTTAGCGTGCTCATATCGGCAAGCACCATTTGCGGCTGCCAAAATGCGCCAATCATGTTTTTACCTTGCGGATGATTGATGCCGGTCTTGCCGCCGACGCTCGAATCCACCTGTGATAACAGAGTGGTTGGGATTTGAATAAAATTGACCCCACGCATAAAGCTTGCCGCGGCAAATCCTGTCATGTCGCCGACCACGCCGCCACCAAGCGCGATTAAGGTCACATCACGGTTAAAATGCTCTGCCATCAGCGCATCATAGATCTGGTTAATACTGGTCTGGTTTTTATACTGCTCACCATCTGGCAGCACACAAACCTTGACCGTAAACTGCGCTTCAAGCTCATCCTGTAGAGCCTTTAAATATAAAGGCGCAACCGTCTCATTGGTGACGATAAGGACTTGATGACCGGTAATATAAGGCGCGATTTGACTTGCCATGCTGCTTTTTTTAGGACTAATGGCATTACTATCTTCAGTAATAATAATAGGGTAATCATGACTTTTCGTCTGTACTGTTAAGTTGGCATGAAACAGTGGCGTTGCCATGAAAATCTCCTTAAGTATGAGGATTGAATTAAATTGAGCGGCGTTGTTTATTAAACTTTTTCTTATTGATCTTCTTGATGTGCTGAGCTAATAGAAGTTGAGGCACAAAATGCGTCTAATTGCTGCAATAACTGATTGACCATATGGCGAGGATAGGTATGGCCGGTCGGCATAATAATATGCGCCACTTGCCGATATAAGGGGTCGCGGGCGCTGTATAAATCTTGCAATACCTTCCTAGGGTTGGGCTGCTGTAATAGTGGTCGCGACTTATCTTTGGCCGTACGCGCCATTTGCACGTCTACTGGCGCATTGAGATAGACGACGATACCACGTTCATGAAGAAATGCTCGGTTTTCAGGGGCCATTACCGCACCGCCGCCGGTTGCTAAGACAATTTGTGTTTGCTGCGTCAGCTCATCAATGGCGCGCGTCTCCCGTTCGCGAAAGCCCGCTTCGCCTTCTTTGGCGAATATCCAAGCAATATCTGCGCCGGTTTGTGACTCAATATACCAATCACTGTCTACAAACGAGCGTCCTAACTGCTTAGCAAGCAATCTGCCAATGGTGGTCTTTCCCGCTCCCATCGGCCCCACTAGAAATACCGACGGTAATTCCTCAACCATAATACGCACTCAGCTAAATTAGGTATGATACAACGTCATGGATATTCTGGCTAGTAACGTGTATTGATTATTGTCAGTAAAATCTAAGCAATTACGAAAATCAGCCATAAAAAAAGCAAGCGTTGCTGCTTGCTTTTTTTTATTATGAAACAATGAAACGCTAGATTAATTTAGGCGACTGGTACCATCATTAATCAATTTTGGCGTGACAAAGATCAATAGCTCTTCTTTGGCATTGTTACGTACATCCTTGCGGAACGCACGACCAACATAAGGTAAGTCGCCTAAGAAAGGTACTTTATCGACCCCATTGCTTTTACGGTTTTTAAATACCCCGCCCAGTACAACGGTTTGCCCATCTTCCACAATCACATTGGTTGAAATAGAATCTTCAGCAATCGCGACCTGATTGTTAATAATAGTCGGTGTGCCATTGGTGATAAGCAGCTGCAAACCAATTTTACCGTCTGGGGTAATGTTTGGCGTGGCTTCCAAGCTCAATGCCGCTTCTTTAAAGCTGGTCGTGGTCGCGCCACTGGCCGAGGCTTCTTGATAAGGAATTTGCGTACCAGAAGATACTTTTGCCGTTTGTTTATCAGCAGTCAAAATCTTTGGCGTCGAAATCACCTCACCGCGGTTATCTGCTTGTAGGGCCGATAGTTCAAGATCGAGCATCACATCTGACATGCTAAGCAGTCCAAAAGCAATCCTACCCGCTGGGTTGGCAACCCCTAAATCCACGTTTAAGTTATCAGGACGGCTGATGTCATATTTAGGATAAGAAACTGTTTGACCATTGACGGTCGTCGTCTCTACATCAAAGTCTTTCAAGTCCCATAGCGTCTGATTGCTACCACCGACCAGCAAGTTACGGTTATTGGCAGCGCCGTTTGATAAAATACCCCAACGCACGCCAATCTCTTTACTAAAGCTATCGGTTGCGCTAACGATACGCGCTTCAATCATGACCTGACGGACTGGAATATCAATTTTACCAATCAGCTTATGAATATTCTCGATGCTTTCAGCAACGTCTTTGATAATCAAGGTATTGGTACGCTCATCAACCGTTACCGTACCACGGTTAGACAATAAGGTATTGTTATCAACAGAGTTTGCGTTGCCAGTACCGCTGCCACCTGATGAACCACTACCTTGAGAGATCAGCGTCAACACATCAGCCGCTTTAGCATAGCTTAAGCGAATGTATTCTGTACGTAGCGGTGCATAAGACTCAACCGCTTGCTGCGCTTCAAGCTCACGCGCTTCTTGTTCTGCAAGCTCAGTCGAAGGTGCGACCAAAATCACATTACCGTTTTCACGTTTGCCAAGATTCTTACTTTTTAGAATGATATCTAACGCTTGATCCCAAGGAACATTAATCAAGCGCAAAGTGATGTTGCCCGCCACCGAGTCACTCGCCACAATATTCATTTCTGTAAACTGGGCCAATATATCTAAAACACTACGGATTTCGACGTCTTGAAACTCCATCGATAATGCTTCGCCGGTATAGACTTTTTCTTCTAATGTTGGCTCGCGTAGTAGCTCAGGCTTTCTGATATTGATGTTTAATTGATTGCCTGATTGGTAAGCCTGATATTCAAAATCTTCTTTGACATTAATAGTGATCACACCATTTTGCCCTTGATTCTTGGTATCAATACTATCAACCAGACCGCTATTCACATTCAAGCGGCGCAACAAGTTTCTCGGTACCGTGCTACCCGTTAAACGAACGACCAATTTATTACCTTGGCGCTGCACGTCTACTGGAATAGCTTCGTTAGCGAGCGCAATGCTAACGTTACCGCCGCCGTCATTGCCTTTGGTGAAATTAACCGCCGTTAAACCATCATAACTATATTGCTTACTCACTTGTGAGGCGGCAAGCTGTGGGCTTAATAAAGGATTGACGCGCACTACCATAGTGTCAGCAGGTGCCTGTGTTGCAACTGCTTGATTTTTTACTACTCTGGTTTTAATTGGCGCAACGGCAACGCTACTGCTCTCAACAATTGGCGTCACTACCGCAGTAGTGGTGATAGCTGCGTTGCCATTTAATACGTCTTGGACTGGGTCATTGGTAACTACTTGATTAACTACCGGACGACTAGGGTCGCTGATGGTTAGCAGCAAATTATTGCCCTCAATAGCGGTAGTATAATTGCCCGCTTGTTTGAGACCGACGATCAGACGCGTGGTATTGTCACTATTTAGAGTGGTGACATCGTTGATCATACCAACATTATATTCACTAAAACGGCTGGCAAGCCCATTTTGCACTTGTTCAAAATCTAATACCAAACGGCTTGGATTATCAAGCTGATAGGCAGCAGGTAATACTGGCTTACCGGCAAACCCTAAGCGCATTTGGGTAACCGCTGGCGCTGTTTGTACCACAGAGACGTTATTGATACGCTGCTCAGCATGAGCACTGCTACTTATTGCTACCATACTCATTGCCAATACAGAGATGGCAAAACTAGAAGATACGCGGTCGCTCATCGTCATTACCTTGTTGTTGCGTACTGTCATTATATATTCCTCAAAAAATCTGCCGACTTAGCTTATAGGGGAGACCAGCGACTGGGGTTTTTCAACAAACCCAGCGCGGCTGTCTGGCACAATTTCGATCAAGTTAATCTGGGTCGGCGTGATTTCAACAATACGGCCGTCATTTAAGCCAAGATAATTACCGACTCTTACGCTCGCAACCGAACCGTCAGGACGCTGTACTAAAGCATATTGCTGACCTTCAGGTGAAATAACGACGCCGCGAAAGACGAGTTGCGATAGCTCATATTGTTCAAGTGGTTCTTTCACTCGGGTTATATCAGGGCGCACACCATCAATAGAGGTGGCAGGGCCTTGGACATTTACTAAGCTTGGCGGCAAAAATGGGCTGCGTTGCGTACTGGCACTATAAACAAAATCTTCTACCAGCTCAGCTTTGGGCGGCGGCTCAATCGGCTGTGCTGGCTGATTACGAATAGCAGTCATCGCCTGCTCTGCCATGCCAATACGGTCAGTACAACCGGTCATTGACAAAACAGTCGCGCTTAAAATCAGCAGCATGGGCAGTTTTTGGTTACGCATTAGTTGCCTCCTGCAGCATCAGTAGTAGCAGCATCTGGTGCAGTGGTTTCTTCACCTTCAGGAGCGGCTTCTTTTGAGCGATAGGTTTTGGTTTGTAGCACAAGATTGAGCTCAGGCAATACATCTAGAGTTGGCTGTGGATTACTGACTTCAAAATCATGCATGGTAATAATACGCGGCAAGGCAGCAAGACCACTGATAAAGCTACCAAACTGATGGTATTCTCCTAAGGCAGCGATACGAATAGGCTGCTCAATAAAAAACTCATTTTCAATTTCAGGCTCAACAGAGATATCTTGAAAACGAATGTTACTGCCAACGCCCGTCATATTGATACCTTCGACCAGCTCTGATACGCGGGTATCTTTTGGGAGTTGATCGAGTAAAGTATTAAACTCAGTTTCCATTTGAATCACTTGCGCTTGATAGGCTTTTAAATGACGTGCACGCGATTCTTTTTCGCGGTAGCTATCAAGTAAAGTTTGCTGCTGACTTTCAGCCGCATTAATTTCATCAATTTTGCTGCTGATTGGCAGCGCCCAAGATAGTGCTGCAATCAAAGCAATAATAAATCCAATCACGGTGACTTTGACAGGAAGCGGCCAGCTGCCGTAGTTTTCGCTGTCTAATGATTCGAAACTGCGGCGAAACTCATTTAAGTCAAACTGCTTTTTTGTACTTAGCGCCTCTTTCTTGGTTTTAACCAAGCTCTTTTTTCGAATCAGTTTCATAACTCACCTCCAGACGCAGCGTTAACCTCAATCTCTTCTGCTGTTTCTGACTGTACTTTAGTCGTGACAACAAACTGAACATAGCTGTCTTCAGGATAAACCGGGCGCGACTGCTCTCCAGTGGTTACCGTATTTTCTAAGGCGGGCGCGGCTTGATAAGCGCTGATATTTTGTTGGATGTTGCTGACAGCTGAATTACCCATCCACTTACTGCTATCAAGATTACGAATCAAGCTAGAGACGATATTTGGATTGTCAGCAAGGCCTGTCAACGTCAGCACATCGCTTTCGCGTTTTAAATTGGTTAAATACAGCGCGGGCGGTATTGCTTTGGCAAGATCATCCCATATACGGACTGGAACTGGGCGTCGTCCTTGTAAATCTTGGATAACCTGCATGCGTGAGATGATGTCTTCACGGCGCTGCTCTAAGCTATCAATCTCGACCAAGGCTTTGTCTAAGCGAACGTTTTCTTGCTCAATCAGCGCATTGGCATCCAATTGCTCATCGAGTTCATTGTTAAAATAGCTCCATGAGGCGAATGCCGCTAATAGAGTTAACAAAGTTACTGCGGCAACCAAAGTGATAAATTCTTTATTGCGGCGTTCGCGCTCTTCTTGCCGCCAGGGCAATAAGTTAATACGAGCCATTAGTCGAAGCTCCTTAACGCAAGACCGCAAGCGGCCATTAAGCTTGGTGCATCAATCGCCAGTTGCTCATTGTCAATGTGCGGAGCGATGGTCATGTTGATGAACGGATTTGCGATAGTGACAGGGACACCCAATCGTTGCTGCGCCATACCGGCAAGCCCTGCAATAGAGCTGCTACCACCCGCTAGCACGACATGATCAATACTGCTGTATTGGCTAGATGAGAAGTAAAACTGTAATGAGCGCGTAATTTGCTGGATGGTATTTTCGATAAACGGTGTCAAAACCTCAGGATAGTAATCATCAGGTAAAGTGCGTTCACGTTTGCTAATGGTTGCTTCTTCAGCAGATAGTCCATAACGGTTTTGAATCGCATCAGTGAGCTGAGCACCACCAAATAATTGTTCACGACTATATATAAACTCACCATTTTTAGCAATATATAAGGTCGTTTGATTATGACCAATATCGACTAAAGCGACCAAGTCTGGTACATTTGGCAAGTTATCTGCCATTAATCCAAAAGCACGCTCAATGGCATGCGATTCGATATCCATCACTTTGGTTTGTAAACCGCCAAAAGTAAGCGCATCGACTCTTTGGTCGACGTTTTCTGAACGCGACGCCGCTAGGAGCACTTGCACCATATCATCGTTTATCAGTGACGGCCCTAGTACTTCAAAATCTAAATTTACATCTTCTAATGGATAAGGAATATATTGATCGGCATCCAAACGAATCTGTGCTTCACGCTCCACATCGTTAAGCACCATATCCATATCAATAATTTTGGTAATCACAGCAGAACCTGATACAGCAGTTGCCGCACTACTGCCCGCAGCTTGGCAACGCCTTGCTAGGCTTGTTATAGTACTACCCACTGCTTCAGTGTCTACGATGAGTTTGTCGACGACTACGCCTTCTGGTAGCGCTTCGATACCGTAAGACTTTAAATGAAAGATACCTTGTTGGCGCTGAATGTCGACCAGCTTTACTGACGTGGCGCAAATATCCACGCCAATCAAATGCCGACTTTTAGAAGTAAATAGCCTCACGAACTCTATACCTTATATTAAGTGTACATTCTGATAGTTATTTGTAATAATTTAGTACAATACTTTACTTAATAGATAGATTCAAGCATTTAAATTACCTATTAAGGCACAATTACACATTTATTATTACTTGCCTATTTTGTTCAAGGTATAATCTCCTACCTGTTGCAAATTTTAATTGATAAGCCTGATTATGACCAAAAAAAATGCTACCGCTCGTCTCATTCACTTTTTGGTGGGGCTTTTCATTGCCTGCTTAGCGTTAGCGCTTATTTTAGCGCTTGCTGTACCGATTGGTTTTTATGGTATGGCGATGTATTTAGCGCCAACCTTGCCCAGTACCCAAGAGATTAAAACCGCCAATCTTGAGATGCCTTTACAGATTTATAGTAGTGACGATAAGCTAATTGGCCAGTATGGCAATCGTCTATCGTTGCCGGTTACGTTTGACGAAATCCCTGAAGGCTTAACCCATGCCTTTTTGGCGGCAGAAGATGCAACATTTTTTCAGCATAGCGGTATCAGCATTAAAGGACTTGGTCGCGCTGTGACCGAAGTGGTAACCGACGATGAAAGTCAAACCGGCGGCTCTACCATCACTATGCAGGTCGCTAAAAACTATTTCTTAAGCCCGGAACGTACATTAAATCGTAAATTAACAGAGCTGTTTTTGGCCCGTAAAATAGAAGATGAGCTCAGTAAAAACGACATTCTTACTTTATATGTCAATAAAATCTATCTAGGCGAAGGCGCTTACGGTATCCGTGCTGCTGCCAAGAAATACTATAGTAAATCACTTGATAACCTGACGGTGGCCGAGATGGCTATGCTTGCAGGTTTGCCAAAAGCCCCTTCTAAATACAATCCTGTCGCCAATCCTAGTCGTGCGCTCACCCGCCGCAACTGGATTATCGGCCGTATGCATGAGCTTGGTTATATCACTAAGGCGCAGCACGACGAAGCCATCAACGCCCCTATCGGTATCAACCTGTATCAAGAAAAGCTTGATATGAACATGCCGTATTTGGCAGAGATGACACGTTCTGCCTTGGTCGAGCGCTATGGCGAACAAGTCATGAATGGCGGTTGGCGCGTGCGTTTGACCGTTGATAGTGAAGCGCAAAAAGCTGCAGAAAAAGCAATATTGACGGGGCTTGTGGCCTATGAGCATCGTCATGGCTGGCGCGGACCAGAAGCAAACGGTGAACCGCTGGAAAAATTCCGTCGTTATAGCAATATGTCGCCGGCGAAAGTCACTAAGGTTAACTCACGCAGTTTTGAAGCAATCCTGCAGTCCGGTGAAAGCGTCACCGTCAATTGGTCTGGCATGAGCTGGGCACGTAAATATATTTCTGCCGACCGTATTGGCTATTTTCCGAGTAATGCCAGCCAGATTGTTAGTAAAAATGACATCGTGCGCTTGATACCAGCCGCTAATGGCAGTTGGCAATTGAGTCAAATACCAGACGTACAAGGCAGTTTGGTTTCCTTAAACCCTGAAACAGGCGCGGTACGAGCCTTGGTTGGCGGTTTTGATTTTAATCACAGTAAATTTAACCGCGCCCTACAAGGCTGGCGCCAGCCCGGCTCAACGATTAAACCACTGGTTTATACCGCGGCCCTAGAAAAAGGCTACCGCCCAGATAGTATTGTTTCAGACCGTCCGATTCAAGTAGGCGACTGGAAACCTAAAAACTCTGACCAACGTTTTTTAGGCGATATTACCTTGCGCCGTGGACTTTATTTATCACGTAACTTAGTGTCTATTCGCTTGCTACAAGCCATTGGTATCTCCGATGCACGTAATTTATTAGATGAGTTTGGACTCGATAAAGAAAAGCTGCCTACCACTTTGTCGTTAGCATTGGGCACAGGTCAAGCTACCCCATTACAAATGGCAACGGCTTATGCCACCTTTGCCAATGGTGGTCATCGTATTCAGCCTTATTTTATCGACCAAATTTATAATTATGATAATAAGCTGCTATTTCAAGCCAACCCGCAACAAGCATGCGCGCTATGTTTTAATGAACAGCTCGACGACCTCAACAAAAAACTTATCGAAGATTATGAAGCAAAAGTAGAAGAAGAAAATAAGGCGTCAAAAGAATCAGAGAACGATATTAAAGCTGAAAATAGTGCAGATTCTGATGCTACAGAAGACAGTCCAGTAAAAGATAGCAAAGCACTTAATGTAGAGGTTTATGATGCAAGTCCAGATTCGGATCGCCTAAAAGCGCCAGTTTTGCAGTATTTACGTGCTGAGCAAGCGCCGCGTATTTTGAAACCGCGAGTGGCTTTTGAGATGGCCGATATTCTACGCGACGTTATCCAGCGCGGTACGGCTGTGAGGGCAAAAGCGTTGGGACGCGATGACATTGGTGGCAAAACCGGAACGACGAATGAAGCAAAAGATGCATGGTTTGCAGGGTTCCATCCTACCAATGCTACTGTCGTTTGGATGGGCTTTGATCAGCCATCGACGCTTGGACGCCGTGAATATGGCGGTGTGGCAGCGCTGCCTGTTTGGATGGACTTTATGAAAGCCCAGTTAAAGAACACCCCTCATCAATGGGTGGCTATCAATAACCGTGCCAAATCTAAAAAGCAGAAGCAGACTATCATAGAAATGATGGACGAAGGCGCAGCTGAGCTTGAAGATGAAGATACCGACGATGGCAAATCGGCAAAGCCAGTCAAAACCACCACCCAACAACGTAAGCCACCTACTCCTGAGTCAGCTGAAGAGCAGATTCAAAATCGACCCGCTCCTGAAAAACCAAAACCAAGTCGTACTGATAACGGTAATTCCCAAAACAAACCTTTATCAGCCACGCCGGTTGAGCGTATGCCACCGATGCCCGAATAAATAAGTGGCAGTTTTAGTGTAGATGTAAAGAAAAGGTCTGGCACAATTTCACTGTGCCAGACCTTTTTTATTAACACTTATTTATAAAAATAAAGCCTATTACTTAAACAGAGTATAAAAGCCTAGAGGTTATTTAAAACTCAACCATACCCGCGCGCAGTTGTTCGATCAGCTCTAATAATTGCTGACGCCATTCGCGTACGGTCGCCTCATCTGGCAGCCACTCATTTGATAAGGTAACGACATTAACAATCAGATCGGGTGCCGCTGCTGTGCCGCGACCTGCCCTGTCATCTATTACCTTATCATCTATTACATTCTCAGGTAACACTGGATATAAACAACGCTGATAGGCACGCTCTATATCAGCCAAAAAACCTTGCTGTAAAAGCTGCTCTAAGCGCTGTACTTCAGGTGATACTTGCGTGCGGGCGCCTAATGCTTCTTCAATGTCTGCTAAGGTTGGCGCGGTCATCGTTAAACCATAAAAATTTCCAAGCTCTTGTATAAAAGCAAGATAGGCGCCGTATAAATGAAAAATAGCGGTTTCACAGTGCGCTTGGTATAGTTGTTTATCGCTCGTATTAGCAGCTGCTTGACAGGCCAAACGACAAAAATATAATTTTTGATTGGTGCGATCAGCTTGATATTTAGCAACGCGAGTCTTACCTGCCATGCGCTTATCCTTATGTGTTTATGAGTTAATTGAGTGAAGTGAATCGTTTAATTGGCTACCATCATTGAAAATGTCATATCATTCTATAACGCGCTCAAAATCTATTAATAATAATTTAAAAAGCCTCTGTATGACAATGTACGATTCTCTTAAGTGACTGTCTAAGAAAATAATTTACCTGATTTATTTTCTTAAAGCCATAAAAAAGCCAGCGACTGAGGCTGGCTTTTTTATTGAGAAAAATAACTAAAGGTTATCTAGATTAATGATTACCTTGGTTAAGCTCTTGAGCAAAGGCTTCATCAAAGCTTGCAAAGTCTGTACTATCGGTACTAGCAGACATATCAAACGCTGCATTCAAATCATTATCTTGCAGTTTTTGCTCCGCTTTTTCTTTGCGGGCTTTATGATAAGCAAGACCAGTACCAGCAGGAATCAAGCGACCAACCACCACGTTCTCTTTTAGACCGCGTAGCTCATCGACTTTACCTGTCACAGCTGCTGCCGTTAGGACACGGGTTGTCTCCTGGAACGATGCCGCTGAGATAAAGCTTTCTGTTGCCAGACTTGCTTTGGTAATACCAAGCAATTGACGCTCATACTTAACTGGGAATTTATCTTCCGCTTCCAGTTTCGCATTTAACGCTTTAACATCAGCGTACTCGACCTGATCACCTTTAAAGTAGCTTGAATCACCACCGTCCGTGACTTCAACTTTACGCAGCATCTGACGAATGATAACTTCGATGTGCTTGTCGTTGATTTTCACGCCCTGTAAGCGATAAACGTCCTGAACTTCGTTTACGATATAATCAGCAAGCGCAGTTTGTCCTTTTAGACGTAAGATATCGTGCGGGTTTTGTGGACCATCAGCGATAATCTCACCACGAGCAACCGTCTCGTTTTCAAAGACGTTGATCTGACGCCATTTTGGGATTAGCTCTTCATGGACTTCACCATCTTCATTGGTAATAATGAAGCGATTTTTACCTTTGGTCTCTTTACCGAAGCTGACGACACCGGTCATTTCCGCCATGATGGCATGATCTTTCGGACGACGCGCTTCAAATAAGTCAGCAACTCGTGGTAGACCACCGGTAATATCTTTGGTTCCTGAAGACGCTTGTGGTACACGGCCCAAGATAGAACCTGCAGCAACCTTCTCACCATCGCTGACACGAATAATCGTTTCAGCTGGTAAGAAGTAAACCACTTCTTTACCTTCGTCAGTGTTCAAGATAATCGCTGGACGTAAGTCTTTGGCTGAACTTGAACGGTCACGAGTCGCTAGGATTTCAAACGAGCTCATACCAGTGGCATCATCAACTTTAACCGTTGCTGTCGAACCATCAACAATATCACTAAAGCGTGCGGTACCGGCGAACTCTGTGATAATTGGGTGCGTGTGCGGATCCCATTTAGCGATGGTTTGACCACCTTCGACCTGCTCTTCGTTTTTCACAAGAACGCTAGAACCATAAGGTACTTTATAGCGCTCACGCTCACGGCCAAGCTCATCGGTCAATGCCAATTCTGCTGAACGCGATACGATAACCAAATGGCCATCGGTATGTTGTACCGTTTTCATGTTCTCAAAGTGCACTTGACCCGCATTACGTGCCGAGATGCTATTGTCTACAGATGCAGAACTTGCGGCCCCACCAACGTGGAACGTACGCATGGTTAACTGAGTACCTGGTTCACCGATAGACTGCGCTGCCATAACACCGACTGACTCGCCGATATTGACTTTATGTCCACGAGCAAGGTCACGACCGTAACACTGTGAACAAACGCCATGCTCAATATCACACGTGATGACCGAACGTACCCAGATATCATCAATCGCGTTGTTATCAAGAACATTTACCCAATACTCATCGATCAAGGTACCTGCTGGAATCAAGACTTTTGACGCATCATCGTTGTAAGTAACATCACGCGCGGTCACACGACCAAGGACTAGCTCACCGAGCTTCTCGATGATTTCGCCACCTTGAATGTGCGGCTTCATGAGCAAGCCTTCCTCAGTACCACAATCTTCGCTAGTGATAACCAAATCTTGCGCTACGTCAACCAAACGGCGCGTCAAGTAACCTGAGTTCGCAGTTTTTAGAGCGGTATCGGCAAGACCTTTACGCGCACCGTGCGTTGAAATAAAGTACTGCAGTACGGTCAGACCTTCGCGGAAGTTGGCTTTAATCGGCGTCTCAATAATTGAGCCATCCGGTTTTGCCATCAAACCACGCATACCTGCCAACTGACGAATCTGAGCGGCACTACCACGAGCGCCAGAATCCGACATGATAAAGATAGAGTTGAACGATTTCTGCTCGTCTTCTTCACCTTTGGCATTGATAACTTTATCAGTTGCCAAGTTATCCATCATCGCTTTAGCGACTTTATCATTGGTACGCGACCAGATATCGACGACTTTATTATAACGCTCACCCGCGGTCACAAAACCTTGCTCGAATTGATCTTCAATTTCGCGAACTTCTGCTTCAGCGGTTTCGATGATTTGTTTTTTCAGCGGTGGAATAACCATGTCATCGATACCGATAGACACGCCAGATAAGGTTGCTTGTGCAAAACCAAGGTACATCAATTGGTCAGCGAACATAACACTTTCTTTCACGCCAACTTTACGGTAGCAAGAGTTGATCAACTTAGAGATATTTTTCTTGGTCATCTCTTGGTTACACTCATCAAACGTCATACCTTTAGGCATGATGTTCCAGATAAGTAGACGGCCAGCAACGGTATCTTGCATCTTGACTTCTTTGGTCTCATTACCTTCGTCGTCGACATGAGTTTCCGTTACACGCACTTTAATCTTAGCGTTAACATGCAAATCGTTTGAGCCAATCGCACGCAATGCTTCATTAACGGTGGCAAAGATCATGCCCTCGCCTTTGGCATTGATTGATGAACGGCTGATGTAATACAAACCAAGTACAACGTCTTGTGACGGTACGATGATTGGATCACCGTTGGCAGGCGACAAGATATTGTTGGTCGACATCATAAGCGCACGTGATTCAAGCTGTGCTTCTAGGGTCAATGGCACGTGTACCGCCATTTGGTCACCGTCAAAGTCAGCGTTGAACGCGGTACAAACGAGAGGGTGTAGCTGAATCGCTTTACCTTCAATCAATACTGGCTCAAATGCTTGTAGACCCAAACGGTGAAGCGTCGGCGCACGGTTTAGTAGTACTGGATGCTCACGGATAACCATGGCCAGCATATCCCACACTTGTGGCTCTTCACGCTCTACCATCTTTTTAGCGGCTTTAATCGTTGTCGCTAAACCATGAGACAGTAGTTTGTTGTAAGTAAATGGCTTGAATAGCTCAAGTGCCATTTTCTTTGGTAGACCACACTGATGTAGACGCAGGGTCGGACCTACAACGATGACCGAACGACCAGAGTAGTCAACACGCTTACCAAGTAAGTTTTGACGGAAACGGCCTTGCTTACCTTTGATCATATCTGCCAAAGATTTCAATGGACGCTTATTACTACCGGTAATCGCACGACCACGGCGACCGTTATCAAGCAAGGCATCGACTGACTCTTGCAACATACGTTTTTCGTTACGTACGATGATATCAGGCGCACTTAGCTCTAATAGACGCTTTAGACGGTTGTTACGGTTGATCACGCGGCGATATAAATCGTTTAGATCTGATGTCGCAAAACGGCCGCCTTCTAGCGGTACTAGCGGGCGCAAATCTGGTGGTAGTACTGGTAAGATATTCATTACCATCCACTCAGGCTTGTTATTAGAATCACGGAATGCTTCTAATAATTTAAGACGCTTAGACATCTTTTTAAGCTTGGTTTCAGAACCCGTTTGCGGAATGGCTTCACGCAGCTCATCAATCTCGATATCTAAATCGATGTCTTTTAATAGGTCTTGAACGGCTTCGGCACCCATTTTGGCCGTGAACTCATCGCCAAATTCTTCAAGCGCTTTATAATAATCTTCATCATCAAGCAGCTGATACTTCTCTAAAGAAGTCAGACCAGGCTCAGTGACGATATAGCTTTCAAAATATAGGACGCGTTCGATATCACGAAGCGTCATATCTAACAAAAGACCAATGCGGCTTGGTAATGATTTTAAGAACCAAATATGCGCAACAGGACTCGCTAGGTCGATATGACCCATACGATCGCGGCGTACTTTAGCGGTCGTGACTTCAACGCCACATTTTTCACAGATAACGCCTTGGAACTTACGGCGTTTGTATTTACCGCATAAACATTCAAAGTCTTTTACTGGGCCAAAGATTTTGGCACAAAACAGACCGTCACGCTCAGGCTTAAACGTACGATAGTTAATCGTTTCTGGTTTTTTAACTTCACCATGTGACCATGATTTGATCACATCAGGTGAGGCCAACGTAATTTGAATACTGTCAAATTCATGGTTACCGTTACCGGTAGGGCTTTGCATGATATCGAGTAAATCTTTCAAGTTGCTTCTCCGTTATCTTTATAATCATCTGACAGCGTACTATGAGCGCGGCTAAGATGAATGAAGGCAATGAATAGGGTTGAGACAAATCACTAAAAGCAGCAGCAATAAAGCAGACTGCCTTTAGTGGACAACTAAGTTAAACAGCAATTTTGCCTGCGTTGGTTTTAGTTGCTTTGTTTTAACTCAATATTAATACCCAGTGATTTGATTTCTTTGGTCAATACGTTAAATGATTCAGGCATACCTGGATCCATATATTGTTCACCATCGACGATGTTTTTGTACATACGTGTACGGCCTTCAACGTCATCCGACTTCACCGTTAGCATCTCTTGCAAGGTATAAGTCGCGCCATAGGCTTCTAGGGCCCAAACTTCCATCTCACCGAAGCGCTGACCACCGAACTGCGCTTTACCGCCAAGTGGCTGCTGCGTCACAAGCGAGTAAGAACCGGTAGAACGCGCATGCATCTTGTCATCAACCAAGTGGTTAAGTTTGAGCATATACATATAGCCAACGGTTACTTTACGGTCAAACTTTTGACCCGTACGACCATCATACAAGGTCTGCTGACCATCACGATCCATTCCCGCAAGCTCAAGCAATTCTTTGACTTGATACTCATGAGCACCATCAAATACTGCGGTACCCATTGGTACACCGTCACGTAAGTTGTCCGCCAGCGCCATGATGTCATCATCACTTAAGCTATCAAGATCAACACTCTCACCGCCTACCTTGTTATAGATTTTATCTAAGAAATCACGCAAATCTTTAATCGCGGCTTGCGCTTTGAGCATACCGTCAATCTTTTCGCCCAGACCTTTCGCTGCCATACCCAAATGCGTCTCTAGTACCTGACCGATGTTCATACGCGATGGTACACCAAGTGGGTTCAAGACGATGTCAACGGTATTACCATGTTCATCATAAGGCATGTCTTCAACCGGCATAATGCGCGATACCACACCTTTGTTACCATGACGACCGGCCATTTTATCACCAGGCTGGATACGGCGTTTAACCGCTAGATATACTTTAACGATTTTTTGTACGCCATGCTGTAAATCATCACCAGCGGTCAATTTGCGTTTTTTCTCAGCAAATTTCACATCGATGTCTTTTTGCTTATCGACCAAGTAATCAGCGATTTGGGTCAGACGCTCAGAGATTTCTTCTTCAACCGGCTGAATATCTAATAAGGTTTCAAGGCTCATCTCTTTCATGTCAGCCAAGGCCATAACGGTACCGGCTTTTAGACCAGAACCGCCACTGACTTTTTGACCGTCAAGCAAGCTTGCGATACGGCCACGAGCCGCTTCTTCAAAGATGCGTAGCTCTTCTTTTAAATCTTTACGATAGCTATCAAGTTGTGATTTTTCAATCGCTTTAGCACGCGCATCTTTTTCAACGCCGTCACGGGTAAAGACTTGGACGTCAATGACCGTACCTTTGCTTGATGTTGGAACACGCAATGAGGTGTCTTTCACATCAGCCGCTTTTTCACCAAAGATCGCTCTGAGCAGTTTTTCTTCTGGGGTCAGTTGCGTCTCACCTTTTGGCGTGACTTTACCAACTAAGATATCACCAGCGTCAACTTCAGCACCGATATAAACAATACCTGCTTCATCAAGGCTTGATAACGCCGCTTCACCAACGTTTGGAATATCGGCAGTAATCTCTTCGGTACCAAGCTTAGTATCACGAGCTACACAGGTTAATTCTTGGATATGAATGGTGGTGAAACGATCTTCTTTGACCACTTTTTCAGATAACAAAATCGAATCTTCGAAGTTGTAACCATTCCAAGGCATAAAGGCAATACGAATATTCTGACCTAACGCAAGCTCTCCAAGGTCGGTTGACGGACCATCGGCTAAGATATCACCAAAGGCAATTTCGTCGCCTTGGTTAACGATAATACGTTGGTTAATACAAGTGTTTTGGTTTGAGCGCGTGTATTTAATCAAGTTGTAGATATCAATACCCGCTTCACCGGCGACCATTTCATCTTCATTGACACGCACGACGATACGCGACGCATCAACGTCTTCGATCACACCGCCACGCTTCGCGATCACACAAACACCAGAGTCACGAGCAACGTGACGCTCCATGCCAGTACCAACTAACGGCTTATCAGCACGTAACGTAGGAACGGCCTGACGTTGCATGTTTGAGCCCATGAGCGCTCGGTTAGCATCGTCATGCTCTAGGAACGGAATCAAACCGGCGGCAACCGATACCACCTGACTTGGTGACACATCCATATGCGTCACTTTTTCTGGCGGCATACGTACAAATTCACCATAGCTACGCACACTGACCATTTCATCAGATAGCGCGCCATCAGCGGTCACTGGTGAATCCGCCTGAGCAATGACCGTACCGACTTCTTCAATCGCTGACAAGTATTCGATTTGATCCGTTACTTTACCATCAACCACACGGCGATATGGCGTTTCTAGGAAGCCAAAGCTGTTGGTTTTAGCAAAGGTTGCTAGCGAGTTAATCAAACCAATGTTTGGACCTTCAGGTGTTTCAATCGGACAGACACGGCCATAATGGGTATCGTGAACGTCACGAACTTCAAAGCCTGCACGCTCACGGGTCAGACCGCCCGGTCCTAACGCTGATACACGGCGTTTATGCGTCACTTCCGACAATGGATTGTTCTGATCCATAAACTGTGACAACTGGCTTGAACCAAAGAATTCTTTCACTGCTGCCGCTACAGGCTTCGAGTTAATCAAATCTTGTGGTGACAAGTTATCAGATTCCGCTGATGATAGGCGCTCTTTTACCGCACGCTCAACACGAACCAGACCCACGCGGAACTGGTTTTCAGCCATCTCACCAACCGAACGAATACGGCGGTTACCTAAATGGTCGATATCATCGACTTCGCCGCGACCATTACGAATTTCAATCAATTCTTTTAGGACATTGACAATATCATCATTGGTCAAAACACTACGCGCGCGCTGTACATCGGCATCGTCAGTATCTTCAAACTCTAGACCCAAACGACGGTTAAACTTCATGCGGCCGACGTTTGATAAGTCATAACGGTCAGCGTTAAAGAACATGCTCTCAAACAGTTTTTCAGCAGTCTCAACCGTTGGTGGCTCACCTGGGCGCATAACTTTATAGATTTCAATCAAGGCTTCTTCACGGCTTGAGGTGCTATCGGCACGTAGCGTATCGGCAATATAACTGCCTTGATCGATATCGTTGGTAAATAGAATGTTGAATTCTTTGATAGAATCACTGGCTTCATACGAGCTTAACTTAACCAATAATTCATGATCAATAAGCGTATTGGCACGCGCAATCACTTCATCATTGACAACGATGTCTTCGGCCAAAATGCGCTCGTATAAATACTCATCAGGAATCGCAATTTTGGTCATACCCGCTTCTTCAAGCTGACGGATACGGCGGGCGTTGATACGTTTGCCCTGCTCGACGATCACCTCACCTTCTGGTGATACGATATCAAACTGTGCCATCTCGCCACGCAGACGATCAGCAACCAAATCGATCTCAAACTGCTCTTCGCCTTTATATACTTTTACTTTATCAAAGAACAAATCTAAGATTTCAGAGGTAGTCAGACCTAGAGCGCGTAGAATAATAGACGCAAGTAATTTACGGCGACGGTCAATACGAGCGAAAACCAAATCTTTGGCATCAAATTCAAAGTCTAACCAAGAACCACGGTAAGGAATGATACGGGCGTTGTAAAGCACCTTACCACTTGAATGCGACTTACCTTTATCATGGTCAAAGAACACACCTGGTGAGCGATGTAGCTGTGATACGATCACACGCTCAGTACCATTGATAATAAAAGTACCGTTAGCCGTCATTAGTGGCATCTCGCCCATATAGACGCTTTGCTCACGGATGTCTTTAATCGCCGCTTTGCTGTCTTTGTCTTTGCTGTCTTTATCTTTAATAATCAGGCGGATTTTAACGCGCATTGGCGCCGCAAAGGTCGAACCACGTAAGATACACTCACGCTCATCAAACTCAGGCGTGCCTAAATAATATTCAACGAATTGTAGCTCTGCGTTACCAGAGTGACTCTCAATTGGAAAAATAGAAGAAAACGCAGCTTGTAAACCAGTATTCTCACGAGCTTTTGGCTTTTTATGCTCTTGCAAAAATTGCTCATAAGAATCTACTTGGATAGACAACAAATAGGGAATGTCCATCACAGTAGGCAATTCAGCAAAACTTTTGCGAATACGCTTTTTTTCAGTATAAGAATATGCCATCGAGAGTCCTTACAGTAAACGTGGAAACAAATTGAAAGCGCGGCCGACTTGCATCAATACTATTTAATATGAATATCATGCAAACTTGGCAACGTAAACGATAATATAAAACGGATATTCATGCTCATTTAATGACTGCTAATTAATTCACGCGTATAGTGCATAATTAATCCAGTTTATTTAAGCGTAAATCGGCATCTAAGCATGCCTATATGAGTGCTAACACTAAAAATTTCAATGCTTTGCACCTTTTAACTTTGTAGTACTTACGAGTAACCACTGCACCGTATCTAAGACCAATGACTGGCATTTAGATACTATTGATTCTCTTTGTAAATTCACTTAAAGTACTATTGCTACTTCTCTTTTAAAAACCTACTCATCATCTGCTATCATAAGTAATATCGTCGCTGATATCTACCGTCTACCAGTGCATATACTGACAGTAAAACCTTACCAGATGACTTAATGAACAGCGTTTAGATTAAAAATCTGAGATAACTATAAATTTTGAAACAGTGACTTATGGTAAAGCAGTGACTTTTAGAATCAGTATAAATTATAGTGTTAATGAAAAGCATGCAGACACAAAAAAATGCCAAACATCGATCGACGTTTAGCTCGTTAACTGATTTCAATAACTACTAAGTGTGCTTGCATGTATATCGTCTGTCCTTTTGATGGGTATCCACCGTGATGTTGCATACGTATGTTGGCAGACACAAAAGGTCAAGCTACGGATTATAATAAAAAAAAGCTGATAATGCAAGGCATTACCAGCTTTTTTTGTACAGCAGTTGAACTTATTTTAGTTCAATAGTTGCACCAGCTTCTTCAAGTTTCTTTTTCAACTCTTCAGCTTCAGCTTTATTTACGCCTTCTTTGATTGGAGCTGGAGCGCTTTCAACCAAATCTTTCGCTTCTTTCAAGCCAAGGCCAGTCGCTTCGCGAACTGCTTTAATGACGCCAACTTTCTTCTCGCCAAAGCTGGCAAGAACAACGTCAAACTCGTCTTTTTCTTCAGCAGCGGCAGCAGCAGGACCAGCAGCAGGTGCAGCAGCGGCAACAGCAGCAGTTACGCCGAATTTTTCTTCCATGTCGCTGATTAACTCAACGATATCCATTACTGACATTTCAGCGATTGCGTTTAACACATCATCTTTAGATAGTGCCATGAGAACTCTCCGTTATCTGATAAAATTTAGTTGGTTTTAATATCGCTTGGATTGCTTGCCAAATGTTTAAATAGGGTTGGCAATGCAGTGCAATCGGCGATGTCAAAGTTACGTTAAAACAAGCAATTAAGCAGCTTCTTTTGCGTCTTTGATTGCCGCTACCGTGCGAACGAACTTGCCAGGAACTGCGTTCATAGTCTGGACAAGCTTGGTCACTGGTGCGTTCATAGTAGCCATTAGGATAGAGATTGCTTCGTCGCGAGTTGGTAGCTTCGATACGCGCTCTAGCTCTTCTGGACCATAAACTTCACCACCGACTGATACCAATTTGGTCTCTAAAGCTTTGTTATCTTTGCTGAAGTCGAAAACGACTCGAGCAGCAGATCCCAAATCTTCCATAGAGAAAGCCAAAAGTAGTGGACCAGTCATACGGTCTGACATGCTCTCAAACTTAGTGCCTTCAAAAGCGCGTTTTGCTAGGGTATTTTTTACCACTTTCAAAACGACACCTTTATCACGAGCTTGTTCGCGCAGCTGAGTAAGCTTTGCAACACCAATACCGTGATATTCGGCAGCTACTGCTGAGTAAGCATTAGCAGCAACTTCAGACACTTCAGCCACAACTTGTTGTTTTTGCTCTAGCGTTAATGCCATAAGTTGACTCCTTTAATCTTATCAATCCGCTCATTATTTAATATTCTAAAACCAAAGTTTTGGACAATGTAAATAACTTACGACGACTGACTTGATACGACACGTTATTTATAAACCCCATAAAGAGTTCATTCATAACGACTGATTACGGCACCGTTATCAGACTGACATCGAGTAATAATTTGGTATAAATACCAATCTATTGGCTCTTATCAACAACTGGGTGGGTCACCGTCTGCGTAGGACAACTAAGATTTTCACCTGTCGTCGATTAACAAAAGCAGCTTACCATCACAAGTAATCATAAACCGCTTTCTACCTACGGTCTTAGACAGCGGAGCGTTTGCTACGCTGACCTAATTCTTTAAAACAATATGGGCTCTTTATTCAAAATAGTTGAATAAAGAGCAGTTTTTATATAGAAAAATTATTTGGCAACGCGATATGGAACAGGGTCAATTGAGATGCCTGGACCCATAGTGCTAGACAAGGTAATTTTCTTAATGAAAGTACCTTTAGACGTCGCAGGTTTAGCGCGTTTAAGATCAGATAGCAATGCTTGAGCGTTTTGCATAACTTGCTCAGCAGTAAAGCCAACTTGACCGATCGTGGTATGGATAATACCCGCTTTATCAACCCGGTACTGTGCTTGACCCGCTTTCGCATTAGTCACAGCTTCAGCAACGTTAGGCGTTACCGTACCAACTTTTGGGTTAGGCATTAGGCCACGTGGACCTAAGATAGTACCCAATTGACCAACCACACGCATCGCGTCAGGAGCAGCAATAACGATATCAAAGTCCATGTTACCGGCTTTGATTTGCTCAGCTAGGTCTTCAAAACCAACGATGTCAGCACCGGCTTCTTTAGCGGCTTCAGCAGCAGCGCCTTGAGCAAATACAGCAACGCGTTTGGTTTTACCAGTACCCGCAGGTAGGTTGGTAGCACCACGAACGACTTGATCAGATTTACGTGGGTCAACGCCCAAGTTTACTGCGATGTCGATAGACTCTTTGAATTTAAGGGCTGGCAAATCGTTTAGGATTTGAACGGCTTCTTCAAGAGTGTATAATTTTTCGTTTTCAACGCGCTCAGCGATTAGCTTTTGACGCTTAGTAAGTTTACTCATTTACACACCCTCCACGGTAATACCCATTGAACGTGCAGTACCAGCGATGGTACGGACAGCAGCATCAAGACCAGCAGCGGTTAAGTCTGCATCTTTAGTCTTAACGATTTCTTCTAATTGTGCACGGTCAACTTTACCGACTTTAGCGGTGTTAGGTGTACCAGAACCTTTAGCGATACCAGCAGCCTTACGTAGTAAGTATGCAGCTGGTGGTGACTTCATGATGAAGGTAAAAGATTTATCGCTATATACGGTGATCTCAGTAGGAATCGGTAGACCCGGCTCTTGGTTTGAGGTCGCAGCGTTAAATTCTTTACAGAACGCCATGATGTTCACGCCTTTTTGACCCAATGCTGGACCAATCGGTGGTGAAGGATTTGCTTTACCTGCAGGCACTTGCAGTTTGATGTAACCATCAATCTTCTTAGCCATGATACTCTCCTAAATGGGTAATAGCGCCAAATCAATATGGTATGCACCTCATTGACTAACAGCTCCCCGGTTGATGAATGTTTTACCGGTTTAGTCTAGTTTTTCAACTTTACTAAACTCAAGCTCGACCTGGGTCGGGCGATTAAATACGTTTACCGTTAAATGTAGTTTAGACTTCTCATAATCCACTTTTTCCACCAACCCTTTAAAGTCAGTAAATGGACCATCGATAACCAACAACTCTTCGCCTGGCTCAAATAGAGTCTTCGGACGTGGGTCAGCTTCAGTCTGATTTAAACGGTTTAAAATACGGTCGGCTTCTACTTGCGTAATCGGTGCTGGCGTTTCAGGCGTGCCACCGACAAAGCCCATAATACGCGGGCAGTCTTTGACGATATGCCACGTGTTGTCGTTCATTTCCATCTGAATCAATACATAGCCTGGAAAGAACTTACGCTCACTTTTACGCTTTTTGCCGTCTTTCATTTCAACGACTTCTTCGGTAGGTACCAAAACATCGCCGAATGAATCAGCAAATTCACTACGATTGATACGATCAGTTAATGAACGTTGTACTTGCTTTTCATATCCTGAAAACGCTTGGACAATATACCAACGCATATCACGCTCCTGATCAGTAAAGTTAAGTCGTTATAAGTAAATCTGGCTTAATGGACACTAATACGCGTCATTAACCAATAAAAATACCAACGAACCAGTTAAAAAAGTTATCTAACAACCAAACCAAAAAACCCACAATAGCAATCATGACAATCGTCTGCCATGTGTATTGAAAGGTTTCATCTTTGCCCGGCCATGTGACTCGTCGCAACTCAACGGCGGCATCTTTTAATAATATTTTAAAAGCGCGACCCTGATGCGTTAATGCCAAGCAGACCAAGGCAATAATAACGAGAGCAACGATGATACCAATACGCATCCAAACATCATTGGCAGGTTGCCAATAGCCTGGTAGGTATTGATTGACTAAGGTTGCCCCTATCAAAATTACTGCGGCAAGTAGCCACAATACCACATCTTTAACTGAACCAGTTTTAGCAACTTCAACAGCGGTTGTTTGATTGTTCGCCGAAACGTGCTTATCTTTGGACAGCATTCCACCAGCCACTGCCTTAGCATCAGATAACTTAGTCTCGAGGTTATCTTGATTATTGCTCATAAAGAACTCACTTCGGAGATGGTGGGGTATGACAAAGATATGATAAGAAGATGGCAGGCGATGTAGGACTCGAACCTACAACCCTCGGTTTTGGAGACCGATGCTCTACCAATTGAGCCAATCGCCTATGGGTGTAAAGGACAGCATTATACAATATTGAGCATAGAATGCAAGCATTTAGGAATAAAATTCTGCTGCGATGCTAATATGACTGTTCTTAAGCGTCATTCTTAAACCATTTATATGAGAAATATAAAAATTAATCATAAAGGGTGCTAATGAATCGCAGCGTTAATATAGCAAGCTCGGTTAAGAATTACAATAGACACCGAGCAGATAATAAGCGCTTTTTAAGGTACATGTATAAACCCATATAAGGTGAGATTGGTTTTTGTCTGCCCCACTTTTCTACTATAGTGGGTGAAAAGTAATATAGATACATCACACACTGCTGATATCAATTTTTCTTGCTTGCTGTGCCTGCGCAGACAGAGGCTACAAAAAATTGATATCAGCAATACCATCGCGTTTTTAGGATATGTTTACTATATATCTTTTTAACCCCTTATCCTCATTCACACCCCATAAAAAAAGCCACCCTTATCAGGATGGCTTTTTTCTGACTGCTTAACGCTTAGATTCCTCTAATAGCGTTAGGGTTTTGATGCTTAGCTAAGGACGTTAGCAACAACACCAGCACCTACGGTACGGCCGCCTTCACGAATTGCGAAGCGAAGACCTTTGTCCATAGCGATTGGGTGGATAAGCTCTACGCCCATCTCAACGTTGTCACCAGGCATAACCATTTCAGTACCGTCTTGTAATTGGATTGCACCAGTTACGTCAGTGGTACGGAAGTAGAACTGTGGACGATAGCCGTTTAGGAATGGTGTGTGACGACCACCCTCTTCTTTTGACAGTACGTATACTTCAGCGTCAAATTTAGTATGCGGGGTGATTGAACCTGGCTTAGCAAGTACTTGGCCACGTTGTACGTCTTCACGTTTGGTACCACGTAGTAATACGCCACAGTTTTCGCCTGCACGACCTTCGTCTAGCAGTTTACGGAACATCTCTACACCAGTACAGGTGGTTTTTTGGGTGTCACGGATACCGACGATTTCGATTTCGTCACCGACACGTACGTCAC